>JASKOM010000003.1 GCA_030152305.1 Campylobacterota bacterium
TTGAACATCATCCGAATGAGTTGAAATTGTTGAATTTAAAGTCCAATTTCTTACTTTCCAAATTTTAACTGTCGAATCGCCTGAACCTGAAGCTAAATATTCGCCATCAGCTGAAAAAGCTAAACCATATATAACATTCGTGTGTGATTTCAAGATTTGAACAATCTCACCAGATTGAAAATCGTAAATTCGAATTTGACCAGTTTCACCACTTCCGCTTTTTGCCAAAAATCCACCAACTGCTAAAAATCGCTCATCAGGTGAAAGTGCAATTGAGTAAATCATGCCTTCACTTCCAGCCCCAATTTGCCCGAGAATTTTTCGTTTTTCTCGTCCAGTTTTTGGGTCATAAATTCGAATCGTTTTATCATCACTAGCCTAAACTAAATCACCGCTTTTTGTAATTAGCACTTTCCTAATCTTCGCGGAATGTCCGCCAGTGTCAAGTTGCAAAATTGCTTCAATATTGCTGTTGGTTGGTTTGCCAAATGCACAACCGCCAAATAAAACCAACATAAAAATAATAGATAAAAATCTAAACCGCATAATAAATAACCTTTCGTATTTATGTTTTTTTCAATTTTGCAAAAAGCAATAAAAACATATTGAAAATAATAGCAAAAGTTTTTCATTTTTATCGAAATGATCGTTGTTGTTTTTATCGGAATGATCGTTGTTGTTTTTCACGGAATGATCGTTGTTGTTTTTCGGAATGATCGTTGTTGTTTTTCGGAATGATCGTTGTTGTTTTTCGGAACGGTCGCAGACCGTTCCCTACAAATTACAAAATCGTTTTTAACTTCCATTTTATTTGATTATATTTGCCAATGATCAAAATCCCAAAATCACGACCCGATTCTGTAATTTGCCACACACCATTTTCTCGAAGTTGAAAACCTTTGTTTTCAAGAATCAAATTAACTTCAACCGCTGATTTATTAATCATTTTGCCAAGTTCAGTTGGAAGAAAAAATTGCGAATCGAGATCGATCTCAAAAGTTTGCAACGGTGAAAAGTTATAAAATTTGCGATAAAACTGATCGAGTCGGTAAAGATCAATTTGATTTGTATTTCGCAAGTTTTCGAGTAAGTTTGTTGTTGCTGTGAAATTGTTATCGAGTTCGATAATTTGTTCAGCTTCGTTTGTTAATTTTGGAAGTTGAGAAGTTTGAGAAATTGAATAGTTTCCTGTTTTACGAATCGACGGAAGAACTTCGCTTGTAATCCATTTTTTGAATTGTTTGGCAAGAGGCATGTTTGAGCCAAAAATTCCGTTATATAAACCGCTTTCATTTATTAAAATCAAAGCACCTTGATTTCCAAAAAACGATGCACTAATCGAAGCACTATTTCGATGTATCGTTTTCTTTTCGTCGTCATCTAATCTTTCAAGCATTTTATTAGTTCGCGAATAGCCGAGAATGTCAGAAATTTCTTTTGCAATAAACCAAATGTCAAAATCAAAAGAAAAAGTATTAAGATTTTTTGTCTCAAAGCTAAAATTATGTGTTAAAATATCCACGATATTTCCTTAAAAACGGATTGTCAGGAAGAGATGTTAGTTATTGGATGTAAGTTTCTTCTCTTCCTCTACAATTATTATATAATATAATTATATTCAAAGTCAAATTATTTCTTTATTTTTTGCAATAACTAGATTAATAGAATTCAATAAAACATTACAATTCTTATCTTTTATAAGTAATTTAAGTAATTTATTTATAGGAGTTGTAATTTGTAAGCGACCAACCGTCCAATCTGAAACAGTTTTTGGACTAACTCCAATCATTTCCGCTAACTCTTTTTGAGTAATTCCCAATTCACGACAGGTTTTTTTAACGAGATTTTCTTCTTTTTCGACTTCGCTCACGAATAAATCCTTTTGATTAATTTGATATTTTCGTAATTTTAATATTTTCGGCTTTTCATTTTTATCGGAATGATCGTTGTTGTCTTTCGGAACGGTCGTTGTTGTCTTTCGGAACGGTCGTTGTTGTCTTTCGGAACGGTCGTTGTTGTCTTTCGGAACGGTCGTTGTTGTCTTTCGGAACGGTCGTTGTTGTCTTTCGGAACGGTCGCAGACCGTTCCCTACAAATTACAAAATCGTTTTTAACTTCCATTTTATTTGATTATATTTGCCAACGATCAAAATCCCAAAATCACGACCCGATTCTGTAATTTGCCAAACACCATTTTCTCGAACTTGAAAACCTTTGTGTTCGAGAATCAAATTAATTTCAACCGCTGATTTATTAATCATTTTGCCAAGTTCAGTTGGAAGAAAAAATTGCGAATTTAGATCGATGTCAAAAGTTTGCAACGGTGAAAAGTTATGAAATTCTCTATAAAATTGATCAAGTCGGTAAAGAGTCGCTGGATTCATATTTTGCAAATTTGCGATTAACTTTTCAGTTGCTGTGAAATTGTTATCGAGTTCGATAATTTGTTCAGTTTCGTTTGTTAATTTTGGAAGTTGAGAAGTTTGAGTTTGCGATTTTTGATTTTGTAAAAGCTCTCGCATTCGAAAGAATTCTTTAACAAGAAGTTTTTTAAAGTTTTTCACGATTGGATTATTTCGTAAATAAGACATTAATAAAGTTGTTTGTTGCTCGTTTAGAAAATAGATTTTTTGTTCGTTTATCGCTCCTACCGAGTTTTTAACAGTTCGGATTTCAAATCCGAGGTGTCCAAAATCTTCCAAGTCTGTTAAATTATCTCGAATTAAACGAGAAATAGATTCTTCTTGATTTTGTGTTTGTTCGGCGATAACTCGATGAGAAATTCTGGGTTCATTTTCTATGAGTTCGATTATTTTTGTGTTAAAATTTGACTGCATTTGCTTTTCCAAATCAAGACTCAAATAGAAGTTGCGATTCTACTTGGTTTGGAAATTGTATGAAAAATATTTACATAAGTCAATAACTAAAATGAGAAGTTTTTAAAGTCTATTATATTTTCCTGAATTTCTTTAAATTTATTTTTATAAACTAAACCTTCTAAAGCTGTTTTTGTAGTTTTATCCATGCCATATTTTGACCAATTAGTAATCGTATGTGGTGTAACTTCTAATATTTCCGCTAATTCTTTTTGGGTAATTCCTAATTCACGACAGGTTTTTTTAACGAGATTTTCTTCTTTTTCGACTTCGCTCACGAATAAATCCTTTTGATTAATTTGATATTTTCGTAATTTTAATATTATTAGATCCCGTGTCAAACACGAGATGACAGGTTTGGTTGTTGTCATTTTGAATCAGGTCATCCCGAATTTATTTCTGGAGCTTTAAATAAGTTAATAAAAAATAATAATTCATAGTTTTCTTGTCGATGCACGGACAACGAGGTTGCCTGTAATGACAGGTGAAATTTGTTATTCTGAACGATTAGTATATGTTATGATGGCAATTTATATAAATATTTCACAAAAATTATAAATTGATATTTATGTGTGAGTTTTAGGCTCCATTTTGTGATAAATTATTTTTTTATAAAAATTTTTTATTTATTATTAAGGATAATATCGTGTCAAACATATCTCTAATTTTATTAAGTGCAGGTGAATCAAGTCGATTCAAAATGAAAACTAAAAAACAGTGGCTTCGTGTTGAAGATAAACCTCTTTGGCTTGATGTTTTGCAAAAGTTTCAAAAATTAAATATTTTTCATAAAATTATTATTACGGCTCATCGAGAGGAAATTAATTTATTTAAATATATGACTAATGTCGAAATTGTTGCTGGTGGTTCTACTCGTCAAGAATCTATTAAAAATGGTCTCGAATTTATCGATACTGAATTTGTCATGATTTCTGATATTGCCCGATGTTTTATTCCCGATGACATGATATTTCGAATTCTTGCCCAAATCGATAAAGCTGATGTTGTTGTTCCATATCTTCCAGTTTCTGATACTGTTGTTTTTGCTGATAAAACGATTAATCGCGATGAGGTCAAATTAATTCAAACTCCTCAACTTTCACGAACAAATTTATTAAAAAAGTTAATTAAACTCGAAAATAATATCGCTTTTACAGATGAAAGTAGTTTAATTGTTCAATATGATGGAACTCGACTTTTTGTTTTAGGTGATGAACGAGCAAAAAAAATAACTTTTTATTCTGATATTATTCATAGCGAATGTTTCAAAACGGAACTATTTAGTGATAAAATAAGAATCGGAAATGGTGTCGATGTTCATCAGTTTAAAATAAAAGATGAAAAAAATAGCATGAAATTAGGTGGTGTTGAAATTGATTCGCCTTTATCTTTTCTTGCTCATTCAGATGGCGATGTTTTAATTCATTCGTTAATTGATGCAATTTTAGGAGCTTCAGGTATCGGTGATATCGGAGAATTGTTTCCAGATAACGACATGAAATATAACGGAATTAGTTCATTGGAACTTTTAGAAAATGTAAAAAATTTAATCGAAAAAATAGGTCTTGAATTTTCAAGTGCCGATATTACGGTTCTGGCTGAAACACCTCGATTAAAAAAATATAAATTAGAAATTAGAAATTTATTAGCAAGTAAATTAAATGTTGAGCCATTTAATATAAATATTAAAGCTACGACAACCGAAAAATTAGGATTTATTGGCAGAAAAGAAGGTTTAATGGTTCTTTCAACAGTAATATTAAAAAATATAGATTGGAGAATATAAGTTGCGAGTAAAAAAATGTTTAATCATGGAAAACGAAACATATTTAGCGGATAGTATCGCTTCAAAATTAGATGCTCTCGGTTTTAGCACAGTTATTTTATCAACAACAAAAAAAGCAGTTGATCTTGACGAAAGAACTTTTTCTGTTGTTGTTCTTTCCGCCAATCTTCAAGATGAAGATAATTTTTTTAAAATTATTCGTAAATTTAAAAAATCTACTGTTATTTTAATGGTCTCTTATTTAAATAATGATTTTTTAACGAAAACTATGGAATATGGTGTTAATGATTATATTTTAAAACCGTTTATTATGGATTCGTTAATAAAAAAAATTACGACTTTTCAACGAATTCAAGATTTAGAAGATCGCGAAAAACGATATTTAAAATTTATGAATCGAGTTTTTGAAGCTGATCCAACAGCTGAATTAAAATATGATTTTGATTTGCCTGTTTTTATCGTTGCAAAAGTTGAACGATTTTTAGATTCGTTTGCCTTTTTTTATGCAAAACATCGAAATAAAATGGTTGAATTTATTTCGACAAAAGATATAAAAACTTTGCCTCAAAATCATAATACAGCCGTTATTTATTATTTTCGAGATTTCTCAACTTTGCTTCCAAAAGAAAAAGAAGATTTAATAAATGTTGCTAAAAAATTAGATGTTATTATCGGTTCAACTGAACATGAATTAGAATTAAAATTAGATGGCTATCGTATTATTAATGTCATGTCTAATATTAAATTTATAGACACTGGCGAAATTTTATCTGTTTCTGATTATATTAAACAGATTGTTATTCATAATCAATATAAAATGCCTGATACAGAAATTTCTCAACATCTTGGTATTTCTCGAAAAAGTCTTTGGGAAAAAAGACGAAAAATGGATATTCAAAAAAAGAGAAAATAAATCACATGAAAAAATTATCGTTTGCTTTTGCCTTTATATTTTTAGGTTCAGGTTGCAAAACTGATTCACAAGAAAGTCGTCGATATGAAATTTTGCAAAATATCGATAATGGAAATTTTAATGATGCTCTTTCTGATTTAAATGATTGCAGCGGTTTTACAAATGATGAATGTCATTTAAACCGTGGAATGGCTTATTTTGGTTTGGCTGGTTACGACATAATTCAAATTGGCGAAGATTTATATCGTGCTTATTCTAATAATAATATAAGTCTTGACGAAAAAAATTTAGCTGTAACTTCGATTATATTAGACAGATTTAATAATAATTATATTGATCGTGGTCTAGTTGAATACAAAACTGTTTTAAATAATAATGGCAAAAGCGAAACTTCATGTAACAAAACAGAATTTTATAATTTATCTCGAGATGAACGACAAGCCTGTTTATCGATTAATCCTGTTTTGCTACTTGAAATTATCGATAATAATTCAAATCAAAATAATATTTCTGTTGATTTAGAAGATATTTATAATTTAAATCATGATCTTAAATCGTTAATTACTGGAATAACTTCGAATGATATTGCATCGATTTTATCGGGTTACGGAGAACTTTCGAATAATACAAATGGTGAATTAGATTCGATTTCATGTTTATATAATCTTGGTTGTTACGGTTTAGAAAAAAAATCAGTTGGAAAATATGAAAATTTAGATATTTGGCTTTTATCTCGAGACGATTTTTCAACGATTAAATTAACAGATCAAACTGGTTCAATTGTTCTTGTCGATGAGGTCGAATTTATTTCGCAAACTGGTGAAACTTGTTATATAAACGATTATGAAAAATTTGATGGCAACTGTTTTCATAAACCGCTGACCTCATCAACAAATAATATAAACGAATTCACAACAATAAAATCAACTTTGATAAACGAATTAAACGACGAATCAGTTAGAAATTCTGTTTCGCTTTTATTTTCGATTGGAGAAACTGACAAAACAGAAACCGAACAAGTTAATAGCTATTTTTCTGAAATATGCGGTTCATCGAACTGTGTAGTTACTGAAAAAAATTTAATCGAGTATTTTAATAAATAAAATGTCTCATAAAATATTTGTTACAGCTACAAATACAGATATTGGTAAAAGCTATGTTTCTGAACTTTTATTAAAAGAGTTTGCTAATTTAGGTTTCCGTGTGGCTTATGTTAAACCAATTGAAACTGGAGCAATAAATAATATTCCAATTGATGGCTCTCGTTTGCATAAATTAGCTCAAAGTTTAAATAATAATTTATTAAATATTAATATCGATGAGGTAGTTCCGTATATTTTCGAATTGCCTTCAGCTCCTGCAATTGCACGAAATGGCAAAGAAATAAATTTCGAAAAAATAAAAAATAAAATAGATAATCTAGAAAAATATGCTGAAATTATAATTATCGAAGGTGCTGGTGGTTTAATGACTCCAATTGATAACAAACGATTATTTATAGATTTAATCGAATATTTAAATACAAAAGTTTTATTAATTTCTGGAAGTTATTTGGGTTCAATTAGCGATTCGCTTTCAGCCAGATTTTTATTAAATTATAAAAATATAAATTATATTTGGGCTGTAAATATACATCGAGATATCGATAATTATTCGATAATAACAGAACCATTTTATTTAAATTATTTTAGCAATAACGAATATTTAACAATTCAAAAAAATATAGATCGAATAGTAAATATGTTAAAATCGCAACGGTAAAAATCACACTTTTAACCTGTCAAATATTTTAAAACACTTGGAGTTTTGTAATGGAAAACATGACAACTTTAGACTTAGGCATCATTGCAATAGTTATTTTTTTAGGAATTAAAGGGCTTTTTAACGGGCTTTTTAAAGAGCTATTTGGTTTAATAGGAATTGTTGGCGGTGTTTATGTCGGCACAAGATTAGGACATGATGCAGGTTTGTATATTAATGACAATTTTTTACATTTATCAAACGGTTCAGTTATTTCTGTAACAGGTTTTTTAGCAACTCTTATTATTTTCTGGTTCGGTTCAACACTTCTTGGTAATTTCTTTTCGCTTTTAAGTGAAAAAAGTGGCTTAGGATCACTTGATCGTTTATTAGGTTTTACTTTTGCAGGAGCAAAAATCGTAATGATTATTGCAGTTATTTTTCATGCAACATTTAGCATAAAAGTTACGGGCGAAACATTAAAAAATAGCACAGCAGGTAGTGTCATAACTCCGTATCTTTTACAAATTGGAGCTGAAATCGTTAATGCTGATTTTTCAGCAGTTGTTTCTTCAAGAGAATCTTCGTCAAATAATAATATTTCTAACGATGTTCAAAATATTAAAAATGCAATTCCAACAACTGAAGAAATTAATAATGCTGTTAATAAAAAAGTAAATGAAATCGTTGAACAAAAAATCGAAGAAGAAATTCAAAGATAATTAATTCAATGCAAACAGAATATAAAATTGAAACTGAATTTAAATGTTTTGTTGATTATAGAACTCTCCTGTTAGATTTTAAAAAAATTATTAAAAATAATAAATTAAAATTTACTCGACAGCGAGAGCAAATTCTAAGAGAACTATTTTCTCTTAGAACTCATATTACTCCAGAAGAGTTATATCAAAAAATACATGATTCTTATCCGAAAAGTAAAACAGGTATAGCTACTGTTTATCGAACTCTTTTGCTTCTTGAAAAAGAAAATTTTGTAACAGCTATTGTTTCAGAAAAAGATGCCAAAAGATACGAACTCGCTTCAAAAGCTCATCACGATCATATTATTTGTAAAAGTTGTGGTCTTATCGTAGAATTTTCAAATGATGATGTTGAAAAAATACAGGAAATTACCGCCAACTCGTTAGGGTTTAAAGTAGTTGGACATTCAATGCAAATTTTTGGAATTTGTCAAAAATGTCAAGAAAAAGATAATTTATAATTAAGAAAGGAAAAATATTAAATATTGTTTAGTAATAGATATATAGAACAAAGAATAGAAAAAGCTAATGAGCTTAGACAAATTGGAAAAAATCCATATGAAAATAGAGTTGAAAGAACTTTTCTTTCAAATGAGTTTAGTGAAAAATTTGGTTATGTTTTTGATTTAGAAAATAGACGAGATGAGTCAGTTTCTGTAACATTAATTGGACGAATAAAATTTTTAAGATTAATGGGTAAAGCTTCATTTTTTAAAATTGAAGATTCAGCTGGTCAAATTCAATTATATGTCAGCAAAAATGAACTTGGCGAATGGTTCGAAAATATAAAAAAATTAGCTGAAGTCGGTGATATCATTCAAGCAACTGGATATCCTTTTGTTACAAAAACAAACGAATTATCGTTACATGTTAATAAATTCGAAATCGTAACAAAGGCAATCGCTCCACTTCCTGAAAAATTTCATGGTCTTCAAGACAAAGAATTAAGATATCGACAACGATATTTAGACATGATCGTTAATTCAGAAGTTCGTTCTGTTTTTGAAAAACGAAGTAAAATCGTTTCGCAAATTAGACATTTTTTTGAACAAAAAGGCTTTTTGGAAGTTGAAACTCCAATGTTGCATCCAATTGCTGGAGGCGCAAATGCGAGACCGTTTGTTACTCATCATAATGCTTTAGGTGTTGATCGCTTTTTACGAATTGCTCCTGAATTATATTTAAAACGATTGCTTGTCGGTGGTTTTGATGCAGTTTTCGAAATTAATCGTAATTTCAGAAATGAAGGAATGGATCATACTCATAATCCTGAATTTACAATGTTAGAATATTATTGGGCTTTTCATAAATTTGAAGATTTAATAAAATTAACAGAAGATTTATTTGAAAATTTATTTAATAAATTAAATCTTGAAAAAACATTGCAGTATGATAATTTTGAAATAGATTTTTCAACTCCATTTAGAAAAATAGGTTATTTAGAATCTATTCGAGAAATCGGTGGAATTTCTGATGAGATAATAAATTCTCGAGAAAAAATCATTGAGTTTTTAAATGCAAATAAGATAGAATTTAATAGAAATGCTTCTATTGGCTATTTGCAATCAGAACTTTTTGGTAATTTTGTCGAGGATAAATTAATTAATCCGACTTTTGTTATTGATTTTCCAATTGATATAAGTCCTCTTGCAAGAAGATCAGATCAAAATTCACAAATTGCTGATCGATTTGAACTGTTTATCGCTGGAACTGAAGTTTCAAATGGTTTTAGCGAATTAAACGATCCGATTGATCAATATGAAAGATTTAAAGCTCAAATAGATGCTAAGTCAAAAGGTGATCACGAAGCTCACGAAATGGATGAAGATTATATTCGGGCTTTAATGTATGGTATGCCACCAGCAGCTGGTCAAGGAATTGGAATTGATCGTCTTGTTATGCTTTTGACAAATAGCATTAGTATTCGAGATGTTTTATTATTTCCAGCCATGAAACCGCTACATGGTGAATTAGAAATAAACGAAGAAAATTAAAAAAATATAAATATATAGGAGAAAAATATAATGAGTTTTTTAAAAATTGGTGATCCAGAAATTTATAGTGCCGTCGAACGAGAATTAGAACGACAAAACAGCGGTTTAGAAATGATCGCAAGTGAGAATTTCACTTTTCCTGAAGTTATGGAAGCTATGGGCAGTCTTTTTACAAATAAATATGCTGAAGGTTATCCAAAAAAACGATATTACGGCGGTTGTGAAAATGCTGATGAAGTTGAACAAATTGCTATCGATCGAGCTAAAAAATTATTCGGTTGTGATTTTGTAAATGTTCAACCACATTCTGGAAGTCAGGCAAATGCGGGAGTTTATGCATCTTTATTAAATGCTGGAGATAAAATTCTTGGCATGGATTTAAGCCACGGCGGACATTTAACTCACGGTGCAAAAGTTAGTTTTTCAGGTCAAAATTATCAAAGTTTTCATTATGGTGTTGAACTTGACGGACGAATTAATTATGACAGAGTTTTAGATATTGCAAAAATCGTAAAACCTAAAATGTTAATTTGTGGTGCAAGTGCATATTCTCGAGAAATCGATTTTGCTAGATTTAGAAAAATTGCTGATGAGGTCGGAGCTATTTTAATGGCTGATATCGCTCATATTGCTGGGCTTGTTGTTGCTGGTGAACATATGAATCCATTTCCACATTGCCATATCGTAACAACAACAACTCACAAAACTCTTCGAGGTCCTCGAGGTGGTTTAATCATGACAAATAACGAAGAATATGCTAAAAAAATCGATAAAGCTATTTTCCCAGGGATTCAAGGTGGACCACTTGTTCATGTTATCGCTGCAAAAGCTGTTGGTTTTGGAAAAAATTTATCTCCAGAATGGAAAGAATATGCTAGACAAGTTAAAGCAAATGCTCGTGTTCTTGGTGAAGTTTTAACAAAACGAGGTTATTCAATTGTTAGCGGTGGAACAGATAATCATCTTGTTTTATTATCGTTTTTAAATAAACCGTTTTCTGGAAAAGATGCTGATATTGCTCTTGGAAATAGCGGAATTACTGTTAATAAAAATACTGTTCCTGGTGAAACTCGAAGTCCTTTTGTTACGAGTGGTGTTCGAATTGGTTCTCCAGCTTTAACTGCAAGAGGCATGAAAGAGACAGAATTTGAATTAATTGCAAATAAAATAGCTGATGTTCTTGATGATATTTCAAATGTTGAAAAACAAAAAATAATCAAAAAAGAGTTAGAAGAATTAGCAAAGAGATTCGTTATTTATGACAGACCGACTTATTAAAGGACTTTTATATGACACCTATGGATCTTAAGCTTATTAAAATAATTAATAGTCATTACTTTGAACTTCAAAGTGGAACAACTGAAAAAGTTCAGTTTAACGGTCGAACATACTTTGATAAGTTTAAGAGAATCGATAAATTGCTTTCTCAACAAATTGTTAATCAACATCTTTCAAAAGAAATAACTGTTGCTCATGGAATTATTAGCAAAAGTGATAAAGTTGAAAATATCATTTTTGATTATAATGGAACTGATCCGCAAAAATTTTATCATCGAGCTCAACTTATGCTTCGAGAAGAAGGTTTTATTAACTTTACTGCTTTTGAAAGCAAAACTAAAGGACATCTTCATTTATATGTTCATAAGGGTCATACTACTTTAAATGAGGCTTATCAGCTTGGAAAAACATTATCTATGAAACTTGGCACACGAATGCCAAAACAGTGGCGAATGTTTCCTAATCCTGATGTTCCTCCGCAATTTAATATTCTTGTTTTACCGTATGAGGTATATGCTAAAGAACGAGGTGCTGCTTGGTCAAAGCACCTATAAAATATATGGGGTTAAATAAACTTGTTAGAAAATAAAGAAAAATTTGATAATGAAAATTTATCTGATATAGTTTTTTCAGATCCTGAAAAAGGCAAATCTAGAAAAAAATTTATTGTTGGTGGTGCAGTAGCGACAATTGTTGCAATTATTGGTATTAATATAGCTTCATCTGGTTCAGGATCGTCTCAAGATGAAGAGTTAAAAACTGCTAAAAAAAGTAAATATTCCGAAGAAGATCCTTTTTTAAACGACTCTCCAAATGATGCTTTAGAAAAAAGAAAATTCTCTGAAAATAATCAGACTAATATTCAAAGTTCAACAGTATCATCGGTATCAACTACCTCATCGCCTATTCCACCAACTGGTGATGATAGTTCTGGAATAAGAGATACTTTATTAAATGGTGGAGGCTTTGATGGTGGTGAAGATGGTTCTAAAGTTGCAGTAAATAATAAAACTCAAAAAGATCAACAAAAAGTTCAACAAAAAATAGAAAAACCTGAAAAAATTGAGAAACCTGAAAAAACAGAACAATCTAAAGACACTCAAATAAATAAACCTGAAAAAACAGCAAATAAAGATTCTCAAAAAAATCAAGCTTCTTCGACTGATAAACAACATGTTTCTAAATTTGAATTTTTTATTCAATTGGGAACATTCCAAAATCAGCTAGATCCTAAATTTGTTGCAAAACTTGAAAAAGCAAATATAAAATATTCTGTTGTATCATTAAAACGAAATGGTAAAGATTTAAAAAAATTACTTGTTGGTCCATTTAATACAAGAGCGGATGCGAATAAGCAATTAACTGTTGTTAAACAAGAAGCCGTTAAAGAGGCATTTATCGTTAAATCAAAGGCAAATAAATAGTGTTTCATCATAAAGTTCTGTTGCTTGATCAAATAACTCCAATTGAAATTTATTCTAAATTAAAAGATTTATTTGAAGGTGAAATTTCTCTGCTTTTTGAAAGTGGAGAAAATGGTGATTCAAGTTTTATTGCAATTGGTGTTGAAGAACGATTACAGTATATTAATAATGAAACTTTATTAACAAATCAGGAAAATCAAACAATTAAATTAAATGTTTCGCCTATTGAATATTTAAAAAATAGATTTAAAAATGTTGATAGTAATTTTTATAAAGAACAAAGTCGAGAACTAAAAATAGGTTTTATTGATGGTTTTATCGGTTATGTTGGTTACGAAGCTATTGCTATTTTTGAACCAGTTATGAAACCTCATTTAGAAAAATTATCTGATGAAATAGCTATTCCTGATATTGATTTAATTCGTCCTAAATTAGTTGTTGCATATTCGCATAGAACTAGTTTGACAACTATAATAAGCAATAATAATTTTATGATTAATGAATTTGATAATATTGAAAAAGCTCTTCGTTATCCAACAATTACTTTACCAGTTAAAACTGCATTTTCTAAAAATAACGGTCATTTAAAACATTCCAAAGAAGCTTTTTTCGAAATGATTAATAAATCTAAAAAAATGATTCGGACTGGTGATGTTTTTCAGATTCTTGTTAGTAATCGTTATTACGAAGAATTCGATGAGGTAGATCCATTTTCGTTTTATAGATTATTAAGATCAAAAAATCCATCGCCTTATATGTTTTTTATGGATTATCTCGATTTTACTTTAACAGGTAGTTCTCCAGAAGTTATGATTAAATTAACAGACGGTGAAATATTACTTCGTCCAATAGCTGGAACAAGAAAACGAGGTCGAGATTCTAAACGAGATCGAGAACTTGAACATGAATTATTAAATGATCCAAAAGAATTAGCAGAACATTTAATGTTAATTGATTTAGGCAGAAATGATATTGGACGAGTAGCAAAAGTAGGTTCGATTTCTGTGCCAAATATGATGCGAATCGAAAGATATTCTCATGTTATGCATATGGTTTCTGATATTTTTGGTGAATTAGACGAACAGTTTGATATGTTCGATTTGTTAAAAGCAACTTTTACAGCTGGAACAATGACAGGAGCTCCAAAAATTAGAGCAATGGAATTAATCGCAGAATTTGAAAAAATTAAACGGAATTTTTATAGTGGCACAGTTGGATATTTTTCATTTGATGGAAACATGGACAGCACAATCACAATAAGAACAGCTTTATTTAAAGATAATCGTGTATTTATTCAAGCTGGAGCTGGAATTGTTGCTGATAGTCAAAACGAACTTGAATTACTTGAAGTAAAAAATAAAATGGGAGCTTTACTCTCTACTCTTGAAGATTTAAAAAAAATATAAATTATATTTTATCCGTGCTTCGACACGGAATCTGATTATTATCTTTCCAGTCAGCAAATACAAATTCTCCTAAAATAGCTACAATAGTATCTATTTCAGATGCTCTTGTTCTGTTTACTTGAACATCTTTAATCAATTCTTTAGCTTCCTTAATCATTTCTTCAGTAATTCTTATTTCTGGATAAGTTCTCATTTTTCACCTTTTTTAAAAACTAACATTCTATTTGAATTTGTTCCTTTTGAATTATTATCAACATTCCATATATTTGCTGTTTTTGTAAATTCTTGTTCGTTAATAACGACTGCTTCACAAACAAAACCAGCTTTTTCACCTAATGGAATTGACACCTCATCAAGCATAACTTTTCCATTTTTTACTTCACCAACTTCAAAAATAAAATAACCATTAGGTTTAGTAACACGATAAATTTCTATCATAACATCAAAAATAAACTTTTTCCAATCATCTAACTTTTTGAAATTTGCTATTTCTGGAGATTCAATTTTATTAAACCAATTTCTTAGCCAGTTATCGCCGTTATAATCAATAACATCTAAAAAAGGTGGTGAAGTAATAGTTAAATCAACACAATTATCTTCTAACTCAAATTTAATCGCTGAACCAGTTAAAAATATAGCTTTTTCATAAATATTATTTAATTGTTCAATTTTAATTTTTGTTATATCAGCCAAAAGCTCTTTTGATTTTTTTAAAATCAGCTCTTTTGTATTTCGATATTCAGGAATTATTTAATCGTTCAGATATTTCGCTTAATGTTGGCGGATTTAATCGCGGTTCAGATAATATTTGTGAAAGTGGATTTATATCATTAGTGATAACATTTCTATTCATTAAACCTGCTTCGATTACTGTTGTTCCGCGACCAGAAAAAGGATCAAAAATGACATCTTGCTCATTCGATAATAAATTAATAAAAAAATTTGGCAATTCAGCTTTAAAACAAGCTCGATAAGATATTTCATGAATATTATTCGATTGTCTTTGTTTTGAAGTCCAAAACGAATTTATATATTTTGTATATTTTTTGTTATCTATTCGAAAGATTTCTATTCTCGTATTTTTTATTTCTGCAAATAAATCTTCTGTGTCAATATATTTATAATTAGTTAAAAACTCTATTAAATTGTTGTGCATGTTGTTTTTGTTCTCAATTTTTGGTTAGTTTACCGAAATAGCTATAATCAAAAAAATTAAAATAAAGGCAATAAACACATTATTGAAAATCCTTTTGTTAAATTTAATCCTCTAAGGATAGTTTTAAATTCAAAGTATCACAAATTTCAAGTAACAAATAAAATGAAAAAGTCCCTCGATTTATCTTAGTTCTTAATGTGTCTTGATTTTCTTTATAGCCCTTGTTTTGCATCAGTTCAGCTAACTTTACATAACTTAAATCTCTTTTTGCAAGTTCTGATTTAATAAATTGTCTTGCTTTTGTTTTTGAATCAATCACTATTTTTCCTTTAATTATATTGAACTTTACGAATATATATTATACAATACGAATAAAAATATTACAAATATAAGGTAAAGGATCTATTTTAATGGAATTAATAATATGGTTAGGTATTTCATTACTAGGTTTATTGTTGTTCTCAAAACGAAAAAAGGAAATACATTTTTCAAGAAACAAAAGATCTGATCAATGTATTCAGGGAAATAAGCCTTGTGAAGGTATAGCAAAAAGATATTATCAAGCTCTTAGAACTATGGAGTGGTCTAGCTATGCAAAACTAGACAAATACCAAAAGCTTTTATATTTTACAATCAAAGATATCGAGGATAAAAAAGTTCTTGACTACATTCTTTCACAAATTGTAAACAATAATGATGCGAGAATTACAGATGTTAATATCAAGGCAAAAGTAAAATCTTTTGGTTTATTGCTTGGTGAAATTCAAGGATCTGGTAATTGGTATTTACATATTTAATATTCTAGAAACTATTAGGGTTGATAAAGATCATGATTTTAATATCCTTAAATATATTTATGATAATTTATTAAAATAAAATTGCTTTCAATATCCTTTATCTATTGTTGGTTATTTTACCGAAATAGCTATAATCAAAAAAATTAAAATAAAGGCAATATTTTTATGATCTATTATTATATTCATACAGGTCATCGATTCGGGCTTGATAGATTTCGTAAAGCTGTTTCGATAATTAATTCGCTTCCAGAATTAAAAATTAAATTATTAACAAGCGATTTTCGAATTGCTTCAAGTGCCAGAGATTTCGGCATTCACGGAGCAATCGGTATTGATGTTTTGCGAAATATTCCAAATGTTGCCGAACACGGAGATATTTTAATTTACGATTCAGACGAACACAACGAAAATCAGCTAAACGACATGATTAATTATTTCAGCAAATTTATTCGAATTTCGATAAATCAAAATGATTTTTTACATCGAGGCGAATATTTAATTAATCCGCATTTGCAAACAAACGAAAATGTTCTTTCAGCAAATCCTGTTTCAGATATATTTTTTGGCGATTTCGATAAGCAAATCGAACGGACATTTTTTTATGGCGACGACGATTACGAAAAATATATTTTCAAAAATGGTTATAAACTTGGCGAATTAAACAGCGATTTATTAATGGGTTTTTATTATTTTTTAGGTTATGAAAAAGAGTTAAAATCGTTTTTTAAAAATATTCACGAAACTGAAGATTACGAAAATATAATTAAAAAGTCAAAAGTTTTAATTACCTCATCGTTTCAGACGGCTCTCGAAACTCTCGCTTCAGGTGGAATTCCGATTTTTGTCGAACGAGAAGATCGTTCAAGTGATCAAAATGCGATTCTCGAAAAATTAAATGTTCCAGTTTTGAATAATTTTGATCGAGAAAATATCGAAAATGCGATTTTGTCGGCTAAACCGAAAAAACTTATAAATCAAAATGAACTTATTCGTGAAAAAATATTATTTTGGTTAAATAAAAAATAATATGAATTTCGGTTTATGTTGCATTTTTAAAGAAGAACAAATTAAGTTTAAAACTTTTACTTTGAAGCGACTCGATGAGGTAGGTTCCGATTTAATCGATAAAACCTATCGACATAATATTTCTGAATTGCAAAAGGCGATTGATTATTGCGAGAAAAATAATATAAATAGTTATCGAGTCTCGTCTGATTTATTGCCAAGTTTTGGACTTTTATTTCGAAATGGCAAGATTTCTAATCAACAATTAAATAATTATCTCGAATTGTTACAAAAAATCGATTCTAAGAATTTGAGATTATCGTTTCATCCGTCGCAATTTGTAAATATCAATTCGCCACATCCTGAAGTCGTCAAAAATTCTGAATTAGAATTGCGAGATCATATTATTCTTGCAAATGCCTTAAATATAAAAGAGATTAATTTTCATATTGGCGGAAGTTACGGAAATAAACAGGAAAGTCTCGAACGATTTATAACAAATTTAAAAAATATATTTTCGGAAGATGAAATTAAATTATTCACGATTGAAAATGACGAATTAAATTATTCAGTTGAAGATGTTTTGTATGTTTCGAAAATGACAGGTTTGCGAGTTGTTTATGATATTCATCATGAACGATGCCATCGAATTGGTGAAAAATTTGATGAACTAGATCTATTTTTAAAAGTTCGAGAAACTTGGAAAAATTGGAATTATCAAAGAATTCATATTTCTTCGCCTCGAGATGGCTATTCGACTCGAGCAAAATCTCGACCACACAGCGATTTTATCGATATTAATCATTTGCCAAATTGGTTAATCGAATTTGATAATTTGCATATTGACATCGAGGCAAAAGCAAAAGAATTAGCAATCGCTGAATTACAAAAAATATATAAAAATTTGGAAAATATATAAATGCTTAAATTATTAAAAAATTTTAATGAACTTGTTATGTTTCAACATTCGATTTTTTCGTTGCCGTTTATTTTTATTGCAATGATTGTTTCGGCTGATGGTTGGTTTGGTTGGCAATTAACGGTTTTTGCAATTTTGGCATCGATTTCGGCTAGAAATTTTGCAATGGCTTTTAATCGATTAATCGATATCGATCACGATTCGAAAAATATACGAACAGCAAATCGACCAAGTGTCGATGGACGACTTTCGAAAATGCAAATTTCGATATTTACGATTTTAAACGGATTAGCTTTTATAATCGTTGCAAAATTTATAAATGAACTTGCTTTTTATTTATCGATTCCAATGTTAATAATTTTGGCGAGTTATTCATATTTTAAACGGTTTAGCTATTTGGCTCATATTGTTCTCGGAATTTCGTTGGCATTTGCACCAATTGCTGGAGCTGTTGCAGTTTCTGGAACGATACCGATTTGGTCGCTATTTTTATCAATCGGAGTAATGTTTTGGGTTGCAGGTTTTGATCTTTTATATTCGTTGCAAGACATGGAATTTGATAAAAAGTTTGGTTTATATTCGATTCCAGCCCGTTTTGGACGAGAAATAACTTTAAAAATATCAGCTATTTTTCATATTTTAACAGTTATATTTTGGTCAATTTTTGTTTATCAAGCTGAATTAACTTACATTGCAATTTTATCGCCGATATTTGCAGGTTTAATGCTTTTTTACGAACATATTTTAATTAGAAGAGATTTTTCAAAAATAGATCGAGCTTTTTTTACAGTTAATGGCTATTTAGGAATTGTCTTTTTATTAATAATTATTTTAGAATTTTTATTTAATTAAATTATTGTTTTTCGGAATTATAATATTTCGTTGAGTGATTAATAAATAACTGAACTCTTGACATATAAAAAAAAAATGTTTATAATTCCGATATCTTTTAAATAACCGTTCCGAATTAGCTCAGCGGTAGAGTAGGTGACTGTTAATCACTTGGTCGCTGGTTCGAATCCAGCATTCGGAGCCACTTCAAAATATTCAAAATAAAAATCTTTTTTAGTAAAAAACAAATTAATAATTCATTAGGAATTTTTCATGACCGAAGCTTATTTACAGTCTAAGACCAATGCTCTTCGTATCAAAAGATCTATGTCAAATATTGCATGGCTTGATGGTGAAGAAAATTTTGATGGCTTTGTCGCACTTGTGAGCAATTCTCTTTATTTGTCAGCAGTTGAGCTTTCTCTTTGGAATATTTTTCAAAAAATAGAATTTAGCGATGCAGAATTAAATGAATTACGGGAAAGAATCGTTAGCGAACAAGTTGTAATTTCTGGATTGCATAATATTTTTGCTGATTGGTCTCAAAAAGAACTTTCTATTTTTGATTCTGAAGAAGATTTTGAATTAGTTGCCCAAAGAATTGAAAAATTTATTGGTTATGCTAAAAAACTTCAAACAAAATATTTATCTCTTGATTATATGAAATCTTTGCAATTAAATAGTATATCTGAATATGAAGCAGATCAAATATTTTTAAAACTTTTAAGAAGAATTGATCTTGTTGCAAATGGTGAAGTTGAAATTAATATTGCTCCGAGTGATAAAAATTTACAAAATTATTTAAATAAATATGTTAAAGCAATAGAAATGTTAAAAAAAGAGAATTTTGTTTCTATTAAAATTCTTGTTGATTTAAAAGAAATGTTTAATACTCTTTCTTTTGATTTGAAATATTTTAAAGATAATAATAATTATTTATCGCATTTTCATGTTTCTAATCTTGATGGCGGTCAAATTATGTTTTCAGAAATACCATTGCATAATAAAATTGTTAATATTTCTTATTTTAAAAATTATATAAATGATTTTTTTGTAATGAAAATTGAAAATTTAACAAATGATGAAAAAGAAAACCTGTCAAATTATAATAAATATATTCATGTTTTTAAAGAAATATATCAAGTTCCGATCGAATTAAGTCCTTTTTGTTCTAAATTATTTATTAATCTTGTTTATAGACATATTTCAGCTGAAGGTCCAGATGTTGAACATTTAATCGACGATGACGAACATTAATAACTTTTTAAAATATATTAAAAAAAGTTATTTAAATTATTGGTATTTAGGTTATTACAAAATAGCAATAGTTGGCTTTTTGTCAAGTTTGTTAATTAATTTATTTATATTTTTGTTATTTACTGATTTAAAAAATTATATTTTAATTATTTATATAATATTTTTAGAAAAACAGTTTATTTTATTTATAATTTTATATTATATGTTTTTTAAAGAGCAATTATTAAATTTATTATTAGGATTTTTGCCATTTGGAATTGGCGAAGATAAATTACATGAACAATTTAATCAAATAAATTTAATCATATATAATTTTTTACAAGAATATTTAATTATATTAATATTTACGATTATTATAAATAGATTTATTTTAAATTTTATTGCAAAAAATATATACGATTATGATATTTAAATATTAATTATTCACCAAAAATATTTTTTAAATTTAAATTTTTATTTAATTTAGTTTCAAAATCTCTTTGAGCAAATTCTTCAGCCTGTTTTATATTGCTACTTGATTTGCCACCAGCAATAATTTTTTCACTAAATATTACTTGTTCATTGTCAATAAATTCTATTAAAACAACAACTTTTAAAATTAAATTGCCCCAAACTATCGATTGTGTTTTTTCAGTGCTTAATTTTATAAAAATACTATTATTTTTTGTTTGACGATCAAAAATAGCGTATCCAGATTGATTTAACATTTTTTTTATATATTCGTTATAAGCAATATTATCATTCATATTTATATAAAAAGATATATTATTTATATATAAATTAATTTCTTTTTCTAGATCTGAAATTTTTAAATAAAAGTTATTAACATCAAAATTATTATTAACAGTTTTGATAATCGAGATTTGAGATTTTAAATAATTTAAATCTTGTTTTGCTTTAATAATTTTTTTTAATTTATCAAGACGATTTGACGAGTTAAAATTAATTTCTTTTTCTACCTCATCGATTTTTAAATTTAATTTATTTGTTAAATTATTAGCAAGTTCAGATCTATTTACAACAACAAGAACAATATTTTTATTATTAAATATTTCAGATTTTATAATTTTATAATTATTAAATTCTATTTTTTTGACATTTTGTTCTATATTCAACGAAAGTTCGCGATTACCAATATTATTAATTAATGTCGTTTGACTTTTATAAGTTGAAGCAACTTCGATACTAATTCGTGAAGCAATAGAATTTAAAGCTTGAGCAATTGCATCAGTTTCGCTAACACTTTCACCAACAGCTGAATAAATATTTTTTAGGTGATCATCTGCCGAAGCAGATAAAAACCAAGCTGGATATTTTAAATCAGATTCAGCAACTTTATTTTTTTTAAAACTACAACCGCAATTTATATTAATTAATAAAAAAGCTGAAACGATAAATAATAAATTATTAAAAGTCTTTAATTTCGACATTTGTATCTTTGCCAATGCCTGAATCAAGAACTGATTTTTTAGCTTTTTCTTTTGAATCTTTTTCTCGTGCAATAAATCGAATTTCAACTCGGCGATTTTTTATTCTGCCTTCTTCGGTGTAATTAGAAGCAATTGGACGATGTTCGCCAAAACCAGCTCCATGAGTTTTTCGAGGAGAAACACCATTTTTAACAAGTTCTTTAACAACTGTAATAGCTCGTGCTGCTGATAATTGCCAATTATCTTCGAATTTGCCTTTCATTTTTAAAGGATTATCATCTGTGTATCCGCGAACACTAATTTCGATATCTTGAGGCAACTGTGTAATAATTTGGGCAACTCGTTTTAAAAACAGTGTTGAATCACCACCAATTAATTTATCACTGCCATCTTCGAATAATAAACTTGCTGGTAAATTGACCATAAAGCCTTCTTCGGCATCTTGTAAAGTTATAGCTGGACCACCGCCTGAATCTATAAATTCGTTTGCTTCAACAACTGCTGAAGCTATTCGATTTACTGCATCAGCTGTTTCTTCGTTTTGTTCTAATGGTGTTGCTTTTTGCATTCGATCAGGACTTGCTTCGGTTTTTATTCCACCTTCAAGAACAGACATTGCTCCATTTAACGAACCGATAGCTTCAGCGATTTTATTTCGATCCATAGTTGACATCGATAATAAAAGAACAAAGAAAGTGAGTAAAAGACTCATTAAGTCTCCGAAGGCTGCTAACCAACCTGGTAAGCATTTTGGACAAATACACACACATTTTTTGCCACCCATGTTTATTTTAACCTCGTTATATTTTTATTATTTAATAATTTAATGACAGATAATTTTACAAGTTCGCTTTCGATTTCATAAATCTTAGAATCATATTTAGTAATTGCAACTCGATTTTTCAAAACTGTAACATCATTGGCTGTTTTTAAATTACTTCGATAATATTCTTCAGTCGTATCTAAAACCTGTTCATATCGTTTAATTGCTTCTCGATTATTTTTTAATTTACGATTTATACTTTCGAGTTTTAAAATAGCTTTGTCATAAATGCTTTTTTGATTTTCTTTTTGATCTAAATAATTCGATTCAGCTTTTAAATATGTTGCTTGTGCGGCCTCAATTGCATCATAAAAATTAAAACCAATTGGAACTGTTAGTTTTACACCATATTTATAAGAACTATGTTCATCTTGAAATAAATTGCTATTTTCCCATTGATAACCACCATAAACAGCAATTCGAGGCAAATATTGAGCATAGGCTAATTTTTTTTCAATATCTAAACTATAAACTTCTTTTTGATTTATATCCAAATCGATATTATTTGTTAAAAAGTTATCAATCGATGGCAAATTCAAAACTGGAATTTTTATTTTATTATAAGAAATATCAGTTATATCTTTTAAACTTGCAATCAAATCAATTCGACTACTAATAATATTTTCTTCGATATTTTTTATATTATTTAATTCGATAATCGATTGATCAAGCTGATCTAAATTTATGACACCTTTTAAATAACTATCTTGTTGATTGCTAATTATTAATTGTTGATTAGCTATTAATAATTTCTGTTTTTGCAAATCAACATCTAATTTTTTTATATTTAACACAAGTGAATAAAGTAAAAAAATCAAATCTTGTTCATTTTTATCAATTATTGACATGTTCAAGTTTTTAACTATTTTGCCTTTTTCGATTTGATATTCAATTCCTCCGCTTCGAAAAACATCTTGTGAAACAGTTGCTGAAAAATTTAAATAATCATCGCTTTTATTTTTTGATTCAGAAAAATTATACGAACTTTCAAGATTTACACCGCCAAGCCATAAATTTTTTATAGCTTCACTTGATTTTTCAACCTGTTTTCTGCTTTTTTCTAAAAGATCTAATTTGCTTTCTTTTAAAATTACCTCATCGCTATTTCCAAATAAACAAATTGGAATTAAGTTGATGACGAGTAATTTTTTCATTTTTGAAACTCCACTTTGACAATTTTGCCAAATTGAGCCTGTTTTTGATTTTTATTTTCTCTTACTAATCGAACAGGATAAGTTGAAACTCGTTCATTATCTTTTACTTTTGACACTTTTTCAACTCGCCATTCAGCCGTTTGAACACCATCGATAAAAATTCTTTTATTATTTATATTTTCGATATCTTCAGGAACGACAAATAAATCGATTCGACTTTTACTAAAATCAAAATATTCAAATAATTTTTTACCAGGTGAAACATATTCGAATTCATTAACAAAAATTTTGCCTAAATATCCACCAGATAAATAAAATTTTTTCTTTTCGACATTGTTTTCTCTAACTTTTAGTTCCATTAAAGTTGAGGTAAGAGCATTCTTTGTGTCAAGAGTTAAAATAGATTCTTGATTTAACTCGTATTTACTGATTTGTTTGATACTGCTTTTACTTTGAAGATTTTCATTTTTTAATTGCAATGCTTCAGTTAAAATATTTTTCTTTTCTCTAAGATATGAAATCTCGATTTCTTCGTTTGTCGTATCAAGTTTAATGATCATTATAGGTTTATCGATATACGAAAACTCTTTTGATAAAGCTATTGATTGAACAACTCCGCCAATTTCTGCTTCAACTGAATGAATTTGATATGGAATAACTTGAGCCATATAATGATCGCTATATAAACTCGATGTTAAAAACATTGCAACTAATAACGAATATCTTTTTTTTAATTCTATTTTTTTCATGAATAATCTTAATTTTTTATTTTTTTAGTAAATTATGTTGATGAGGTCGATAAAATTCAATATTACCAACTTTACGAACTTCGAGAAGTCCTTCAACAATTAAAGTGTTAAAATTTTCGCCAGTCCAATAATCAAATAATGAAGCTATATCATATCTTGTCAAAGGTCTCAAAGATAAAGTATGTAAAAGTTCAGTTTTTGATAAATTAGTTTTTTCACTATTATCGTTATCTTTTTTCTTTGCGATATAAATAGGCAACGAACTATGAAACATTCCAGCGATTTTATATAATTCTTCATAAGTTATAGGTCTAACTGGATAAGCTGGAGGTCTTTCAACAGTTCCAATATCAATTCGATAAATATTCGAGAAAGATAATAAGCTTTTATTTAAAGCTTCAATTTCATTTTCATGTGTATTTATGCCATCTAAAAATAAGATTTCTATATACAATTCTCCAGTAAAATCGTTACTAAATTGAGCAATTCCATCTCGAATATGATCAATTCTAATACCTCGAATTGGACGATCAATTTGCTGAAAACAGCGATTTGTTGCACAATCAAGAGATAATTTAACTTTATCGAATTTTAAAAGAGCATTTTGAACATTTGGCATCCAAATAGTTGAACCGTTTGATAAAATTAATGTTATTAAATTTCGTTCTTTTGCTATTGGTTGAAAAATAGTCATTAAGTCATTTAAATCTTCATATAAAGTCGGTTCGCCGTTTGCTGTAAAAGTTATCACATCGATATCTCTAAATTTATTTAAAGCTTCTAAGATATCAGAAATAATTTGTTCTTTTGATACTTTTGTAATTTGTTTTGATACTTTGTTTTGTTCCATGCCTAATTCGCAATATAGGCAATCGAAATTACATTGTTTAATATTTGGTGAAAGATCGACCCCTAAAGATATTCCAAATCTTCTCGAATTAATTGGTCCAAAAACTACTGTTGAAAATCCCAAATTTATAATCCTTCCTCTTTGATGTAGCTATATTGTTTGTCAAGTTTAAATTTACCTGGTTCAATTATATATGGTGTAATTATTATAATCAATTCTTCATTTTTAGAGATTCGTCTTTCAGATCTAAAAAAACTGCCTATAACAGGAATATGTCCTAATAATGGCACAACTGTTTGATCAACACTTTGAGATTTTGTTATTAAACCACCAAGAATAATTTTTTTGCCATTTTCAGCTGTAACAACTGATGACAACTGTTTTTTTGTTAAATCAGGTGGAACACTTCTTCGACTTTCGGCTGTTATCGTTTGAACGGTTTGACTAATCGATGGATTAATATTAAGAATAATTCGATCATTTTGTGAAATTTCAGCGGTTATATCTAATAAAACTCCAGCAAAAACACTTTCAATTTTTGAAGTGTTATATGTCGCAATCGCACCCGATGAACCTTCTGTTGTTTTAGTTTGTTCTATCGTATAAAAATATTCATTTCCAACTGAAATCATTGCTGGTTGATTATTTAAAGCTACAATTTTTGGATTCGAAATCGAAGTTACATGTCCCTGATATTTTAAAAATTGTAAAATATTTTCAATCGAAACAGAAGTTATGACACTTGATAAATTATCAGGTAAATTAGGTATTCCTGTTTTGCCTTCAGAAGCAAGAACTTGTTCATAAAAATTATTCCAATTAATTCCAGTTAAATTATTTTTATTAAGACTAACACTAAGAATATTAACATCAATCAAAACTTGTTTTCGTAGTTTTTCTTCCATATTTAATAAATATTTTTCAACTCTAGCAAGTTGTTCAAGAGTTCCAGATAATGTAACTAAACCAGCTTTTTGATTAATAATTGGATTTTTTGGACGGTAATCATCATCGTATCGATAAACAATACTATCTAATTCATTACTTAATTTATCCCAAAAATCATTAAAAGTTGTCGATGTTTCAATAGTTGTTCCAGCACTTGTCATACTAGTCGCTGAATTAGTTGAAGATTGAAGTTTATTAGAACCATCACTTCCAACTGTAACCGATGTTGATGATTCGCCACGACGATTAGAAGAAATATAATCAATATGATAAGTTGCTGTTTTTACATATGCTATTTTTAATATGTCATTTCTTAATGAATAAAAAATATTATTTTCCGTCAAAACTATATTCAAAATTTCTTCAAGAGTTTTATTTTTTATATAAATTTTATTTAATTTATTATTTAATGTCTTGTTATCTACTGTTTTATCAATTATTAAATTTAATTTACACGAATCTACCATTTGATTTAAAAAATCAAATAATTTAGAATTTTCAATAGAACTTATATTAAATTTTCTATCACTACAAGCATGACCATATAATATTACAGTCAATAATATATACATGGCAAGGTTCTTAACTATCAACAACTATTCCTTTTTATTTTATTATAAAACTTAAATTTTAATTCACATTTGCAAAAATACTTAAAACTGGCATGATATTATATTTTAAACAAATACAATATTTGAGATTTAATTTAATAAAAAATTATTTGTATAAAAAAGCTGTTTGAAATATATAAAAACTTATTATTTTTTTAAAAATATAATTTAATTTTATTTGGTAATATTACGAAACTACATTTTTGGGAGGTTCTTTTTTGCCTTTTTTTAAAAACACAACCATGAAAAAAGCTATCGCTTTTTCATCTGTTATTTTATTTTTTCTTTTATTGTTAAATACTGTTTTAACTTATTACAGCTCACATTCAGTTAAAAATGATGTTTCTGAATTGAAAGAAGAAATTGTTCCACATACTTTTAGATTCATTGAACTAAAAATAGATGTCATTCAAATTCAACAATGGCTCACAGATGCTTCAGCTACAAAAGATAAAGAAAGTTTAAACGAAGCTGAAAAATATTATATCGAATCGATAAAAATGATTAATTTTATGATTAAAGTTCATCGAGAATATCGCGAATCTGAAATGGTTGTTAAGCTTTCAGAATTCAAAATCAATGTTGACAAATATTATGAACTTGGTTTATTAATGGCTAATGCATATATAACTGAAGGCACTGAAGCTTGGAAATGTTTATATGAAACAACTTGATCCTCTTTCTGAAACTCTTCAAGATACTATTGATGAAATTGTTAAAGAACACGAAGATGAGGTAACAGAAGTTGTTGATAATAGTTTCTCCCAACTGGGAACTTTACAAAATTTTGGCTTGATGATATCAATAATAATAGTATTAATAATTTCAATATTTTTTAATTATTTATTTAATATATCAAAAATTATCGATCAAGTTGCAAGTTATATAAGCAAATATGGAGCTTTAAATTTTCAAGATTCTATTGATAAAAATTTATTAATAGGCGGAGAAGTTGGTTCTATTATAACAAATGTTAATTACATGGTAAATGAAATAAGAAAATTTTTAACAAAAACTGGGTCGTTAAACAACGAAATTACAAGTGATTCTAATGAATTATTAAAATTTGTTAGCGATGTCTCAAAAAGATCTCATGAACAAATAAACATAACAAAAAATCTATCCAGTGAAATCGATAAAGTTCAATATATTATGGAGCTTGAACGACTTTCATCAACTGAAACTCAAAAAAATACAACTGATACTTCAAAAATTCTTACAGACTTATCAACAACCATGGGAATTATCAATCGTCGAATTGACATAAACTCAAATCAACAACAATTATTATCAGATGAATTAAAAAATTTAAATTACAATGTTAAAAAAGTTATGAATGTTCTTGATAAAATTGGAGAAATCGCTGATCAAACAGGACTTCTTGCACTCAATGCTGCTATTGAAGCTTCAAAAGCTGGTTCTTTTGGTTTAGGATTTGGTGTTGTTTCTGAAGAAATAAAAAAATTAGCTGAAACAACAGATAATATAATTATTTCGATAAATTCAGAAATGAAATCATTTCTTGATGCGATTAACACGATTTCATGGAAAATGGTAAATAATTCGAAAGATATTGTTGAAATAAAAACAATAACAGCAGAAATAAATATGAAAACAAATGTAGCAAATAGCAAAATGACGACAACTGCAAGTGATACATTAAAAACTTTTAATAATATACAAGATATGAGTGATAAAAATAAACATGTTATTATAAATTCAGAAAGTATTTCAAAATTATCGTCAAGTAATAATTTAACCATAGAAAATATTGTTGATTTCACAAATGAATTAAGTAAAAAATTAGCTATTCAAAACAGTGAATTGAGAAAATTCCAACTGTAAAATAAATATTTTGCCTCTAAAAAACATGTATGAAAATATATAAAATAGAGGCTTTAAGATTTTTAGTTTTTTGTCTTTTTATTTAATTTATAAACATATGCAAGAAGTTCAGCAACAGTTTGAAAAAATTCATCAGGAATAAATTGATCAACTTCAACTGCTTTATATAATGAACGAGCAAGAGGCGGATTCTCAACAATACGAATATTATATTGAGAAGCTATTTTTCTAATTTGAAATGCCATGTGATCAACACCTTTTGCAACAACTCTAGGAACATTATCTTTTTCTTTATCATATCTAAGAGCTACAGAATAGTGAGTTGGATTCGTAACAATAACATCAGCAGTTGGAATAGCTGAAATCATTCTTTTACGAGACATTTGCATTTGAATTTGTCTAATCTTGTGTTTAATTAACGGATCACCTTCCATATTTTTATATTCATCTTTGATTTCTTGTTTGCTCATTTTTAATTGATCAAAATATTGTTTTCTGACAATAAATAAATCGATAATTGCAAATACTCCAGTAACTAATAACATCGTAAAAATAATTATTAAGCTTTTTTCAACTAACCAATCAACTTGTTGATTTAACGGAAATAAAATTATTGTTGGTAATTCTGTTATAAATTGCCAAAAAAGCCAAAAACCTACTCCTAAAACAACCATTGATTTTAAAGTTATTTTTATGCCTTCAATTGCTTTTTTTAATGAAAATAAATTGCCTAAACCTTTAATTGGGTCTAATTTTGATAAATTTGGTTCAAGTGGTTTTGTTGTAAAAATAAAACCAAATTGGGCAATAGTTCCAATGATTCCTGCAATTGCAACTGGAACAGCAAATAAAAGAGCTGTAAAAATAAATGTTTTGAAAGTTAAAATAGAAATATATAAAATATTTTGTCGAGTTAATTGGTCGTGAGTTATATGAAAACTATCTATAAAAAGTTTGAAGAATTCGTCG
Source organism: Campylobacterota bacterium (assembly GCA_030152305.1). Taxonomy (GTDB): domain Bacteria; phylum Campylobacterota; class Campylobacteria; order Campylobacterales; family Thiovulaceae; genus Thiovulum_C. The sequence goes on from JASKOM010000003.1 coordinate 29,523, forward strand.
GTGAATAAAGAAAAAAGTGCAACAAGTGAGAGTGATGCAACAAAGAGGGCGAATAGTCCAGAAACATCTTGACTTTTTGGAACATTGCCATTTTTTTTTGCATCTTCTATTTTTTTGGGAGTGGCTTCTTCCGTTTTTTCTTGGTCGTCAGCCATTTAGGTTTAAATTTGTCTTACATTAAATACAGCAAGTAAATTAAGTTCATTTAAAAGATCATATAAATGTTTATTTCCAACTTGAACAGTTAAAGCAACACCATCTTTTTTAATAACTTTTAAGAAAATACCAATTACAGAAGATGTAATTGAGATAGAATCAAGAATTTTAATAATTATTGAACTATTTCCATTTGAAATAGAAGCCTGTAAATGTCCTTGAATCTCTGTATAATCTGAAACACTTTTAATATTGCCTTCGATTACTATTAGACCATTTTCTCTTGTGATTTTCATTGAATTTGCCTTTCTAAATACAAGTTATGTAAATATTAAATTATCTTTTTACCGAAAAGAACACTATTGCCAATATCGTTATACATGATGAAGTCGAAATCATTATCACTCATTGCAATACCTCTACCATGAAACATAGTTATATCGCGAATTAAAAGGGCTTTGAGGATATTCGTATCGAAGCCTTCGCCTTCATCACTAATATTTAATACTAGCATTCCATTGATCAAGTAGTATTTTACCATGATATTTTTGTCTCCGTAGATTGCCTCGGCTGAAATTAAGAAACTTGTGTAATTTCCATTTTCCATTAATTTTTGCTTTTGATTAGATCCAATATGTAAATTACCATGTTCATAAGCATTCATGATTAGTTCTGTAAAACCTGATTCTAATCTCATTTTTTCAACAATCGATAATTCAAAATCATCAAGAATAAGACTAAAATCTTCAAGAGCTTTATCGACTTGCGACATTGTGCTTTTATAAATATATGATCTTAAATTAAAATTACATAATTTAAATTTTTCAATATAAATTAATGTCGTATCATCTTCTTGTTCTTTTACTTTATTTGCAAATAGTTTCATGAATTCATTTTTGCTTGAAGCTTGTTTGAAATCTTGTTCAACATAATCTAAATATTGAGTGTTATCGATAGTTGTATTTTCGGTTAATCCATCGCTATATAACATTACTTTTGAAAGATTCGAAGTATCTATTTTATTAATTCTAAAACCTTCACTATATGCCGTAATCGGTAAATTTGTTGTTGTTAATTTTTTTACTTCACCTGATAATGTTAAACCTATAACTGGAGGCATTGAAAAATTAACAAGTTCCATAGAATCATGTTCTACATCAAAAACTCCAAAAATTGCAGAAATAATTTCATCTTCTAATATTTCAAATCTAATAAAATCAAGATATGTTTCTAACATTTTTCTTAAATCAAATTTGTTCTGATGTTTATCAAAATAATAATTAATAAAAGATGTTGATGCAAAAGTTGAAACTGAAGCTGATATTCCTTTGCCCATTGCATCGATAATAAAAAAGAACAGTTTATTACTATTTCTAAACCTATGAATCGAATATGTATCACCAGATAAAATATCTTTTGGTTTATAAAAATGATCAATTAAAATATGAGTATCGTCGTTTATATCTATTCTTTGTTTATATAAATCATTTTTTATAATATTTAATTGTTTTTTAAAAGCTGATGCTTCTTGATAATTAGAATAAGCATTTTTATATTTTAAAATTTCAAGTTCTTGTTCTTGATTTTTTTGAACAAGTTGATTAACTATTACTCGTTGAATTGCACCTTCAATTGCTGTCATAATCGATGTATAACTAATTGGTTTTTCAACAAAATTTGTTACATTTAAATTAATGGCATCTATTAAATCGCCATGTTCTTTTGTTGCAGTAACAAGAATAATAGGAATAATTTGGTTATGTTTGCGAACTTCACGAATCATTTCAATCCCATTCATTACAGGCATAGATTGGTCTGTAAGAATAAGATCTATACTTTTTGTTTTGTCTTTTATAATATTTAATGCTTCTACACCGTCTTCAGCTTCATAAACATTTTTAAATAAATCATCAAAAAAGAAATGATACATCTGACGAATATCAGATGCATCATCTACAAAAAGAATAGATAGATTGTGAGTATATTTTTTTAATTCATCGACTATACTCGTCAATCCCATTTACCTCATCTATAAAAAATTAAATTTTGAACTTATTAAGTTCTGCTGAAAGAGTTTCGGAACTTTTTGCAAGTTGGTTAGATGTTTCATTGGTATTTTGAGCAACTTCTTTATTAAGTTGTGAAAGAGTCATAACTTCATTCATCGTATCAATTAATTCTCTAATTTTTGTTGCAACATAAGTATTTTTTGAAACAAGTTGTCTAGATGTTTTTAAAGAACCTTTTAATCTTACACCAGTATCTTTTGTTTCACCAATCAACATAGAAGCATTTTCAGAAATTCGTTTATTTTCATCAGCTGTTCTATCAGTTTCACCAGAAATATCAGTAATACTTTGAGTAATAACATTTGTTGTTGAAGAAATTTCAGCAAGAGATTTTTGAGTTCTTTCAGCTAATTTTCTAATTTCATCAGCAACAACGGCAAAACCTTTACCGTGTTCACCAGCTCGAGAAGCTTCAATAGCAGCATTAAGTGCAAGAAGATTTGTTTGATCAGCAATATCACCAATAATTGTTAAAACATTTTTAATTTCTGTTGCTTGTTCTGTTAAAGAATCAACTTTTGATCGAAGTTCAGATTGAGTAGTTCCACCGTTTTCAATTAATTCAACAACAGTATTTAATTTTCTTGCAAAACTATCTAAAGTTAATTGAGCAACATTTAAATCTTCAGTAACTGTAACAGCCATTTCTTCGATTAAATCCAAACCAACACCAATATCTTTAGTTAATTCACTAACAACTTCGATATTTGCTCTTTCTGAATTAATATTAATCGATAATTTTTTTGAATTATCTTTTAGTATCATACTTGCTTCATAAGCTTGATTTGCAACAACGATAGCTTTTGTAACACTAACTTTAAAACCTTTAACCATTCGATTAAATGATTCGATAATTTCACCGACCTCATCACGATTATAAGCTTCAACATCAGTCGAAAGATCTTTTGATCGAGTAATAGTTTCGATTTGTTTGCTACCAATATTAAGTGAAAAAACAATATTTTTAGATAGTAAAAAGATCATTAAAGATACGATTAACGAAAGAGAAATATCAACTAAAAGACTAGGAATAGAGCCATCAATAGTTTTAATTTTAAGTTCTTCAACTTTATACAAACTCATTTGATATAAATAGCCGTCGATATCTTTTAACAAATCAATCTTTGAACTAATTGCTGTATACCAAACTTGTGGATCAATATTAAAATCACCTTCTTTGACTTTAGAAATAGCCATATCTCGCATTTTTTGAACTTCTAAAACTATTGGATTGCTATCAACTGAAAAATTATAAAAATCGATTGAATCTTGATCAGCGATTGCAAGAAAAGAACTTAAATAGCTATCTTGAGTTGAAAGTAGACCCACAAATTTTTGAAATTGAGAATCTGTAAATTTATCTTGTTGAAAAACAGAGGTCATAACAGCTCGTTCAAGTCCAGCTTTTTCTTTGATTTGTAAGAAATTATAATAAGCAGAAAGTGTTTTAGCGATAACACCGTTTTCACTAATTTTTGCAGAAATAGAAATAATATTTAAAAGAGCATCATTAATTGATGTAAAATATCCGATTGCATCATTTGTTGATACAGCTAATTGTTCAATTTTATTTCTAACATTTTGAAAATTTTTAATACCTCTTCGGTATATTTCAACTTTGTCCGAAAGTTCAGATGGATATAAATTAAGATCAAGATTATTAAAAACTCGTTCTAATTTTGAAATTTTATGATCAGTTTCTTTTCGTTTTTGTGAAAGTTGATCTAAAAATTTAGAACCTTTTGAACTAAGATAACCTGCACTAATACCTCGTTCTCGTTGAAGTTCATCAACAGCAAGACTTATATCAATAGAAATCTCTGTAATATGATGAAGATTATTGAGATAATCGCTTTGATCTTTAATATGCGAAAGCTCTTTGACAGCATTCATAAAGCCCCAAAGTATCGTAAAGATGAATACAATATATAATTTTTGTTTGATGCTTAACATCTAACCCTCCTAAAAACTTGTTGGTTTTATACGAAAAACCTAATTGAAGCAAAGCCAAAAAGACTATTTATCCGTTTAAGTTCATTAATCTCTATTTGAGATTTTATGCCACCGAGAGCAAAGATCTTCAATTCTTTGAATTTATTAACAATGTCTTGAAGTTTTATAATACCTATAGGTTCGCCACCTTTTTCACTGATAAAAATAGGACTAATTGTTACGGCATCAACTCCCAGTTCTTGACTTTGTTCTATTTCATCAATTGAATGACAACTAATAATAGTAAATAAATCTAGATCTTTGGATCGTTTAATATCATCTTTTTGTTCTGACGATAAATGAACACCAAAGGCATTGAGAGATTTTGCTAAAAGTGGATCTCTATGGATAAAAAAGTTTGTTACACCTTTTTCAATTAGAATATCCGAAAATATTTTAGCAAAAATTTTATAATTTGGATTTGTCTTATCTCGATACAAAATAAAATCATAATTAGAAGCATTTCTTAATATTTTTTTAAAAGTGTCAATATTATTAGTGTAATATTTAGGATCTGTTATTAAATATTTAATCAATTTTTTTACACCTAATAAAATAAAAATAAAAGTTTTATTTGCATTTTGTTGCTATTTTTAAGTCTAATCGATTTAACATTTCTATATCTCGATCAGCTCCTATTCCTTTGGTTGTTAAATAGTTTCCAATAACTATTGAATTCGCTCCAGATTCAAATATTTTCCAGTCGTTGTTGCCAAAAAAACTTTCTCTTCCACCAGCGATCATTATTCTACCATTAAACTTTTCTCTTATTTTTTTTATAATTGCTAAACCATCATCAATTTTGAGAGTTGTTGGTGCAATAGGAAGAGCATTATTTGGATGATAAAAATTAATAGGTATTGAATTTGGATTCAAACTTAAAAGTTCGTTAAAAAAACTTTCACGATCTTGTTCAGTTTCACCAAGACCGATAATTCCACCTGTGCATAAATTTAAACCTGCTGTTTTGACATTTTGACAAGTTTCATATCTTTCAGTCCATGAATGAGTTGTGCAAATTTCTGAATAAAAATTTTCTGAAGTTTCTAAATTATGGTTATAACTGTCGATACCACTATTTTTTAATATTCTTAATTGTTCAACTGTTGCGGTGCCGTTACAAGCGATTAAATTTAAATCTGGTAATTCTTTTTTTAATTGTTCAGCAACTTGAGAAACATATTTTAATTTTCTGTCATTTAGACCTTTTCCAGCGGTAACTAAACAAAAGCCCAAAGCACCTTTTGCATTTAATATTTTTGCTTCAGAAACTATTAATTTGATATCTTTATTTTTATATTTTTCGATATCAGTTTTATATCTATTACTTTGTGTGCAAAATTTGCAATCTTCACTGCAACCACCACTTTCAATATTACTAATAGAACATAAAAATATTTCTTTGTTATTCAATAGATCTCCGATATGAAAAAAAATAGTTATTTATGAGAATGAGAAAACGAAGTTCGATGAGGTAAAAAATAATTTAATAAACCTCATCGATAAAAAATAAATGACTAAAAAAAATTACTTAAATTCTCCAGCAATTTCTTTTTCAACGGCATCAGGAATAGAAGCAATTTTCATGAATTCACTCATAGTAAGTTTAGGATAACTAACAGCTATATAATATTTAGGATCTAATATTTTAGCTTCACTATTTTCGATTAAAATTAAATACGGTAAAACAAGACCATTTTCAGTTCCTATTTTTTTAACAAATTTTTTAGTTCGTTTATCGAGTTCAATACCAAAAATAGTTGAATGATCATTTAATTTAAAAGAAAAAATAGGTTTATTTATTTTTTCAGAAAGAGCTTCACCTTTTGCAACAACAACTTGATCATTATATTTAGGCATTCCAAAAGAAAATTTATAACTTGACAAATCATCACTTTTTAATGAATCACTGCTATTTTTTAAATTTGGAAATGTATTTTGAATTTGAGTAACAAGAATTTGCAATTTATCATCGAGTTTATCGCCTAAAAAAGCTTTGCCAAAATAAAGAGGATTAGTTATTCGTGTTTCATTTTTTTCACTGTTAGAATAAGCTCGTCCAATTGCAAAAAAGCCTTTGCCATTTTCTTGAGATAAATCAATCATATTTTTAGATGTAAATAAAATAGTTTTTTGCTCATCTTTGTCATCAAGTGCATAACTGCCTAAAATAATATAGCCATTATCTGATAAAGTTTGTGTTAAATTAGCTTCGTTTCGATATTCGCCAATAAAATAGGCACTAATATCACCTGCCCAAAGAATTGACGAAGATATTAATCCTGCAAAAATTTTTGCTATTTTCATTTAGCAACAGCTCCGAGTTCCTCTACGAATAATTTCTCAATTTCAGTATCAAGTTTTTGAATATATTCATTTTTTTCTGTATCTTTTATATTTGCAATTGCTGTCCAGTTAGCTAATTTAGGCATTCCGATATAAAGAGTATCTTTCGATTCATTAACATACATATATAACGAACATGGAGCAAAAATTCCAGCTTCTGGAATATCGTTAAACACGGCATTTGAGAAAGGGAAATGACATAAACTATAAACCCAATATGCAGGATATTTGAATTCTTGGTCGCTATAACCTTCTTTTACATCTTTAAAACCAGCGATGAGGTAACCACCTTCTTCGAAGACGGCTTCAAATTTTTCTTGAAAATCTTCAATCCAACTATCTAAATCACCATTTTCACCGAGTTCAATTTTCACAGAAAATTTCATCATTGGTTTAGCAGGAAGTGAATCAAAATATAAATTATTTACTTTTGAACTATTCATTTCGTTAAGAACAAGTGAATCAAGTGATTTAAATATTTCTTTAAAGTCAGCGATTGCAACTGGATCAGTTACTCCAACGATTGAAGCCATAACTTCTGGTCTTAAATGACCAACCCAAGTTGTATCAACTCCAGTTTTTTTAAAAATATGCATATTAAATGGAGTAAAACCGCCAAATTCAGGATATTTTTCTAAAAGAGTTTTCATTTTTGCATCATTAGAAATAGAATAAAAACCAAGATTATCTAATTTAGTAGAACCATATTTGTGTTTATAATGTTCGTTAATTTTTGCATTTTCGCCAGATATAACAAAACCAATGTCAGGTAACTGTTTTGTAATATTAAGAAATTGCTGTTCACCGTTACCAGCTGAACCCCAAAGTTCAGCACCAAGCTGTTTTGCTTCAGCAAAAGAAACGGTTAAACCGAGAGCAAGAGCAGTAATCATACTACCTTTAAAGAGTCGAGAAGATTTCATATTTTAACTCCTGAAAATTTTGATGTTATTTTACTTAAAAATAGCTTGAGTTTTTATCGTTTATATAATATATAAATAATCGTGATATTTATATAAATTATTTTAGATCTTTTATTAAAGCTACTTCTTCGCAAACAGGAAATTGCGAACATTTTATACAATCAGCCCAAATTTTATTATCTGGAATTTCAACTTTCGGAATTTCTTGAAAACCAAATTTAGCAAAAAAACGACTTTTATAAGTTAATACTAATATTTTTTTCAAACCTAGCTTTTTGGCATCTTCTAAGCCATGTTTTATTAACATAGAACCTATTCCATGTTTTCTGTATGCTTGATCAACCATCATGCTTCTAAATTCGGCAAGTTCCATCGAATAAATATGAAGAGCTACACAACCAATAATTTTATTTCCATCTTTAGCGACAAAATAAGATCTAATATTCATTGCGACCTCATCGTCACTTCGATAAAGCAAAACTCCATTAGCAATTTCGCTTTTTAACAATTGTTGAATTTTAGGAACTTCGGATAAAAGAGGTTTTTCTATTAAAATATTATTCATAAATTTCCATTAATTAAAAAAATTTTATTGATATAAATTATCTATCGATTCTCGATCTATAAATTGAGACAAAGAAAGTTCAGGCGAAGTAAGAAATAAATATTTTTTCGCTCGACTTAAAGCAACATAAAACAATCTTCGTTCTTCTTCAAGTTCTTCAATTGTTGTGGCAAGAACATGCGGAATTTTTCCATGTCTGACTGACATAATAAAAACGACATCCCATTCAAGACCTTTTGAGCCGTGAATCGTTGAAATCGTAACAACTTGGTCTTTTTTATCTTTATTTTTCATGTTATTTATAGAATCCAACATGAAATCATCAAGAAATTCTGCAAGACTATTATAAGAACTAGCTATTTCAACAAATATTTTTAAATCTTCTTGTCGTTTAACCCAATTATCATCTTGTTCTTCGTTTAGAATATTTTGATAATAATCGAATATCGTATATACTAATTCTTTAACAGTCTTTTTGTTGTAAGCATCAATTAACATTTTATATAACGGTGCAATATCTGGATATTTTTTTACAAATTCTTCCAATATATCAATATTATTATTTAATTCCAAATATCTAGCGGTGATTTTTTTTGCTGTTATTAAACCAACTTTGTTAATTAACAATAATATTCGTCCTAACGACACGATATCTGAACTATTATAAATAAATTTCATAAAAGCTAACATATCTTTTATATGTCGTTTTTCTGTAAATTTTAATCCGCCAACAACTACAAATGGAATTTTATTCGATAAAAATATTGCTTGAAGTGATACAGAATCATGAGATGCTCTTGTTAAAACAGCAAAATTTTCATATTTAAATTTTTCTTGTTTTATTAATACATTCATATTATTTAATATTACTGAAGCTTCCTCATATTGTGTTTGAGTTGTAAGAATTTCAGGTATTTTTCCTTTATAATTATTTACTGCAATTAATTCTTTTTTGTAACCTAATTTTATAAAACTAGATATATGATTAACTAATTTCAGAATATTTTCTGAACTTCGATAATTATCAACAAGTTTAATTAATTTTGCATCTGGAAATGTTTCACTAAATAATAAAATATTTTTATAATTTGCACCTCTAAAACCATAAATGCTTTGATGATCATCACCAACAACCATAAGCGAACAATCTTCTCGTTCTGCCAATAAATCAAGTAATTCTTTTTGTGGTAGATTCGTATCTTGATATTCATCAATCATTATATATTTATATCTATTTTGAATAATTTCTTTAAAAGTTGAATTTGTTTTTAGATAATAAATAATTACATCGATGAGGTCATCATAATCAAAAAGATTTCTCTTGTGTTTTTCTTCGTGATATTTATTTATTATCAATTTAACAGTATTTTGAACTTCTAGCTCTGTTAAACAACATTTTTCTTTTAATATAATTTCATCAATTGTTTTTCTAAAATTAACCGCTTGAGATAACATTGCTTGAATAATCTGATTTTTAGGTAGTTTTTCTGGCAATTCTTTTTTTAAATCTTTTTTAATTTGGTCTATTAAATCGATAGAATCGCCTTGATCTAAAATAATAAAGTTTTGATAAATATTTAGTAACTTTGAATATTTTCGTAATAAAGAAGCACAAAAAGAATGAAATGTTCCAGTTGAAATTAATACTTTTTCTTTATTGCCAAATAAATTAATAATACGATTTTTAATTTCCATGGATGCTTTTTTAGTAAAAGTCAAAAGAAGAATATTTTCAGAGTTTATGCCATTTTCCATTAAAAAACTTGTTCTGTATGTTAATGTTTTTGTTTTTCCAGTTCCTGCTCCTGCAATAACAAGAGATTTTCCTGAAATCGTTGAAACAGCTTCCAATTGTCTAAGATTTAATTCTTTTAAATAATTTATCTTATAACTTTTATTGCTAAACAGATAATTTATATATTTTTTTAAATTTTTTTCAGATACAACAGTTTTTTCTAGTCGCTCTATTGCTTCTTGTAATTTTATTTCATCATTAGTTTTGTCTTGAGTTTTTGCATGTTCATTCAAAAAAATTATATTTTTTTCAGTTGTGTATTTTATATATTCAATATATTCTTCTCTAGTTAATATCTCTTGAATATTGAACAAATTTATATTTGTATATGTTTTTTCTATCATGTTTGTTTGTGCCTTAATCAACCCAAGTAAAATTAATAATTAATTTATATTTTACTTGGAAATAATATTTAAATATTATTTTTCGTTTTCGTCTTCTTCGAACATTTGAATCGCTAATTCCGCTGCATTTTGTTCTGCACTTTTTTTCGATTTTCCTGTTGAAGTTACATATAATTTATCGTTAATATATAAACCTATTGTAAATAGTTTTTCGTGATCTGGTCCAGAAGTTGCTATTACTCGATATTCAGGCAATACGTTATAAAGCGATTGTGTTAGTTCCTGTAAAATCGTTTTATAATCTCTAAACAATGTTTCTAACGAAATATTTGGAAATATAGTTTCATATGTATTAATAATAAATTTTCGAACTACTCGAATATCCGCATTTGAATCAAAGTACATTGCCGCAATTATTGATTCTACACAATTTGCTAAAAGCGATTTTTTTTCTCGACCTAAGTTTTTTTCTTCAGCATCAGACATTAATAAATATTCACCTAAAGAAAAATATTCAGCAATAACAAAAAGTCCACTTTGACTAACAAGTGAAGAACGAAGTTTTGACAAAGAACCCTCATTCAAATGGGGAAATTTATTATATAAATAAGTAGCCATTGTAAAGCTTAAAATTGAATCGCCTACAAATTCAAACCGTTCATTATTATACGGTTTATTAAAACTCCTGTGAGTTAATGCTTCTATTAAAAACCGCTTATTTTTAAATTTGTAGTTAAGTCTTTTTTCAAGTGTGCTAAAGTTTTTCAATCTTTTGTTTTGGGCTTTTAATCCCCCTCCTAATTTTTATTTATTCAAATTATTTAATAATTCGATAAAACCATTTTATCACATAGCAATATCTAAATCTTTAAATATTGATCTATTTTTTATTTTTATATCAAAATTAGATAATTTATATATAAAATTTGTCAAGTTATATGTTTATAATTTTATCGTTTATCAATCATAGTGATGAGGTAAATAATTTATAAAAATAAAAGGTTATTTATATTGAGTAAAAAAATGTTTTTGATTTTTAATCATAGTTTGACAGATAGTCAAAAAATAGATGCAATGCAAAATTTTAATGTCGAAGAATTTGTAAATATGCCACAAGATCTAAAAGAAATATGGAACCAAATACCAGCTGAAATTTCTAAAGATAAATTAGAAGATTTATTAGTTCCTTTTATAAAATGGATAAAAAAATATGGCTCATCTGGTGATATAGCTCTGATTCAAGGTGATTTTGTTTCAAGTTATTTACTTGTAAATTTTTGTAAAGAATTTGGAGTTTTACCAGTGAGTTCAACAAATAGACGAGTTGCACAAGAAAAAATCGAAGGCAATAAAGTTCATTTATTGCATACATTTGAACATGTTATTTATAGACAATATTAATTAATATATATATAACGAAATATTAATATCGCCACTATCCAATTTTAAAAATGTTTGACCTTTATTAAGAGTTGTAAAAATAAAATATGAAAGACCGCCATCTGTAATAAAAAAATCACTAATTTCTAAAATTGAAGTATTATTATTTTCAGTCATTGTGTGTGCCAGAGCATTTAAAAACCAAATTTGATAAGAATGTTTTTCTGAAAGAGAATCTAAAGTAATTGTTGTCAAATTTGTATCTGGACATATTATTAATCGTTCATGATATGAATCGTAGTTATTGCAAAATGTTATCTCTTCTATGTCGCTTGTATGCGGAATTTCACATCCGATTTGTAACATAAAAGAGATAAACAAAGTTATATAAAATTTATATTTCACTTTTATTTATATTTATCAAAAAAATTAATTTATATTTTTTCTTTCGATTAAAACAGCCGTTAAATCGTCTTCCATTTTTTTATCTTTTATCATTTCAAAATAGTTATAAAGAACATTTTTATCCATCATCGTATGCATATTATCTTTTGGAACAAAATAATAACTATCTTCGGTTATACCATCTGTATAAACTAGAATTGCTTTGAAATCTTTAATTTCAGCTCGACTGACTTTGATAGAAAAAAAGAAATTCATAAATGGAATATTATTTGCTTTTAATTCGATAAATGAATCACCATCTTTGACAATTGCAGGATACATTCCAGCTGTAAAATATTCAACATATTTAAAATTTCTATCAAGATAAAAAAACGAAGCTGATAATTGTTCAAGATCAGAAAGAATATATTCGAGACTTTTACCAAAAGCGGAAGCCAGATCTTGAAAATTAAGTCGTTCATCAAGGGCTTTTTTTACAAAAGATAAAACGGCAAACGAAGTTAAAGACGGAACGATGCCATGACCCATTGCATCAAGAACATAAAATAAATAGCCACCATCAGCTGTTTTATGAAGCGAATAGCTATCACCTGATAAAAAGTCATAAGGTTTAAAATAAATCGTAACATCAACATTTGGATCTCGTTTTAGTTCATTAACTAACATGCCTTGCTGTTTTTGAGCTGCTTTTGTCTGTTCCTGAATAAAATATTTATTTTCTTCTGCAAGATGATCAACATCGAGAATATTGCTTATATATGAAACTGCAATCGTAAATAATTGCGAATCTTCAGCTGTAAATTTTTTTGTGTTATTTAATTTATTAATTGCCTGAAAAACACCAATCATTTTATTTTTTTGATTAAATAACGGTGTTGCTAAAATAGACTCTGTTTTATAATTTGTCTTTTTATCGACTTCGGGATTAAATTTAGGATGTGCATATGGATCGTTTACGATTTGAGTTTCTCGATAACTATAAACTTTGCCAATAATTCCAGCTGATAATGGAACTTTTAAATTACTAATTCCATGAGCAACTTTTGTCCAAAAGACACCTTCGTTTTCATCGATTAACCATAAAGTTGCTCGATCACTTTCAACAAGTTTTTTACCAAAATCAGCAAGAATAATTAGCAAAATTTCATTATTATGTTCTTTTGAAATCTTTGTCGAATATTCTAAAATTATTTCGATAATTTTATGAAGTCGTTTTTCTTTTTGAATAGAATAATTAAAAACGACATCAAGAACTTCGTGAAGTTGTGAATTATGCGAAGAATAAGCATCAATAATCATTTCAACGATTTCTTCTGTCGTTTTATTTTGATTTTCGTCAGAATTTAATAATTGATCAACTTTTGATATTAATTCATCTTTATTTGGAATATTGTTCATGTTATTTTTCACCACCTCCAGTATCAAATTGACTAACTCGTTGTTTTGGAGGCATGAATGCTAATAATTTAGCTTCCATATTTCGTGGATTATCTCCCGCTTGAATCGAAATAATGCCTTCAAGAATCATCTGATTTTGTAAAACTTCTTCGTCATTTCGAATACCTAAGATATTAGCAATTGGGGTTCCAAAAGTATTTCCTAAAACAGAACCGTAAAAAGTTGTGATAAGAGCAACAGCCATCGCTGGACCAATTGCATTTGGATCTGACATATTTAAAAGCATTGCAACAAGACCAATAAGTGTTCCAACCATTCCCATCGCACCTGCAAGGTTAGCAAATTGGTCAAACATCGAAATATTGCCTTTATGTCGAACACTCATTTGATCGATTTCGATTTCTAACATTGATCTAATAGCATCAGGTTCTTGACCATCGATAGCCATCATTAAACCATTTTTTAAAAATTTATTTTCTTCATTTTTAAGAGCACCTTCAAGACTTAATAAACCTTCTTTTCGAGCTGTCATTGCAAAGCCAATTAATTTTTTAATCATTCCTGCCATATCTTGCTTTGGTGGTTTAAATGCAATCATATAAAATGAGAAAATACTTTGCATTTGATCCATTCTAAAAGCAATAAACAGAGTTCCAATTGAACCACCAACAACGATTAAAACAGACGGGATGTCTATGTAAGGTCCAATACCAACACCAAGTAATAATGACACTATAATAGCAATATAAGTTATCGTATAACCTACAAGGGTAGCTATATCCATTTTAATTTTTCTCCTTTAAAATTAATTCATTTAATTAATATATTTTTGTAGTTGTTAAATAATCCAACCGCCACCGAGTAATTTACCAGCTTCGTTATAAAAAACACCAGCTTGTCCTTTAGCAACTCCAAACATTGATTCGAATAATTCTATTTCAGCTGATTTTTTTTCATTTTCAATAAAAATATTTACCAGACATTTAATCGCTTTACTTCGATATCTTAATTTAATAAAACATTCAAAATTTAGCTCATCTATAAACATATTTAAATCACGAAGATATACTTTCGATACGGCTAATTGCGATTTTTCACCAACAACAATTTTATTTTCATCTGGAATTATATCGATTACATAGTGGGGCTGATGGGCAACACGGACAGAAAAACCTCGTCTTTTGCCAATTGTGTAATGCATATAACCCGAATGAGTTCCAATATTTTCACCGTTTATATTTACGACAATACCGTTTTTATCAACATTTTTAACATTATTTTCTCTAAGAACATCGATATATTCATTTTCGACAAAACATATTTCTGAACTTTCGCTTTCGTTAATTAAAAAAGCCAATTCGTCAATTTTGCTAATTTCTCGTTTGACCTCATCTTTCGTTAAATTAGCCAACGGAAAAATAATATTTTTTATTCGCTCTTTTCTAATATTAAATAAAAAATAGCTTTGATCTTTCGAGTTATCTTTTGCTGTAAAAAGAAATTCGCCATCATGTTTTAAATAATGTCCAGTTGCTAAAAAATCAGCTTCTAAATATTGTTCAGCGAAATCAAAAAGTTCGCCAAATTTAATTTCACGATTACAAATAGCACATGGATTTGGAGTTTCACCTGATTTATAACTTTCGATAAATGGCTGATAAACAGTTTGATTAAATTTTTCACGAAGATCAAGAATAATAAATTTAATATTTAAATATTTAGCGACTCGTTCAATTTTAGAAATATTATTTTGAAAATATGTTTCGCGGTCGTGTAATCTTAAATAAACTCCGATAACATCAAAACCCATATTTTTTAATAAATAAGCCGAATATGTCGAATCGATTCCGCCACTTAAACCGATGGCAACTAATTTTTTATCGCTCATATTTGCGAAATCCTTTTAACGACCTCATCGATAATCCAATCTGGAGTAGAAGCTCCTGCGGAAATTCCACATAAATTACAATTAGCAAACCATTCATTTTTTATTTCATCAGCTATTTCAATATGATGACATTTTTGACAATTTGATTCACAAATTTTTACAAGCTGTTTTGTGTTCGAACTTTCGCGACCGCCGATAATTAACATAATATCAGCTCGTTTTGAAAGTTCATCTAAAGCAATTTGATTTTCAAATGTTGCATTACAAATCGTATTAAAAACACGAACTTCTTTATATTCGCTGATTAAATATTTTGCAATTTTCGTAAAATCATCGATATTTCTAGTTGTTTGAGAAACAAGAGCGATTTTATTAGAAAACCGCATTGTTTTTAATTCAGAAATATCTAAAACGACAGAAACATGACCTGAAGCATAACTCATAACTCCGCGAATTTCAGGATGATTAATATCACCGAAAATAACAATGTCATAACCAAAATTGCTCATTTCACGAACGATTTCTTGAGGTTTTGTAACAAACGGACAAGTCGCATCGATATATTTAATATTTCGTTCGTTTAATATTTCTAAATCTTTTTTCTCAATTCCATGAGTTCTGATAATTAATTTATCACCAGTTTTGAATTCAGATAAATTTTTTTTAAGACCAACATTAAAATTTAATTTAAGACGATCAATTTCTTGTTGATTATGAATAAGTGGTCCAAAAGTATCGAAATCTCGATTTTCTTCGGCAACTTTAATAGCTCGTTTGACTCCGAAACAAAAACCTAATTTCTTAGCAAGTTCAATTTGCATAAATATTTCCTTAAATTTAAGCGAATTTTTCTAAAATAGATTTAACAATTTTTTCATCGAGGTCATCTCTAAATTTAAAATCTCCAATTCCCAACGGCAAAATAAAAGTAATTTTTTTATTCGAACTTTTTTTATCAAGCCAAAATTTTTCATAAAAATTATTAACATCAACTATTTTATAATTAACTGGCAAATTATATTTTTTTAATAAAATAAGAACTCTATTTGAATCAGCTTCTGAAAATTGACCTATTTTTTCAGCGAGTGCATTTGCCATTATTATTCCAATTGCTACAGCTTCACCGTGTAAAAATTTAGAATAATTTCCTTCGTGTTCAACGACATGCCCAAAAGTATGACCATAATTTAGCGATGCTCTTAAACCTGTTTCTCGTTCATCTTGCGAAACAACCATTGCCTTTAATTCAACTGACCGCGAAATAGCAAAACGAAGATTTTCATCATTTTTTAAATCGTGATCTTCAAGCCATCTAAAAAATTTAATATCAAAAATAACAGCCATTTTGATAATTTCAGCGACTCCAGCTCCAAATTCTCGCGAACCAAGAGTTTTTAAAAAAATCGTGTCGAGATAAACGGCTTTCGGTTGATGAAAAGTTCCGATGAGGTTTTTGCCCCATTTGTTATTTATTCCAGTTTTTCCGCCAACACTTGCATCAACTCCAGATAATAAAGTCGTTGGAATCTGAATAAATTCGATACCTCGTTGATAAATCGAAGCTGTGAAACCTGTGATATCGCCAATTACTCCACCGCCAAAAGCAATTAAAAGCGATTTGCGATTAAAACGATGATTAAACATCGATTCTAAAATCATATTTACACTATCCATATTTTTATATTCTTCACCGTCTGGAATCGTGATAATTATGACCTCATCGGCAGTTATTTTTTGAAGAAGAGTTTTTAAATGCAAACCGCCAACTTTTGGATTTGTAACGATTCCAACTTTTCGACCAGCAAAATTTAAATAAGGCAAATCGCCGATCGAAACTTTATAACTATAATTTTCAAGTTTAACTGAAATATCCATTTAATTATTAACCTCTTGCTGATGCTAATTTCTCGATAGCATCTCGATTTAGTTCATTCATTTGTGTATCCATAACTTTTTGATACATTCCAACCATTCGATTGGTTTCGATAAGTCGTCCCATTTCGAGAACTGCATTGACATTACTAGTTTCGACATAGCCCTGTTCAACAGCTAAACTATTTTCAAAATGCACAATTTCGTTTTGATCAGCAATCGAGAAAAGTCCGCTACCTTCTTTTTGAAGAGTTCGCAAATTTTCAGGACGAACGATCATTAATTCGCCACTGTTACCGCCGTTTAAATAAATACCGTTTTTATCAAATCTGACTTCAGCATTTAAGTCTATTTCAATAGGTCTGCCACGACGATCAAGAACTTGATAGCCATCATGAGTAATTAAAAAACCATCTTGATTAGTCGTGAAACTTCCATTTCGAGTTAATCGATTTCCTTCTGGAGTTGCGACAGCAAAAAATAATTCTTTATCGACAAGTGCCAAATCAAGCGGATTATAAGTCTGTTTCATAGTTCCAACAGAAAAATCAGAAAAACGATCAACGATTTGCGGAACTCTTGTTGTTGCTCGATGATAAAATTTTGCACCATCAACAGTTTGATTTTGCAATGGCAATTCATCTTGTTTATCTTTTGCAAGTCGCAAATAATCGCCAAAAATCATTTCATCTCGTTTGAATCCAGCCGTATTTAAATTTGCTAAATTATTCGTAGTCGTATCTAAAACATGAAATTGCGAAACCATTCCGCCAGTTGCAGAATAAAAACCTGATTGCATGTAAAAAGTCCTTTTAAATTAAATTAATTAATATATTATCAAATTTAAATAAAACTATTTGATAAATTATTTTAATGTTCGCCCATAACTTTTTCGATTTCTTCAGGTTTATTATTAATATATAAATTTCCTATATCTATTTTCGAAATCAAAGTTCAAAGTTTGTTTTAAAATAGCATTAAATTGTTAAAGGAAATCAATGTTCAAAAAAGCTGTTTTAAAAAAGCAAAAGCAAGATGAAAATTTAATAAAAATTCGATGGGAAGCTTTTCAAAGTTATAAAAGCAAAATTGATTTTATTAAAAATGTAAAAGAAGAAAAATATCAAGATGGTTTTTTAAAAGATATTTTTGAAAATTGTCTCGGTTATGTTCTTGAAACGAATAATCCAAATAATTTCTCGCTGAAACGAGAAGAGAAAAACGAAACTGATTCTAAAAAAGCTGATGCCGTAATTGTTGCTAATTCTCAAATTATCGGAATTATCGAGCTGAAAGATCAAAAGACTAAAAATTTAAAATTCGTTGAAGATCAGGCTTTTAATTATCATAATTCTCATTCGAATTCGAAATATATAATTATTTCAAACTTCGATGAGGTCCGTTTTTATGTTGACAAAAAAACTAGTTTTGCTAGTTTTTCGCTGTTTAATTTAAGTTTTGATGATTTTCGAGATTTGCATTTATTAATTAGTTTCGAAAGCTTTTTTGAGTCAAGCTTTTGATTATTTGTCAAACGAATATTTTCAATTGGAAGAGATTTTAAATAAAAAAGCTAATAATATTTTTGACTTTTTTCATTTTGATACAGCGATTCTTGAGAATAATTTATACGGTGTTGATATAAACGAAAGTGCCGTTGAAATTGCGAAATTGTCGCTTTGGTTGAAAACAGCAAAACCTGAAAGAAAATTAACTGATTTGAATAAAAATATCGTTTGTGCAAATTCGCTTTTAAATATGCCGTTTGAATTAAATAGTTTTGATATCGTAATTGGAAATCCGCCGTATGTTCGTCAAGAGTTAATCAAAGATTATAAAGAATATTTGAAAAATAGTTATGAAGTTTTTGTTGGCACAGCAGATTTATATGTCTATTTTTATGAACTTGCTTATAAAATGTTGAAACAGGACGGTTTAAACGGTTTTATCTGTTCGAATAAATTTTTCCGTGCAAAATATGGTGAAAAGTTACGAACTTTGATTCTTGACAAAATGACTGTTTTGAATATTGCTGATTTTAACGGTAAAAAAGTTTTTGCCAATGCAACAGTTGATAGTTCGGTTACGATTTTGCAAAAAAGCATCGCTTCGAATGATTCGATATTTAAATTTGTTGATAGCAATTTGACAGATTTTGTTATGTTAAATCAGAAAGATTTAGACAAATCTAGTTTTTCGTTTGCAAAATCAGATGAATTAAATATCAAAAAGAAAATTGAATCGATTGGAATTCCGCTTAAAAACTGGGACATAAAAATCAATTACGGAATTAAAACAGGATTTAACGAGGCTTTTATAATTTCGACAGAAAAACGAAATGAGATTCTCGATAAATGCACCTCATCGGAGGAAAGAGAACGAACAGAAAAAATAATCAAAAAAGTTCTGCGAGGTCGAGATATAAAAAGATATTCGTATGAATGGGCTGATTTGTGGATAATTTCAACTTTTCCAAGTCTCAAATTAAATATTGATGATTATCCAAGTTTAAAAGAATATTTATTGACTTTTGGCAAAAAATTAAATCAAAGTGGAGAAATTGGCAGTCGCAAAAAAACAGGCAACGAATGGTTTGAAACACAAGATCAAATTGCATATTGGCATGAATTTGAAAAAGAGAAAATAGTTTGGAAGGCAATTGGTAGAAATTTAGCTTTTTCAAAAGTTTCTTCAGGAATCCTATTATCTGCTCCTTCATCTTTTATAACATCTAATTCAAACACATATATTTTAGCTTTTTTAAGTAGTTCAACAATTCAATATTTTATTTATCATAATAGCGATACAACAGGTGCTGGAGATATTATGTTGAATATACAATCGTTAGAGAAAATTCCAATTCCAAAACCAACAGAAAAAAGTGAAAAAATCTTAACTGATTTAGTTGATAAAATCTTGAACTCAAAAAACAAAATTGCAAAAATCAAAAAACATTTTGATAAATTATCAGCAATTGATAAAATCGAAATTAGCGAAGAGCTTGAAAAACTTGAAAATATAATTTTGTCAGCCGAACAAGAAATCGATCGTGAAGTTTATAAACTTTATGGCTTAACTCGAAATGAAATAGAAATCGTGGAGGGGAAAGTATGACATTTGACGAAAAAAAGCTTTTAGTTGATATTCTTGGGAAAAGAATAGATATTTTGCACAAGAAATTATTAATTATTCTTGGCGGAATCGCTGGAACTTGGTATTACGGTATAGATTTTTTAAAACAAACAGATAATTTTTTAAATGTAATTGGTGTCGTTATGTTTATAATTTTTATCTTTCTAATATCTGGATTGATAATTATGTTTTTAAAATTAAATCGTTTTGATAAAAATTTAGAAAAGGTTCAAAATGGAATGGAATAATATTGTTATTGGTCTTTTTCCAATTGGTTTAATAGTTGGTGTTGCTATCGGCATTCTTGCTTTTAAATATCAATGGAAATTGATCGATTGGTTTTAACTTTTTAAATAAACTAGTTGTCTTTTCTTCGATGATGTGATGAGGTTCTGTAACTCGTTTCAGAATCCAAAAATATTAAAATTACGAAAAATATATAAATTTGGAGAAAATCAAAATGGGTAGAAAACCAAAAAATCAAATCAATCAAACTGAAAATAAAGATCAGCCAATTATCGAAGAAGAAAATCTAGTTAAAAAAACTTGCCGAGAATTAGGCATTACTCAAAAAGAGTTGGCGGAACGAATCGGGGTTACGGAAAGATCTTTGTCTCGCTATATTACTTCAATGCCAAAAAATATTGAAAATCATATTAATCTTATAGTTGATAACTTTTTAAAAACAGAAATCTTAAACTCATTGGAATCAACTTTAACAATAGCATATAATAAAATATACAGGACAATTTGACTATAATATCTTGATTTAAAATGACAAATATTCTATAATACCTAAAAATACAAAGGTGTTATGTGCAAATTCTCTCTCAAAATTTTCAAAACAAACAATTTAGAACAATAATTTTAGACGATCAACCTTTTTTCGTCGTTAATGACATTGCAAATATCTTAGAGCTTTCAAATGGTAGAAAAGCTGTTGCAGATCTTTTTACAAGATACGAAAAGGCTGGAATTAATTCAGAGGGGGTAACTCGGAGTTACTCCCTTCAAACAAATGGCGGAAAACAGGAACTTTTAATCATATCTGAAGTTGGTCTTTATGAATTAATTTTTGCTTCAAGAAAAGAAGAATCGATTATGTTTAGACATTGGGTTACAAGTGAAGTTCTTCCGTCAATTCGCAAAACTGGAAATTACTCAATTTCTCAACAACCACAAACTCAAAACTCAACTGAACAAATTATCGAACTCGATAAATATTTTGTCGCAACAATTAATTTGTTAAAAAACTTACGAGAACAAAATCCGATCGATCTTTATCGGCTTGACAAATATATTCTCGAAAACAAAAATTTTTCACCACTCGAAACTTTTAAGATAAACCTCGATTCACAATTTTTTCTTCCAACTGAATTAGGCAAAATGATCAATAAATCAGCGGTTGAAGTTAATTTGATGATCGAACACAAAGGTTATCAAATTCGAGAAAATAAAGTTTGGAAAATGACCTCATCGGGTCGTGATTTTGGAATTGAGATCGTTGGAAAATATAATCAAATTAAGTGGAAGATGAAAACTGTTTTGTAAAATAAATAGATCCAGAAATAAATTCTGGATGACAATTTGGTCGTTCTGAAGCGAAAGCTCCTGTAACTTGCTTCAGAATCTTTGATAAATTAATTAGATCGTATTTGAAGTTTTTATATTTTTTATAAAATAAATTTTGAATTATTTTCTTTCAACTAAATCACGATGCTTATCGATATATTCCACTAATAAAATATTTAATAATCCATTTAATGTATTGATACCTTTTTTCTTCGCTATTTTTAAAGCTATCGTTTTTGTATCTTTATCCGTATAGAATGTTGTCATATATTTTTTTTCTGCTATTTTTAATTCATCTTCCATAATCTACCTTTACTACTGTTTTAATATTAAAATAATTGTTTTTAAGTTTTGTTTAATAAAGTTTAATATAAAATGAATATCAGGATTCGAAACTCCTACATATCGAATCCTAAATCTTTAAAACTGAAGGCTTAAGAAATATGTTACCAAACAGTTCAGATATGCAAATATTACCATTTTTCTTTGATGAGCAAAAAGAAATTAGAACTATCGTAATCGATAATAATATTTGGTTTGTCGCAAAAGACATCGTTTTAGCACTTGACTATTTGAAATTTAACTCAACTTTGCTTGATAAAATTCCTGAAGAATGGAAGGATACCAAACCGATTGGCACCCTTGGAGGAATTCAAAACATGGCGGTTTTATCGGAGTCAGGTTTATATTTTTTCTTAGCTCGTTCTGATAAACCTAAGGCTTTACCATTTCAAAAATGGATCGCTGGTGAAGTTCTTCCATCAATTCGCAAAACTGGAAATTACTCAATTTCACAAAATATACAACTTCCAGAAATTGGAAACTCAACTGAACAAATTATCGAACTCGATAAATATTTTGTCGCAACGGCAAACTTAATCGATAATTTAGAGAAACTAAAAGCAACGACTCTCTATCGACTTGACAAATATATTCTCGAAAACAAAAAATTTTCACCACTCGAAACTTTTAAGATAAACCTTGATTCACAATACTTTTTGCCGACTGAATTAGGCAAAATGATCAATAAATCAGCGGTCGAGATTAATTTGATGATTGAGAAAAAAGGTTTTCAAGTTAAAGAAAATGGCATTTGGAAATTAACAGATTTGGGTCGTGATTTTGGAATTGTGATTGTTGGTAAATATAATCAAATCAAGTGGAAGATGAAAACTGTTTTGTAAAATAAAAGATCCTGAAACGAGTTCTGGATGACTTTGATTTGGGATGACGAACAAGAAATCGATCGTGAAGTTTATAAACTTTATGGCTTAACTCGAAATGAAATAGAAATCGTGGAGAAAATATAAAAAGCTAAATCGCAAACACAAGCAACCCGAGTTTAAAAAGTTTGGGTTGTTTAACAAATACAAAATCTGCTAAACTAACAAACATAATTTTGAAATTTTTTTGAAAACAATTTCTTTCAATAAGGCTTACCAAGTGCCTAAGAAACAAGCTCTTAACCTTCCATTTTGGAGGGTTATAATCAAGCCTTATTGAAGTAAATTGAGTTGAGCTTGTTTTTTGAAACTTGGTAACTTTCACAAATAGCTCTTCTAAACAAAACAATTTCTTCTAATTTATTTTTAACCAGTTTTTTTATGAATGAAATAATTCAAATTGTGCCTCAAAAAATAGGGGAAGAGAATCAAAATGTTGTTTCGGCTCGTCAATTGCATCAAGCTTTAGGTGTTAAAAAGAAATTTCCAGATTGGGCTAATTATAATATTGACAATATCTTGTTTGAAAACAATATCGATTTTATCGTTGTTTGGAGCGAACCCAAAATTGGGTTCGCTTTCTTAAGTGAAACTGAAGTGCAAAATAGAACACCTCAAAGCCTTACAGCATCTGGTTATCAGTCAGATTTTTTATTAACTCTTAACACAGCAAAAGAGATCGCAATGATGTCAAGAACTGCAAACGGCAAAACTGTTCGCAACTATTTTATTCAGGTCGAACAAGAATATTTGGAGTTATTAAAATCGGGTTGTCATTGTTGGCAAAATATAAGAAACGAAGGCAAAAGTTCAAGAAAAGCTTTAAGTGATTCAATTCAAAATATGATCGAATTTGCCTTTGCAAACGGAAGCAAAAATGCAAAAAATTAGTTTCGGTTAATCACACTTGAAACTTATCGAGGCTTAAATTTAATCAACACGAATAAAGATTTTTCACTTGCAACAGTCGATTTAAAAAGTTATCGCGATAATTTGTCAAAAGAAAATTTGCAATATTTATCGACGATCGAAAATGTGATTAGTAAATTAATCGATCAAGAATTGCAACTTGGAACTTTTTATAAAATTATTTTTCAAAAAATTCAAGCGAAAATTGATCAATTTGAGAATTTTTTAATAAAATAAACTTTCACATAATTCTTATTTTCCGTGTCGAGGCACGGAATGACAGATTAAAAAATAGTTATCTTGAAATAATTTCGTATTGAAAACTTGAAAACCATTTAAAAGCCGTTGGAATAAATCTCACGATTGAACCGCTATTTATTTCTGATATTTCACGATCGATAATTATAAATCCGTTGCTTAAACCAAGCGGTTTCACCATTCCGGGAGCCTGTTTTAAACACGATTTAAAAGTCGAACCGTCAAATTCACCAAGAATAACAGTTGTTTTTCCGCCTTTTAATTTTATGTTTTCGAGAATTTCGCATTCGATACGATTTAAATATTTTGCTGAATCACCAGAAAGTGCAAGAATCGAAGCTCGACCGAATAATTTGAAATTAATTAATCCTGCTGTTGGATTTCCAGGTAAATTTAAAATTGCGGTTTTGCCAATTTTTCCAAATGTTGTTGGTTTTCCGGGTTTTATTTCAACACCTTCAAAAATAGGCTGAAAACCTAAATTATAAAAACTTTCTCTTGTAAAATCGGCTTCACCAACACTGACACCACCAGACGAAATTATTAAATCAGCATGTAACAACGAATCCGAAATTGCTCGTTCGATTGCATTTTGCGAATCACCAATTATTTTTAACTGAACAGTTTCAGCTCCAAGTTCGATCGATTTTGCAACGATTGTTGGCGAATTTGTATTATAAATTTGATGTGATTTTATATTTTTATCGAAATACATTTTTAATTCTTTGCCAGTTGCAAAAACGATTATATTCGGTTTTCGATAAACAGAAATATGACTAATTCCTTGAGATGCCAAAAGTCCAATTTTCGATGAGGTTATTCGTTCCCCTTTTTTTATTAAAATATCGTTATAATCGATATCTTCACCAGCTGAACGAATATGTGCTTTTGGTTTTAACGAATTTGGAACATTTATAAATAAATTATTATTTTCGTTAAAAATATTTGAAATATCTTCAAACGGAATAATCGCCCATGTATTTTTTGGAATTTTTGCTCCAGTCATAATTTTCACGGCTTCATATTTCGAAATTGTAAAATCATCGGCGACCTCATCACCTGCGAAAATCGTTTTTATAATTTTTACTTTTTCACCAAGAGAGGCTAACGAAACAGCAAAACCGTCCATCGCCGAATTATCAAAATTAGGAAGTTGTCGAGAAGCAACGATATTTTCAGCGAGAACTCGATTTATCGAATTTTCGATTGGCAAAAGTTCAACCCCATTAACTGGGGCAATATTTAAATAAATTAGCTCTAAAGCTTTCTCGATTGAGATCGCCGATGCCATTATTTAAATTTTTCCTGCACTTCCAAGAACTTGCATTCTCTCTTTTAATAAAGCTTTTACACTTTTAATTGCTGGAGAGAAAAATTTTCGTAAGTCAAATTCACTTTTATTTTCGTTTGCAACTCGTCGAACTTCAGCCATAAATGCAATTCGCAAATCTGTATCTGTATTAACTTTATTAATTCCGCCTTTGATAGCTTCTGTTAAAAAATTAAACGGAACACCTTTTGAACCTTTTAGATCGCCACCTGTTTTTTCAAAAGCAATTCGAACATTTTCAGGAATTGCACTTGCACCGTGAAGAACCAACGGAATATCAGTTGCGATTTTAACTTCTTGAAGTCGTTTAAAATCTAATTGAGGTTCGCCTTTAAATTTAAAAGCACCGTGTGAAGTTCCAATTGCTGGAGCTAAATAATCAACACCTGTTAATTTAACAAATTCTCTAGCTTCTTCGACATTAACGAGAACAGCATCGCGATCAGAAACAACGATATTATCTTCGATTCCCATTAAACGACCAAGTTCAGCTTCAACACCGATATCATATTTATGAGCATAATCAACAACATGTTTAGTCATTTCAACATTTTCATGAAAAGAATGATGACTTGCATCAATCATAACAGAAGTAAAACCTGCTTTTATAACTTCGATACAACTTTCGATCGTTGTGCCATGATCTAAATGCAAAGCAACAGGAATATGTGGATAACGATTCGATAAAGTTTTTGTCATCGAAACAAGCATATCAGCACCAGCATATTTAACTGCACCTTCACTAGCTTGAACGATAATAGGCGATGAGGTCTCATTTGCTGATTCAAAAATTGCAATAAGCATTTCAAGATTATTTATATTAAATGCACCAACAGCATAACCTTCACGATGAGCTTTGTTTAAAATTTCTTTTCCGCTGACTAACATTTAAATTATTTGTCTCCGTTTAACATTTGAATACTAGCTTTTGATTTTAAATAATCAAGTTTTTTCTCAACAAATTTTTGGAATTTTTCAACTTTAATTTTTTGTTCAACGACATCTTTTGCTTCGTCAAAAGTAGCCGTTCCAGCCTCTTTTTTATCTTCGACATAAATTACATGGTAACCGAATTGAGTTTTAACTGGAGTTGTTGAAATAGAACCGACTGACATTGCAAAAACAGCTTTATTAAATTCAGGGACCATTACACCTTCAGGAAAATAGCCTAAATCTCCGCCTCGCTCTTTTGCACCCGGTTCAATTGACATATTTTTTGCACTTTCGATAAATTCAGCTTGTAATTTTTCACCGCTATATTTCGAAAGAAGAGAAATTAAACCTTTTGCTTCAGCATCAGTTTTTACTAAAATATGTCTAGCATGAACAGATTTAGGAGTTTTGAACTCTTTTAAATTTTTATTGTAATAATCTTTCATTTCAGCACTCGAAATTGATTGTTTATCAAGTTCTTGTTTTAACCACATGTCAGCTGTAAGTTGTCGTTTGACATGTTTCATAGCAAGTTCTAATTGCTCTTTAAATTCAGTATTATTTAATATACCACTTTTTTTAGCTTCGTTTTCGATTAATAATCTTGCAATTGATTGTTCAAGAGCCATATCTTGAACTTTTTTTTGAGTTGCAGGATCTAATGTGCCGTATCTACCGCCTGATATTTGAGCAATAACTGGCAAAATATCGCGATCTGTGATAGTTTCGCCATTAACTTTAGCAAGATCAACAGCTGACAAAATTTGAGTAGAAAAAGCTAGACCAACTAGCGAAGTTAAATATTTATTTTTTTTCAAAACAGCTCCTAAGATAAATTTGTGTTTCATTTTATCAAATTATAAAAAAAATCAAAAAAAAATAAAATAGACATGTTCATAGTCTAATTATTAATTTGAAATTATAATAATTTGATATTTTTCTTTTTGCTACAATAACTACAAGGTTTAAATTTTTTTGGAGTCTTTATATATGAATATTAATTGGCGATTGCTTTTTTTAAGTGTTGGCGGAAGCGGACTTTCTCCTTTTGCATCTGGAACAGTTGGTTCTTTTGTAGCTCTTCCTTTTGGTGTGGCTATTTTAATGTTTTTTTCACCTTTTACTCTTTTTTTATTATCTGTTCTGATTACGATTTTTGCCATTCGTCAAATAAATATTTACGAAAAAGAATCTGGAACTCATGATTCTGGCAAAATCGTTATTGACGAACTTGTTGGCATGTGGTTAGCTCTTTCACTTGCACCTGGAATTAAAATTCCAACAGATAATTTATATATTTATTTAGATTTTTATAATCCAGTAACTCAACAAATATTATTATCGTTTTTTTTATTTAGATTATTCGATGTTTGGAAACCGTCAATAATTGGAAAAATAGATCGCGATGTTGATGGCGGTTTAGGTGTTATGGGCGATGATATTCTTGCTGGAATTCTCGCTGGTTTAAGCAGTTCGTTAATTATTTAATAGGATTGATTTAATGAAAAAAAGATATGCAATTACTGGCGGTGGCACAGGCGGACATTTAACGATTGCCAGAGCTTTAAAACGAGAAATTATTTCACGAGGCGATGAGGTCGTATTTATTGGTTCATCAAATGGTCAAGATCCTTTTTGGTTTCAAAACGAAGAAGGTTGCAGTGAAAAAATATTTTTAAATAGTAGCGGTGTAACGGGCAAAGGTTCGTTCAAAGGTTTAAAATCGATGGCAAATTTAACAAAATTAGCTATTGGCTTAAATCCGCTTTTTAATAAATATAAATTCGATGCTGTTATTTCGGTTGGTGGTTATTCGTCAGCTCCAGCTAGTATTTTGGCAATTTTGCGAAGAATTCCGCTGTTTGTTCATGAACAAAATGCTGAAATGGGCAAATTTAATAAATTATTAAAGCCGTTTGCAAAAGAATTTTTTAGTTCATATTCGAAAGATTCGCCTGTTCGTGATTATCCAATTGCTGATATATTTTTTAAAAATAGACGAATTCGCAAAAATATATCGAAGATAATTTTTCTAGGCGGTTCGCAAGGAGCAAGATTTATTAATGATTTTGCTATCAAAGTTGCACCTCATCTAAAAGAGTTGCAAATCGAAATTATTCATCAAACGGGAAAAGCTGATTACGAACGAGTTCGAAATGCTTATCGAGAAATAAATATCGAAGTCGAATTAATAGATTTTCATCCTGAATTATCGAGATTTATTTCTGTGGCAGATTTGGCAATTGGACGATCGGGAGCTTCAACTCTTTGGGAATTAAGTGCAAATGGATTACCAGCTTTTTTTATTCCGTATCCATTGGCTAATAATCATCAATGGCACAATGCAAAATTTATTAGCGATTTAAATTTGGGTTGGGTTTATCCGCAAAGTGAAGTTCAGCCACATGATTTATATGCAATATTAAATGACAATCTTGAAAAAAAATCTAGTGAATTAATGGCTATGATTTCGCCAGATGGTGCAAAAAAAATAATCGATCATATCGAAAGGAGTTTATAAATTTTGAGTTTAAAAATAAATATTTTGGATTTATCGCTTGACGAATTAATTTCGAAAGTGCCGAAAAAATTTCAAGCTGAACAGATTTATGACTGGGTTTATCATAAATATGAAAGTGATTTCTCGAAAATGAGTAATCTAAGTAAAGATTTACGAGAAAATTTAATTAATAATTTTGTTGTTGGAAATATGCGAATTGCTCACCGTGAATTTTCTGATGACGGAACGATTAAATATCTGTTTCAGCTTGATGACAATCGAACTGTTGAGACAGTTTTATTAAGAATGCGAGATGACCAAATTAACGAAGAAGGTGATCTTTTACATCAAGCGAAATATACGATTTGTGTTTCTACTCAAGTTGGCTGTAAAGTTGGTTGTGCTTTTTGTTTAACGGCAAAAGGTGGTTTTGTTCGGGATTTATCGATTGGTGAAATTGTTGAACAGGTTCTCGCGATTAAACGAGATCGAGAAATCGAATATAACCGAAAAGGCAATATCGTTTATATGGGAATGGGTGAGCCACTTGATAATTTAAATAATCTTGTTGGAGCTATAAAAATATTAAGTGATGAACGAGGTCTTTCTATTTCGCCTCGTCGTCAAACTGTATCAACAAGCGGAATTTCTACAAAAATTGATAAATTAGGTTTAATGGATCTTGGTGTTCATTTGGCAATTTCGTTGCATTCTGTTGATAATGATGTTCGAACAAAATTAATTCCAATGAATAAAGCTTTTAATATCGAATCGATAATTTCAGCGGTAAAACGGTTTCCGTATGATAATCGCAAACGAGTCATGTTTGAATATCTCGTTATAAAAAATGTAAATGATTCGTTGGCAAGTGCAAAAAAATTAATTAAATTATTAGAAGGTATAAAAGCGAAAATTAATTTAATTTATTTTAATCCGTATGACGGCTCGGAATTTGAGCGACCTTCAGAAGAGACAATGCTGAATTTTGCTGATTATTTAAATAATCGCGGTCTTTTGGCAACAATTCGGTCAAGTCGCGGAATTGACATAAGTGCGGCTTGTGGGCAACTTCGAGAAAAAAGCGGTTTGGAATTAGAAAAATTGGGACATTCTTGTGAATAAAAAAATATGTGGTTGGGTCAAATTGGACGATCCGTTATATATAAATTATCATAATCAAGAATGGGGAAAAGCGATTCACGATGATAATAAATTATTTGAGCTTTTTTCGTTGGAAACTCAAGCTTCTGGTTTGAGTTGGCTGACAATATTAAAAAGGCGAGAAAATTATCGAAAAGCTTTTGAAAATTTTGATTTAAATAAAGTTGTTTTATATAATCAAGATGATATTAATCGAATTTTTATAAATGAAATGGTGATTAAAAGTCGTCCCAAAATTGAGGCAATCGTTAATAATGCCAAATTATTTTTAAAAATAAAAGAAGAATTTGGTTCGATTGATAATTATTTTTGGAGCAAAGTTAATTACAAAACCGTAATTAATAATGTTGAAGATTATAAAAATGGATTTACAAAAAGCGAACTTTCAGATCAAATTGCAAAAGATTTAAAAAAACGAGGCTTTAAATTTGTCGGAAGTATCTCGGTTTATGCTTTTTTACAAGCTTGTGGAATTATTAATGATCACGAAAATAGTTGTTCATGTAAAAATAATAATATAGGAGAAAATTTAATATGTGCGGAATAGTTGGCTATTTAGGTTTTAATGACAGCAAAAAAATAATTTTAAATGGCTTGAA
The DNA here is from genome assembly GCA_030152305.1 of Campylobacterota bacterium. GTDB lineage: Bacteria > Campylobacterota > Campylobacteria > Campylobacterales > Thiovulaceae > Thiovulum_C. The sequence continues at coordinate 60,273 of JASKOM010000003.1, forward strand.
AGAGCTTGAATATCGCGGTTACGATTCAGCAGGAATTACTGTTTTGCAAGATGGCAAATTCTCGATTTTTAAATCAGTTGGCAAGTTAAATAATCTTGTCGAAAAAAGCCGTCATTTTAATATTCATGGTTTTTCTGTTGCAATTGGTCATACTCGATGGGCAACTCACGGCAAACCAACTGAAGATAATGCTCATCCACATTCGGGCGAATTTACTCATATTGTTCATAACGGAATTATCGAAAATTATGGCGAATTAAAAAAAGAGCTCATCGCAAAAGGTTATAAATTTTCAAGTCAAACAGATACGGAAGTTATCGTTCATTTATTTGAAGAGACTTTAAAAAAATATGATCATCTTGACAATGGAACTTTTATAGCTTTTAAAGAAACTATAAAAATATTACATGGGGCTTATGCTCTTTTATTAATTAAACAAGATGAACCAGAACGAATTTATTTTGCAAAAGAGGGCAGTCCGTTAATTATTGGAACAAATCTCGAAAATGGGGAACAGTTTTTTGCTTCGTCAGATTCGCCGTTAATTGGACATGTTAATTATGTCGTTTATTTACAAGATGGTCAATTTGGCTATGTTGAACGAAATAATATAGTTATTTATAATATGTCAGGTGAAAAAATAGAACCTCAATATAAATCTCTCTCTCAAAATAAAGAACTTGCTCAAAAAGGCGGTTTTAGATATTTCATGGAAAAAGAGATTTATGAACAGTCTCAAGTTGTGTCAGATACGATGCTTGGACGAATCGCTGATAAAAATATTTATTTCGATGAGGTCTCGCCTGATTTATTTAACAGCATTAACGAAATAAAATTATGTGCCTGTGGAACAAGTTATCACACGGCTTTAGCTTCAAGCTATTTATTCGAACGAATCGCACGAATTCGTGTTTCTGTTGAATTTGGCAGTGAGTTCAGATATAAAGATCCTGTTTTGCATAACGATACTTTGTTTGTTGCAATTAGTCAAAGTGGCGAAACAGCGGACACACTTGCAAGTTTGAAAATGGCAGTTTCAGCAGGATTAAAAACGATGGCAATTTGCAATGTCGATAATTCGTCAATTGTTCGCATGGCTGACCATACGATTTTAACTCGAGCAGGAATCGAAAAAGGTGTTGCTTCGACAAAAGCTTTTGCTACTCAAATGGTCGTTTTATATATGTTATCGATTTATGTAGCTCAAATTAGAGGCAGAATTTCACAAACTGGAATCGAAGATAATTTAAAAATTTTGCGAGAAATTCCAAATGCGATGACAATTAATGATCGAATTCATGAAAAAATCAAAAGATTGTCGAAAAGATATTTGCATGGTCATGGCTTCTTTTTTATTGGTCGAGATATTTTTTATCCGTTGGCTCTCGAAGGTGCTTTAAAATTAAAAGAGATTTCTTATTTGCATTCTGAAGGTTATCCAGCTGGTGAAATGAAACATGGACCAATTGCATTAGCTGATCCTGAACTTTTTACGATTGCTCTTTTGCCGAAAAATATGCTGTTTGACAAAACAAAAAGTAATATCGAAGAATTGGGAGCAAGAGATTCTACGATTTGTGTCGTGAGTTCGCAACATATCGATTTGGCTGATGATTTTATCGAAATATCACCTCATCATCATTATATTTTAGAATTCTTCGAAATGACGGTAGTTCTTCAACTTTTGGCAATGGAAATCGCAATAAGATTAAAAAATGATGTTGATATGCCAAGAAATTTAGCAAAAAGTGTTACAGTCGAGTAAAAACTTACCTATCTTTTTCGCTCCTCGATTATTATGGAGCGAAACTTAAAAATATATTTAATAAATACTTCGGAAAAAAAATAACATGCATATTTATATATTAATTATATATTTAATATTTAATGGTTGTGCTGATAAATTAGAAACAACTAATAATATAAATATTGAAACTTCAAAAATTGATAATTCAAATGAAATACAAAAAGACAAAATTATTTATCTTGATACAGGCGGACATTCAGCTTTAATTAGAAAAATAATAACCACAAAATCAGGAGATATTATTTCTGCAAGTGAAGATAAGTCAATACGAATTTGGGACTTAAAAACAGGCAACGAGAAAAATAAAATATTAGGAATAATCGGAGACGGCATAAATGGAATGATTTATTCTTTGACTATTTCTCCAGACAATAAGTTGATTGCTGTAAGTGGCATTTTTGATAATAAAGAAAGTCAAAAAATGGGATCTATTAAAATTTATTCGTATCCCGATTTGAAATTAATAAAAACTTTGTATTCTCACGAAGATGTCGTTTATGATTTGGCTTTTTCGAATAATGGTGAATATTTATTATCTGGATCAGCTGATAGAACTGCGAAATTATGGCAAACATCAAATTGGAATTTAATACAAACTTTTAAAAATCATTCTCAAACTGTTTACGGTGTATCGTTTGTAAAAAATAATATTATTACAGTTGGACATGATAAAAAAATAATAATTTCAGATATAAAAACAGGCAAACAATTAAAAGAGTATTTAAATTATAAAGAATTAAATTATATCGCTGTTTCTAAAGATTTTATAGCTACTTGTGGTTTTGGTAACAGAATTTTAATATTTGATCATAATTTAAAATTAATAAAAAAAATTAAAAATGACTCAATGCCAAAAGGATTAAAATTTTCTCAAAATGGTGAATATTTAATCACTGGAACTGGTTCTGAATTATATGGTGTAAATATTTATTCAACAAAAAAATGGAAAAAAATAACTTCTTTTAAAGAACATGATGATTTAACTGTTGCCGTTAATTTTTTAAATAATAAATTTGCCATTTCTGGAGGCGGAAATAAAAAAGAAATTTATATTTGGGATCTTAAAACAGGTAAAACAATTAAAAAAATTTCTGAAGGTAGTCAATCGTTTTTGAAAATTGGCATTAAAAATAAAAAAATTGCCTTTGGAAATAATAAATATTTTGATTTATCGAACTATAAAATTAATAATATTTTAAATAAAAAAGAATTTAATGAAATTCCAAAAAATATATTAAAAAATAATGTAAAAATGGAACTTATTAATAGTTCTGGTGGCAATTATGAACTTTATAATGCTGTTTTAAATATCAAAAAAGATAAAAAAAATATAGCTGTTATCGTTCGTGATTCGACAAATGGCTATCGTCATCGAAGTTACGGTTTTTGGAAAGATAAAATTATTTCTGGCGGAAATAACGGCTTTTTAAAAATTTATGATTTAAACGGGAATGAATTTGCAAATTTAATAGGTCATCTAGGCGAAATATTAACGATTTCTGTTGATAATGATATTTTAATTTCTGGTTCAACTGATTCGATGATTAAAATTTGGAACTTGAAAAATTTATTGAATTATAAACCGCAAAAAATTATCGATGAAAATCTTGTTACAGAAATAATGAAATTCGAACATTGGACACGAGAAGAAGTATTCGAAAATGAAGAATATATAAAACAAAAAGGTTTATATATTTATAAATATATTCCAAAAGATATTGAGCCAAGTTTATCGTTGTTTATAAATAAAGATCATGAATGGGTTATTTGGTCTGGAGATAATTATTTTATGTCTTCAAATAATGGTCATAAATTTTTAAAATTATATTTAAATAATAAAAATGAAGAATCTGAAATATTAAAAATAGACAAATCTAGTTTGTATTACAATCCTGAACATATTAAAAATATTATTAACGATATTTTTAATAAATAAATATTAAAGGCAAATAATGAATATTAATCAAGCTAAGTTATTTTCATTTTTGGCAAAAAATAAAAAAATTAGCAATGTTTTAATTGTTGAAGATTATAAAAATGGTGTCGAAGCTGAACAAGTTTTTAAATATTTAAAATTAAATAGTTATTTATTAGTTGATTTTCTTGCTGAACATGGCGACGATCTTCGAAGTTATCGAGATGAACTTCAGCAAATTGGTATTAATTTAGATCGTTGGTTCAAAAATGACGGTTTTTTAATTGTTCCTGTTTCAACTGCTTCTAAACCGTTGCCAATTCAAAATTTACGAAAAAGTTTTAAGTTAAATTTTGGCGAACATATTTCTAAAAATAAATTATCTCAAAAATTAGAACAGTTTGGTTATTTAAAAACTGGTGCTGTTTTGCAAAGTGGCGAATTCTCGATTTCATCGCAACGAATTGATATTTTTCCATTTGGTGAAACGAATCCGTATCGAATTTCGATTTCGCAAAAAGAAAACCTCATCGAAAAGATTAAAATTTTTTCGCCATCAAGACAATTACAAAGTGAAATCGAAGTTGAATTTATTTATATTTCACCGTTAATTTTTGCCGTTGATCAAGAACGAAATTTGGAAATTATCGAAGATATTCAAATGGCTGAATTTAATTCGCTCTCGGCTGATATAAATTCGTTTGGTTTATGGTTTTTAAATGAAAAAGAAAAATTAAATTTAAAAGATTTTATTAATTATAATAATTTGCCACATTTAAGTGATTATTCTGAATATTTAAAAATTGAACTTGAAAATATAAATAAAAAACAGAGTTATCAGCATTTTAAAACGGATATTTCTCTTGATGAATTGGGAATTGGCGATTATATCGTTCATCTTGATTATGGAATTGGCATTTTTGAAGGTTTAACTCGAGAAAAAATTCTTGGCGGTTTGCGAGATTTTATAAAAATTAAATATGCTGGTGATCAAAATTTATTATTGCCAATCGAGAAATTAGATATTTTGTCGAGATATATTTCTGCAAGTGGTGGAATTCCAAAACTTGATAAATTGGGTGGTGGCGGTTTTTTAAAACGGCAAAATACTGTTCGAGATAAACTTTCAGCTGTTGCAAAATATATCGTTGAAATTTCCGCTCAACGACAATTAATTTCAGCTCCAAAAATTAATATTTTTAAATATAACGATTTTATAAAAGATGCTGGTTTTTTATATACGGAAGATCAAACTAGATCAATAAATGAAATATTAGAAAAATTATCTTTTGGTTTTCCAATGGATCATTTATTAATCGGCGATGTCGGTTTTGGCAAAACAGAAGTTGCTTTGAATATAATTTATCAAATTGCAAAAAATAATTTGCAAACTGCTTTTTTAGTTCCGACGACACTTTTGGCTCGACAACATTATCAAAGTTCAAAACGACTTGAAAAGTTTGGCATAAAAATTGCACATCTTGATAAATTTGTTAATTTAAAAGAACGAAAAAATATAATTAATAAATTAGAAAACGGTGAAATCGATTTAATTATCGGAACAACAGCAATTTTAGATTTGAAATTTAAAAATTTAGCTTTTTTTATAATTGACGAAGAACATAAATTTGGAGTTAAACAAAAAAATCAGCTTCAAATGAATTATGGCAATGTTCATTTATTATCGATGAGTGCGACTCCGATTCCTCGAACTTTGCACTCGGCACTTTCGAAACTAAAAACGATTTCTAAATTAGAAACTGCTCCAAAAGATCGAAAAGGTGTTAAAACTCGAGTTATCGAATATGATGAAGTTTTAATTAAAAATGCAATTTTGCGAGAATTAAATCGAAATGGACAAATATTTTATATTTTTAATTCGATCGCTGAAATCGAAAATAAAAAGAAATTTTTATTAAAAATATTACCTCATCTAAAAATTTTAATTTTGCATTCTGAAATTCATTCAAATGAAACCGAAAAAGAAATTTTCAAATTTGAACAAGGCGAATATAACATGCTTTTATCAACTTCGATAATTAGTTCAGGAATTCATATACCAAATGCAAATACGATTATTATCGACGGAGCTGATAGATTCGGAATTGCTGATTTGCATCAATTACGAGGTCGAGTTGGTCGAGGCGAACGAGAAGGTTACTCTTTTTTTGTTGTTGAATCTAGAAATAATTTAACAGAAAGTTCAGTTCGAAGATTATTATCGCTTGAAGAAAATAGCTCGTTAGGCAGTGGTAATAATCTTGCAATGCACGATTTAGAAATTCGAGGCGGTGGAAATATTGCTGGAGAAAGTCAAAGCGGACATATCGATGATGTCGGTTATAGTTTATATGTCAAATTGCTTGAACAACAAATTATTCGATTAAGTCAAGATGACAATAAAATTATCGAACAAGATAATCGAGCAAATCATGTTGATATTCGAATTTTGATCGATGGTTATATTTCGCCTGAATTTATTCCTGATGAACGAGCAAGATTAGATTTATATAGACGAATTGCATTAACGAAAACTATCGATGAGGTAAATGAAATTAAATTTGAAATAAAAGATCGTTTTGGAAATCTTGACGAAAACACAGATCAATATCTTGACATCGTAAAAATAAAATTGCTTTCAAAAAATAAAAATATTCAAGTTATATCAAATAATGGCAAAAATATAACATTCAGTTTAGAAGGCAATAAAAAAATCAATTTATTATCACCGACACGAGATAACGACGATGTGTTAAAAACAATTATTGACTTTTTGAAAAAATTTAATTAAAAAATTAATATTTGGTTTTTTTATGCAATTTTGTTTTCCGTGCAACGACACGGAATCTTTTCTTTTTTCACTGAATGGTCGCCGACCATTCCCTACGAATTACAAAACCGTTCGCATTTTCCATTTTAATTGACTAAACTTGCCGTTTATCTCAATTCCCAAATCTTCACCCGATGAGGTCATCTTCCAAACACCATTTTCACGAATTTGAAAACCTTTATTTGCAATCATTAAATTAATTTCAATTGGACTTTTATTAATCATTTTGCCTAATTCGGTCGGCAGGAAAAATTGATTTTCGAGATCAATTTTGAATTTATCGAGAATCGAATATCTAAAATTTGCTAAAAAATATTGCTCAAGTCGAAATAAATCAATCTGATTTAGGTTTCGCAAAATCTCGATTAAGTTTGAAGTTTCAAGAACATGATTTTTCAGTTCGATCATTTTTTGAGTTTCGTTTTTGATTTCAGGAATTTGTAATTTTTGAGAAATTGAGTAATTTCCAGTTTTGCGAATCGACGGAAGAACTTCATTTGTAATCCAAAAACGAAAACTTATTGCTTCTTTTTTTCTTGAAGCAAACACTAATTCATAAAGTCCAGTTTCTGAAACTATTGTAAATTCTTGTATTCCGCCGTTTGTTTCAAGGGGGTGTGTTGAAATCACATCCTTTAAATTAATATTATTTTCGTTCAATCTATTTCGTAAATCTCGAATAGCACCTCTACTATCTTTAATATCTAAGAGTTCTGCAATATCTTTTGCAATAAACCAAGGTTTATTATTTATCAAAATTATACGAATATCGTTATTTTGAAAAGTGTTTGTTATAATTTGAGTGTTCATTATTTATTCTTAATGTAAAATTTAAGAGGTAGTTGGGGAATTGCCTCTTAAAGAAGAATTATAATTGAATTAATTCAATTATGTCAAGATTTTATTTGAGATATTAAATTAGATATATTTTTATAAGTATGTAATTCTTTTAATGTGTGAAAAAACTTTTTAGCACTTTGTGGTATTTTTCCACCATTATTCCATTTTGAAATACTTTCTTCAGAAAAACCAGTTCGTTCAGCCAACTCTTTTTGAGTTATTCCCAATTCACGACAAGTTTTTTTTACGATATTTTCGGATTCTTCAATCATTTAAATCTTTTCTCCAATTTTTCGTAATTTTAATATTTTTGGTTTGATCATCATCCCGAAGCGAAAGCTCCTGTAATTTATTTCGGGATCTTTTCTTTTTTCACGGAACTACGAATTACAAAACCGTTCGCATTTTCCATTTAATTTGAATAAACTTGCCGTTTATCAAAATTCCAAATTCTTCACCCGATGAGGTCATTTTCCAAACACCATTTTCTCGAATTTGAAAACCTTTATTTGCTAACATCAAATTAATCTCAACAGGCGATTTGTTAATCATTCGACCTAATTCAGTCGGCAGGAAAAATTGATTTTCGAGATCAATTTTAAAAGCTTGAAGTGGTGAAAAATTATGAAATTCTCTATAAAATTGATCAAGTCGAAATAAATCAATCGGATTTGCATTTCGTAAATTTGCGAGTAAGTTTGTTGTTGCTATGAAGTTGTTATCGAGTTCGATAATTTTTTGTGTTGAATTTCCAATTTCTGGAAGTTGTAAGTTTTGAGTTTGTGGTTGTGAAATTGGTTGAGAAAATTGACTGTCTATTTGATAGATTATTAAATTTTCCACCCAATCCCGAAATTTCTTCGCTCGTTCTGACTTAATAAAAAAACCGAGACGAATCACCCCTCGTTTTGTCCATACAGTAGTTTTTCTATTTTGTTTGCCATCAAAAAAATAAAAATTATTAATAAAATGTTGATTTTCAATCAATTCATCATTATGATTCATCTTTTGAGAGCGAACATTCTCAATTGAGACTCCGTAACCTTTTGCTACTTCATTTGCTGTTAAACAAAACTCATGTTTATTGTTTTTAATAATGTCTATTTCTAAATTATCGTTGTCATATTTAAAAATCATGATGTTCCTATAAATATTTATTGCAATGAATTATATCATGCATGTGAATATTTTATATAGTATTTTGTTCAAAAATGAAGTTTTTAATATCAAGTTATTCAAATTAAAGCTACCGTTGAAATTTTAAACGGTAGCTTTTTCATATTGATTAAATATAGAAAACCCTTTTAATATGTAATTTCCAGCATCTTTTAGCTGTTTATTTTCTAGCATTAAATTCAATGCTAAATTAGTCATTTTTGGAATTTCTTGTGATGAAGCCCATCTGTTCAAAGTGCCTTGAGGAACTCCAATCATTTCCGCCAATTCCTTTTGAGTAATGCCCAATTCACGACAAGTTTTTTTAACTAAATTTTCTTCTTTGTCTTTTTCGGTTTTCTCGACTTTGCTCAAGTTCAGTCCTTTTTGATTAATTTGATTTTTCGTAATTTTAATATTTTTGGCTTGATCATCATCCCGAAGCGAATCATGTCATCCCGAAGCGATAGATCCTGTAATTCATTTCGGGCTCTTTTCTTTTTTCACGGAATGGTCGGCGACCATTCCCTACGAATTTACATTATCGTTTTCATTTTCCATTTTATTTGATTATATTTTCCAACGATCAAAATCCCAAAATCTAAGCCCGATGAGGTCATTTTCCAAACACCATTTTCACGAATTTGAAAACCTTTGTTTGCTAACATCAAATTAATCTCAACAGGTGATTTATTTATCATTCGACCTAATTCCGTCGGCAGGAAAAATTGATTTTCGAGATCAATTTTGAAAGTTTCGAGTGGTGAAAAATTATGAAATTCTTTATAAAATTGATCAAGTCGAAATAAATCAATCGGATTTGCATTTCGTAAATTTGCGAGTAAGTTTGTTGTTGCTATGAAGTTGTTATCGAGTTCGAGAATTTTTTGTGTTGAATTTCCAATTTCTGGAATTTGTGAATTTTGAGTTTGTGGTTGAATAGTTTGCAATTTTAGGATTTCTCGCATTCGAAAGAATTCAGCAACTAAACGAACTTTGAAATCTAAAACGATGTCGTTATTTCTCATCATCGAAATTAGAAAAGTTGCTTGTTGTTCATTGAGATAGAAAGTTTTTGGCTGATCACCACCTCGGTTATTTTTTTTCACATCATTTTTAAAATGAACTGAACTAAAAAACTCGAATTTACCGATATTTTTATTGATTAAGTTTGCGATTGACACAGCTTGATTGTCTGTTTTTTCTGCGATTACTCGATGAGAAATTCGCGGTTCGTTGTCGATGAGTTCGACTATATTTGTGTTAGAATTTGAGTTCATTTTCGTCTCCAATTATTTCACTAAAATAGAAATGGCAGTTTCTAAAATAGTTGGAGATATTTTATCGTAAATTTGATATGTTTTATATTAAATTTTGTATCTTTTTATTGTATCACTTAATTGTTTGTGTTCTTTTTCAACTTTAATAAGTTCCAAGATTCGATAACCCCATTTTGGGATAGTTCGTTTTTCATTTTTCCAACCAGAAATCGTATTTGTTGTTACTCCAATTAAATCTGCAAGTTCTCTTTGATTTAGATTTAAATCACGGCAAATTTTATCAATCACATTTTCTTCTTTTTCGGTTTTCTCGACTTCGCTCAAGTTCAGTCCTTTTTGATTAATTTGATTTTTCGTAATTTTAATATTTTTGGCTTGATCATCATCTCAAAGCGAATCATGTCATCCCGAAGCGATAGATCCTGTAATTCATTTCGGGATCTAATTAATTTGAAAAAAGACCCTGAAATTAATTCAGGGCGACGAAATTGCAGTTGAATGTGTGTTTTGTTTCCGACTTTTATTTTTCGATGATGAATTTCGATTTAATTCAAAATGAGCTATATGTTTCTAACACAAATTACAAAATTAGTGTTAGTTGAATTAACTGTGCCATACCAATTTGTAGATATGTCTCCAAAGGATACAACCCAATTAGACTCTTCATTATATTTACTTGATGACCAATACCAACATGAAGCCATCTTAATAATAAAACTAAATGGTTGTTTCACATATGGCTTATGTCCATCGACATTTTGTAAAGTTGGAGTTGAATTAATTAATATTTTTAGCTCATCAATTGTTGGTAATCGCCAATTACTATAACTAGAATATTGTTTCTCGTTTAAATTATAAACATACTTTACTGCATCATTTAAAATAAAACGATCGTTGCGATTATTTTTTGTTTTAACTTCCCACATTAAATTTGTTTCCGTGTCAATCCAAACTAATTGATTATCTTCAAATTTGATCACTCGTTCCTGATTACCAAATTTTGCAATTAATTCTTGTCGTTCTTTTTGTTTTTGCCGTTCAGCTTCGAGTCGTTGTTTTTCAGCTTCGGCTTTTTTAATTCGTTCAATATCTTCAGCTGATTTTAAAACTTCAAGAATTTCAGCAAACTCTTTTTCAATTGATGATAATTTCTCAAGTTGATTTGATGTTTGCTTTGAACCGTTTTTTGCAATTTGTTCAAACACATCAAAACCGTTTATTCCAATATTTTTAACAGAATTCAATGTATCAATTTGATTAAATACGGCAAGAAGATTTTTGTTAATTTCATCTTTTTTAATCAAATTAGCTTTTAGTTCTTGCAATATTTCATTAACTCGAAAATAAAATAGTTTCGATTGAGGTATATTCTGTTTTTGTAAAAAAGGCTCAATTTTAGCTTCACGATTTTTATTAAACTCTTTTTGCTCATGACTAGAATAAGCCGTAATTTGATACGAATTTTTCAATCCGCTATCTTTGAGAGTTTTTTCAGTTTGAGCTACGATTTTATCTATTTCACTTTGAGGTTTTTTGTCAGCTTTATTAATCACGAACAACATTTCAACATCTTTTGATAAATTCAAATTTCTAAGAAACTCAAGATCAGAATTTCGAATTGTTCCGTTGTCGATATCAATCAGCCAAATAAGAGCATTTAGATTTTTTAAATGCTGTCGTGCAACTTCAAAGTCTGTTTTATCGCGACCGTCAGCTTTTGAATAACCGGGAGTATCAAGAAAAGCTATATGTTCATAAGGCATTTTTACAGAATCTATAACGATATTTTTAATTAATGCAATCAAGCCAAAACCGTAAATATCGTTAAATTCGTGAGAAATTGCAAGAAGAGCTTGGCGATCAATTTCTGATTTATCGCCATCGCGATTAAAAGTAAAAATACCATTTTCATTATTTTTAACAAGATAAGTCGGAATCGAAGTTGTTGGTCGAGTATCAACAGGAAGAATATCTTCATTAATATTTAAAATAGAATTTACAAACGAAGACTTTCCAGCTGAAAAACTTCCACCAAGTCCAACAACTCTTTTACCGAGTAATTCTTTGAACTTAACATCTTCGGCTATTTCTTCAGCAATATCAGAAAGCCGAGTCATGTAAGAAACTGTATTTTCAAGATCAACCGAATTTAAAAATTTATGAAAATCGTTATTTAAAAAATAGCTAAATTTTTTCGAAGCCTCTTCATACGGATTTGACTGATTTGCACTTTTTGAAAAAAGTTTTGCCATCAATTCCATACTTTTGATTGGATTTCGCAAATAATTATTCGCTGATTTTTGCAATAATCCACTTTCACTAATAAAAGTTTCAAGAAATTTATGTTTTAGTTCTTGATTATATATAAATTTTTCAATAAAAATCTCGAAAAACTTCAATTGAGTTTGATTATTAGGGACTATTTTTGTAATAAAAGTTTGAAATAATTCAGATTTAATTTGTTCGCTGTTTGAAACCTTTTGAACAAATATTTTCAGCAACTCATTTTTTATTTCTGAATTATCAGCAATAATTCTAAGAAAAATATTAACTAAGTTATATTTTGCTGATGAATCTTCGTTGATTTCTTTTACTAAAACTTCAAATAATTTATATTTTAATTCAATATTTTTATTAAGTTTTTGATGAAAAACATCAATAACTTTTGATTTAAATTCAACTTTATCTATTATTTTCTTAGCAAAATTAAAAACTATCATAAGTTTTAATTTCGGATAACTATGTAAAGATTGACTAATTAAATTAAAAAGTTCGTGATTTGGCTGATTATTTTTAATTAAATCAAGTAACTCATTTTTCAGATCAACATTTGAAGCGATTAAGCCATAATTTGAAATTATTTCAATAAGCTCGTTTTTAACTTCTTTATTATTTGAAACTTCTTCCAAAACATAATTTAATAAATTTTCTGAAAGATTGCTTTTTGAAATAGTATCCATGATTCTAGTTTTAAGCCCAATATTACTATTAATTTGAAGATTATTTATAATAATTTCATTAAATTCTTTTGTAATAGTAGTGTTATATATTAAATCAAGAATTAGAGACCTCATCGCAGTAACATGAGCATCGTTGTCAAATTCGTCTGTTAATTCTTGTTGCAAAACAACAATTTCTTTCTGTTCAGTTTGCTTTGATTCTTTTTCTTCGTCGCCCCATAAATCCATTCGATTTTACCTTTCTTATTAATGTTTATTAAAGCAAATTTTAACCATTTTTAAGTTTTTTATTTAGTTTTGGAGTTGATATAATTTGAGAGTTTTTTGTTTTTCACCAGAGAGTTACGATCTCTTTTTGTTAGGCAAAAAACAAAATACAAAATGAAAGTGGTGAAATTATGCCATGAAGACAAATCAACTTATGACAGTCCAGATAGGACAAGAACATACGGTTCAAATTGGACATTTAACACAAATGGGGAGCCTTAACGATGTATTTGCGATCGGAAATGCTTATAGACGAGATAATGGATTACGAGAAATCGAAATGAGAGAATGGCTTACAAAAGAAAATACTTGGGAGTTTATAATCGAAGTAGAGCGGAAATACGGGCATAAATTTCAAAATCCAACTTTGGGAGTTTGCCTATCAGACTACAAAAATCAACATTCTAAGCTTGAATATTCAAAGTTAATGAAACTATTTTCTGTTATAAAATCAAAACGAGGCGGTAAAACTGGAGATCGTGGTGTTTGGACTAATTTATACATTTTGTTTTATGTTTTAGAAGAATTTGGTTTAAATTTTGATATTTCAAATGAATATTTACACGAATACAATTTGATCAAAAACTTAGCAATTCAAAATCATAACAACTCAAAAACAGTTTCCTCAAAAGTTTATGTTTTAACTGATGGATTTTTTTATAAAATTGGAAGTGCTACAAATGTTCAATCGCGAATTAATAAATTGCAATCTGGAAATCCGCACACGATAAAAGAATTTTTTTCGTATTCTGTTTCTGATTCGTTGAAATTAGAGAAATCTTTGCATAAAAAATATGCTGAAAAACGAATGTCTGGCGAATGGTTCAATTTAACAGAAAAAGATCTGAAAGAAATAGAAAGTTTAATTTTGAAGTCGGTTTGATAGTTTCTTATCCGCAACTTAAACAAATTATCGCGAAACTTTAAATAACTTCCAGTCATTCCGAAGCGAAAGCTCCTGTAATTCGTTTCGGGATCTAAGACTAATAAAATAACCTCATCGAAAATAATAAAATATTAACGATGAGGTCAGTCTTAACTCAAAAAGTTAAATTAAGCCTATTTTTGCAATTTATTAAATTGATCTATTAAACCGCTATATTTTGCTTTTGACTGTTCTTTATTTTTAAGTTCAGCTTTAAGTTGCGAGATCTCTTTGTCCGAATGCTCTTTAATTGCTCCAACAAAACTATCACCCTTTTCTTTTAACACTTTTTTGATGTCAGCCAATTTGTTATCAAGTTCTCGATTGATGTCATAAACGATTTGTTCTAAAACTTCTTTAACTTTGTTTTTTAATTGACTGATTTGATCCTTCAACTGAAGACGAAAAACTATCTGTAATCTTTTTCTTATACACATCAGAGCTTGATTGATACGGAGAAAGCTGTATTTCACGGAGAGCATTTTTAATAGGATTAATTACCTGATTTTTATTAAAATTTTCATCAGAAAAATCGAAACCTTTAAAAGCTGTTTTGATTAATTGTTCTTCAGCAGACTTAACATTAACTAACTTTTTCCAAATATCGTAAATATCATTGTTTATATCTGCAATAAAGTTAGAAGCTTGTTCAGAAGCATCGACTACATTAGCGACATCGTAATAAACGGTTCTCTGTTTTGTTACATATGTATCTCTTGTGTATAGCCATAAAAATCCATATCTTTCAGTCCCTGATTTTTCTTGATAGTTTTCTTTTTTTGATTTGTTTTCAGTTGCGATCGATGTATAGTTATTAACATCATTGCGAATATCTTTTTTTAGCTCATTTATATATTGTTGAACAACCTTTGTCCAAGTTCTATAAAAATCTGTTTAACATCGCTATCTACCGCATTCATTGCTGTTTCCATGGTTTTAGCCCGTTTTTCAAGCTTTTGAATATCAGCACGATCAAGCTCTTTTAACTTTTCAGATAAACCTTTTTTCACAGCTTCGAGATTTTTATTAAACTCGCCAGTTTGACCAGTAGCCAAATCATTAAGTTTATCAGCCAAAATAAGCTTTTTATCGGCTTTGATTTTTGCAAGATCATTTTCTCGAATATAATCAACTCTTGCTAATTTAAAAAGCAGATCATTATCAAAAGTCATTTTGTATGTATCTTCAAGTCTTTTGAGTATGTGAGCTTCTGTTTCGTCAAGTTTATTGCGACCTTTTTTTGCAATGTTGTAAGCAATTCCTGAAACAAATTTAATCTCTCGATTTTTCAATTTTGCCATAATTGGCTTATTTGGATTTTGAGAAATTATGTTTGACAAAGTTTTATTTGCATGTTTTTCTAACTTGTCAGTAATCTCTTTTATCGCTCTTCTAATATCACCATTATATTTTTTAGCTTCGTCTAATAAAACAGAATCGAATTTACTACCAAGCAAAATAATATTTGTTACACCGTTTGCTGGAAGAGTATTAACAAGAAATTCAGCATCTTCTTGTCCCATGAATTGCCCTGAACTTGATAATAAAAACACGGTATCGCATTTTGATAAAAATTCTCGTGTGGCAAGACCTCTCGAAACAATCGGATCATTCACCCCCGGAGTATCAATTAAATTCAATGCCTTTTAACGAATCGATTTTTAATTCGAGAATGCTATTTCGAGTAATCGGAGTAAATTTGCCTTCAGCTCCAACATATTCGTTTAATTTGCCAACAAGATCAACATCAGAAGAAACACCTGAAATATTTTCAGTTTTATCAAGATATTTATTAATATCAATATTTGATCGTTTAGCCATTTGAACAATTTCATACGAACCGCTAAAACTTTCCGAAATTAATTGAATATTAGATCCAACTTCTGGAAATTTTGCTTTGATTTTTTCCATAAGTTGCTCAAAAGTTTCACCAGCTTTGATAAGCTTTTCTCTTTTTGTACCAAGCAATCCAACTTTTTTATTGCTTTCGTCTATCTCTTTTTGATATTTTTCAGCAATTTCACGAACTTGTTGCTCATAATTTTTAGCGGTTCGTTCGATAATTTCCCAATCTTTTTTATTATAAAACTCAATCTTTGCCGATGGTTTTTCACCATATTTTATAACTGTAAGCGAAGCCGTCATTGGAAGTTGATGCTTTTGGCAAAACATCTTTTCCATCAAACAAAAGGGCATTAATAAACGAAGATTTTCCAGCTTTTACCTGACCAACAATTCCAATTCGAAGAGTTCCATCTTGTGAAACTGCACTGCTAATTTTTTCATCTAACTTAGAAGTTAAATTTAATAACTCACCATATTCAGGAATTAGCCCAATCTCTTTTTTGTTTTCATTTAAGATTTTTGCTACATCTTTTGATAGTTGCTTTAACTTTTCAACACTCATTATTTATTCCAATCAAAATTAAAATATATTAATTATATCTTGATATGATTGCAATTAAATAATGTTAGGAGTATAAAATGACCCAAAAACAACAAATAAGTTCTAAAGTTAGTAATATCTTAGAAACGATCAAAAATAGCAAAATAGAAATTCGCGAAGAGCTTTTAACTAGAATTTCAAACATAAAAAACGAAGTCGAAAACTTTAAAATATTTTTACCATTGATTCGCTATTTCAATGCTGGAAAAAGTTCTTTGTTAAATTCATATCTCAAAAATGAGCTTTTGCCAACAAATATATTACCTGAAACAGCAGTTGCAACTGAAATATATTTCGGAAAAGAAAAAATCGAAGCTTATAAATTCGGAGATGATAAACCGCAAGAAATAATTAATTCTCTCGATTTATCAAATTTTGATTCGTCAAAATATGATTTTTTGAAAATTTACACCTCATCAGAAGCAATTAAAAATTTGCCATTAACTCTTGTTGATATGCCCGGATTTGATTCAAATATCGAACGACATAATAAATCTATTTTTAAATATATGGAACAAAGTCTAAGTTTTATTTTAGTAATAGATGTTGATGATGGAACAATAAAATCAAATACGATTAATTTTTTGCGAGAAATTCGAGATAATCGATTAGACTTTTTTGTAATTATTAATAAATCTGATAAAAAATTAGCTTCTGAAGTCAAAGCTGTTCAATCTGGAATTAAAAATTTATTAATTAATCAGCAATTATTAATAAATCCGTTTGTTGGAACTGTTTCGGCTTTTGACGATGAAATTGATGATTTTAAAAAAGTTATTTCGTTAATTGACGAAAACGATTTGATAAAAAGATTGTTCGATAATAAATTAGCAAATTCTATTAACTCAATTATCGAAGATTTAACAATTCGAAGAGATTCAATTGTTCTTAATGCCGATGAAATAAATAATAAAATTGAACAAATTTTATCTTCACAACAAGAAATCGAGCGAGAATTAAAACACGAAAAAATAAAAGTCTCCAATCAATTTTCGTCAAGTTTATTAAGCTCTGTTTTAAACGATGTCGAAATAGCTTTGCAAAATAATATCGATTCATTAATTCGAGCCGTTGAAGTTTCGAACGATAATTTAAGTCAAAGAATAAACGAAATTATTCGTCCAGTTATAACTAGCAAAATACAAAATTTCTCCGAACGAGTGTTCGCTGAAACTATAAAAAATCTTGATAAATCAAGTTCAAATATATTTGAAAAAATTAATTCAAGTTTAACAACAACAAAAACAACGGCTTCTTTTGTTGCTCCAGTTATTAAATTTGCATTTGCAAAAACAGCAATCGGAAAAATTTTATTAGCTATTTTGTCAAAAGTAAATCCTGTTTTAACTGTTGTTACGACCGTCGTTACAGTTTTTTCAATGTTTTTTGGAGAAAGTTCGGAAGAGCGAAATCGTCGAGAACAGCGAGAACGAGAAAATAATATTCGAGATGAATTCATCAATCGAATTATTCCGTCAATTCCACAACAGATTAAAAATGACATCGAAACAAGCATTGATCAAATTAAAAATGAATTTTTTGCTGACTTAGAAAAAGAATTTGATCAAAAAATAGATGACATGCGAAAATCTCTCGATAATGCAAAACAAGAACGAGAAACTTTAAAAAATAATATTCAAGAACAACGAGAAAAATTTAATAATTTAATAAAACAGGTTTTAAAAATAAATTAATCTTTTCGTCATCCCGAAGCGAAGATTCTGTAATTTATTTCGGGATCTAAGAAATTTTAAATATTTGAATTGCTATTTTTAGTTTTATTCTTCGATTTGTTTAAGAAAAATAGTTCCGTTATCTTCGAAGTCAAAAGTTAAAGTAACTGTATAATTGTTGTCTATTCGCAAGTCTAAATTTTCTTGCAAATCTTGATCATAAACTTTAAATTCTAATTCGTTGTAAGCGAGATATTTATCATTTGAAGTTTTTGTAATTAAAGGTTCTTCTTGAAAATTAAATACTCCATCAATAATCGTATGTGTTCTGAAAGTTAAAGTAAAAGGTTCAAAATGTTTTTCTATTGAAATAATTTCATCTAATACAAAGACTGTATCATCCATAACATGTTCATCAAAATATCCGCTAACTTTATAACGATATCCCCAAGAGTATGAAAAATTTAAATCATTTTCAAAATATATATGACATTTATTTAAAAACTTTTCATTTTGTAATTGATATATTAATTGATTAACAATACTACCATCATACTCAAAGATACAACTCATAGATATCTTATAATAATTTATAGTCAATACTTCATTAACATTAAATGAAATATCATCAGTTGCTGTTGCATATTCTTTTTTATAACAACCAGTTCCTAGTAACAATGCTATAACAAGTCGTAAAAAGCTATTCTTCATTATCGATATAAATAATTAACTGTATCAAAATCTTTTTTGGAAATAGTGTAATTGTTAATGACATCTCCAGTTGAAAACTTACCACAATTTGTTTTTGCTTTAAAAAATTGATTATAGTGCATAATTGATTCACAATCATAAGCAGTTGGTGTCAAACTTATTACATCTACAATATCCCTATAATAAGAATGTCTGTCGAAGACCATACCGCAACATGAATATTCTACAACCTTATATTTATATTTTTTGAATAAACTATCAGGTATTGGCTTAAAACTACTATCGTTCTCATATTTGGTTTTATATTCATCTTTTGCCCATATTACAAATTTATCTCGATCATGTCTTTGATGTTCATGATGCAAACCAATGACATGACCAAGTTCATGTCTTGTAGTTCGAGATAGCTGATCTGTTGTCATTTTAAAGTTTTTGTTGTTGTTTAATGTTAATTTTGAATTTGTGCCAACACCTAAATAAGCATTTCCTGCGATATCTTCACCAAGATCTCCTGTTGTAATAGTTAAAGTATCTGTAGAGTAATTACAATTACTACCTATAAATTTTAAACATCTTGAAGTTATGCCACGCTGAAATTGTATTTTTTCAGTTCCTGTCTCCCAATCTTTCATGGCAGATATAATAGCTTCTTGATAAGTTTGGTTTACATCTTGAAATGTAAAATTTATTAATCCATTCTTCCATGTATGTAAGGTCATATACTCTGTATAAAATAGATTAGGATCTGTATCAAAATACATACCCTTTACATCCCTTGTATTGTCAGAAATGACATCCAAGTTTAACTCGTTCATTAGTTCTGTGAACTGTTTGTCAATATTAGTTATAGCATCTTCGATGTTACTATTCATTGCCTCAGCATTTAATAACTCAATTGCAATATAACCTTCTAATGTTAACGGAGAAATTCTATAATAGTTATCAACTATAATATCTCCTGTAATGCTATCTAAGGTAATACCATCTAATGTTAGTATATTCGTTAAATCTTGCTTATTGTTTTTCAACACAATTTCAAATGATTTATTAATCTGATTAATTTCTTCTTCTAAAGAAACTATTTCATATGACTCTTCAGATTTACCAATAGCATTCAATTTTTTTACAGTTTTTATTCGTTTTACATCAGCTAAATTTATTGGCAATTGATTTAGAAAATCCATAAATTTTATGTTACTAGAATGTGAATTTATAGATTTTAATTCATGACTAATAGGTAGCTCTATATATTGACCTATTGTTTTAATCGTTTCTTGTTGTGCAAAAATCATTTCTTTAAATAAGGATTTTATTTTTGCATTATTGTTTTCTTTTGAAACACTTAGTAAAGAGACATTACTCTCTTCATTAATATTCTCTTCGTTATTGCATCCCCCAAATAAAATTAAAGCAGATGATAAAACCGCTAAGCTAGTTTTTATTTTCATAAAACCTCCATAAATTAATTGTTTATGTTAATTAAACAGCTTGAAAGTATATTACCCCCCCTTAAGAATAGTTTAAGTTAGACAAATAAAATATTATGTTTTTTATAAGTTATAAAAATATTGTTATATTTTGTATGTAATCTAATGTTTGTATGTTAATTATGTTTATGTAATTGCAAAAAATATAAAAATTGATTTGCGAGATAATCGCGGTAAATCAGCATTGATGTATGCTAGGGATCGTGGTAATACGGAAATTGTTCAACTTTTAAGAAAACACGGAGCTGTTGATTAAAATATTGTCGTGAATTTTTTAACTTCAATGAACAAATAGCTACAATACAAATAAAACAATAGAGGAGATGAATTATAAAAGAAACTTAGAATTTATCCACTCTATTAACATATAATTTATAATTGGCTTAATGGTGAATATGTTGAATTTTATGGTTTAGAACAGCAGTATTTAAAATATCTAATATGTAGTCTGATTCTTGTTGAGTGTTTAAAAAACTATTGTTAGTTGCAATTGATGTCATCGGAATAATTACCAAGATCTTTCCCTTGTAATCAGCAATATTTCTAGTATAAAACATTTCTATGAATTTTGCTTTTTTAATTTTGATATTGCCAAAAGATGGATCAGCTAAATAAATATAATTTGCATCAGCTTTTTTATAAATAGTAAAATGTTCGTTGTTTCTAATTTTAACAAATATAATAACTGGAATTTGTAGTTTTGTTAGATTGTTAAAATCTAGAGCTATTCCAATAGCTTTAAAATTAATAGTTTGCAAATATTGAACTAAATCCAAGAAAGATAATGCAAAATCACTATTTTCTAATTTATTACTATCTTTTTTATTAAAACCCTTATATTCTAAAATGTTTTCAAGAACATCTTTTTCAGAGATATTTTGATTATAAAAATATTTTAAAATTGTTGAAAGAGAAGCTGAACCACATGAATAATCAAAGTTTTGTCTAACTAAATTATTATTTTTGATTTCTATCCATGAAGTAATATTTTTATTGATATTGAATTCTTGTTTTATAATACTTAGATCTGCAATTAATGATATTGGTAATAACCAAATAAAATATTTATGCATATTAAAATTTATAAGAATAATTAAAAGAAGTTGTATTTTGGCTATATTGAGATGTATTTAATAAGTTAATATCAATAGATATTACAGACTTAAAATTAATTTCATAATTCATACCAAAAATATAAGAAATAGTTGATTCAGAATTTGAAATAACAAGATCATTTTGATAATTTTTGCCTTGATGAGCATAATTAAATCCAAAATTTAAACTTGTGTATGGATTAACTGCAAAATATAACTGCGGTTCAATAGATAAAATATTACCGTTTTTAATTGTTAAATTATTTTTAGCAATTTGTTCATTTTTCTGAAATGACGATTTTATAAAAAATACTATTGGATCGGTCGTGTAATATGAGCTTATAAAAATAGAATTTGATTTAAGATTACTATTTTTATGTCCATTATTAAATTGTGTTCTATTTATAATTTGACTTGATCCGCCTATTAACAAAGATGGATAAGTATCTTCTTGTCTAATTTGATAAATTCCACCTATTCCTAAAGTTGAGAATTCACTCTTTTCTCTTGATTTAATATCTTCGCTAGATGATACTTTTGTAAAAGATGAATTGCCAACTATATATGAAAATAGTTCAAATGTTTTGCTGAAGCCATATTTTAAGTTTAGTGAATAATTTAAAATGTCTTTACTAATTAAACTATCTCCTGTAAAAGTTGGAATAGTTATATAATCTCCTCCTAAAGTCTGATAATTGATTAAATCAAATGAATTAGATTTTTGACTAAAATTAATATATGTTGTTGAAATATCTAATTTTATTTGATTTGTATCTGAAAGAATTTCTTCCACTTTAACAGCTTTTGAAAATAGTAAAGATGATAACAGAATGTGAGACAATATTTTTTGCAATTTAATAATCCTTACTGAAAATAATTCATTAATATTAGATATATATAGCAATCTATATCTAATATTAATAGTAAATTTATGAATTGAATCCCATAGCTTCACCTATAATAGCAATTAATACAATTATGAAGAATATGAGCCAAAATACTTTAAAAGATCCAACATCTCCTTTTTTAGTAGGAAGTCCTGGAGATATAAGAAAATCAAGTAAAAAACTCAACAAATTAATACTTTTTTCTAAGCACTAAAGGTTGTGGTTGTGAAATTTAAGTTTTTAGAAAAGTCATATTGATTCATAATATTATGCTTAACTTGTATATCAGTAATTTTTTCTACGGGAATATTGCCTTGATTGTCTTTTAATTCTTTAAGAGCTGTTAAATATTTTTGATCATCAAAAGATAATTCATCAAAGTTTCCGTTCAACTGTTTAAGCTTATCCAATGCTTCTATTTGCATATTCCTAGATTTCTCTTCTAATTTAGCTAATAGCAATTTTTTAAATAACTCTGGATCAAAAAACTCATATAACTCACTATCTTTTGCATTATTTTTAATAATTTCTTCGTCAGTTAAATTGATATTTTTGCTCTTATAGTTATACGATTCTCTTAAACTCATTTCACCGTTAAAATCTTTATCAAGATTTATAGTTCTATTTAATTCTTGATCAATGCTAACAGGATTAGATTTATCTTTTCTGTTATAACTAATTATCCTAGAATCATTGTCTTTAACAAGTGTATATTTTTCATCTACTGTTTCTTTACCAGATGTGATATTTTCAAGAGAATCAATTTCTCCATGACCGTGAAAATCATTACGAGTATTTAAATATTCATCTTGAGCTAATAATCCATCTTGATTTACATCTGCTTTAATAAAATCTCTTTTATAAGCAATATCGCCGAACCATCCTGAAACAAATGATTCCGCAACATTATTTAATTTTATAATTCCGTTATCTTGTGTGTAAAAATCATCTTTATCAAAATGATCTTGTAATTTAGCTATTGTGTATTTATCAAGCGAAACAATGACATTTTTATTATTAACTGGATCTTGAAAAGTAACTAACGAATTATTTGAAGTATTATTAGCAGTTTTGAACGAGATATTTTCTTTATTTAATTTAACATTACTTTCTTGTATTAATTCGTCAGCTGTTCTGTTTTTAACAGTAGTCGGCACAGCCGAAAAAACTGTGCCAGTAATTGAGAAACCTGTTGTCAATAAAAACCTTTATCTACCCCAAAAAGCACGAGCATAAATATAACTTGTAGAAGTGCCTCTATATTGACTACTGGATGGATTTAAGTAATATGTATTGTAGTAGCTATATGAATATTTACCTTTAGTTTCACTCATCTCATTTTGATCAAGTAATTGAACATTTGCCTGTTGATTTCCAAAAATAAATTGTGAATCCTCATTTGTTAAAACTTGTGCATTTTGTGAAGCAAATAGTGTTGAACCTGTTATCAACAATGCTACGGTTGTTTTTTTCATTTTTATAAAATCCTTTATAGTAAATTTACTAAATAAAATTTT
Source organism: Campylobacterota bacterium (assembly GCA_030152305.1). GTDB lineage: Bacteria > Campylobacterota > Campylobacteria > Campylobacterales > Thiovulaceae > Thiovulum_C. The sequence goes on from JASKOM010000003.1 coordinate 84,067, forward strand.
CTTGTAATGATCTATTTTTATAGTGTTTTGCAAGAAAGCATTGATATAACTTATATTAAATATTAAATTCAATAGATACAAATTGACCATACATATCATGAATTACTTTATTATTCATATGCATATATTCCATACTAAGGTTTATACTCCAATGTTTATTGATTTTGTATATCAAGCCTAATTGTGTATTTAACCCATTGCTTGTTGTTTATTTGTGTTGTCCATTTTTAGCTCAGTATATGATAGTCCAACACCAACATATGGAGATAAACTATTTTTATATTGAGTTAATAAATAATTATAATTAATTGAGTATGATTCTATTTCAAGCTCTTCTTTATTTTTATTAGAGAAAGACACTTCAGGAAAGCTAACAAATATCTTTGAATTGTTGAATATAACTCCTATTTCTAAATCAAATCCAGCTATAAAATCAAGATTTTTACTTTCGTAATTAGAAAAACCAAAACCTATATATCTGTTATCAAATAATGATGAAGAATGTAACAAGGCTCCTCCAACAAGCATAATAAATAGTTTATTCACTTATCTATTAACTAATATATTGATTATAAAGCAGAAAGAGGAATCGCTATATTAAATCCTGTTAGTGTAGGTGATACAACACCCCCAGTATACATATAAGCACCTGCTGCGGTCACCTGAATCATAGCTTTCCAAGGATCATTTTTCACTGATGTAACAAGTTTTTTCCAATTACTAGAAATCCAACCTCTGGCTTTAGTTTCGCTCATCTCATTTTGATCAAGTAATTGAACATTTGCCTGTTGATTTCCAAAAATAAATTGTGAATCCTCATTTGTTAAAACTTGTGCATTTTGTGAAGCAAATAGTGTTGAACCTGTTATCAACAATGCTACGGTTATTTTTTTCATTAAAAAATCTCCATAATTTTTTTGTGTTAAATTTATTTACACTTTGAAATTATACTACCCCCCCCCCCTTAAGAATAGTTTAAGTTAGATAAATAAAATATTATGTTTTTCATAAGTTATAGAAATATTGTTATATTTAATATAAAATAAAATTTTTTTCTGTTAATTATGTTTATGTAATTGCAAAAAATATAAAAATTGATTTGCGAGATAATCGCGGTAAATCAGCATTGATGTATGCAAGAGATCGCGGGGAATCTGACATCGTTAGACTTTTAAGAAAACACGGAGCTGTTGATTAACAAAAAATAATTACAAAACCGTCATTCTGAAAACGATAGCTTCCCGCAATTTATTTCGGGATTTAAGAACATGGTTAATATTAACCATAACTTTTTACTAAATTCTAACTAAAAAAATATATTTGTTAAAATTGCAAAAAATCGATAAATAGGACAATGAATGAACTTTATTGAAACACGAGGAAATGACGGCAAACGAGCAAAAACTGAAACTTTTGCAAATGTCGTTTTAAATCCAAATGCAAGTTTCGGCGGACTTTATGTTCCTGAATTTTTGCCAAAACTAGATTTACAAACACTTAAAAATTTATCTTACGGCGAATTGGCTTCAGAAATATTGAGGCTTTTTGAAATAGATATTTCACATGATGTTATATCAAAAGCTATTAAATTATATGAAAATTTCGATGATAAAAATAATCCTGCTCCGATAACAAGTTTAGGAAATAATTTATTTATTTCTGAACTTTATCATGGACCAACTCGAGCTTTTAAAGATATGGCACTTCAACCTTTTGGCGAAATTGTCGGTTCACTTGCAATTCAACGAAATGAAAAATATTTAATTCTTGTTGCAACAAGTGGCGACACTGGACCAGCAACTCTTCAAACTTTTAGAAATCGAGATAATATAAAAGTTGTCTGTTTATATCCAAATGGCGGAACTTCCGATGTTCAACGACTTCAAATGGTTACTGAAAATGGAGAAAATCTAAAAGTTATCGGAATCGATGGAAGTTTTGATGATGCACAATCGACATTAAAAAATTTACTCAAATCTGACAATTTCCGAACTAAATTAACAGAAAGCTCTTATAAATTATCCGCGGCGAATTCTGTAAATTTTGGACGAATTATTTTTCAGACTATTTATCATATTCACGGCTATTTAAAACTTGTTAATGACGGCATTTTAAATTTAGGCGACAAATATTATATTACTGTGCCAAGCGGAAATTTTGGCAATGCACTTGGCGGATTTTATGCAAAACTTATGGGTTTGCCAATCGAGAAAATTCTTATCGCATCAAATAGTAATAATATATTAACTGAATTTATTCAAACAGGTAGATATTCACTTGTTGATCGAAATGTTATTAACACGAAATCTCCAGCAATGGACATTTTAAAATCTTCAAATATCGAGCGAATTTTATATTCGTTATTTGGTGCAAAACGAACTCGAGAACTTATGGAAGATCTCGAAAAACATGGCTGTTATCAAATTTATGAAAATGAAATCGCCGAAGTTCAGAAATATTTTTCAGCTTCGTTTTCGACTGATAGCGAATCATTTATCGCAATGAATGAATTTGTAAAAAATAATAAATATATTATTGATCCGCATACGGCAACAACGATAAAAGCTCATCGAGAACTTCGAGAATTTGATTTGCCAAATATCTCTTATTCAACTGCTGAATGGACAAAATTTGCTCCGTCAGTTGCTGAAGCTTTTGGTTTGGGTTCAAATTTAACAGATATTTCTGCTCTACAAATTATCAGCGAAAAATTATCAGTCAAGATTCCAAATGAAATTTCAAGTTTATTCGATAAAAATGAAATTCATACAAATGTCGTTTCCGTTTCAGAAATTGAAAGCGAGATTATTAAGTTTATTATATGAAAATAGCTTTTTTATCTAGCCTAGATTTAAATATTTATTTATTCAGAATAGATATTATGTTGAAATTTAGGGAATTAGGTCATGAAATTATTGCAATAATTCCCGAAGGCAAATATTCTCAAAAGATTCGTGATCACGGTTTCAAAACAGTCGCTTATTCACTCGATCGAGGTAGTTTAAATCCTTTTGGTGGAATCTCAACGATTTTAGAATTAAAAAATATTCTCGAAAAAATAAAACCTGATGTTCTTCATACTTTTACGGTTAAACCAAATATTCTCGGAACAATTGCAGGAAAACTTGCTGGTGTGCCAAAAATATTAAATCTCGTCGAAGGTTTGGGTTCATTTTATGTTGATGAATCATTTAAAAGTAAAACTGTTAGATTATTTATAGAAAATTTATATAAACAAATTTTTAAATATTCGACAAAAGTTGTTTTTGTAAATAGCGATGATCCGAAATATTTATTAGAAAATAAGATAATCGATCAAGAAAAAATTCATGTTATAAAATCTGTTGGAATAAATATTAATGAATTTAGCCCAAATGCTGTTTCGGAAGAACGAAAAATCGAAATTAAAAAAAGTCTCGGTATTGATGATAATCGTAAAATCGTAATTATGATCGCACGAGCTATTTTTCATAAAGGAACTGCTGATTTTTATAAAATGGGTGAATTGTTGCGAGATCGAGGCTATTTATTTTTATTTGTTGGTGATATTGACGAAGGCAATAAATGGAGCATGACTCGAGAATTCATGAAACGACGAGTCGTGAAATGGCTTGGTTGGAGAGATGATATGATTGACCTCATCTCAATTTCAAATCTTGTTGTTTTGCCAAGTTATCGCGAAGGAATTCCACGAACTTTATTAGAAGCAATGGCAATGGGGAAACCAATTGTTACGACTGATACGGTTGGTTGTCGTGAAACTGTTAATCACGGAGAAAATGGCTATCTTGTTCCTGTTGCATCGCCAAAAGCACTTTCGGAACATGTTGATAAAATTCTTAGTGATGAGGTTTTGCAAAAAGAGATGGGCAAAAAATCTCGCGAACGAGCTTTATCGGAATTTGATATAAAAATAATAGTTCAGCAATATGTTGAATTATATAAAAATATTTCAGATAATAAATTTTAAAAAGGAATTTAAAAAAATGTCATTTTTAGAACTTTTTTCTCGAAGTTCAAATCGAGAAAAAAAACCGCAACCACAAAAAAGTGAAGCTCCAGCTCATTGGATTAAATGCGAATCATGTAATGCTTTGATGTATTATAAAGAAGTTGAAAATCAGCTTTATGTTTGTCCAAAATGCGGTCATCATATTAGAATTGGTGTTAAACATAGAATTCAGTTTTTATTAGACGAAAATAGCTTTGAAGAAAGTGATTCTGGATTAAAACCTGTTGATCCTATTAAATTTGTCGATAAAAAAAGCTATCGAAAACGAATCGAAGAGGCTTACGAAAAAAATAATAGATATTCAGCCGTTGTTAGCGGTTCTGGAAAAATTGATGGTGTTTCTGTTGAAATTGCTATTTTTGATTTTTCGTTTATGGGCGGTTCGCTTGGTTCAGTTGAAGGTGAAAAAATTTATCGAACGATAAATCGAGCAATTGAACGACGACGAGGAGTTATTATCGTTTCAGCTTCTGGTGGAGCAAGAATGCAAGAATCGACTTTTTCGTTAATGCAAATGGCAAAAACAAGTGCAGCTTTGGCAAAATTATCAGAAGCTGGTTTGCCTTATATTTCGATTTTAACAGATCCAACAATGGGCGGAGTTAGTGCTTCTTTTGCAACTCTCGGAGATATTATTATTGCTGAACCAAATGCTCTTGTCGGTTTTGCGGGACAACGAGTTATTAAACAGACAATCGGATCAGATTTACCTGAAGGCTTTCAACGGGCTGAATTTTTATTAGATCATGGTGCAATTGATATGATCGTAAAACGAAAAGATATGCGAGAAACAGTTGGATCATTATTAAAATTATTAATGCAAAAAGCAGAAGAAAAAGAGGTTGTATCGGCATGATGACTTTAAAACAGGCTATGACTCTTGATAATAGCGAATTAGAAAATTTAAAAAAAGAGCTTCGTTTAAAAATAGAAGAAAAAAAATATCTTAATGCTTATGTCGGTCTTGAAGAAAGCGGTTCGGGAGTTCCAATTTTAATAAAAGATAATATTCAAGTTAAAAATTGGAGTGTTACTTCTGGAAGTCAAATTCTTCAAGGTTATGTTTCGCCATATGATGCAACTGTTATTTCGAAATTGAGAAATGCAAATTTATCACCGTTTGGTCGAGCAAATATGGACGAATTTGCAATGGGTTCATCAACTGAAAGCAGTTTTTACGGCAAAACTCTTAATCCAAATGATCTCGAAAGAGTTCCGGGGGGATCTTCTGGTGGTTCAGCTTCAGCGGTCGCAGGTGGAATTGCAATTGCATCACTTGGAAGCGACACAGGAGGAAGTATTCGACAACCAGCAGGTTTTTGTGGAGTTGTTGGACTTAAACCAACATATGGACGAGTTAGTCGTTATGGTTTAGGAGCTTATGCAAGTTCGCTTGATCAAATTGGACCAATCACTCAAAATGTCGAAGATTCGGCTATTTTGTATGATATTATTTCTGGACATGACCCGAAAGATTCAACAAGTTCAAATTTAGAAAATTTGCCAACAGCTAAAAATTTAGATCCATTAAAAAAATATAAAATCGCAACAGTTCGAAATTATGTAAAAGATGCTTCGATCGAAATTCAAAAAGCTTATGACAACACAGTTGAAACTTTAAGAAAATTAGGTCATGAAATTATCGATGTCGAAATGCCAGATTCGAAATATGATGTTTCGGCTTATTATATTATCGCGATGGCTGAAGCAAGTTCAAATCTTGGACGATACGACGGAGTTCGATATGGTCGTCGAGTTGAAGGTGAAAACCTCATCGATACATATATTAAAAGTCGTTCAACTGGTTTTGGCGATGAGGTAAAAAGACGAATATTAATCGGAAATTTCGTTTTATCAAGTGGCTATTATGATGCCTATTATGTCAAAGCTCAAAAAGTTAGACATTTAATTAAAAATCGATATAACGAAATTTTTAAAATAGCTGACATGATTTTATTGCCAATTGCTCCAATGTTGCCATTTAAATTTGGTGAAAAAAGCGATCCGCTTCAAATGTATCTAAGCGATATTTATACGATTTCGATAAATCTTGCTGGATTACCTGCGATATCTTTACCTGTTGAATGGGTTGGAAAATTACCAGTCGGAATGCAATTAATTGGTCGTCCATTCGATGAACAGACAATATTAAACGGTGCTTTCGGTTTAGAATCTGCTTTAAAATAAAAAATTAATTATCTACAAAATATAAAATAAACTAAAATATTATAAATAGAAACAGAAATAATAAATGTTTCTATTTATAAATTATCTCTCTTTTTTAATCATAATGTAATTAATACAAAAGGTTTTATTAAAAAATTGCAAACTAAAAAACTAAAACGAATCGATGGAATCGATACATTAAGAGGTTTTTTGCTATTTGTAATGATCTTAGATCATTTACCAGGCTTTTGGGTATATTATACATATCAGCCATTTGGTTTTGTTTCTGGTGCTGAAATATTTATATTTTTATCAGCTTTTTTAGTTGGTAAAATTTATATTAAATATTCTAACTTTTCAGATTTTTTAAATTGGATAAAAAATAGAACTTTAAAGCTTTATTTAACACATTTGGCGATTTTTTTATTTATTTTAATAGTCTCGTTTTCTTTTTTAGATCAATATGGTTCATACGAAAAATATACTTTGATATTTAATTTTGATTTTATAAGTATTGTTTCTATTTTATTAATGTTGTATCAACCGCCATTTTTAGATATTTTGCCAACATATATTTTTTTATTAATAATTACACCAATTTATTTATTAATCGCTAAAAAATTTGGCTGGAAATTCATGTTAGGTTTTAGTGTTTTTATTTGGCTTTTGTCTCAATTTGGAATACGAGATTTTTTAGGCAAACTTTTAAGCGATTTTTTTATTGTCGATTTCGGACATTTTGATGATTTTGCTTGGCAATTAATATGGTCAGCTGGATTATATATTTCAACTCAAGGATTTTATTTTAATAAAAATAAGATTTTTGTTTTTATGATTTTTTTTATTAGCGATAATATTATTTTTATTAAAAGCTAAATATTTTCCAATATATATTAATTTTGATTTTATAATCGAGAAAACAAATTTTGGTTTTTTAAGAGCAATTAATTTATATGTATTTGTTTATATTTTTTTATATTTTAAAGAATATTTTTTAATGTTATCGAAATATTTACATGTTTATAGTTATTTTGGAAAAAATTCATTGACGATTTTGTCATTTCATCTTTTATTTAATATTCTCGCATTGGGGCTTATTGAAAGATTTTATTTTTCTGAATTATACATGCTATTATTATTATTACTTGAAATTCTTATTTTAGTATTAATTGTAATTGCAATTGAAAACAAATCAAAAATTATACTTACCAATAAAAAATATTAAAAATAAAGGATTCTTTTATGAATAATAAAATAAATAATTTTGATCGTTATCTTGTTCTTGAAGCAGGAGCTGGAAGTGGAAAAACTTTTGCTCTTGTTTCTCGCTATTTGCATTTATTATTTTTAGATGTTGATCCAAGTAAAATTGTTGCAATTACTTTTACTCGAAAAGCAACAAAAGAAATGTATGATCGAATAATTTCTTCGCTTAAAGATCCTGATCATAGTCAAGAAATTTTAACTATTCAAAATATGTTGTCTATTTCTCGAGATGAAACCGTTCAAAAATCAGCTGATTATTTGCATAAATTTTTAAATTCTGATGTTAAAATTAAAACGATTGATAGCTTTTCTCATTCTATTTTTAAAAAATTTGCTCATTATCTTGATATTGTTCCTAATTTTAAATTAACTGAAAAATTTCAACAAGATGCTTTTTGTGAAGTATTTTTAAATAGTCTTTCAAATAATAAATTATTGTGGATAGATTTTTTAGATGCAAAAGAATATAGCGGTTTGGGTAAAACTTTTAAATATGAATTATGCAATACGATGAATGAGTTTTATATAAAAGAAATTCAATTAAAAGATAAATTTGATGTTCTAAGAAAATTAGAACTTAATAAAGATTTTTTGCAGGAAATTAATAACGAAATTTTGCAAAATGCTTTTATTATTAAAAATAAATTTTTAAACGAAAATAATTTATCAGATTCTGGTAAAAAAGCTTTAGATTTTAAAAATATTGATCAACTTGCTGAAAAAGGCAAAACTTGGCTGATAAAAGATCATTTAGCTGATTTTAGTTATTTTAAAAAATATAAATTAATTTGTGATGATTTGCATCATGTTTTTACTAAACTTAAAGCTCTTATTAGTAAAAAAATTGACAACGAAAATCTGTTTTTATTGTCTAAGTTTATAAAAATATATGATTTATATTTATCAAAACGAGAAGAATTTATTAAACGAGAATCTAAATTTACTTTTAGTGATATTGATCATTTTATAGCCAAATTATTAATTTTTGATGAACAAATCGATTCACATTTTATTTATTTTCGTCTAGATGAAAAAATTGATCATTTTTTAATTGACGAATTTCAAGATACGAGTTTGTTGCAATATAAAATATTAGAACCGTTAATCGATGAAATTTTATCTGGCGAAGGAATTAATAATCAATTTGGCAAAAGTTTTTTTTATGTTGGTGATAAAAATCAATCGTTATATCGATTCCGTGGCGGTTTTATGCATTTATTTGATCATGTTCATTCGAATAATTCAGTTATTAAAAGTTCTAAACTTGACAAAAATTTCAGATCAAAATCAAATATTGTAAATTTCGTTAATACTGTTTTTCAAACTGAACAAAATATTGGCTTAGATTCACAAATTGGCGGTTCAGTAATTATTAAAAATAGTTTTCAAGAAAATATTATTTTTGATGCCGTTGAAAATGTTAAAAGTTTATTAATGTCTGGCATTTTTCCACATGAAATTGCTGTTATTTGTTCCAAAAATGAAGAAGTTGAATTAATCTCGAATTTATTTACAGAAAATAAAATACCTCATCAAACAGAAATCAATAAAAGATTGCATGAATATAGAACAAATATAGCAATTATCGAATATATAAAATATTTATATTTTCGACAAAGAATATATTTAAAAACTTTTTGGGCAACTCTTGGCAAATCCCCCGAAGAAGAACATGAATTTTTTGATATAGATTTATTTGATAATTCAGTTTATGCAATTGCCGTAAAAATTGTTCAAAAGTTTCGTTTATATGACGGAGATAATAATTTATTAGAGTTTCTTGATTTAATTAGAACTAACTTTCACGATATCGAAGAATTTATTTTTAATTATCAAGATCTTGAAACAAAAGCAAAACGAAATATAAATAACGGAATTACTGTTATTACGATACATAAATCAAAAGGTTTACAATTTAAAAATGTTGTATTTCTTGATTTTCTTGATAAACAAAAAGATAATAATCGTTTAGTTTTGTCTTACAAAGGTTTGAATGTCGATAAATTATTCTGGAAATCGTCATCTGATTTTATATCAATTCAAAATCAAGATTATTATTCTGAATTAAAATCTTATGAAGAAACTGCAAAAATAACAGACATGAAAAATAAATTATATGTCGGAATGACTCGAGCAAAAGACAATTTAATTATTTTAAAAATAGATCAGCGAAATTCAGCAACGAAATTATTAGAACCTAATATAAATAATTTCGAATTAACAGATAATTTATTTGATAAATATGATCCTAATAATTTTGATCCTGAAATATTAAATTTGTTTAAACATGATGAACCGTTTTATTTTGATTTCGAAGATTCTGATGATTTATATAAACCACAATATGATTATCAAGAAACCACAGAAGAAGAATTGCGAAATAAATTAGATAGTTATGATATTTTTAACGATGAGGTAGTTTTTTCACGAGCAATTGAAACTTATAAAATTATCACACTTGGAACAGCTTTGCATTTGACTATCGAATTAATGAATAGTTTTGATCTTGAATCGTTAGAAATTGCAATTAAAGTTACAAAAAATAGATTTGGACATATTTTAAATGATCGCGATTTATTTTCGATAAAACGACGAATTCTAGCTTTGATTTCACATAGTTTTTTTAAAGATTTAATTAAATCTGGAACAATAAAAAAAGAGACTGGTTATATTCGAGAAAATGGTGAAACAAGATATATCGATTTATTAATTGAATATGAAAACGAAATAATTATTTTTGATTTTAAATCAAGTGATAATAATTTATTAAAAGAAAAATATTATAAACAAGTTCGAGAATATATGACTGATTTTTATAAACTAATTGGTAAAAAAACAAATGGCTATTTGGTATATTTAAAAGAATCTGGAACAGTTTTTGAGAACATATTATTAAAATAATCACTTATAATCAAAATATATATATTAAAATATATTTATTCAGAATTAGCTATTTTTATCCGATTGTATAGAGAATAAAAAATTATAATTTCTTTCAAAAGGGAGAACAAATAAAATGATGAAATCTCTATGGTCTGGTGTTTCTGGACTTCAGGCTCATCAAGTTGCAATGGATGTTGAAGGTAACAACATCGCGAATGTTAATACAGTCGGATTTAAATATTCAAGAGCAAATTTTGCTGACATGCTTGCTCAAACTTCTAAAATCGCTTCTGCTCCAGAAGGTGGAATGGGTGGAACAAATGCCGTTCAAGTTGGTTTAGGTTCTTCTGTTTCGACAGTTTCGAAAATATTTTCTCAAGGTTCATTAGAAAAAACTGATAAAAGCACAGATGTGGCTTTATCAGGCGATGGCTTTTTTACAGTAAGTTCTGATGGCGGAAAAAGTTATAAATATACACGATCAGGTGATTTTAAATTTGATGCTAACGGTATGTTCGTTGATGGCAACGGTTACATGGTTCAAGGTTGGGGTTATGACGAAACTCTTGGTCGAGTTAATACAGCTTCGACAATCGGTGATATAAAAATCGATTCTTCTTTAACGATGCCAGCAAAATCTACCTCATCGATAAAATTAAAAGCAAATTTAAATTCTAGTGATGACAACCAAATAACAAGTCCAACTTATGGAATAACTGCAACAGGTGCATTTGCAACAACAAATGGCGATGAAAAAGCTGAAGATTTAGCATATTTATTTAATGATAACGGCGAGAGATTCGGTTTAAAAACAGGTGATAGTTTCTCGATTTCTGTTAATGGAGCAACAGCGACCGAATTAGTTTATGGCAAAGATTTTACATCAACTGCTCAATTAAGAACAGTTCTTGCAAACAGAACAGGAGCTCAAGTAACAGTTAATCAATTTGGCAAACTAGAAGTCAAAAACTTAGGAACTAATCCACTTTCGATTAATATTACAGCTGGAAAACAAAATAACGAACTTTTTACGAATATGCTTTTGCCTTTAAATACAAAATCGCTTCAACAAAATAGTTCAAGTGTTTCTCAAGGAATGTCTGCGGCAACACACGGTTCAAGTATTGATATCTTAGATTCGTTAGGTTCAAAACATACTGTTAAATTTGATTTCAGACGAACAGAAGGCAATAAATGGAATATGACTGTTTCAGTTCCATCACCTGCTTCTATCGAAGGAACTGCACCAAAAACAAATATTTTATTTGGTGGAAATGTAACTTTTAATAGCGACGGTTCTCTTGCGAGTTTGAATCCATCGACAATTAAATTTACAGGAAATAACGGTTCAACTGCTAGTCAAGTAGTTAATTTAGATATGGGAACAATGGGCGGATTTGGTGGTTTAACATCATTTGATCAAGAAACAAAAACGGCTGGAATTTCTCAAGATGGTTACGGTTCAGGTGATTTAAAAGATATTTTAGTTGATCAATCTGGAACTATTTCAGGAGTTTTCACAAATGGAAAATCGATCGGTTTGGCAAAAATGGCAATCGCAAGATTTACAAATAATGAAGGCTTAATGAACGAAGGCGGAAATATATTTTTACAATCGGCAAACTCTGGTTCGGCAATGATTGGCGAGGCTGGAGCTGGTGGTCGTGGAGCTGTTCAATCTTCATATCTCGAAATGAGCAATGTCGATTTAAGCCGAAGTTTAACAAAATTAATCGTCGTTCAAAGAGGTTATCAATCAAACTCAAAAACGATTACAACTGCTGACCAAATGTTAAATACATTGCTTCAGCTTAAAAACTAATTTTTAATGAATAATTTCGATTCACTTAGATCAGAATTTGATAAATTTGTTGTTGAGAAATGTTCTATTGATGAAAAAGATAGACGAGAACGAGACGAAGAAAGTGAAATTCCTAAAGAGGAACTTCCGCTTTTTTCTGATGAATTAGCTCGTCGTTTGCTTTCGCCAACAATTGCTGGAGCGAATATTTCTCGAATAGATTTAAAATTAATCAGCGATGAAACAGGCGATAGTGTGCAAGTTAGCACACGACACAGAATGCTAAAATCGATTCTAAGACATAAACGAAATCGTGAAGAAATCGAACCAGTGTTTAAAAATATCGATTCTCGATTAAACGGAAGAATTCTTTTATATCGAGAAATATTAAATAATTATCCAAAAAGCGAATATATATTTATAAATTATATTTCCAAAATCGAAAATTTGCAAAAATTCATGAAAGACACTTTGATGAATTTTCAAGATATTTCTCCTGATGCAAATCCTATTTCTTTCGATTCGTAAAATTAATATCTAACTAATATTTCACGTGAAATAAATTAATAAAACCTTTCCTTTCTGATAAAATATAGAAATTCTCAAATTTATCAGGGGGGGAAACATTATGTCGCTTGAAGCAATCAAAACTCATAAAGATGTTTCAAAGTTATCTATTTTTGTTGTTCTTTTAGTAGGACTTTTTTTATTCGGCTCACTCGCTGAAGCAATATTCTTCGCCGAAGAAATATTTAAACGAAGTGAAATAGCTGGTTACGGCTATATAACTCTTATTTCGGCTATTAGCTATTTTATAGGTTCTTTTATTTTTGATGAGGTTCTCGCTATTTGGAGCTTGAAATCTGTTGATTCAATAAAAGCAATGAGTGATCGTCTTAAAAAAATGCCAACTGACGAGACTATTTTATTTGCAAACCAAATAATTAAACATTATCAAACCTCATCAATTGGTTCTATCGGTGTTGAAAAATTCAGAAGTCAATTTGGAATTATTTCACATGGCGAAATAATTAATGCTGTTTCTCGAGATATTTTAACTCCAATTGATATCGAAGTTGAAAAATTAATTTTTAAATATGCAAAAGAAAACGGTGTCGTTTCAGCTGTTTCACCTGTTGCAATTCTTGATTTATTATTTTTATTTTGGCGAAATATGAGAATGGCAAGAGAAATATTTGAACTTTACGGATTTAAAACAGGTTTTGTAGGTCAATTTGTAATTATGAGAAAAATTGGTGAAGCCTTATTTTTTGCAGGAGTTGCTGAAATGACCGAAGAAGCAATTTCGATTTTAACAAGTCAAACTCTTGTTTCTAAAGTTTCGTCATCAATTGCAAGTGGTTTAGGAAATGCAATTTTTACCGTTCGAGTTGGAATTGCTGTTATCGAAACTGTTCGACCAATAAAAAGCGAAAATAAAATTGGTTTAATTACTAAATTTATCAAAAGCTTTAATCCATTTAAACGAGATTAATTAAATATGTCAAATCAACTTCGAGATCGTTTGGATTCTGTTATTGAACGAATTGAACGAGCTAGAAAAGGTTTCAGTCATCATCATATCGTTAAAATCGTAGCTGTTACAAAATATAGCGATAGTTCAACTGTTGAAGCTTTATATAATTTGGGACAGCGAACTTTTGGTGAAAATCGTGTTGGCGACTTAGAAGAAAAAAATGCTATTTTAATCAATTTACCGATTGAATGGCATTTTATCGGCACAATTCAAACAAATAAAATTAACAAACTTTTATCGTTAAAACCTAGTTTAATTCAAAGTATAGATTCTGTTAAAACTGCTGAAGCTATTTCTCAACGATTACAAAATGGTGAAAATATTTCTGCTCTTCTTCAAATTAATGGTGGTCGCGAAATTCAAAAATCTGGAATTGAACCAGAATTAGCCGAGGAAACATATCATGAAATCTTAGAAAAATTTCCAAATATTAAATTAAAAGGTGTTATGACAATTGGAACTCATACCGATGAGGTGAACAAAATTGCCGAATCTTTTAATTTAACTCGAAAGATTTTTGAAAAAGTTCAATCAAAAGGAGCTTCGATTTGTTCAATGGGAATGAGTGGAGATTTTGAAATTGCCATTTCCGAAGGAAGTAACATGGTCAGATTAGGATCTGTTCTCGTTAAATAAATTTTTATTACCAAAACCTCATCGAATAATTCAAAATAATTTTTTTGATGAGGTTGTTTTATATTTAAAATAAATTAATTATCTTTTCCAATTTTTAAAACACTTAAAAATGCTTCTTGAGGCAACTCGACTTTACCGAATGCTTTCATTCGTTTTTTGCCTTCTTTTTGTTTTTCAAGAAGTTTTCTTTTTCGAGTTATATCACCGCCGTAACATTTTGCTGTAACATTTTTACCCATTGATTTTACAGTTTCACGAGCAATAATCGTATTTCCTAAACTTGCCTGAATTGCAACTTCGAATAATTGCCGTGGAACAACATCTTTCATATGTTTTACAAGTTCGCGACCGCGACTTTGTGCATGTTCGCGAGGAACAATTAACGAAAGTGCATCAACGATATCACCAGCAACTCGAACATCTAATTTAACTAAATCGCCGATACGATATTCAATTGGTTCGTAATCAAAACTTGCATAACCTTTTGTCGAACTTTTTAAGACATCATAAAAATCAAGAACGATTTCATTTAATGGCAACGAATATTGCAACATAACTCGTCGTTCATTTATATATTCCATTTTTTCTTGAAGTCCTCGTCGATTTGTCATTAAATTTATAATATTTCCAAGATAATCCGTCGGAGTTAAAATCGTTGCCATAACATAAGGCTCTTCGATAGTTTCAATTCGTTGAACTTCTGGAAATTGCGACGGATTTTGAATTTCAATTTTCGAACCATCAGTAAAATTAATTTTATAAACAACTGACGGAGCCGTTGCAATTAATTCTAAATCAAATTCTCGTTCGAGTCGTTCTTTGACGACTTCCATATGCAATAAACCTAAAAAGCCAACTCGAAAACCAAAACCTAAAGCAATCGAAGTTTCTGGTTCATAAGTTATCGAACTGTCGTTTAATTTTAATTTTTCAAGAGCTTCTCGCAAATCTTCAAATCGATCTGTTTCAATTGGATAAATTCCTGCAAAAACAAACGGTTTAGCTGGTTTAAATTCATCAACTGGTATTTTTGCTGGTTTTTTAAAATCTGTAATCGTATCGCCAACATGAATAGTCGAAACAGTTTTAACACCAAGAACAACAATTCCAACTTCACCCGCTGAAATTTTCGAAGTTTCCATTCGTCTTTTTGGATGTGGATATAAAAGAGCCTGAATCTGATAATTTTCTCCACTGCTCATTAATTGAACATTTTGATTAATATTTAATTCGCCATCAAAAACTCGAACAAGTGCAAGAGTTCCCAAATAATTATCAAACCAAGAATCATAAATCAAAGCTCGAGGCGAAGCTTTTAATTCACCTTTTGGACTTGGGATTTTATCGACGATTTGATCTAATAATTCTTTTATGCCGATACCCGCTTTTGCACTTACAAAAATTGCATCAGAACAATCAATTCCAAGAGTATTTTCGACCTCATCGGCAACTCGTTCAGGTTCAGCCGCGGGTAAATCAATTTTATTAATAACAGGAATAATTTGCAAATTATTTTCGATAGCAATATAAACATTGGCAATCGTTTGAGCTTCAACACCTTGAGAAGCATCAACAACTAATAAAACACCTTCACTAGATTTTAACGATTTGCTAACTTCGTAACTAAAATCAACATGCCCAGGTGTATCGATTAAATTTAAAATATAATTTTTGCCATCTTTTATATAATTTAATCTAACAGATTGAGCTTTAATCGTGATTCCTCGTTCTTGTTCTATTTCCATTGTGTCCATCATTTGAGAAGATAATTCTCTATCTGTAACACCGCCACATTCTTGAATTAATCGATCGGCAAGTGTGCTTTTGCCGTGATCAATATGAGCAATAATAGAAAAATTTCTAATATTTTCCATTTTTATAAAACCTTTTGATTAAATTAATTTATTTAAATTCAGCATAAAAAACTCGAGAAACAGCTCCTCGAAATAAAAGCCTGTCATCTTTTAATGATAAATATAATTTTTCACCACTTTTCGGAAAAACATTGGCATCTAATTTAAAAAAACCTTCTTGTGAAGCTCGATAAAAACATCCAGCCATTCCAGTTCCACAAGCCAAAGTTTCATTTTCGACACCTCGTTCAAAAGTTCGAACAAATAAATTACCATTATTTTTATCGACTTTGGCAATATTTACATTGGCATTATATTTCCATCGTAATCTTCTTGCATCTTCGATATCAAAATCAGAAATATCATCTCGCAAACTGACTAAATGCGGAACTCCAGTATTTATTAACCACCAGTTATAACCAGATTCTTCGATATCAACTTTTAAAATTTTCGGCGGTGTTAAATCAGTCGAAACGATATCGCCATCAACAAAACAGCCAATTTCACCTGCACCAGTTAAAAATTTTAAATTTTTATCAGCCAAATTATTATTAAAAGCATAATGTGCGGTTGCTCGACTTCCGTTGCCACACATTTCAGCCATTGTTCCATCTGAATTATAAAAAAGCCATTCGAAATCTAATTCGTGATGAGGTATCAAAACGATAAAACCGTCAGCACCGATTCCAGTTTGTCGATTGCAAACTTTTTTAGCAAATTCAGAAAAATCTTCTCGTTTAAATTTATGAGTTATAACAAAATCGTTGCCACTTGCATTATATTTTTCTAAAATCATTTTTAATCATCCCATAAATTATTATCATCTTGTTCGTCAAAACTTAAACCACCTTTAACATAAGCCGTCGATTGTGATTCAAAGAAATTCGCTTTTGTTTCGTTGATTTTTGAAAACTCATCAACCCATTCGATAGGATTTTTAAATCGAGCATACAGTGGATTTAAATCAAGTTTCAATAATCTTGAATCAGCTAAATATTCGATGTAACTTCTTAATAAATTAGATGGCAAACCGCTATTAATATATTCGCCCCAGCTGATTTCTAAATTCACAGCTTCACGAAACATTTCACGAATTTCCTCTTTAAAATCATCGGTAAATATTTCAGCATTTTCTCGCATGTTTTCTCGAATCATTGATGTATAAAGTGATAAATGTGTTACTTCGTCTCTTTGAATTAATCGAATCATGATCGCTGAACCTAACATTTTACCTTTTCTTGCCAACATATAAATATAAAGAAAACCGCTATAAAAGTAAATTCCCTCCAAAATTACATTAGCAAAAAAGCTTTTGATGATATTTTTATCAGTTGGATTTTCGGCTAACTCCATATAAATACCAGCGATTTTATCGTTCTTAGCTTTTAACTGTTCATTCGTTCGCCATAAATTATAAATCTCTTTTGGATTCTTTGAAAAGCTTTCTAGCATAACTTGATACGAATGCGAATGTAAAACCTCCTCGAATGCTTGACGAATTACACACATATTTAATTCAGGTGCAGTAATATATGGATTAATATTATCGTTCAAATTATTAGCTTGAATCGAGTCCATAAATATTAATTGACTCAATGCACGATCAAAACCTGATCGCTCCTCTTGAGTTAATTTTTCTTGATAATCTCTTGCATCGCCGTTTAGCTGAACCTCTTCAGGAAACCATGTATTTTGTAACATAACTTTATATAAGTTATAAGCCCATTGATATTTTAAGTCGTTTAGCTCAAAAATACCAGTTGGATCGCCTCCGATTATTTTTCTGTTTTTCACAATCTCACTTGATTGTGGATTATATATTTGTTTTTTAGACAACAAAATATCCTTTATGTTTTTTATACTATTATTGAAATAATTTATTTTTTTATTTTACTTGATGAGGTGATGAAAAGACAAAACTTAGTCTAAATAAATTATATATAAACTAAGTTTTAGTTATGCGGTGTAATAAAAATTAATCTAGATCTTCTATTAATTTTTTAGCTTTTTTGCGAAGATTGTCAATAGCTTGAAGCTCAGATAAAAGTTTGTCGTGATCAGAACCTTCAGTATCTTTTAATTTTTTGTTAAGTTTTTCTCGTTTTTCTTTCAGTTCTTTTCTAAGTTTTAAAAGTTTTTCAATCTCTTTTTCTTGTTTTTTTCGTTTAAAGTCAAAAAATTTCGTAATTTTTTCAATTATTTTTTCTGTTTTCATGTTTGAACTCCTATTTATTGTGAATCATAGACATTCTAGCACATTTTTTATTTGATTATTTTAATAATTTTTTATCTAAAATTTGCCACATATTAAATGTTCCAACTGTTGCAAATATAAAAAATACGATTAAAAAAATATGTTCTGAATATATATTAAATATGTAATTTATAAAAAACAAGACGGCAATAATTAAAATTGTTCTTAAAATCCAAGTTCGCCAAATATTTCGAATATCTGATAAATTCATTTCATCTAAATTTTTTATTTGATTAACATCACAGCTTTGATTAACCGCAATTTTTATATTACTTTCGATATATTTTAAAGCTGGTTTTATTGCAAAAAACGGTGAAACTGTTAAACCGAAAACAAGCCAAAAATCAAATTGTTGAACGATCGAAATATAAACATGTTCAAGACTATCAAAATAGAGAGCAAAAGAAAAAATAGTCGATAAAAATAGTGCTATAAAAATAGCAAACCCGAAAAAAAACATATTCCAATATATTAATACTCGCCAAAAAGATATATTATTCATTTTTAAATAATTCTTTCTTGTCCTATTCGATAAAGTGCAAAATCATATTTTATAGGATCTTCTGGATCGAATTCTTTTAATTTAGCTGTTAATTCAAATACGGCTTTTAAATCATAAGTTTTACGATTTAATAAGCCTAATTTTTGCGAAATATGAAAAGTATGTGTATCAAGCGGAATTAATAAATCAGCCTTTGAAATATCATTCCAAAGCCCTAAATCGAGATTATCTTTTCTAACCATCCAACGAATAAATAAATTCCATCGTTTTAATGGAGATTCGCCTGTTAATTTGCCTGTTGGTGCATCACCGATTAAAAATTTATAGCCTTGTGATTCATACGGATAAATATTTTTAATTCGATTAATTATCATGGCAATGCCATTTAAAACAGAATTATTTTTTTGATAACCAGATTTAAAAATTTGCTGGAGAGTTTCACCATTTTTTGATATTCGATTTAGAGCAATAAAAATAGCAATAACATCATTATTATTTTGAAATCGATAAATTTTAGATTTTAATTTTTGTTGAATTTCGACCTCATCGCTATTTAAAAGATCAAAATCTAGACTTTGCAAAAATTTTAAAATTAACGAAGCTTTACCGTAAGCGAAAAGTGCTGAAATTAAAGCAACTCGTTCATCGTTCCATTTTTTGGCAATAATTAATGGATCTGGTTTATCAATAGATAATTCAAAAATTGAATCTCGTTTTGATACTTCAGAATCTAATAATTTTTTTATTTTTAATAATTCGTCATTCATTTATTTAATTATCCAAAGTTAATTTTTAAACAAAGTTCCTGAATCTCTTTCACCAGTTAATAAATATTTTTCAACAAGAGGAAGATTGAAACCTGAAGCTAAAAGCATTGCACTATTTCGTTCAAGTAAAAATTTAGCTGATTTTAACTTTGTAACGATTCCGCCAGTTGCAAATTGATTATTAGGCGAAACAGTTTGATTTAATTCCTCATCAGAAATAAAATTTATATTTTTTTGAAGAACAGCATCATTAAATAATCGTGGGTTTTTATTATAATATCCGTCAATATCAGAAAGAATAATTAACAAATCACCACCAAAATAAAAAGTCGAATGTGCTGAAAGTTGATCGTTATCTCCAAAAGCCAATTCTTCAGTTGCAACAGTGTCATTTTCGTTAATAATCGGAATAACACCATTTGCTAAAAGCACATTAACAGTATTTTTTGCATTTTCAGTTCGTTTCCGAGAATCGAAATCTGCTTCGATAATTAATATTTGTGATATCGTAATATTAAATTTATCAAATTTATTTCGATAGACACTCATTAAATATGGCTGACCAATTGATGCCAATGCTTGTTTATTTGCAAGAATTTTTTTATCAAGTTGAACTTTTGTAAAACCTGCTGAAACTGCTCCAGATGTAACGATAATTACATCAATGCTATTTTTTTTTAAATTTGCTATAAATTGGGCAATTTGTTCTATTCTATCTTCAGCTAAATTACCATTTTGAGTCAAAATAGCTGTGCCAATTTTTATAATTATTCTTTTGTATTCCATTTAACCAATCTATTTTTATTATATTAATTTTTTATTTTGATGAGGTTGATTTATATCTTATAAATTTTTTATCAAGCCATTTTGAGAAAGTCGTATTTGGAATCAACAAATTTGTAATTTTTTCAAATGGAATTGTAAAAATGATTGTTCCGTAACAATAAGCTGCAATTTCATAAGGAACATAAATAAAACTCAAGCCGTTTTGTGAAATCGAGAAATTTTCGTTTAATTTAAAGCCATCTTCAAACCAAAATTCTTCAAACGATGAAACATTTAAGTCAAGTTTAAATTCTTCTTCACCAATTTGTCGTAATTTTTCTCGAGAATTATCAGCAATAATATCATTTAATTTTAATATTTTGCCAGTTTCTCGTTCGAACAACATATATTGAACATAAGAATTTGGATGAGCTCCGCCATTAAAAGAATATTCTTGAAAAGCAACTTCGATAAAAGTTTCATCTTTATAAGTTGTTCCAATATTTAATTCGTATTCTGAAACACATGAATATTCTTCACATTTTTCTAGATTATCAGCTATTTTTTTACCTTCGATATCGAATAATTTTTGAAGATCCAGTTTTGAATCGTTGTTTTCTGGGAAAAAAGATTGTCGTATAAATGAGTCGATAAACTCGTTAATTTTTGTCGAACCAAAATCTCGCATAAGTTCAACTTTGATGTGATATTTTTTTGTTTCGTCATTAAATGAAACTGTTTTCATGTCTGTTTTATTTAAAATTTGAATTTCGGCTTGATCAAATTCAAGCGAATATAAATTTATATTTTGACTTAAAAATAAAACTGTGGCTATGCTAAAAATTGATTTACTGTGTAACAAGATTGTGTTCCTCGTAGATAGTTGAGAAAAGTGAGAAAAATAGGCGGAATTAATTTTCCGCCAACTAATAAAATATATAAAAAATTACATTTTATATTTTGCTTCGATGCCTAATAATTGTAAACCAACTCGAATTGAATTTGCAACAACAAACGATAATTTTAACAATTCTTGTTCGTTATCAGAGCCGATAATAGACGAATTATTATAAAAACTATGATAATTCGATGCCAAGTTTTTTAAATAATCTGTTAATTTATGAGTTTGCCGACTTTCAAAAGAATCTTCGATAACTTCAGGTAATCTTAAAGCTTGAAATAATAAATCTCGATGTTCGTCAGGCAAAATATTTAAATTTGCCATTCGAATTTCACTTCGAGAAAATTTGCTTTTATTAATTAAACTTTCGATTCGTGCATGAGCATAATTTATATAATAAACTGGATTCGAATTATCTTCGATCATTAAATCATTTAAATCAAATTGCAATGAAATATCTGGAGCTTTTGAGGCAAAAATAAATCGCAACGGCTCACTTCCGACCTCATCGACAACATCACTCATTAAAACAAAATTGCCTCGTCGTTTACTCATTCGATATGGCTGACCATCTTTTAAAATAGCAACCATTTGAGTTAATAAAACTTCTAGTTTTTGAGATTCATAGCCTAAAAAATCGATTGCCGATTTAACTCGAGAAATATATCCGTGATGGTCTGCACCCCAAATATTTATATATTTATTATAATCTCGTTCAAATTTATTATGATGATAAATAATATCTCCAGCCAAATAAGTCGGAACACCATTTTCTCGAACAATAACTCGATCGTGATCATCACCGCCAGAACTAGATTTTAAAAATAATTTGCCATCTAATTCATAAACTCCGTTATTATTTTTAAGTTCATTTAACGAACGATCCCAAAACGAATATAAACCAGCTTCAGAAATATAATTATCAAATTCGATGCCAACAGATTTTAAATTATTTTTTATAACGATCAACATTTCATCTTTGCCCCATTGAGCCAATTTAGAAATATTTTCATCACGATTTGATTCGTCAAAAATAGAATTACCAAATTTATTTAAAGCTTGTTGTGCTAAATCAATAATATAATCACCG
Source organism: Campylobacterota bacterium (assembly GCA_030152305.1). GTDB lineage: Bacteria > Campylobacterota > Campylobacteria > Campylobacterales > Thiovulaceae > Thiovulum_C. The sequence continues at coordinate 106,500 of JASKOM010000003.1, forward strand.
CGATAATATTCTTCAGGTAATTCGATATTATTTTTATTTAATATTTCGATATTACCAATTACAAACATAGATAAACCTAATAAAAAAATCTGTCGTCCAGCATCATTTATATAATATTCGGCATCAATCTTATAACCAAGATGACGACCTAATTTTAATAAAGTATCACCATAAATTGCTCCTCTTGTATGTCCAATATGCAATGGTCCAGTCGGATTTGCACTAACAAATTCAAGAAGAATTGTTTCTGATTTATTTTCACCTCGACCAAAATTATTTTCAGCAATTAGCGATTCATCGGCATGACCACTTAAAAACGAAGGTGAAAGTGAAAAATTCAAAAAGCCTTTAACGGCTTCAACTTTTGAAAAAATCGATTCACCGTTAAATTCTTTGGCTAAATTTTCAGCAATAATTATTGGTGATTTCTTTAACTCTTTTGCCAATGAAAAAGCTAACGGAGTTGAGAAATGACCAAAATTTTTATCTTTTGGAATTTCGATGACAACATCACGATTAAACTTTTTAACAAGAAATTCTTTAATTTTGCTTCGCATTTAATTTATTTTTTATTATTGCTATTTGGAACAACAACCATTGTGTAATAACGACTTTCTAAAAAAGGTGTTTTTTCCATGATTCCTGCATCTTTAACTCGTTCCCAAACATCTAATAAAACATCTTTTGCACTTTCAGGATTACCCATTTCTCGACCTTTTAGAAAAACTTTGAATCGAACATGAAAGCCTTTTTCGAGAAATTCAAGAGCATGTTTAACTTTAAACGAAATATCATTTTCAGCGATTTTAACAGACAATTTAATCTCTTTGATAACGATAGTCTTTTGATTTTTCTTAGCCTCTTTTTTTCGTTTTTCTTCTTGATATTTAAACTTGCTGTAATTCATTAATTTTACAACTGGAGGAATACCTGTTTCAGCGATAACGACTAAATCAAGACTTAATTCTGTTGCTAATTTCAAAGCTTCTATCGTTGAAATAACACCGTATTGTTTGCCGTCATCACCGACACATCGAACTTCTGGGAAAGTTATTTCTTCATTCATCATAGGAAGTGTTTCTTTTTCTTTATTGCCGTTATTTTTTATTGTTGTGATCAAAATTGAACCTCTTTCATTTTATTTTTAATTATTTCTATAAATTTATCTTTAGTTGTTTCGAAATTTTCTCGTGTTCGTCGATCTCGAATTGAAACCATTTTATTAGCTACTTCATTATCACCGATGACGATAATCATTGGAACTCGACTTTTTTCACTCATTCGAATTCGTTTATTTAACGATTCATTTTGAGCAAAAATTTCGACATCGATATCCAAATCGATTAATTCATTTTCGATTTCTTTTGCATAATCAAGATGTTTTTCTGATGAAATCGGAACGATAGCAACTTGAGTTGGAGCAATAAAAAATGGAAATTCACCAGCAAAATGTTCTGTCAAAATGCCAATAAATCTTTCAAACGAGCCTAAAATTGCTCTGTGAATCATAACAGGTTGAACTCGATTATTATCATCTGACATATATTCTAATTCGAATCTTTCAGGTAAATTAAAATCTACTTGAATTGTTCCACATTGCCATTTTCTGCCGATTGAATCACGAATTTTGATATCGATTTTTGGACCATAAAAAGCTCCACCACCTTCGTCAATTCCGTAAGCAATTCCGTTTTCGTTAAGAGCATCTTTTAAAGAAGTTGTTGCAATTTCCCAAACCTCATCACGACCGATAGCTTTTTCTGGTTTTGTAGAAATTTCAAGCGAATAATCAAAATTAAAACTTTTCATAATGTCATCAACGAATTTCAAAACAGCGATAACTTCAGATTTAATTTGATCGGTTCGGCAAAAAATATGAGCATCATCTTGAGTAAATTCGCGAACTCGAAATAAACCATGCATAACACCGCTTTTTTCATGTCGATGAACAACACCGTATTCAAAAAATTTCAAAGGCAAATCTCGATAACTTCGTAAATCACTTTGATAAACTTTGATATGACCGACACAGTTCATAGGTTTAATGCCATATTCTTGTTCATCAATCGAAGTAAAATACATGTTTTCGCCATAATTTTGATAATGTCCGCTTATTTTCCAGATATCAGCTTTGAGAATTTCTGGACCACGAACAGGTTGATAACCTCGTTTTCGATGAGCTTTAAATAGACGACTTTCTAATTTTGATCTTAAACGACCGCCATTTGGTAACCAAATTGGAAGACCAGCTCCAACATCATCATCAAAAGTAAATAATCCCATTTGAACAGCTATTTTTCGATGATCTCGTTTTTCAGCTTCTTCCAACATAGTTAAATGACTTTTTAAAGCTTCGTGAGTTGCAAACGAAATACCATAAATTCGAGTTAGCATTTCATTTTGATCATTTCCGCCTAAATATGCACCTGCAATTTTAGTAAGTTTAAAAAATTTGAGAAATTTTGTATTTGGTAGATGAGGTCCTCGACATAAATCTTCAAAATCTCCCTGTTTATAAATAGAAAGTTTTGAATCAGATATTTTTGAGATAACAGCTAATTTTAATGGATCTTCCGCGAATTTTTGGAGAGCTTCCTCTCGAGAAAGATTATATTTTTCGATCGTGTAGCCTCGTTTAGCTAACTCTAACATTTTCTTTTCGATATTTTTTAAATCTGAATCGCTGATTTTTGTTGATGTTTTAAAATCATAATAAAAGCCTTCTTCAACAACTGGACCAACAAAAAATTTAGCATCAGAATATAACTCTCGAATAGCTTGAGCCATAAGATGAGCAGTAGAATGTCGAATTACATCGAGAGAAAGAGGTGAATTATCAAAATAAATTTTTTCACCATTGTCTCCGTTGGAGGTTTGAAGATCAACTATCTCACCTCCGATTTTTATCGCTATAACTTCTTCCAAGAAATAAACAACCTTTTTAAATTAAATTTTTATGTATGTCCATTTTATCGAAATTTCAAAAATTTATATATTTGTTTTATGGTTATAAAAAACCATATTATCTATGTGATTTTATTTAAAAGCTATTTGTTCAAAATAAAATTTTTCAAAGTCTATTGGCGACATAGGTTGAGCATATAAAAATCCTTGAATTATGTCGCATTTAAGATCTTTTAAAAATTCTAATTGTTCTTGAGTTTCAACACCTTCAGCGATAACTCGATAATTAAACAATTTGCCAAGAGCGATAACAGATTTTGTAATTGCGACATCATCTTTATTATGCGGTGTTTCCATAATAAAAGAACGATCAATTTTAATTGTATTAAAAGGCAATTGTCTTAAATATGAAAGTGAAGAATATCCTGTTCCAAAATCGTCAATGGCAAATTCTACACCCATTTCGCCTAACTGTTTTAAGATTTCGTTCATAGTTTCTTTGTTATCGATTAATACTCTTTCTGTTATTTCTATTTCAAGATTATGCGGATCGCAACCACTTTTTTCAACAAGTTCTCGAACTGTATTGACCATATCAGTTTTCATAAATTGAATTGTCGAAATATTTACAGATATTCTTCTTAGATTTATTCCATGTTTTTTCCAGATTACCATTTGCTTACAGGCTTCAAGAATGACCCAACGACCGATATCGATAATTAAATCACTTTCTTCGGCAATATGAATAAATTTCATAGGAGGCATAAGACCAATTGACGGATGTTTCCAACGAATAAGAGCTTCAGCTGACATAATTTCTTTGGTTTCAGAATTAATTTGAGGTTGATAAAAAAGAATAAATTCGTTGCCAATAATTGCCATTCTAAGATCTCTTTCGAGTTGAGCTTTTTCCAATGCATTATCTTTTAATTTATTAACATATTGAGTAAATCGATTTCGACCACCACTTTTTGATTCAAACATTGCAATATCAGCGAATTTAATAACATCTTCTACATTATCGCTTTGTTCAGGAAAAATAACTCCACCGATACTTGTGCCAATATATATTTTTTGTTCGACGATATCATCAAAACTTCTAGAAATTTCATTTATAATTTTATTAGCGACTAATCTAATATCTTCAAGTGTAGATACTTTTGTTAATAAAACTATAAATTCATCACCGCCAACTCTTGCAACGATATCACTACTTCTAACTGATTTTTTTAATCGTTCAGCAACAAATTGAAGAAGAATATCACCAGCTCCGTGTCCATAAGTGTCATTAACATATTTAAATTTATCAAGATCCAAATATAATAATGCTCCTACTCCGTGTTCTCTTTTTCTCATTTTTATTGCATTATCAAGATGTGATTTTAATAAAACACGATTTACGAGTCCTGTTAAATTATCATGATGTGCCATATATTCGATAGCTTCTTGTGATTTTTTTATTATTGAAATATCCGAAAAATTAGATATGAAATTTTTTATATTTCCGTGTTCATCGCGAATAACAGAAATTGAAAGCCATTGCGGATAAACTTCACCATGTTTTTTTCTATTCCATACTTCGCCATCCCATCTATCTTCTCGTATCAATGTTTTCCACATTTCAGCATAAAATTCTTTTGATTGTCTTTCAGATCTTAAAATACTTGGTTTTTGTCCTATTACCTCATTTTCAGAAAACTCTGTAATTTTCGAAAAAGCTTTATTAACAAGAATAATCCTGCTTCGTTTATCTGTAACAAGAATACCGTTATTCGTATTAGTAAATACATTTTCGTATAAATTAATTAATTCTTCGTCTTGAAATAATTTATTTTCAAGAGACGATATTTTTTTTCGTTCAGCCATAAGTCTAAAAGGTTTATCAAATCCGAAAACAACAACAGCATGAAATAATAAAAGAAACGAAACAACTTGAGTGATAATAGCAACCGAACATAAGAAACCGCCACATTGATTTGCGATTAAAATTACGATTTGAGCAAATATCGAAAACACTAATGACAATGAAAAAAACTTATAAATTGTATGAGATGAAAAATGTTCTTTTAATTCTTGAATCTGAAAAGTAATTATTCCAGTTACGATAATAGTTAAAATACTCATTGTTGTTTGAATATGATTTATATCTGGCAATAAATTAATAATTGTTAATATTAAACTAACCATAACGAGTGTATAAACTCTTGATACGATTAACAATGCTCTTTCATAACTTTCTTTTAAAAAAGCTATTGAACTTAAAATAAATATTGATTCTATTGCTCGAGGAAAAGTCCATAAATATAAATGTTCGTGAAATACATTTGCAAATAAATTACCTGTTTTTAAAACAGCAATCATTAAATATATAGCAGAAATAAGATATCCGATTCCAATCGATAATAAAAATTTATTTTGAGTATGTTCATATGTAAAATAGGCTATGACAAAAATCATAATTCCTACAAACACAGAAAAAAGTTCACTAATTTGATAAAAAACATTGTATCCATTAAAATAGCGAATTATTATAAAACCTAAAACTATTGATGTTATAGCCAAGATACTTTTTTTGTGTAGGTTCAAAATGGTTCCTTGTTTTTAATTAAATATCAAAAGTGTATCAAAACCAAACAATAAAAGAAAAATTGAAACAACATTAACTGTTTATTTTATTAAATTCGGCTATATAGTTTTCTTCACAGTTAATTATAAATTTTCCTCCAAATTCATTAAATTCTTCATAAATAGTTTCACAAGCAAATTTCTGAATTAAATATTTAAACTTAGAAATATTTTTAAATAATATATTTAACTCAAGCTGAATTAAATCGCGACTTTCTATTAAATTTGCTATTTTTATTGTTGAATTAATTGCATCAGAATAAGCTCCAACCAAACCGCCAGTTCCAAGTTTGACACCACCAAAATATCGAATCGTGATAACTCCAATGTCGATGAGGTCAGCACCAATTAAAACATTTAATGTCGGTTTTCCAGAAGTTCCTTTTGGTTCGCCATCGTCCGAACTACCTTCGATAATCTGTTTTAAACTATTTTTATATCGAAAAGCTGTTATAAAATGTGTTGCTTTGGAATGTTCTTTTTTTAAATTATTATATATTTGATTATATTTTGAATAAGGAACTAAATAAGATATAAATTTGGATTTTTTTATTTCAATTTGTGAGAAGAATTCAGAATTTACTGTTAGCAAGTTAATAAATAAATTATTTGTTTGTCTAACAAGATTCTAGATCTTGTTAGATGAAATTTGAAGTTTTATTTTGTCGAAGAGATAAAAATTGATTGCAAATTAGAATTCTGTTTGAATATCGCTCATCATTTTGATGCTTTTTTCAAAAGAACCCATATACATAGCAGCTTTGATTTTTGAACCTTTGAAACCGTAACCTGAAGTCATCATAGCTTTTTTAACACCGATTTCGCCTTGAATAACTTTTCTCCAGCCGTCATATGTTGCCCACATATCAAACTCGATTTCGTCGCCATTTAATAATCCATGATAAGTTACTTCACCATTAACGATATTAACTTGAAGAGGAGCGATTTCGTTTTCTTTATCACTTACTCGATAAACAAAGTTACCTGTAAATTTTTTTAAACCACTTTTTAAATCAGCATTTGCTTTCCAAGCATTTGTATAAGCTGTGCACCATTCAGTACTAAGAAATTTCATTTATAATATCCTTTAGTTTTTCTTATAGAAGAGCTATCTTCGAATTTCCAAAACTATATCATTCATGAATGTCAATGTCAAGATATTAATGTAAAAAATGTCTAATACCTGTGAAATAAAGGGCAATATTATTTTCGTTTGCAGAGGCTATAACATCGTCATCTCGAATACTTCCACCTGGTTCGACAATTGCTTTAACACCGACTTTTGATGCTTCATCGATTGAATCTCTAAACGGGAAAAATGCTTCACTTGCCAACGATGAACCTTCGAGAGATAAACCCATTTCTCCAGCTTTTTTAATTGCACATTTTGCAGCATCAACTCGTGAAGTCATTCCCATTCCGATAGCAACCATTGCCGAATCTTTTACATAAACAACACAATTCGATTTGGTTAAACTTGCAACTTTTAGAGCAATTTCAAGATCTAACAATTCATTTTCCGTTGCTTCTCGATTTGAAACTAATTTTGCATTTTGCAATTCGTCATTTTTGACCTCATCGCTATTTTGCAATAAAAATCCGCCATCAACATGTTTAAAATCAAAAAGATCTTTCGAAACAGATAAAAATTGATTATCAGTTATAAATAATTTAATTCGTTTTTTATTTTCGAAAACTTTTATAGCTTGTTCTGTAATTTGTCCAGCGACAATAACTTCAACGAAAATTTTATTTATTTCGATAGCCAAATCTTCGTTTAAAATGCCATTAACCGCAACAACTCCGCCGTATGCCGAAACTGGATCGCTTTTTAAAGCTTCTCGATATGAATCTAAAAGAGTTGATTTAATTGCAAAACCGCAAGGATTTCCGTGTTTGACGATACAAACTGCTGGTCTGTCGCCAAATGACGAAGCAATTTTAACGGCACTGTTAATATCAGTTATATTATTAAAACTTGCCTCACCTTTTATCGTTTTGAAATTATCACTCCAGAATTTTTTATCAAATTGATACAAACTTCCTTTTTGATGTGGATTTTCACCGTATCGAGTATCAAAAACTTTTGAGCCAACTATAAAATGTTTGTTACCGAAACCGTTATTAAATCGATTATTCATATAATTAGCAATCATCGAATCATAATTTGCTGTGTGTTCAAAAGCTTCAATCATCAAATTTTGTCTAAAATCTAAATCAAGCGAATTCATCGATAATTTTTCGACTATTTCGCTATATCGATTTGGATTCGTAACAATAATTACATCTCGATAATTTTTCGCTGAACTTCGAACCATTGCTGGACCGCCGATATCGATATTTTCGATAATTTCATCAAAATCATTTGTTCGTTCGGTTGTTTCTTTAAACGGATATAAATTTACACAAACAAGATCAATCGCTTTTATGCCGTGAGCTTCAGCCATTTTTAGATCATTTTCGTTGTCTCGTCGATGCAAAATTGCCCCATGAACCAACGGATTCAAAGTTTTAACTCGTCCGTCAAACATTTCAGGAAAACCTGTTAAATTGCTAATATCAATCGTGTCGATTCCTGCATTTCGCAAAGTTTTACTAGTTCCACCAGTTGAAACAATTTCAAAATTTAAATTAATTAAATTTTTTGCGAATTCAACGACATTTCGTTTATCGCTAACACTTATTAAAGCTCTTTTCAAATATTTTCCTTATTTTAAATATCTATTTTCTCGTCGCCAATTAGGTCTCGCATCGATTACACCTCTGACTTTTAATAACTCATTACATTTTTGAACAACTTCAGTGTCATCTTCAATTTTAAAAATATATTTACCATTTTTATTTTGTTTAAGAAAATCCAAGCCATTTATACGAGCAAAAGATTTAACATTAACATTTTCTTTAAGTTCAAGAATAATTGTTCCATCGCTCCAAACACTATGAGAACTTTCTCGATTATTAACAACGGGAATATATTCAATTTCGTTATCGCTATTTACATATTTTTTATAACGAGTTTGATCTTTTTGTTCATAGTTATCAACTTGTTGAGATTCTCGTTCTCGTCGATATTCGCGATCGTTATTATTATTTTCATCGTTATATCGATCTCTGCGATTATGCTGTCGATTATTTTCTAAATCGCGGTCATCTTCGTTGTATCTATTTTTTTTATCACGATTGCTATTTCGATCTTTTTGTTCATTTTCATTGTCATTGTTATTTTCGTTATATTCAGATGACGATGAAGAATAAACTTTTTTAAATTGATTTTCTCGGGAATCGCCATTAAATTTAATAACTCGTTCTTCTTGTTCAGCAATCAACGATGAGGTATTAAATAAAACGATCAACGATGTAAAAACGAATATTTTTTTATGCATAGTTATTCTCCATTTTGTAATTTATAAAAAAGTTCTTTAACAGAAATAATTTCTTTTGCTCGATAGCCATTTGAACCAGAAAAGAATAAACCGTTTTCTATATCACCGTTATAAGCATCACTAAGTCGGTCGGCAATACAAAAACCAACGGCTTTTGCTTCTTCGCCTCGATGACATGGCGAAACACAGTTACTAATACAAGCAACTTTTGGAGCTGTTCCGTTTTCTATTTTAAAATGCAAATTCGTTTTTATTCCACGAGCTGGATAACCAACTGGCGATTTCATTAAAACGATATCTTCTTTTTTTATATTAATTAAAAGCTGTTTGAATTTATCGTCTGCATCGCATTCATGAGTTGCTATAAATCGAGTTCCCATTTGCACACCCGAAGAACCAAGACTAAACATTTTATCGATATCGTTTTTGTCCCAAATTCCACCTGCTGAAATAACAGGAATATTAAATTTATTAGCTTCTTCAACAACTGGAGCGACTAAATTTTCTAATTGATATTCATCTTGAAAACATTGTTCATAAGTAAAACCTTGATGTCCGCCACTCAAAGGTCCTTCGAGAATAACAGCATCAGGAATTTTTCCGTATCGTTGCCATTTTTTTATAATTATTTTTAAAGCTCGAACACTTGAAACGATTGGAACAAGTGCAACATCTGGAAAATCTCGAGTAAATTCGGGCATATTCGAAGGAATTCCTGCTCCAGTAATAATTATATTTGCTCCTGCTTCACAAGCATCTTTAACGACTCGACCATAATCGTTAATCGCATACAAAACATTACAGCCAAGCGGTTTATCTCCACAAATTTTTCTGGCATTCGCAAAAATTTCAAAAAGTGCTTCACGAGAATAAAAATTATCAACTTCATACGGACGACCAGCTATATTTCGATGAGAAAAATCTTTATTTTTATAATAACCAGTTCCTACGGCACTAATAATTCCTAAACCGCCTTCATTCGAAACAGTCCCAGCTAGACGATCCCAACTAATGCCGACACCCATTCCACCTTGAACAATAGGAATTTCTATTTCATGTTTTCCTATTTTTAAAGGTTTCATACTCATTTTATAACCGCCTTAGCAAATTTTCTTCGCCCAACTTGTAAAATATATTCGCCTGTATTTAATTTCAATTGTTCATCTTCGATTTTTTCACCGTTTATTTTTACCGAACCAGCTTTTATATTTCTGCGACTTTCTGATGTTGAAGTTGATAATTTAATTTGAACTAATAATTTTGCAATCCAAATTTCATTTTCGTTAATTTCAAAAGTTTCAATATCTTCAGGAATTTCGCCTAATTTATGAACAGAATCAAAATGTGCTTTTGCCGATTCAGCGATTTCTCGAGAATAAAATCTCTCAACAATTTCGAGAGCTAAATTTTCTTTTGCCCGTTTTGGATGAATCGTTTCACATTCGACACCAGCTTTAATCGATTCGACCTCATCGAGACTTTTAAAACTTAACAATTCATAATATCGCCACATTAAATTATCAGAAATGCTTAGAACTTTTGCAAACATATTATTAAAATCTTCTTCGATGCCAATATAATTACCGAGCGATTTACTCATTTTTTGAACACCGTCAAGACCTTCAAGAATTGGCATCATTAAAACAGATTGCTCTTTGCCAGTTCCATAAGTTCGTTGCAATTGACGACCCATTAATAAATTAAATTTTTGATCTGTTCCGCCAATTTCAACATCTGATTTTAAATAAACAGAATCATAACCCTGTAATAACGGATACATAAATTCGCTAATTGCAATTGAAGAACCGTTTTCATATCGTTTGCTAAAATCATCTCGTTCAAGCATTCTTGCAACATTAAAAGTCGATGTCAAAGCAAGAAGACCACCAGCTCCTAAATTATCAAGCCAATTGCTATTAAAAACAACAGTCGTAAATTTAGGATCTAAAATTTTAAAAATTTGTCGTTCATAACTTTTTGCATTTTCAAGAACATCTTCACGAGTTAATTGTTTTCGAGTTTGACTTTTTCCAGTTGGATCGCCAATCATTGCCGTAAAATCGCCAATTAAAAATTGAATATTTCCACCAAACTTTTGAAAAGTTGCAAGTTTATTAATTAAAACGGTGTGTCCCAAATGCAAATCTGGAGCAGTTGGATCAAACCCCGCTTTAACAGAATATCGCTCTCCAGTTATTAAAAAGCGATTTATAAGTCGTTCTAAATTTTCAATGTCGATTATTTCGGAACTACCTCTTTGAATTTCTCGAAGAGCAGTTTCTAATTCAGGACTTTTTTCAGATATTGTCATACTTTATTTACCTTTTATAGCTATCACTTCTACTTGTTAATTGTATTATTTTTGTTTTAAGTTCTAGTTCTCGTTTTATTTTTTCTATATTTTTTTCTTTACTTTCGATTTCCAAATCAAAATAGAAAGTATAATCACTTGACGAACTATCTTTTTCGGTTTTTATACTTAAAATATCGATATTAAGTTTTGATAAATATAATAAAAATTCGCCCAATGCACCTCGATGATTCGAAAGACTAATAATTAAATTATATTTATATCGCTCTTCGATATCCCATTCTGTGAAGACTATTTTTAAATCGTTATCGTCAATATCTAAATTTTGCCATACTTGCGAACACATTTTATGATGAATATAAACTCCACCATCTTTTAATACACCGATAATTTCGTCACCATTATGTGGATGACAACATACATCAAAATGTATTCCTGATATTGCTTTATTTGACAGAATTTTTACTGGTTTTAATCGATAAGTTTTTAATCTATATTTATTTCTTTGTAATAATGGTAAAAATTTCTGTGATTTGCTTATTTTTTCGTCATATTTTATTAATATCGTTTTTAAAGCTGTTTCGTTTGATTCGACTTTGCCGATGAGGTCAATTAAATTATTTTCTTCGATAAATTTATTAACAGAACTTTTTGAAATAGATAAAACAGTTTGTAAAATATTCAAACCAACTTGTAAATTAATATCTTTAATTCGCTGATTGCAAATATTTTTAATCTCTTTTTTAGAATGTGGCAATTTAACAGAATCAATCCAGCTACATCGATGAATAATTTTCTCATCCGTAACAATTTTAACGACATCCCCGCTTTTTAATTCTGTTAAAAGAGGAGATTTCTTTTTATTAATATATGCAAATTTTGCTTTATTTCCAACATCAGAATGAACGGCATAAGCAAAATCAAGAGCAACAGAACCGCGAGGCAAAGTAAAAGTGTCATATTTTGGAGAATAAACGGCAACTTCTTCAGTGAATAAATCGCCTCGAACTAGATCGCAATAATCTCCGATTTCGCTATTTTTATCATCAAATTTCACGATCCAATCAGTATTAATTTTATTTTGAATCTGTTTATATTTCCAATGTGCAGCGAGACCATATTCAGCTGTTTTATCCATTTCAAAAGTTCTAATCTGAACTTCAAAAATAGAATTATTATAAATTACTGTCGTATGTAAAGTTTGATAGCCATTTTCTTTTGGTGAAGCAATATAATCTTTAAACCTAAAAGCGAGAGGTTTAAAATTTAAATGAATAATTCCCAAGATTTTATAATTATCGATCGTATCTTTTGCAATTACTCGAATTGCAAGTAAATCAAGTACCTCATCGATATTTATGCCTTTTCGTTGCATTTTTCGAAATATCGAATATTTATGTTTAATTCGTCCATGAATCTCAAATTCACCGTCATTAAAACCATTTTTTAATAATAATGTTTTGATAAAATCTTGAAAATTAGATAATTTAGCAATCATCGTGTTTTCATATTGATCAAGATAATTGCTAATATTTTTATATTCGTCTTTAAATAAATATTTAAAGCTAAAGTCTTCGATAAGACTTTTTAATGAAGAAATGCCCAAACGATGGGCAATTGGTGCATAAACAACAAGACTTTCTTCAGCGATTCGAAGCTGTTTTTGTTCAGAAAGAGCTTGAAGTGTAGATAAATTATGAATTCTGTCGCAAAGTTTTATTATTAATATTCGCATATCCTGAATAGAAGCAGTAAGCATTTTACGAAAACTAAAAGCAGATTTATTAAGCGAAGTGCCACTATTTGAAGGTGTTAATTCTTTTTCACGAATAGAATCAATTTTTGTAAGACCATCAACAAGAAAACGAACATCTTCGCCAAATTGTTGAAGAATGTCGCTATCATGAAAATTAGTATCTTCAACGACATCATGCAAAAGTGCGGAGATAATCATCGAAATATCGCCTGATATTTTAGCAACGATAGAAGCTACTAAAATTGGATGAACAACATAAGGTTCGCCACTTTTTCGTTTTTGATCTTTATGAGCATCAATTGTAAATTCTAAAGCAAATAAAATTTCAGATCTTTTATCGAGATCGATTTGACTAAAAAGAATATTTTTAGCTTGTTCGATATCTTTTATATATTCTATTTCACGAATAAAACTTCGCACATAAATTCCTAATTAACTAATTTTAAAATCTAATTTATTTTCAGCGAGTTCATACAAAGCAATATCAGTTTTTTTTACAAGAGATTTCATTTGAATAAATTCTTTTGTTAAAAAAGATTCAGCTCCGTCTGAAAGTCTTTCAGCTCGTTTTGCAACAATAACAGCAAGAAGATAAGTATCTCCATCAACTTGTTTTAAAGCTTTTGCTACGATTTCTTCTAATCTTTGAACCATGTTATATTAACCTCCAACAATTGAACAATTTTTTAAATTGCTATTTTTAATAATATCAACTAAATTATTTTCTCGAAACATATCACAAACGAGAATAGGCATAGAATTATCTTTTGCAAGAGTAATTGCTGTTTCGTCCATAACTTTTATATTCTCATCAAGAGCTTCATCATAAGTTAATTTATCTATTTTTTTTGCATCTGGAAATTTCTTAGGATCTTTATCATAAACACCATCAACTTTAGTAGCTTTTATTACGATATCTGCATTAATTTGAATACCTCGGAGAGTTGCTCCTGTATCTGTTGTAAAAAACGGATTACCTGTTCCACCAGCAAAAATAACAACTCGTTTTTTTTCGAGATGTCTTATTGCTCGTCTAATAATAAAAGGTTCAGCTACTTTATCCATTTGAATGGCTGTTTGTAATCGAACATGAAAACCTTTTTTTTCGATAGCTTCTTGAAGAGCGATGCCATTAATAACAGTTGCTAACATTCCCATGTGATCAGCGGAACTTCGAGAAATCACACCATCTTTAGATGTATCAACTCCGCGAATAATATTGCCACCACCGATTACGATTGCAACTTCAATTCCTGCATCGACTACTTTTTTTATTTCATTGGCAACATAATTCAAAATAGATGTATCTATTCCGTAACCAGTAGAACCTGAAAGAGCTTCACCTGAAAACTTTACTAAAACTCTTTTATAACTCATTTTTGCCTTAACTTTTATAAATTTTAATTAATTCGTAAGAAATATTTTTGTGATTTTTAATTATATATAAATCAAAGAGCCAATAATAATTATTGACTCGTTTGTTTTGTTGTTGTTGTTTTTTGTTCAGAGATAGTTGGTTAAATATTAGAGATTGTCTCTAATTTTGAGAGTTGTGATTACTGTGCTATATCTTGCTCGGTTTGTTCGTTTTAGATATCTCATTAATCTTCTTCTTTTGCCTACAAGTTTTAAAAGACCTAATCGTGAAGCATTATCTTTTGCATTTGTTTTTAGATGTTCTGTAATTGAATTAATTCGTTCTGTAAAAATAGCAATTTGAACTTCTGGGGAACCAGTGTCTTTGTCATTTCTATGAAAGTTTCCAATAATTGCTGTTTTTTGATCCAGACTTAAAGCCATAAAAGACCTCCTGACGGTTTTGTTAATTTTATGTAATTCTATCAAAATTTATTATTATTTTTTCGATACTAAAAATTATTTATCTTGTAATGTGTTATTATTATTTTTAAAAAATACAGGATCATAAAAATGAAAGGTGCAGTTTTTACTGAATTTATTGAATTTGTTGAAGAAACTTACGGTTTTGATACAGCTGATATTATGCTTGAACCTGTCGGAGATAACGAAAAAATTTATACTCAAGCTGGAAATTATCCATTTGAAGAGCTTGTCGCTCTTGTTGTTTCTGTTCATATTACTGAACAAGTTGCAATCGAAGATATTCTTTATAAATTTGGAGTTTATTTATTTAAAAAATTAGTTCATATGGCTCCGTTTTTAGTTCAAGGTTCGAAAAATACTCTTGAAGTTATCTCAAAAGTTGATACTTATATTCACATTGAAGTCAAAAAATTATATCCCGAAGCTGAATTACCAAAATTCAAAGTCTTAAAACTTGAAGGTAATAATCTTGAAATGTTATATTCGTCTGATAAAAAATTAGAAATTTTGGCAAAAGGTTTAATGATCGGTGCTTCAAAATATTTTAATGAAGAAATCGTAGTAGATTATCGAGTTGTCAGCGAAGAACCGCACACAGTTATATTTAATGTTCAAAAAGTTTAATGAGTTTGAACAAAAAAATTAGAGTTCTTTTTATGGGAACTCCTGAATATGCAAAAAAAATATTACAAAAATTATTCGAGCAAAATTGGATAGAAATCGTTGCAGTTTATACTCAACCTGATAAAAAAGCTGGTCGAGATATGCAAATTTCTCAATCGTCAGTAAAAATTTTTGCTCTCGAAAATAATTTAAAAATATTTCAACCTGAAAAATTAAAAAACTGTGTTGATGAGGTTCGAAATTTAAATCCAGATTTTATCGTCGTTTCGGCTTACGGGCAAATTTTAACTCGAGATATTTTAAATATTGCTCCGTCGATAAATTTACATGCTTCGATTTTGCCAAAATATCGCGGTGCAAGTCCAATTCAAGAAAGTTTAATTAACGGTGATTCAGAAACTGGTGTAACGGCTATGTTAATGAATGAAGGACTTGACAGTGGCGATATTCTCGGAATTTCGCGAATAAAAATTCAACCTCATCACGATTTAATAAATTTATTAAATGAACTCGGTGATCTTGCTTCAAATTTGACAATCGATATTTTAAAAAATTATCAAAATATAAAACCGTTGGCTCAACACGGTGCAGATTCAACACGATGTAAAAAAATTGATAAAAATGATGGCTTGGTTTCGTTTGCAAATGGCAAAAAATTAATTAAAAAAGCAAAAGCATTTTCAGGATGGCCATCGATTTATTTAGAAAATGGCTTAAAATTAATAGATGTCGATATGGCTAAAAACGGAAATTTTACAGAAGGTGAAATTTTAGAAATAAATAAAAACTCAATTGAAATCGGTTGTCGAGATTGTTCGATTATTGTCGAATCTGTTCAACCGCCTTCAAAAGCTAAAATGAATACTGTGTCATATATAAATGGCAAAAGATTAAAAAAAGGTGATATTTTTAAATAGGAGTTAAAATTTGACAAGTGCTGATTATTTAAAACGAATTCTTGAAGTTACAGAAGAAAATAATCGAATGTTAAAAGATCTTATCGAACATGGCATTGCGATTCAACTTCCAAATATTGAAAAATATAGCAAAAATAATGATAATTTAATGCTAGATTCTAATGAGACATTGAATAAATCAATGGCAATGGCTATAAAAGAAACTCCAAAACCTAAAATTAGCAAAAGTGCAACTGATATTATTGAAATAAATAGTGATATTACAGCTTGGATTGATTCAGTAACAGGTTTAATGTGGGAAGTCAAAAACGATAAAAGCAAAAATTTAATCATGTCTTTTAAAGAATGTTCGGCATATGTTGATAATTTAAATATCGTTGAATATTCAGGTTTTAATGATTGGCGATTACCAACTTTAAAAGAGTTAAAAACTATTTTAACAACAGAGGCAAATAATGGATTATGGTTTGTAAAAAAACCACTTTCAAAAAATACAAATTATGGCTATTGGACAGCTACGAAATATGACGAAAATTTTTCAATGATAGTTAATTTTCGAAATGGCAAAGAAATAAAAAGCGAAAAAAATAATATGGACTATGTTCGATGTGTTCGAGGTGGAACAGTTGAGTAAGCCTCTCAACCGCTAAAGATTATTTGGATTTATATTTTTTGTAGTAATTAAAATATTTCAGAATTTAGAATTTACATTCTGAAATATATAAATAACCGTGTGATTCCAACGAAAAACATACTGAATCTGAACTATTGGAAATCTTAAATTGAACAGCTTCTCGCAATAAATATTTATATGGATGAATGTCTGTATAAGTTCTTGTTTTGCCAGTTATTGATGGAAATAAATAAACTCGACCTAAATTATCAAAAAATATATTTATCCAGTTTGACAAAATCGAATTTATCGTTGTTTTTGAGTTGTATTTAAACTCAACTTTTGTTATTCCAAACTCTTTTGATAAATTTAATTTTGTATTTACATCATCTTTTGAAAAAATATTCCACGGCGAACTTGCTGTTATATCTTTCCAAGCTCCAACCAGAAATTTATTTGTTTCAGGATCAATTGCTACCTCATCAGAACTTTTTGCTGTTTGAAAATTCCAGTTTCCAGTTGATGTTGGAATATCGTGATAAACCGAATAAAAAATTGTATTTGCCGTTGTTTGCATTTGTAACTGCCACATTCCTTTAAACCAATATTTAGATTCTGCGATATCACCAGTTGAATTACTATCAGGTTGATGTTTAAAACGATTGTCAAACAATGCCAAACTTTGAGTAAATCGAATATGTCGAATTAATTGATCTCTTGCACTTAATAAATTATTATTATCAAACGAAATCGAGACAAAGCCAATTAACGATACGATTACCAAAACAAATACAAGCTCCAAAAGAGAAAAAGCTGATTTTTTATTTGTCATTGTTTATTTCTAATTAATATTTCTGTTTTTAATAAAGTCTCGCGGTAAAGTTTTGCTTCATCATATTTTTTAGAAGTTTCGATGAGGTCGCCGAAACCTTTTATCGATAAAGCTCTGTCTTTTGAAACGATCACACCTGAAGCATTTGAACCAAAATGTGGCAAATCTTGTCGCAATAACGAACTTCCAACTGAAAAATATTTATAATTTTTTAACGATAAATCAAATATTGTTGCAAAAATATCTTTATGCGAACCATAAATATTTGTGTCGATATTTTTTATATTATCTCGAATAGTTTTTGGCAAATAAATATACAGTGGTATTCGTTTTGAATTTAATATTTCATCGTTTTTATATTTCATGATTCCGTCGGCTGTGTGATTATCAGCTGTAACGACAACAATCGTATTTTTGCCAAATTCCGAATTTTTAATTTGTGTTAAAAATTTGCCCAACGAATGCAAAGCATATTGAAAAGATAAAAATCGCGATTTCGCTAAATTCAAATCACCTCGAATATTCGATTTAAATTCATCAGAAAAAATTAACGACGGCGAAATCCATTCATCAGGCAATTTATACGGCGGATGATTATCTGTCGTCAAAGCAAAAATAAATTGTGGTTTATTTTTATTTTCATCTAATTTTTTTAAAATATGTTCATATAAATATTCGTCGTGAATTCCCCACGGATGAAAAAAATCTCGATTTTTATTTTGAACAGTTTTTAAAATATGTGCCTTGCCTTCGACATTATTAAAACCTTGAACATGAGCAAAATCGCCGATATTTCGCCATGACAAATCACCGCCATAAATAAATCTCGAAAAATAGCCATTATTATTAAATATTTGCGATGGAGCAAAATTAAATTTATGTCGAGACTCTCGCGATTCAACAAATGGAAGCGATTCGGGTCGAAGTTCAATATTTAATAAAAGTGATTCAAGGCTTTCAATTGTTCCGTTTCCAGTCGAAATAAAATTTCGCCAAACAAAATCTTCTTCGAAATGCTGTTCAAGTTCGCCAGAAATATTAAAATCTTTGCTTTGATAATCAAGTGGCGGAAGTCCGAAACTTTCGACCATTATAAAAATAACATTTGGCTGAAAATCTAAATATTTATTTTCTGGTGTCGAATATAAACAGCTATTTAAAATTTCAGAACTATTTAATTCATCAATTTTATAATTTAATTTATTTATTAAATCATAATTGCCATTTTTAAAACTCATTCTTAATTTTAAAGCATCGATAAAATATTTCGCACCATTTTGAGACAACGAATTTAAAAATTTATCTTCCGAAAGAGTCGGAGTCATTTTGCCAATCGGATACATATCAAAAGTGCCACGAATAATTAATAAATTAACTCCGAGAATTCCAACGGCAACGGCGATTTTTTTTGAGATATTTTTTATTCTTGCCACCAACATTTTTTTAACCATTCTTTTAAAAGCCATCGTTGAGCATTTATATAATCTTCGATTTGATCGCCTTCAGTTTTTTTTGTCAAACTTGATTGATTTTCGAATTTTACAGAACCGCTATTTTTATCAAAAATTCGACAATTTCCTTCGAAATATATTTCAGAATTTGCTCCTTTTTTGCCATAAAGTTGTTTAATTTCGCCGAACCATTGATATTTTGGTTGAGATCTATTTTCTGACGGATATAAATATATATTATATTTTTCGTGATTTTTTCGAAGTTCGTTTATAACAAATTGAGTAATATCTTCTTGAAGTTGTCCGCCCCATTGAGAAATTTCTTCAAATTTCAATTCGCTATCAGATAGTTTAAACACGATTTGCGGTCGATTTAAAACTTTTGACAATTCAATTGTGCTAATTCCAACACTTTCGTTTTTTATATTATTAATATTTTTATTTTGTTGATTATTTAAATCTTCGAATTGTGAAATCGAGTAATAACGAATTCGCGAATATTCACAACTATTTATAAATAAAAATATTAAAATTAATAAAAATATATTATTTAATTTTTTAGCAATGTTTATTTCTAGCCTTTTTATTATTAATTTTATCAAGAATTTTTATTTTTAATATATGAAAGATAATTATTTGAATAATCTCCGCCTGTAAAAAGCGGAGTTTTGGTAAAAAGAAGTTAATTTAGAAGTTGATTAAAAGCCACTCATTGCTACGAAATATGAAGATATATCTAAAAGTGGATTAATTGCAAACATTGAAACTACTGTAAAAAATGCAGAAATTCCAAGAACAATTCTTAATGAAATTGAAGCATTTGTCATGTATGCTGAACCATCTCGATTTACGATTGCATCTTTTAAGAACATATAAACAACTAATTTTAAATAATAATATACGGCTATTGCACTGTTTAATGCCATTATTATTGCCAAAATTGTATAGTTTGCATTAATTGCTGAACTGATTAAATATAATTTTCCCCAAAAAATAGCAAATGGTGGAACACCTGCTAAAGTTAGCATAAATAATCCCATCATTACGGCTCCAAGTGGCATTAATTTTACCATTCCTGCAAATTTCTCAAATGGATGATCGTATCTTTCGTGATATCTAACTCCTCGTTTTCTCGAAGCCCATAACATTGCAAAAGCTCCTAAGTTTGCAAATGCAAACAGAATCCAATATAAAAAGATACCACTATTTGATTGTGTTGTTCCGATCATAATTGCTGACATTACAAATCCTGTGTGTGAAATACTTGAATATGCAAGCATTCTTTTTACATCGCTTTGAATTAAAGCCCAAATATTTGCCATTGTCATTGTAATTACGACGACTGCATATAAAATATATTCAACCCAATCAATTCCACTGTGAATTAATTGTTCAAAAATTCTTATTGCAACAACAAAAGATGCTATTTTTGGAACAACTGAAATATAACCTGCTAAAGCCGCCGATGAACCTTCATAGACATCTGGAACCCAAGTATGAAATGGAACAATTGCAAGTTTAAATCCAAATGAAGCTATAAAAAATACAGCCGAAGTGATAATTAAAATTGCTGGTTCAAAATTTCTAGCTTCAAGAACTTCGAATATTTTATATAATTCAACACTGCCTGTTAAACCGTATAAAATCATTGATCCGAAAGCATAAAAACTTGCGGCAAGTGCTCCCATTGTGAAATATTTAATAGCTGCTTCAAATGATTTATCTTTGTTATGTAACACGATCATCGTGTATAAAGCTAAACTTGCTGTTTCAAGTCCAACAAAAATTGTGATGAGGTTATCACTTGCAACCATAAATTGAAACCCTGAAATCATAAATAAAAACAGAGCAAAAAATTCTGGATATTGATATTCGTGAAATCTGTTACTTGCAAATGCAAAAGATATAAATAAAATCGAAGCACCAAGAATTATAATTTGTGATAAAACCGCGATTCCATCGATAAACATTACATCGAAAAAGCCTCGTGTGTTTAAATCAAGTGTTATAACAGCACCTAAATCCATTAACGAAAACATGATCGAAATCACGATATAAATAGATTTATCAAGATTGCTTTTTAACAAATCGATAAATAAAATTAATAAACCGCCTGTTATTGCTATTAACATAGGCAGGAGAGTTGCAAAGTTTAGCGACTCAAACGATACGGAGACTGGCTCAAGCATTATTTTTCCTCCTCACCTAAATTCATTTTTATATTTGGAATAATTTTTTTAGCTTCTTCTGTTACGGCTTTTTGGTGCATCAATGAAATAACTGTTTTGACACTGTTATCTATTGGTTCTAAAATTGGTTTTGGATAAACACCTAGAACAACAACTAAAATAGCTAACGGAACTAACGAGAAATATTCTCGAACATTTAAATCTTGTAATTTGCTATTTTCTGGATTTGTTATTTTTCCGAAAAATGCTTTTTTATAAGCTGATAACATATAAATAGCTCCAACGACAACAGCACTTGTTGCTAAAATTGTCATAATATGAGAATATTTATAAAAACCTGCTAAACTTAAAAATTCGCCAACGAATCCAATTGTTAAAGGTAACCCAACTGAAGCCATTGCCATAATTCCAAAAATTAAAGCATATCGAGGCATAACGGAAGCTAAACCGCCAAATTGATCCATCATTTTTGTATGTCGTCTGTCATAAATTACACCGACTAATAAAAACAATGCTCCACTGACGATTCCGTGAGAAATCATTAAAAATATCGAACCTGTTATTCCTTCTGGATTTAATGCAAAAGTTCCTAAAATTACAACACCCATATGCGAAATCGATGAATAAGCTACAAGCTGTTTAATATCTTTTTGTGCATAAGCTACCATTGCTGTATAAATAATCATGATTATCGATAAAATCGCAATCGGTGTTAAAAAATATACTGTTGCATCTGGATAAAGTGGAAGTGAAAATCTTATGAAACCGTAAGCTCCCATTTTTAAAAGAATTGCTGCAAGAATTACTGATCCAACTGTTGGAGCTTGACCGTGTGCATATGGCAACCAAGTATGAAATGGAAACATTGGAACTTTGACAGCTAAACCAATAAAAAATGCACTAAATAACCATAATTGATAATCAAGTGGAAGTTGTAATCTATACCATTCTAATAATGAGAAACTCCATGTTCCTGATGCTTGATAATATAAATATGCCATGTATAACATACCGACAAGCATAATAAGCGACCCTGAAAATGTATATAAAAAGAATTTAATCGATGCATAAATTCTTTTTTCTCCACCCCAAGCTCCGATAATATATAACATTGGAACAAGTGATAATTCCCAGAATAAATAAAATAATATTGCATCAAGTGCTACGAATACACCGACCATTGTCATTTCGAGAAATAATAAAGTTAATAAAAGTTCTCGTAAATCATCTGTGTCGTCAGCAACTGAAATTACTCCTATTAAAGTCATAAATGTTGAAAGAACAACTAAAAATAGAGAAATTCCATCTAAGCCGATGAGGTATTGAACACCAAAAGCCGAAATTAAATTTCCTTGTTCAACAAATTGCATTCCGATTTGATTAGAATCAAATAAAAACCATAAATAAAGCGAAAGAATAAATTCCATCGAAGCAACAGCTATAACATAAGGCTTAATCGATTGACGATCAATTAAAAAGCCCAAAAGTCCCGCTATTGCAGGAAAGAAAATTAAAATAGATAAAATATGATCCATTAGTGTGCGACCCCTTGTTGTAAAAGAGTTAATATCGAATCAGCATATGTATATCCGATTGCAGATAATAAAAGAATTGTTAAACCAATTGTCATCCATCGAAGCATAAGCGATAAATTTCCACTTTGCATTTCTCGAGTATTTTCTCCAGTTGAAAGCAAACATTTTCCAATGCCATCAACAGTAGCATCAACTATTTTTAAATCTATACTTTTCCAGAATAATTCAGAAAGTTCTCGATATGGTTTCGAAAAGACCTCATCGTAAATTTTTGGAATGTAATATTGATTATCTAATAATTTGTAAAAGAAATTACCTCTGAAAGCATTACTAAATAAGCCCTCTCGGAACATATTTGAGAAAACAGCAATTACAATACCTGTTACAGCAATTGAAGTCGTAACGATTACAAGTTGTCCAATTGTTTCATGAATTTGTTCAGAGAAACTATAAGCAGGTAAAATTTTTGTTACGAATTCAACAAATTGATGTTCGAAAAGACCAGCAACAATTGCAAGAACGGCAAGAGGAGTCATTGCCCAAAGCATAAATCCGTGAGCTTCGTGTGGGTGAATTCCGAAATCTTTATATCTTGATGAACCGAAAAATACAAGCATAACAACTCTAAATGAATAGAAAGCGGTTAAACCAGCAGTTAGCCATAAAGTTCCCCATAAAATATAATGTTGTGTATCGAAAGCAACTTCTAAGATTTTATCTTTTGAGAAGAAACCAGCAAATGGATAAATTCCAGAAAGAGCAACTGAAGCAATAAGCATTAAAATAGCCGTTCCAAGCATAACTTTTCTCAAACCGCCCATTTTCATGATATTTAATTCGTCTTCCATTGCATGCATAACATTTCCAGCACCTAAAAATAAAAGAGCCTTAAAGAAAGCATGAGTAACTAAATGGAAAAGAGCGATCCAATAAGCACCAAGCCCACCAGCAACAAACATATAGCCTAATTGTGATAATGTCGAATAAGCGATAACTCGTTTAATATCTCGATTAACTAGAGCCATTGTTGCGGCAAATAATGCTACGAATGCACCTAATGAAGCGATAAAAAATCCAACTTCTGGAACAAGACTAAAAATTTCATTTGCTCGAATTACTAAATATACACCAGCTGTAACCATTGTTGCCGCATGAATTAATGCTGAAACAGGAGTTGGTCCTTCCATTGCATCGGCTAACCAAGTATGAAGTGGAAATTGTGCTGATTTACCCATTGCTCCGATAAATAAAAATATTGCTATCATCGTTACAACATCAACAGGAACAGAACTTATTTTTGCAAAAACTTCATCATATTGAAGAGTTCCCATTGTCCAATAAATCATAAATATTCCGATCAACATTCCTAAGTCTGCGATTCTGTTCATGATAAATGCTTCGTTGGCTGCCCAAGTTGCACTTTCTTTTTCATACCAGAAACCGATTAAAAGCCAAGAACATAAACCGACACCTTCCCAACCGATAAATAAGCCTAAGAAATTATCACTCATAACTAAAAACATCATCGAAAATACGAATGCTGAAAGATATGAGAAAAATCGATTAAATCCTTTGTCTTTTTCCATGTAGCCAATCGAATAAAAATGAACAACTGTTGAAACAAGTGTAACAACAAGCATCATCGTTACAGAAACATGATCAGCAACAAAACCAAAAGGAACTTTTAAATCTCCTGCTGAAATCCAGTCCATCATCATTACATTGACAACTGAACCGCCAAAATAAAGATGTAAAAACAGACCAACTGATGCTAAAAACGATAAGAAAATTAATAATGATGAAATCACACCGACATTAATTTTTTTCGGAGAAGCTCCATAAATTCCAGCAAACAGCGAACTAACAAGTGGCGAAAAAAGAGCGACATATAATAATGTCTTTGTATCAATAAATTCGTTAATATTAAAACTCATATTTAATTAACCTTTCATTGATTGAAGCGAATCAAGATCAACAGTATTATGTCGTTTGAACCAGATTACAAGAAGACCTAATCCGATAGCGACTTCACTAGCAGCAATTGCGATTATAAAAAATGCAAACATTTGACCAGTTAAATCACCATAATAATTAGAAATAGCAACTAAACCGACATTAACGGCATTGAGCATAATTTCAGTTGCAAAAAATAGCATTAATAAATTTTTGCGAACGATTACACCGTATAATCCTATAAAAAATAGAATCGACGATAATAATAAATAATGCTCTAGCGATATGATCATAGAACCCATTTATTTTGTCTCCTCAATATCAGATAGCATATCCATTTTTTTACCAGCCATTAAAATTCCGCCAATCATTGCAACTAAAAGCATGACCGCCGCTAATTCAAATGGAACGAGATATTTCGTAAAAAGAACCATTCCGACATCTTGAGTATTTCCAACACCTTGATGAATTGGATAAAGAGCCTGAATAGCATCAGAATTAATAGGTGCTGTCATAATAAATACGACTAAAATAGCACTAATCGAAGTTAATAAAAATATCATTTTTTTAGAATTAACTTCAATTACATTTTTAGCTGTATCAAAAAATATCATAGCAAAAGCATATAGTGCAATTACTGCTCCTGTATAAACTATTAACTGAACAACACCTAGAAAATCTGCATTTAATAAAAAGAATAATCCTGAAATAAAAATCATTCCTGATGCTAAAGCCGACATTGAATAAAGAGCATTTTTAGAAGTTACAACCACGAGAAACGAGGAAATAATTAAAAATGCAAAAGTATAAAAAGCTATTGTTTCGAACATGTTTTTATATTTTTTAACCTTTCTGTTATTTTAATATGCCAAAGGTGTCTTTTTGACAAGTTGATCAGCATTTGGCGATAATGCACCAAATCCAGAAAACTCTTTTTGCTGTTTTAAAAAATCAATAGGAGTTAACATGTCATCTTTCAAGACAAAATGGGCTCGTTGTTCGCTGACATTTTCATATCTTGAACCATGGACGATTGCAAGTTCTGGACAAACTTCAGCACAATAGCCACAAAAAATACATCTACCTAAATTAATCGAATATTCGACGACTTCTTTTCTGCTATTTTCATCGACTCGAGTATCCATTCGAATACAATCAGCAACACATATTTTTTCACAAAGTCCGCAACCAATACATCTTTCATTTCCACTTTCTAATAATCTTAAAAGTTTATGAACTGCTCGATATCTTGGACCAATTGGAAGAACTTCTGACGGATATTGAACTGTATGAATTTTAAATTTCAACATTTCTCTTAATACGACCCAAAGACCGACGAATAATTCTTTACCGACTCCCCGTTTTACGACCTGTTTAAATTTATCCCAACCTGAAGTCGGGTAATTTTCAATATTAACAGGAACATAATTTTGAGAGCCTATATTTCTATTTTTAAAAGCATCTAAACTCACTAATTGCTCCTCTTTTTAAAATTTAAATTAGAACATAACTACTAAGCCAGTAATTACTACATTTATTACGGCTAGAGGCATTAATACTTTCCAAGTTAGCCACATTAATTGATCTGGTCTAACATGAGGCCATGCTGCTCGAGTCCATAAGAACAAGAAAATAAAAAATAAAACTTTGCCTAAATAACAAAATCCATCTGTTAAAGTTCCTTCGCCAAAACCACCAAAAAATATTAATACAGTTAAAAATGCGACTATATACATATTTACATATTCGCCTATAAAAAACAAGCCCCATCTCATTCCTGAATATTCTGTTGCATATCCTGAAACTACTTCAGCTTCATGTTCTAAAAGGTCAAACGGTGTTCTATTTGTTTCTGCATAACCTGCGATTAAAAATAAAACAAATGCAACAGGTTGAGTTAAAACTAACCAACCATTATCAATTTGATAATCATTAATATCGATGAGGTTAAGAGAACCAACAAGCATTAACGGAGCTAAAATCGATAAACCTGTTACGACTTCAAAAGATAAAAGTTGAATAGCTGTTCTTGCTCCACCGAGTAATGACCATTTATTTCCTGAACTTAAACCTGCTAATAATGGCGAAAACATTCCGATTGCCATTATTCCGAGAACATATAAAACTCCGACATTACTATCAACAATAATAGGATGAATCGTTGTTCCGAAAGCTTCAAATTCTGGAAATAATGGAACTGATGCGATTGCAACAAAAGCGGTAGCTGGTAAAATCACAGGAGCAATTTTAAAAATCGGTTTGATAGAATTTGTAGGAACGATATCTTCTTTTGTAAAAAGTTTAATTCCGTCTGCTAAAACTTGAAGAAGTCCAAATGGACCAACAGTCATTGGCCCAAGTCTTCGTTGCATAAATGCCAAAACTTTTCTTTCAAGATATGTTGTAAAACCAGCTAATGCTGAAAAAATTAATAAAACAACAAGAATCTTAACAAGAGTCTGAATAATAAAAACTTCTAATTCCATTTTTTAAACCTTATTAATTTTTGCTTCGATAAATCGATAACCGTCGAATAATTTTCGGCTATCAATATTTGAATCAAAAGTCGGAAGAATCGCTAAATTTCCACTTATTTTATTATCAATAATAATAGAAACTTTTAAACTGCCATTCTTTGTAGCCACTAAAACATTGTTGCCATCAACAACAGAAAGCTCTTTTGCATATTCTGGCGAAACATATAATCCACCTTTTTCTTGCAATTGATGAGCCTTTGCTGTAAATTTATTAAACTGTAAAACTGGATTAGCCAAATAAATAGCTTTGCCTTGAATTCTATTTTTTTCAGATTGAGCAAGATGAAATGTAACATCTCGTTTTTCGATATTGCTAGAATTCACAACATAACCTCGAAGATCTTCGCCACTATTTGAAAACTCATTCGATAATTTATCAAACTCAATTTTATTAAATAGCTCAACTGTATAATCAATCGTATTTTCATGAACCTCATCGAGAATTTCATTAGCTATATCATTAAGCTCGAAACCATCAAATTTTAAAGCTACATTCAAAGGAACAACTCTTTTGTCAATATTTAAAAAAGTGCCTTCTTGCTGATTTAAAGCAGGAACAGAAAAATCACCATCGCCAAAAGCCGAAATCGTGAAATCAGCTTTTTCGTTATAACCGATTCGTTTTCCATTTCCACTTTTATCAAGTTGGCAAATTTTTATAACTCCCAATGTATTCGTATCACTTGGAATTAACAAAATTTTAAAATCAGAATAAATTTCGATTAAACCAACAAGTTCAGCTAAATTATGAGCTTGTGGTGAAGAATATAAATCAGCTCCGATTATTAAACCAAATCGTGATTTCTTTTTTAACATTCCGTCAAGAGTCGCTTCAAAATTATCTGGAAAATTCACATCGCTGAAATCAATATTTAATAAATATTTAGAAATATTATCAGGAAGATTTTTTCCAAATCGTTTTAAAATATAGCTTAAAATCTGCTCTTCAGAATAAGGCTTAGATTTAATTTGTAAAACACCTTTGATACTTTCCATAACTGGATCGCCAACTGGATGAAAATACAAACTTGCACCTTTATTTATTTTAATTGCATTATTTACAGCAAAACGACTATTTGGCGAATCAGTTTTTAAAGCTGAACCAACAGAAATAATAAAATCACAACTTCGAATATAATCTAAATCAGCACTATAAAGCGATTTACCAACAACATGCGAATATGTTTTAAAAAATTCAGCATATTTATAAGCTTCGTTATTAACTAATTTTAAGCCTAATTTATTTTTTAACTTTTGTAAAATAAAAGCCTCTTCGTTAGTTATTTGCGAATTAAAAATTATCGTTCCAGCATTTTTAACAGCTTCGACGGCTCGTTTTAATGCTGATTTATCTTTTCCAGTTGAACTATTATTTTGAAAATCATAGCCGTATCGACCAGCTCCGCATAAAGTCGTGAAATGTGATTCATTCGAAACTCGATATATTTTTTGTTCAGAATTTGAAATATCTGTATGTTTTGTTTCGTAATAAATTTGACAACCAACTGAACAATGAGCACAAGTCGAAGGAACTTTGTCTAATTCCCAAGCATTTGATTTATATTTAAAGTCTTTCGAAATTAAAGCTCCAACTGGACAAACTGATGTGCATTCGCCGCAATTTGTGCAATCGAGAGTTGAGCCCGATGAGGTGCCAATAAGCGACTTATTTAATTTATTCCACATTGCATAAGCATCTTTTGGCATCGTGTCTTTATAATTTTTATCGAGAGCTTCGCTATCTCGAGGAACAGTTTTTAAAGCTGAATCCCCGATCATATCTTTACAGACTGTTACACATTTTTCACAAACTATACATAAAGCGGGATCATATTGAATAAAACCCCAATTTTTTACAGGCTTATGAGTATCTTTAATTGAATATCGTTGATTATTAACTTCTTCAAGAAGAGTGTAATTTTGAAGTTCGCATTCGCCACTTTGATCAC
Organism: Campylobacterota bacterium; assembly: GCA_030152305.1. Classification (GTDB taxonomy): domain Bacteria; phylum Campylobacterota; class Campylobacteria; order Campylobacterales; family Thiovulaceae; genus Thiovulum_C. Next base: position 135,921 of record JASKOM010000003.1, read on the forward strand.
AAACACCGCATTCAAGAGGATGATTGACATCATAGACTTCCATAATGGCTTTTCGTTCTTCTTTTATATTTGGAGTTGTCGTCAGAACTTTCATGCCGTCTTTAGCTTTTGCATTGCAAGAATAAACTTGTTTTCCATCGGCTTCGACGAGACATAAACGACAAGCAAGTGTTGGCGAACATCTTTCGAGATAACAAATAGCTGGAATAAAAATATCGTTGGCTCTTGCTATTCTAAGAATCGTTTCGCCATCGTTAGCAATTATTTCCTTGCCGTCAATAGTTAATTTGATTTCGCTCATATTTATTTTGCAACCTTCACTATTTTTACTTTTTGGAATTTATAACTAGATGACAATTGATAAGCTTTCAAATTTTTATCGAATATTGGATTCAATGCTATAACTCCTCGCATATCTTTATCTATTTTGAATTTTCGTTTAAATTTTTCACCGAGAATTTCAAATTCGACCTCATCGCCATCAGCAATTTTTCCAGCAGTCGCAAACTGTTCAGAACCGATTAATAAATTATTTTCATAATTAAATTTGCCGTTTTTATCAAAAGCAGAAAATGGATTAAATTCAAGATAAGTTCGTGAGTTATAAACTAAAGTGCCATCAAAAGTCGGAAGTTTAGAAATTTCATTAGGCATTTCAGTGCAATCAATTTCTATTTCTTGACTATCGATTTGAATATTTTCTAAGCTATCAAAATCAACATTAAAAATATCACGAGTTCGATCAATCGTATATTCTCGACAATCAATAGGATCAAAAATTTCATTTGCAATATCATTAAGCGATTGACCGTTAAATGAAACAGCAACATTTAATTTTTTAACTTTATGATTAATATCAATAATAGTTCCTTCTTGTTGATTTAAAGCAGGAACTGAAAAATGACCAATATCTTTTAATGCCGAGATAATATAATCGCCAGTAATATTATAACCGACTGTTTTACCAGTAGCTTTTTCGTCAAGTTGGCAAATTTTTGCAACACCAAATGAATTCAATTCTTCAGGAACGACTAATATTTTAATATTGCTAAATTTTTGCATAACACCTAAGAATCTTGCAATATTTTCTCGTTTTTCATGAGCGATAATATCACTACCGACGATTAATATTCGTTTTTTAGATTTTTTGCCAATTTGATAAATTCTTGCTAATTCTTCTTCGCCGACATTTGTTTCACCGCTGACATAACCAACATCAAGATCAAATTTTAAAACTTGACCAATTAAAGCTTCTGAAAGCAGAGCAACAACACCTTCTTCAGTTCCAACTTCATATCTAATATGTTGTTTAACGATATTATTTAAAAGCGGTTCATAAACAGGGTGCATATAACTTATAAAAGCTCTATTTTTTTTATAGGCTCGAGTCATTGCATAACGAACTTGAGGATTTTCTACGATAATTCTACTTCCAACTACAACGATTTGATCAGCATTTTCAACATCTTCGATTTTTCCATTTGGCAATGTTTCACCACTTGAACGACTGAAAGCACCTAAAAATTTCTGTAAATTATAAGCCTCGTGATTAACTAATTTTAATTTTAATTTTTCTTTTAATTTTTGCAAAATAAAAGCTTCTTCATTCGTTATGTGCGAATTAAAAATAATCGTATTTGCTTTTTTAACGGCATTTACGACCTCATCGAATTTTTTATTTTTTAAATTTTTAGCATTTTGCTCATCATTTGGAACATTTGCAAAATTAAAACCAAAACGACCAGCTCCACAAATCGAACTATTTTCAAAATTATTCGTAACTCGATAAATTTTTGCATCATGATTCAAAGTAGATGAATGTTTAATTTCATAATCTATTTCACAACCAGCTGAACAATGTGTGCAAACTGAAGGAACTTTATTTAATTCCCAAGCATTTGAACTATATTTAAAATCAGTCGAGATTAAAGCTCCAACTGGACAAACTGCGATACATTCGCCACATGTCGAACATTCAAGAGTTTGACTAGTTTTATCTTTTAAAACGATTGCACTTCCATAGCCACCAAATTTTAATTCAATCGCATCGTCGCCAATTGCCTGATTACATGTCGAAACACATCTTTCACATAAAATACACAACGATGGGTCATATTGAATTTTGCCCCAATTTTCAATTTGTCGATGAGGTTCGCGAATTGAAAAATCTTGACAATTAATACCAAACTCAAGAGTTTTATTTTGTAATTCACAAGCTCCAGATTTATCACAAACACCGCATTCTAACGGATGATTGACATCATATAATTTCATAATATTTTGTCTATGTTTATATAAATATTCTGAATCTGTTCTTACTTTTATGCCTTCAGTTGGTTTAGTTTGACACGATAAAATCGAACCTTTTGAACCTTCAACATCAACTAAACACAAACGACATGAAGCAATCGGATTAACTTTTTCTAAATAGCACATTGTCGGAATATAAAAACCTTCACGACGAGCAACATTTAAAATAGTCTCTCCTGATTTGGCAATAACTTCACGATCATTAATAAAAAATTTGATCTCTTTTTTTAATTTCATTTAAAAGTTATCTCCTATCTTGCAACCATCGAAATATAATAACATCGCATACATCTTTCAGCTTCAGAAATAGCTTGTTCAGCTGTGAAACCAAGATTAACTTCGAGATTATTATATTTTCGTTCATCAACAGCTAATTTTTCGCTTTCGCTTCTATTTTTATCTGCTAACCAACCAAATATTTTCTCTTTTTTATTATAAACACCTAATTTTCTAATATGATCTTCCATGATTTCATTATCAGTTAAAATAATTTCGCCTGAATGAACATATCTTGAAATAACAGATGAAGCTCGTTTTGCTTGACCAACTGCATTAACAATTGTCATTGGACCATATTCGGCATCACCTGCGGCAAAAACACCTCGTTTAGATGTCATATAATCGCGACCATTTGTTTTAATCGTTTTCCAACTTGTTAATTCGATATTCCATTCTGGAGGCAATAACGATAAATCCGCACTTTGGCTAACAGCTGGAATTAAATAATCAACATCTAACATAAAATCGCCACCATGAATTTTTACAAGTTTTGGACGACCGCCTGACGGATCATTTTGCATTTCAAATTTATTAATATGCAACTGTTTTAAAATATCATTTTCGTCAATCATTTTTTCAACAGCCGAATAAAAAATAAATTCAACACCTTCTTCAACGGCTTCGTGATATTCTTCATATGTCGTATTTTTAATAATCGTAGCTTCATCTCGTCGATAAAGCATAATTACTTTTTTAGCACCAGCCCGAATCGAACATCGCACAACATCCATCGAAGTAAATCCACCACCAACACAAGCAATCGTTTTACCAGTTAAATCAACATAATCATTATTTATATTATATTTAACACGATCTTCTTGAGTTAATTTATAGCCATATTTTTCATATAAATTTATTTTGTCAAGAAAATCAATAGCACCCCAATAACCTTGAATTTCTGGTCTTTCATTTGCACAATCAACTTTTTTAGAAATTCGTGTTCCAGTTGCTACTAAAATCGCATCATAATTTTTTTCAAATTCTCGCATTTTATCGGCATCGATCCAGCTATTTAAATAAATATTAACTCCAACAGATTTAACTAAATCTATATCTTTATTATATTTATCGATTGGCATTCGATATTCAGGAACACCGACGGCAACTTCGCCACCAAGAACAGGAAGAGCTTCAAATAAATCAACTTCGATTCCATCGAGAGCCAAATAATAAGCACCTGTTAAACCTGCTGGACCACCACCAATAACGGCAACTTTTTTACCATTTTTCGGTTTTTGTTCAATTGGATGAATAAAATCTAAATTATGATCTGTTTCATAATCAGCACCGATTCGTTTTAATTCCATAATTGCAATTGGTTCATCGATATTTGCTCGACGACAAGCTGTTTCACATGGATGAGGACAAACACGACCACAAGTATGAGCAAGAGGCATTGTCTGTCTAGTTGCTTCTAAGCTATCATCAAAACGAAAATCTCGAACACCTTCGATATATGCTGGAATATCAACATGAGCTGGACAGGCATCTGTGCAAGGAGCAGTAACAAGAGCATTATAATTTATATTATTATCATAATCTTTTGATTTTTTTCGATTATTAATAAGCTGAACAAATTCTTCTTCGAATTCTTTCATTAAAACTAAAAGCGGAACAGGAACAGTTTTTCCGATTTCACATTTCGAAGTTTCCATCATCGTTTCAGAAACCTCTTTTAAATGACTTAAATCAGATAATTCACCTTCACCACGAGCAATTTTGTCAAAAAGATCATATAAAATTCGTCCGCCCCATCGACCTGGTGCACATCGCCCACAGGCTTCAGAATATTTTTGATACTGTGAAGCATATTCTGTTGCGAGTCGCACGACATCGACATCATCTCGAAAAATGGCTACACCTTCCCAACCAACAAAAGCAGTTGCATTGCCAGAAGCTGAATAATTAACTGGAAAATTAAAAGTTGATTCACTCCAATTTTCTTGTAATTTGCCTCTGTTATCAATTTTTTCACCTCTCCACGAGGAGAAATAAACTTTTGTTCCCATTTTAGTTCTCTTTTTTCTCCACTGTTTCAACTTTTATAAAAGTTTCGGGAGCGGTTTTTTTAACAACGATTGTCCAATCAGCTTCATTAAATTTCAAAGAATTCATAAGAGAATAGCCTTTTTCTTTTATTAAATTAGCACTTTTCGAAACAGACGAAAAATCTCCAATTTCAAATAAAAAAATCGCGACCTCATCATGAGAAACTTTTCGTTCCATAATTTCAGCCATTCTGCCGTAAAAATCACCTTTCAGGTGTCGCAAATCAAATCTCTGCATTTTTTCCCTTTTTTACTAAATCAAATATCTCTTAATAAAAGCATCAAGAATTTCTGATAATTTTCTAAATTCTAAACTAGAAATCATTTCAGTTATTAATAACTTATAATTAGAAAAATAAAATTCTCGTCGTTCTGCCATATTTAAATCTACTTTTATCTATCTACTTCACCAAATACGATATTAGTCGAACCAATAATCGTAACAACATCAGCAAGTTGATGACCTGGTAATAAATCCTGAAGAATTCCAGTATGAAAAAAACTAGGAGTTCTAATTTTTAATCGATACGGATACGGTTCGCCTTGAGAATTAATATAAAAACCTAATTCACCTTTTGGTGATTCAGTTGCTACATAAACTTCACCGACTGGAGGTCGCATACCTTGAGTAACAAGAACAAAATGTTGCATTAACGAATAATTTTGAGTCATAATTTGCTCTTTTGGAGCTGAAATATATTGCGGAACATTTGCCATTAATTTAGCTTCTGACTGATGATATAACGGAATAAGCTGTCTTAATATTTTTATCGACTGTCTCATTTCTTCCATATATAATTTATATCGTCCGTAGCTATCACATTTATCTGTAACAGGAATATCAAAATCTAATTCGCTATAAATTTCATATGGCATCTCTTTTCGTAAATCCCAATGATAACCTGAACCTCTTAACATAATTCCTGAAGTTCCCCAACTTCTTGCCATTTCTTGATCGATAATTCCGACATTTTCAAGTCGCATTTTCCAGATACGATTTTCGTCTAATAAAGCTTCATAATCTTCTCGAACTGCTCTTTCAACTTTATCTAAATAACCTGCGAGATGACCTGTCCAACCATCTGGTAAATCAAGCGGAACTCCACCGATTCGAATTGCTGAATGAGTTAATCTTGCACCGCAATAATCTTCGATGAGGTCCAAAGCCCATTCTCGTTCTCGAAAGGCATATAAAAATACTGACATTGCTCCAACATCAAGTGCATGAGTTGCAAGCCAAAATTCATGAGAAACAATTCGATTTAATTCTAAAAGCATTGTTCTAATAATTTTTGCTCGTCGTGGAACTTGTTCTTCGATGCCTAATAATTTTTCAACTGCAAGAGCGAAACCATAATTATTCGACGAAGAAGCAATATAATCCATTCGATCGGTCGTTGGCAAAAATTCGTTATAAATCATATTTTCAGCCATTTTTTCCATACCACGATGTAAATAGCCAATATCAGGATTTGCTTTAACGACTTGTTCGCCATCAAGATGAAGAATTAATCTTAACTGACCATGAGCCGACGGATGTTGAGGACCAAAATTTATAATCATTTGGCTATCTTCACGATCAAAAGCTAAATTTTCAAAAAAAGGTCGTAATCTATTAGCCTGTTGCATTATCGATCTCTCCTTTCTTGTTCAGTAAGTATTTTTTGCGATTTATTTAAATTTTTAACTAAAAACACACCGCCTTTTTCTTGAAACTGATGATTATCAGTATTTGGTTCAGATTTCGAAATATCAGTTCCTTTTGCAACTTCGTGACCAAGTCGAGCAAATCGTTCTGTATCGTATCGATCAACACGAGCCGAATCTCGAATTTCAGGACCAATAATTTCACGAGCTTCTTTGCCAAAAATTTTATCAACTTCATACCATTGAGCTGATTCATCACCTTGAAGTGGATAAGTTTTTAACAACGGATGACCATTCCAATCATCAGGCATCATAATTCGTTTTAAAAACGAATGATTATTAACTTGAATTCCGAACATGTCAAACATTTCTCGTTCAGCAAAATTTGCAGATCTAAATAAATTTTCAACAGTTTCGATAGCCAAGCCTTTAGCTAAAAAAGTTTTAACACGAATTCGTTTTCGTTTTGTAAGCGAAAGCATTTCATAAAAAATTTCAAAGCCATTTCGTTTTGCTAAAAAATCAACAGCACTCATTTCCATTAAGAACGAATAATTTAATTCATCTCGTAAAAATTTTAAAACTTCAACATTTTTTGAATAATTTATAAAAATCACGAGTTCATCTTTTTGAATATAAGCTTCTAAGATTTCGAAATTAGCTTTTAATTTAGAAACATCAGAACCGAAAATTTCATCGCTATTTGGATCTAATTTAGCAAGTTGTGGAGCAACATAAAAACGATCGTTATAATAAGCTTTAGCTTGAACATTATCTTTAGGTTTATATTCTCTCATATAAATCTCTTTTGTGGAATATTTTTATTTTGATTAGCTGGTTCTCGTCTGATCTTTTTTTGTAACATCATGACGGCATACTGAAGAGTTTCAGGACGAGGAGCACAACCTGGAAGATATAAATCAACTGGAATAACACGATCAGCACCTTGAACAGTTGCATAAGTATTAAACATTCCGCCTGTATTTGCACAGCTTCCCATTGATATAACCCATTTTGGTTCTGCCATTTGGTCATATAATCTTCTGATAAATTCAGCATGTTTTTTTGTCAAAGTTCCAGCGATAACCATAACTTCAGCTTGTCGTGGCGAAGCTCGAAAGATAGTTCCAAATCGGTCAAAGTCATATCGACTAGCTCCAGAAGCCATCATTTCGATACCGCAACATGCAAGACCATAAGTTAAAACCCATAATGAATTACTTCTACCCCAATTGACAATTTTATCAACAGTTGTAAGAGCAACAGGAAGCCCAGTTCCAAATTTTACTTGATGCTGTGCCATTCTAAAGCTCCTTTTTTCCAAGCATAAATAAATCCGATTGATAAAAGTAAAATGAATAAAATCATTTCAACTAAACCGAACCAACCGAGAGGTCTAAAATCGACGGCCCACGGAAACATAAAAATAATCTCAACATCAAAAAGAATAAAAAGAAGAGCAAAAAGATAAAATTGAGCTGATAGTCTATTTGGCTGACGAGAAGCCTCAGGACCACACTCATAAATTGTTAGCTTAAGCTTTTCTGTATCTTTTCGAGCAAGATATCTACCCACAAATCTTGATAAAACTGTTGTTGCAATAAATGCACCTGTTGTCAAGACTAATAAGACGAAAGCACCAAAATATGGATGAGCTACATCTAAATGTGTCATAGATTTACCCTTGTGATTTGAATTTTGCCATTATGATATCTTTTTTTCTAATAAAATTCGAATAAAGCATACATGACCTAACAATCATTGAGAATTTTATAGACTTTATTAAGTTGAATAAATTGACATTTTTTTTATTAATTTAAGATAATTAAGTTTAATTGTAATTGTGTAGTTTTTTAATAAGAATATTAATATATTAAATCCTCGCCGTTTTTGCGAGGATGTTTATTTTAAAGTAAGTGACCCATGTCTGTTTTTTTAATTTTTAAATAATCAGAATTAAAGTTATTTTCACCAACTATTATTGACTCTCGTCGAATAACTTCTGTATTTTTTAATGTAGAAATTTTTTGAGGATTATTCGTTAATAAAATTATTTTAGAAACTCCAAAATAATTTAATATAAAATCAGCCATATCATAATTTCGTTCGTCCGTTTCAAATCCCAATTGATGATTTGATTCAATTGTGTTTAAACCGTTGTCTTGTAAATTATAAGCATTTATTTTATTAACTAAACCAATTCCTCGACCTTCTTGTCGAAGATAAATAACTATTCCTCCGACTTCAGCAATTTTATTTAAAGCAAAATTTAATTGATCACCACAATCACATTTTAAGCTTCCAAATGTATCACCTGTTAAACATTCAGAATGAATTCTGACTAATGGTATTTCTAGTTTATTAAAATCAGCTGTAAAAATCGCAAAATGTTCTTTATTTTCTGGTAATTCTTTAAAAGCCATAATATTAAAAAAACCAAATTTAGTTGGTAATTTTGCTTCTTTTGAGATTTCAACAGTCTTTTGAACAAATTTCATTTTATTCTCCTATTTTGAATTATTTCTTTCAAAAGTAAAATGATAAACAAATGAAGAAATATTATTTTCTAGTATATTAGAAACTGTGATTTGTTCGATTGAAACACCTTCACCTTCTGCAACATTAACAGTTTCACCATTTTCATCTTGTCGTTTAATTTCTTGCATTAATTCTTCGTTTTCTATATCTGAACTATCGCCAAGTCTCATAAAATATAATTCTTTTTGTTTATATAAAAATTCATGTTTTTTTAGAAATTTCAAGAGATCATCATCTGTAATAACATATTGATCTTGAATAAATTCATATAAATCTCGAGTTTTATTATTTAAATCTTTTGATATTTTCGTAAATAACAAAGAACTATATTCATTTGCTTTCATTCGTTCAGCAAAAAGAGACAATGAATAAATTGAATTTGCATGAGTTTGCAACATAGTAAAACCAACAACAGAAATAATAACAACAGAAATCATAACTTCGATAAGAGTAAATCCTCCGTGATGTTTAATCATAAATAAAATAATTTTATTTTTAATTAATTATTAAAATCTGTGTCATCTTCGTCAGCAAATTTATAAGAACCGTTTAAGCCATCTTCGCCAAATTTTAAATATTTTCGTAATTTCGTATATTCTTCACGAGTAAAAAATCTTTTTTTGCCAGTTGGCAGAGCATTTAAATTTATAAAGCCATAACTTACTCGTTTTAAGTCTAAAACATCAAGATTAAACTGTGCAAAAAATCGACGAAGTTCTCTATTTTTACCTTCGCTTATGCTAACTTTTAAACTTGAATAATTATTTCCATTTTTTAAAATTTGAAACCAATTAAACGGTGGAATTTCCATATTTCTAATATCGGTATTTTCATTTGCACCAGCCAAATTATGAATTTCGATTCCTCGTTCCATAGCAGAAATTAACGAACGAGTTATTTCGCCAGATACTTTTATTTTATAAACTCGTTCTAACGAACTTGTCATTAATTTTTCGACAATATCAATAGCATCACTTAAAATTAAGACACCTTCACTTGTAAAATCAAGTCGTCCTACAGGTGAAAAACCAATATAATCGTTGCCTAACGAATGATAAATAGTTCGACGACCTTGAGGATCGCTTTTTGTTACAAGTTCGCCTTTTGGTTTATTATAAACGATTACACTGTAATTTGCTTTTCGTTTAACCTGTTGTCCATTAAAAAATATATGCATTGATTCATCAACATCAGTTGCTGGATCGATAACAACTTGACGACCGATATTAACTTTGCCATCAAAAATAGCTCGATCAGCTTCTCGTCTTGAAAGTTTTGTATTGTGTGATAAAAATTTATTTAATCGCATTTATAAAATTTTGCCTATCTATTTGTATTTTATTTTATTTAATAATAGTTAAGATAATTATATCTTTTATTATTTTATAGCATTTTTGACAAAATTAAATATTAAAAATTATGTTTTATTCGTTTTCGTTATTAGATGATGAAATAATTAATTCATATCTTTCAATAGAAATATATTGTCTTTCATAACTAGTATTTTGATTAGTTAATGCTTTCAAAAAAGCTCGTAAATGATTTTCAGAACCTTTAACTAAATTGTCATAAACAGCAAGAATATCAGCATTATCGATATTTTTCATATGTTCTTCGATATCATAAATATCATAATCTTCAACTGTTGCTCCAACTTGAAGAGCATCAACAAGACTTTTTTCACCTTGTGCAATTAAATTATTATATAAATTTTGTAAATCTAGATCCTGAAAAACACCCAAATGTTGATCTTCGCTTTCTGTAACTGGATCCATTAATTCATAACGATCTAAAAGAGCTTTTACTGAATCTGTATGAGTTTGTTCAGCTTTTGAGATATTTCTAAAGTTTTTAATTTGATCTCCCCAAATATTATCAAGTGCCAAATAAATATCTCGAGCTAATTTCTCTTCTTCTCTAACAAATAATAACGATTTTATTTCAGCTTCTGATAAATTAGATTCTGGAATATCGCTAATTATTGAACTTCCGTCTATTGTCGTTGTTCCATTTTCATCAACTTTCATATGTTGCCCGTTTCCTTTTCCAGAACCGTTTCCAGAATTGCCATTATTTGAATTTCCACAACCTGATGAAAATAAACTGATTGCTAAAAATAAAGCTGATGCTGTAAGTTTGTGATTATTGAATTTATTTGACATTATTTTTCCTTAGTTAATTTGTGAAATCTAAAGGAATATTACAAATTAATTGTTAATAAAATATAAATGAATTATTAACAAGATAAAAGATTGGTATGAATTAATTTAATTTGCGATGAGGTTACCTCATCTGTTTTGATTAATTCTATATTTTCAACATTAAATATATTTATAAATAGTTTTGATTCTATAAAGTTATAAACATATCATATTATTTCTATAATAAATAATTATGGGATTAAATATGAAATTATCATTGCAACAAGTTTTTTATATACATTCTTATACATATAGTTGGAAGTTATATATTTTATAGATATCTTGATTTATTGATTATAGAAGATTTTATAAAACTTGATGGAGAAGATTTAAAAAATGCAATTTTTGTAAAAATGTTTCTTTTATTTGCTTGGACATCTTTTTCTTCATTTTTACTTGGCAAATTTCTAGCTTCTAAAATATCTACTCAAATTGAACGACTTGGTGATTATTTCGAAAATATTCAAAATAAAATCTTTGATAAAAAATTAGTTCTTCATAAATCAACAGAATTTATAAGATTAAAGTCAAGAATATTAGTAGTTATTGAAAAACTTGAAAAATTAAATAATGAAAACAGAGAACGACAGCAATTTTTAGATCTTTTAATAGATTCTCTTGAACAAATTGTCATTGTAACAAATGGCTCAAAACTTGATCAAGCTAATAAACGATTCTTTGAGTTTTTCGAAGTAAAAAATATTCAAGAATTTAATGTTAACGGATTTAACTGTATTTGTGATGCTTTTCAAGGAGAATCACAAATATATACTCAAAAAAAAATGGGCAATTTGTCTTGGACAGATTATATTTTAACTCACAGAGACAAAGAAAATATTGTCCAAATTATTAGAAATAACGAAAAACATATCTTTTTAGTTACAGTAACTGCTCTTTATCATAATGATATTATAAAATATGTTGCTATTTTTTCTGATATTACTGAACGAGAAAATAGAGAAAGACAATTAATCGAACAACAAAAAATAATTAACGACTCTATTACTTATGCTTCTTATATACAAAACAGCATTATTCCAAATCCAAATTCATATAGCGAAATAAGAAAACAATTTTTTAGTGATAGCTTCTTTTTATGGAAACCTCGAGATACTGTTAGTGGCGATATTTTTTTTATTGATCAATTATCTAACGATGAAATTTTAATTGTTGTTGCTGATTGCACAGGTCATGGAGTTGCAGGTGCTTTTATAACTATGTTAGTAAAAGCTATTCATAAACAACTCTTAAATTATATTAATGACGGTGAAATAAAAAAAAGCAATACGGGTGAATTTCTTTCATATTTTAATCGAGAATTAAAAACTTTATTAAATCAACTTGATAATAAAAATTGTTCTACAAATGTTGGTTTTGATGGAGGAATTTTATATTTTAATAAAATGCAAAATATTGTTAAATATTCTGGAGCTCAAACACCTATTTTTTATATTCAAAATGGCAATATTGAAATGATCAAGGGAGATCGACAATCTATAGGCTATCGGGCTAGTAATTTAAATTTTAAATTTACAGAATATATATTTGATACAAATATAATAAATCAGTTTTATATTATGACTGATGGTTTTTATGATCAAATTGGCAGTGATAAAAAATTAATGTTTGGTAAACATCGAGTTACAACTATGATTAATTATTATAAATGCTTCACTTTTGAAGAACAAAAAGAAATATTTTTTAAAACTTTTTGCGATTATAGAGGTGATTATCAAAGATTAGATGATTTAACTTTTATAGGTTTCAAATTATTAAATAATTAAATTTTATTTTTTTATATAGATTTATAACAAAGTTGTAAGAAGTTATCGCTTTCAGAATGACGAGTTAATTTGTCATTCTGAATGTATGAATAAATAGAAAAAGATTATTTATTGAATATTAAAAATTATTCTCACCCAAATTTTCCGCTTATATATTGTTTTGTTAAATCTTCATCAGGATTTGAGAAAATTTTAGAAGTTTTGCCAAATTCGATTAATTCACCTAAATACATAAATGCTGTGTAATCGCTAATTCGTTGAGCCTGTTGCATATTATGAGTAACGATAACAATCGTAACTTTGTCTTTTAAGCTTTTAATTAGGCTTTCGATTGCAATTGTCGAAATTGGATCAAGTGCCGAAGTTGGTTCGTCAAATAATAAAATTTCTGGTTCAACTGCAATTGCTCTTGCGATACATAATCGTTGTTGTTGTCCGCCTGATAACGAATCGGCATCATCGTGAAGCCGATTTTTTACCTCATCGTATAAAGCTCCACCTTTTAATGCTTCTGCAACTTTGCCATCAAGAATTTTATGATCTCTCACACCTTGAAGTTTTAAACCATAAGCGACATTATCATAAATTGACATTGGAAAAGCTGTTGGTTTTTGAAAAATCATTCCGATTCGAGTTCTAAGATGTATTAAATCTTCATTTTCGTCAAGAATATTATGACCTTCGAATTTAATTTCACCGAAATATTTATTGCCATGATATAAATCATGAATTCGATTTAATGATCTTAATAAAGTCGTTTTTCCGCAACCACTTGGACCAATCAGAGCTGTAACTTTATTTTTTGCAATTGGAAGACTTACATTTTTTAAACTGTTAGTTTCAGAACCAGCATATCTAAAACTGAAGTTCTTAACTTCTAAGTCTATTTCTTCGTTTATTTTATCAACTGTTGCCATAATTATAAAAGCCTTTTGTTTATTTTTTATATTTTCAGCTCGTCTAGAATTTAGACGAGTAATTTTATCAACGAATTATCGTTTTCGTTTTTTAAGAATTTTCTTTCGAGTAATATGATGAAATGAGAGCCAAATTCTACCGAGGATATTTAATCCAAGAACAAAACCAGCAAGAATAAGAGCGGCACCCCAACCGAGACTTTGCCAATCTTCATATGGACTTGTTGCATAATTAAACATCGTAACAGTTAATGAAGCAATTGGTTCAGCTAAATCTGTTTCGAAAAAGTTGCTATTAAACGAAGTAAATAATAACGGAGCAGTTTCACCAGCAACTCGTGCAATACCGAGAAGAATTCCAGTTAATATTCCGACTCTTGCACCTAGATAAACGACATCAAGAATCATTTTATATTTTGGAGCTCCAAGTGCTATTGCAGCTTCTCGTAATGAATTTGGAACAAGACCTAACATATCATCAGTTGTTCGTAAAATAATCGGAATCATCATAATTGCTAAAGCTGTGATTCCTGCATAACCGCTAAAACCACCAGTTGGAGCAACTAATAAAGCATAAACGAATGTTCCGATAACAATTGACGGAGCCGACATCATAATATCTGATAAATCTCTGATGAGGTCGGCAAATTGGCTTTTTTTGCCATATTCTCGAACAAAAGTTCCTGCAAGAATTCCGATAGGAACTCCTAAAACTGTTGCACCAACGGCTAAAATTAATTGTCCGACAATTGCATGTCTTAATCCACCGCCTTCTGTTCCTGGAGGTGCTCCATCTTCAACGAACATATTTACAGACAATGCTGAAAAACCATTTTTTAATAAAACGAATAATATCCAGAATAAAAAAGCTACTCCGATAATTGCAAAAATCGTCGAAAGTGATAAGACAAATTTATTTATAATTTTTCTTTTTGTTGAACTGGTCATTTTTTTATCTTTCGTGATCGTTTATTTTTTAAGAAATAAAATTTAGCAAAAGCAATAATTATAAAGCTGATTATAAATAATATTAAAGCTAAAAAATATAACGATGATAAATATAATTCGCTATCGACTTCGCTAAATTCGTTTGCCAAAGTTGAAGGAATACTTGTTGCAGGTGCAAAAATCGAATTTGGAATTTGATGACTATTTCCCATGACAAATGTAACAGCCATTGTTTCGCCAAAAGCTCGACCTAAAGCCAAAATAACAGAACCAACGATACCAGCTTTTGCATATGGGATCATAATATCTTTTATGACATCCCATTGAGTTGCACCGAGTGCATATGCACTTTCTTTTAATATTTTTGGTGTTGTGTTAAGAGCATCTCTCGTAATTGCTGAAATAAACGGAAGAATCATAATTGCTAAAATTAATCCAGCAGTAAATAATCCTAAACCGTTGCCTCCGAAAACATCTCGCATTAATGGAGCAAGATAAAAAAGTCCCCACATTCCATAAACAACTGACGGAATTGCAGCCAAAAGTTCAATCGAAACACCCATTGGAGCTTTTAAGCTTTTTGGAGAAATTTCACTTAGAAAAATTGCAATTCCAATTGCAACAGGAACAGCAAAAAGCATTGCAATTAATGTTGAAATAAATGATCCGTAAATTGCTGGAAGACCACCGAAAAGTTCGAAGTTTGGAGCCCATTTCTGTTCTGTTATAAACGAAAAACCGAAATGATGAATTGCAGGATAAGCTTTTATAATAAGAACAATAAAAATAGCAGATAGAAAGAAGAGAACTAGAATAGCTGAAAAACGGGTGAGATGTTCAAAGAACATCTCTTTAATTGAATGTTTATTGTGCATTTAGCCTAATTTATTTTTTAATTTGTAAGTTTGTTTTGTTTCCAATATTGTCGAATAAGATTTTTTGTTTCTGTTGGAAGTGGAACATAACCTAATTTTGAAGCAGATTTATCACCATTTTCGAAACTATGATTATAAAAATCAACGACTAGAGAATTTGTTTCTGTTTTTTCTTTTGGAAGAAGAATAAATGTTGCAGCAACGATCGGATAGCTATGATCCCCTTTTTGTAGCGATAAAATATAATAAAAATGTTTGTCTAATTCCCAATTTGCATTTGCAGCTGAAGCTTTGAAATTTTCTTCTCGAGCTGTTACCCATTTGCCTGAAGCTGTTTGAATAGTTGCACCGCTTAATTTATTACTAATTTTATATGCATTTTCAACATAGCCAATAGAATTTGGAGTTTGTTTAACAAGATTTGTTACACCTTCGTTACCTTTTCCACCAACACCAACGGGCCAGTCAAGACTTTTTCCTGTGCCAACTTTTGATTTCCAATCAGACGAAACAGCACTTAAAAAATAACTAAAGTTATAAGTTGTTCCGCTACCATCACTTCGTCGAACGACTGTGATATTTTCATTTGGTAAATTTAAACTTGGATTATCAGCTACGATTTTTGGATCGTTCCATTTTGTGATTTTGCCTAAATAAATATCAGCAACATTTGTATTACTTAATTTTAAAGCCTCGTCTGGAATTCCAGCGACATTATGAACAAGAACGATACTTCCAATTACGGCAGGAAATTGATAAAGTTTTTCTTTGTCGAGTTTTGCAGATTTTAAAGGTTCATCACTTGCACCGAAATCAACAGTTCGTTTTGAAGCCTGTTCGATTCCACCGCCTGAACCAATTGATTGATAATTAACTTTATGACCAGTTGCTTTTTTATAACTATAAGCCCAATCATAATAAACAGGAGCAGGGAAAGTTGCACCAGCACCAGTTAATTTTTCACCAGCAAATAACGAAACCGCGAGTGAGCTAACGACAGCAGTTGTTAATAATTTTTTTAATATCATGTAAATTTCCTTTTTTATTTTTTACCATTTGACTTCAGCAGTAATCATATATTTTGAATGATCAAGTTTATCTTTTGCAGTTGTTAAAGTTTTTCCTCCAGCATCAAGTTCTGATTTATAATCAACTTTTAACATGTTGGCAATAAATTTTACATTTTTGTTGAGATCATAAACAGCACCAATTAATAAATTGTTTTTATCACCGTCTTTATCAAGCGAATACACATCTTTTTCTTCTACATCCCAAGTGTCATATCTAGCAATCAAAGAATATTCTTTTTTATCGCCAAATCGTGCTTCACCGTTTGCAGAAAAACCTTTGCCTTGATATTTGTAATCGTCGTTGTCAGCTAATACATATTGTGCTGATAATAAAAATTCTGGCATATTATAAACAGCATGGAAACCATACCAATTAAAATCGTGATCAACTTTTGTTGTTTTTGAAGTTAAATCAGTTCCATATGATTTAGCTAAATTATTGTTCATTTGTCCAAAAAACGAAATATCAGCATAAGTATCTTTTTTTGGAGAAACTTTCTTTTTACCTGTTCCAAGTGGATGATAAGTTAATCTCCATTCAAATGATTTACCTCGTCCATTTTCTGGATAGTGATAACCTTCGCCATTAAATAAACCAATTTCACTTGAAAATTCTGGTAAAGCTGTTTTAAAATTTACCCCTAAATCAGCTGAATTTGTTAAATGAGCAGATTCATCAGCTTCAACATAAACTTTATGAATTGATCTAAACCACCAAGCATGATGTTCTTCATAATCGATCCAAGGTCTATGAACTTGACCAATTTCTACACCTGTATTTGGTAAAACATTATCAAGATACACATATGCATATTTAAGTATTACATTCCATCGACCGTAACTATCTTCATTGCTGTAAGAAGTTTTTGTAGATGTTAAACTACCATTTGCCTCTTGTTTATATGTATAAGTATCAAATTTTTGAAGATCGTTTATTTCGTAAGTATCAAGTGTAATTCGCATATACGATTCTGGACTTTCTTTAAAGTGTGCTTTAGCTTGAAAATAGTTTCTTCGTGTTTCAAATTTATCTTTTCGATCTTTTGTTTCATCGCCTTGATAATCTGTTGATGTAAAACCTAAATAATGAGTTCCGCTAAAGTCTAATTTAACAGCTTTTGATTTGACTTCAACAGTTGAAAATTTATATTTTGAATTTAGTTCTGCAAGTTTTGAGTTTAATTCGTCAAGTTCTGTTTCAATCTCTTTTGCATTTTTTACATCTATTACTTCTTCTCGATTTTTTCCATCTTTGTCATAAATATTTCCAGTTTTCGAATCTCGATATAAAGTAACGATTTCTTCAGCTGAAAGATTAGAAAATAGCGATGAGGTCGCAACAGTTGAAATTAAAAATAGCTGATTTAGTTTCATGATTTTTTATAGCTCCTATGATTTAGCTTTGTTGTGTCGTCTTTTTTTTATGGTTTATTTTGAAATAATTATAGAGTTATTAACACAACAACTAAATATTAATTTATCAATGACATAATAGTTAGTAATAATAACAATTTAGTTACAACGATAAATTTTTCATATTAAGCAAATGGATTATTTTGATAAAGATATTACGATCAACATGATAATTTTATCATAAAAATATGAATATAGAAATATTTTATTTATTCTTATATTTATCAAGTCGATATAACAAATAGAAATCTTAAGGAATTATTATGGTAAAAATTTGGAGTTTGCCAACTCGAATTTCACATTCATTATTAGTATTTTTTGTTGCTGTTGCTTTTTTAACTGAAGATTTTGAACTGATTCATGAATTTGCTGGTTTTGTAATTTTAGCTGTTGTTATTTTTAGATTATATTACGGTTTTACATCTAAAAATAGTTATGAAAAAATTAGCTCGTTTTTTTATGCACCAAATAAAATTTTTAGTTTTATAAAGTCTGTTTTAATATTTAAAGAAGAAAAATATTTAGGACATAATCCACTTGCTGGAATCGTTATGTTGTTAATTTTTTTAATATTAATTTTAATGGCAATTTCAGGTTCAGTCGGATATGCAATGAAAGAAGGTGAAGGAGTTTTATCATTTTTGATAAACATGAATTCTAAACTTGGAGATTCACTTTTAGATTTACATGACATTCTCTCTAAGTTTTTACTCGTATTAATTGGATTTCACCTCATCGGGGCAATAGTTAGTTCTATTTTAACTCGAGAGAATTTAATCAAATCTATTTTTATAAATGGTTTGAAAAAAGGAAATAGCCATGAACAAAATATTTAAAATATTTATAATTGTATTTTTCGCTATAAATTTTTTACACGGTGAAACAGAATTGTTATTAACAGAACCAGTAAAAACTAATAAAAAGGGATATACGGATTATGAAAAATGGCATGAATATAGCGGTTATGTAACATTGGCTCTTTTGGGTGCAACAATGCTGACAAAATTTGATCGAGATATGCATGAAGGTTTTGGAACAGCAACGGCAGTAAGCATGATTGGAACAAGTTCAATCGGTTTAATTGCACATAAAAATGACATTTTTGATTTATCAAAAGGCTTTAAAGCAAAACATTGGCATTCAATTTTGGGAGCTTTAGCAACTGTGGCAATGGTGGCAACTCTTGCTTCAGCACCAGATGATCAACATGCGGCATTCGGTGTTGCAGGAGGAGTAATGGCAACAGCTTCGTTTATTTTAGTTAAATGGTAAAAAAAAATAATAAATAACTAAAAAATATACATCTTGCAAATAAAATTTAATAAATTATGCAAGATGTCATTTATTCAATAATATCAAGCTTTTCATTTATTTTTAACTTAACGATTTCGTCAGAAAATAAATTAGTATCTTGTTGAAGTCGTAATTCAGAAACTTTAATAGCCATTGGAGATTGGTCAATTCCGATCCATTTGCGATTTAATTTATTTGCAACGGCAACGGTTGTTCCACCGCCAACAAAAGGATCAAGAACAATATCATTTTCATTACTAGCCATTTTAATTATTCGTTCAAGAAGAGCTTCTGGTTTTTGAGTCGGATAACCGATTCGTTCTTTTGATAGAGATTGAACATTAATAATATCAGTCCAAATATTTCCAATAACTGTTCCATATGACACATCAAAATATCGCTTTAATCGTGGTGTTCCATTTTTTGTAAATACAATAAAATCATGTTTGTATAAAAGTTCAAGCTTTTCGAATAAAGTCATATTTTTAACTGTTTCTTTTGAGACTATCGAAAGTAAAGTTTTTTCACTAATTGCCCAACTTCTTCCTTTTTTACCAGGATGAAAACCCCGCCATTCAATATCATTAGGATTTATATTTGGTGCAGTAATATTATCCGACATATAAAATCCCTTTGAATCTTGATATTTATAAGAAGAATTAACATAATTATCTGTTAAAGATACGACAATAGGATTATAAGTAAATTTAGCAGATTTTGAGTAATACCAAATTGTGTCAGTTAAAACTCCTAATTTTTTTTTCGCATTGTTATGAGCATTATGTCTTTTCCAAATTATTTCAGCTCGAAAATTTTGATAACCAAAAATTTGATCAAGAATATAAACTCGAATATGTGAATTTGCATGATAATCACAATGAAGAAATATCGATCCTGTTGGCTTAAGAATTCTGTGCATTTGCTGAACACGATCTTTTAACCAGTTAATATAATATTCCATTCCGCCAATCCAATTATCTTCGAAACTTCGAATTTCACTTTTGTCGCCCCAAATAACTTCGTAACTTCGATTCGAGAAAAACGGTGGATCTAAATATATAAGATCAACCGATTCACTTTCTAATTTTTTCAACGAATCTAAATTATCACCTAAAATTAATTTATTCATTTTTAATTTCCAATTTAAATTTATACTTAGCAATTTTATCAAAAGCTAATAATATTAAAATTACGGAAAAATCAAAATAATTAAAAAAGGATTTATTCGTGAGCGAAGTTGAAAAAGAAGAAAACTTAGTTAAAAAAACATGTCGCGAATTGGGAATCACTCAAAAAGAGTTAGCGGAAAAAATTGGTGTTGCACCTGTTTCTATAAGTCGCTGGAGCAGAGGAGAACATCAAATACCAAAAAATATTGAATTACTCTTTATCACATTGATTGAAAATCATAAATTTCAAGCTATAAACCGTGAGATAATAAACTTTAAAGAAAGGCTTGATTTATTAACTAATAGTATTCTATAATTCTTTTAATCGAAGGAAAAACTTTTCACATATATCCTCCGAAATAAAATTTACAAAGAAACTTTATGAATGAAATTCTATCATTTAAATTCAATCAACAAGAGTTAAAAACAATTCTCGTCAAAGACTAACCTTGGTTTCTCGCAAAAGATGTCGCAACTATTTTAGAGATAAAAAATATAAGCGATGCAGTCAAAGATTTTGACCAATATGAAAAGGGTCTAGTTTTAAACGATACACTTGGCGGAACTCAAGAAATGTTGGTTTTATCAGAATCTGGATTATATTCACTTATAATTCGAAGTAGAAAACCAATTGCTAAACCGTTTCAGAAATGGGTAACTCGCGAAGTTCTTCCGTCAATTCGCAAAACTGGAAATTATTCAATTAATCAAACTCAAAACTTACAACTTCCAGAAATTGGAAACTCAACTCAACAAATTATCGAACTTGACAATTATTTTATGGCAACAGCGAATTTAATCGAAAACCTTGAATCAAAAAAGCCGACGACTCTTTACCGACTCGACAAATATATTCAGCGAAATCGTAACTTTTCACCGCTTGAACATTTTGAGATCGATCTCGATTCGCAATTCTTCCTTCCAACTGAATTAGGCAAAATGATAAATAAATCAGCGGTTGAAGTTAATTTTATTTTGGAACATAAAGGTTTTCAACTTCGAGAAAATGGTGTTTGGAAAATGACAGAATCGGGTCTCGAATTTGGAATTTTGATCGTTGGCAAATTTAGTCAAATAAAATGGAAAATGAAAACGGTTTTGTAATTTGTATTCGTAGGGAATAGCCTGTGGCTGTTCCGTGAATAATGAAAAACCAAAAATATTAAAATTACGGAAAAATCAAAATAATTAAAAAAGGATTTATTCGTGAGCGAAGTTGAAAAAGAAGAAAACTTAGTTAAAAAAACCTGCCGTGAATTGGGAATCACTCAAAAAGAGTTAGCGGAAAGAATTGGGGTAAGTCGTGTAACTATTAACGAATGGGCAAATGAAAAGTCTCAAATACCTACTTGGGCTAATAATTTAATTATATATTTAATCGAAAATATAGAACTTAGAAAATTTAAAGATACGATTCAAGATTTATTAATTAACGAAAGAGCAAAAATTATTTTACATACAAAAGCACGGTAATTTTACTTTTGTGTAAAATCAGTTTATAATTTCAGGCAGAAAAGAGCCTTCTTCCAAAAATAACTCTTTTCAAGTCAATAAACTTATGATTAGGAAATATCAATGGATATTATAACAAACATAATCGAACTTATCGAAAACGAACCTCGAATTTCTCATCGAGTTATAGCAGAACAAACACAAAATCAGGTCCTTTCAGTTCAAAAGCTGATTACCGATAAAATCGCTATTTTTGAACGATTCGGAGTGGTTCGATTTAAAATCGAGGCAGTTTCTGAAACAAAGCTTAAAGAAAATCCAGATTCCAAAGCAACAAAAACTTATTATCTCAATGAGCAACAAGCTACTTTTATAATTTCGATGATGAGAAATAACGACATCGTTTTATATTTTAAAGTTCGTTTAGTCGAAGAATTCTTTCGAATGCGAGAAATCTTGCAAAATCAAAAATCGCAAACTCAACTTCCAGAAGTGAAAAACGAAACCGAACAAATTATCGAACTCGATAATAACTTAACAGTAACCGAAAAGTTAATTGCAAACTTGGAAACACGAAAACCAACAACTCTATTTCGTTTTGACAAAATCATGTTCGAACAATTTGGTAAATCACCGCTCGAACATTTTGAGATCGATCTCGATTCGCAATTCTTTCTTCCAACTGAATTAGGTCGAATGATAAATAAATCGCCCGTTGAAGTTAATTTAATTCTCGAACACAAAGGTTTTCAACTTCGTGAAAATGGTATTTGGAAAATGACAGAATCGGGTCTCGAATTTGGGATTTTGATTGTTGGAAAATATAATCAAATAAAATGGAAGTTAAAAGCGATAATGTAAATTCGTAGGGAATGGTCGGCGACCATTCCATGAAAAAAAGAAAATATCCCGAAATAAATTACAGGATGACTAGTTAATTAAAATTTATTTCACTTTCCATTCTAGAGTTTCACCTGCAAAAAGCGGAACAACTCCAGCATATTGATCCGCTACTCGCCAATTTTCACGAATTAACTCGATTTTTCGTTCAACGACATTATTTAAATTATAAATTTTTCTCGCATTGAAACTTAAAAAATTATCTAATAAATTTAATTTATCGTTTTTCTCAAAAAAGCTAACAATTCCTGATAATAAAACTGGTGCTGAAAAAATTCCCGCTGAACCTGATGAACTCTCTTTTTTTTCTCGTGGATGAGGTGCTGAATCACTTCCGAACATTACTTTTTCGTTTCCACTTAATACAAGTTCCCGAAGAGCTTCACGATCTTTATTGCTTTTTATAATTGGTTTGCAAAAAAGATGCGGTTTTAACGAACCGCCAAGAATATCATCATAAGTTAAACTTAAATGATGTAATGATACGGTTGCATATAAATTATTATATTTATTTAATAATTCAACTGTTCGGCGATCAGAAATATGTTCCATCATTATTTTTAATTTTGGAAAATTTCGAGCTAACATTTCGTAAGTTGGTAAAAATTCAGCTTCTCGTTCAAATACAGAACCGTTTGTTTCACCGTGAATCGAAAGCGGAATATTTAAATCTTGCATAATTTCTAAAACTGATCCGACCTCATCGAGATCAAGCGATAAAACACCAGCTTCGCTATTTGTCGTAACACCGCTTGGATAAATTTTAACAGCAGTAATTTTTTCACGAATCGATTTTAAAAAGTTTCGGTCATAACTATTTTTAAAAAATATTGTCATATATGGCACAAAGCTATTTTTTAAATTATGTTCAGCGAGTGAATTAATAATTTCTTGGTGATAATTATCTAAATGTTCTTCGGTCATAATTGGAGGTTGAAGATTTGGCATAATTAAACCACCAGCAAATTGTCGAGCAGAAATTGGCAAAACTGATTTTAACATTTCGCCTTGTCGAATATGCAAATGCATATCTAACGGTGAATTTAGAATTAAATTATCCATTTATAAATATCCTTTTTTAATTTAAATTGTATAATTTTTTTTAAATATATTAAGTTTAAATTTAACTAATTAAATATATAATTTCAGAACTTCATATTTGGTTGTATAGCTCAGTTGGTAGAGCACCACCTCGACACGGTGGTGGTCACAGGTTCGAATCCTGTTGCAACCACCATTAAATCTTTTCACAATCTCCATTTAAAATTTCATATAAATAAGGTCTTACAAGTTGAGGAACTTTTCTAATTCTACAAGATTCTTTGAACTGTTTATTCATAATATGACTTCTATATGGTGAAATATAAACACGATCATTTCCAATTGCAATAACCCATTCACCGCCAATAACAACTTCTCGATTTGAGATAATCTCGTCTCGTTGTCCGCTTGATAAAATATAGCCACTTCTTTTTAATATTCGATCTATATAAAATATATTTATTCGATCGTTTTCGGCTTTATTAAAAGAAAACAGATTATGAAAACTATCGATTTCGATGCCATTTTTTAAGATAGAAGCTCGATCTTCTTCGAGATATTTAAAAGAACGAACAACACCTTCACCAAATTCTTCAATAAATCTATTAGAAAACTGATGTCTAAAATAATTTCTTTTATACTTCTCATCAAAATTTGAAGCATCTATAAAATATTTAAAGCCATTTTCATCAAGAAATTGTAATAATTGATCTTTTTGAATATCGATTAATGGGCGAACAATTCGATAACCATCGCGAGTCTCAAATTCATTCATTCCTGTTAATTCTAAAAGACCTGCACCTTTTGAAAATTGCATAAAAAACCATTCAAGTTTATCGTTTAATTGATGAGCTGTGATTAAATTTTTATATTTATGTTGTTCGATGATTTGTTTAAAAAATAAATAACGAACATCTCGGGCATCATTTTCGGAGAATTTATCAAGAGAAACAGAACCAACATAAATAGCTTTTGCAAAATTTTCAGCTAGATTTTTCGCATAATTTACTTCGTCTTTTGACTGTTTTCGTAAATTATAATCGACGATTGCCATATCAAAATCTATTTCATTTTCGATTAATAAATAAAACAAAGCTGAAGAATCGACTCCACCAGAAAAAGCCAATAAATTTTTAGAACCTTTTAAAAAAGAAATACTATCTTTTGATAAAATAATTTGTTTTAGTTTCATGTTAAATATCAAATATTATTTCTTAATTTTTTATTATTTCGCCAATGTGAAATTTTCCAATCAAGAATTTTCCATAAAATAAATAAAATGATAAAAAGTGTTATAGGCAAAATAACAGGATGAATTTCACTATTTTTAGCAAATGTTTGTAAAAAATCTGAAGAAATCATTGCAAAATATCCGATAATTGTTGCCCAAGTTATTGATGCGAAACCGTTAAAAATTAAAAATTTATGCCATGAATAGTTCGTAAAACCTAATAATAAAGGAATTAATGTTTTTATTCCGTATAAATATTTATTAATAAATATGCTCGGAATAAGATATTTTGTTAATAAAATCTTTGAGAGAGCTATTTTTGTTCTATGTTTAATAAATATTGGAAATTTAGCAACTTCTTTTTTTTGATATTTACCAAAATAAAAAAGCATTGTTGAACCAATAAAATTAGAAATTCCAGCAGTAATTATTACTAGTAATAAATCTAATTTGCCCATTGAAGCAAGAATGCTACCAGCAAGAAGAGCAAAAAAGCCACCACCAAGAGAATAAAGAGCTATGATCAAATATCCGTATTCGATTATTTTTGAAATAATTTCTTCCATAAAAATATGCCTTTATAAAATTTATATATAAGTATGGAAATGATAACAAAAAAGATTTTGATTGTTGAGATTTGAATAATTTTAGATGGCGGACAGAGAGGGATTCGAACCCTCGGTAAGTTTCCCTACACACGCGTTCCAGGCGTGCGGTTTCAACCGCTCACCCATCTGTCCAAAAATGAGTTTGAAAGTTGCGAAATTATATATTTATATTTTTGATTTTGCAAATATGCAATATCTCGTTTTTAGATACACTTTTAAAACGAATCTTTCATTTTATTTTATTTCGAAAGAGTTTTATTATAGGATTTTTTAAATGTTATTAAACGAACGAGATCACATGGATCTTAAAAGAATAAAAGCAATTATTACGGATATTGACGGTGTTTTGACAGATGGAGGTTTATATTATGACAATTTTGGAAATATATCAACTAAATTTAATGTCAAAGATGGTCAAATTATCGATTATTTACGAGAAGCTGGAATTATTCTTGGAGCAATCACAGGACGAAATTCTCCAGCAGTTGATCGACGAATTCTAGATTTGAAATTTGATTTTTATCGTAAAGGTGTTGCTAAAAAAGAATTAGCTTTGCATGAATTTATTTCGACATATAATTTAGAACGAAGTGAAATAGCTTATATTGGCGATGATTTAATAGATCTTCCAATTTTTGAACTTGTTGGTTTTCCAGTTGCTCCAGCTGATGCAATAGAATATATTCGAGAAAAAGCTCGTTTTGTAACCCCATCACGAGGTGGTGAAGGGGCTTTTAGAGATTTTGCAGATCAGTTATTAATGATTAAACGAGGTAGTATTGAGAGTTTGCGGTTGCGGTCCAGCCTTTGAAAAATCAAATTCATCACCACTTCCTTGATATCTTGCAAAGTTTTTAACAAACATATTTGCTAATTTTTCAACAGTATTTATATAAGCCTGTTTGCTTTGCCAAGTATTTACAGGCTTTAAAATCTTAGAATCTACACCGTTTAATGTTATTGGAATTTGTAAATTAAATATATCCATTGTTTCAAATTCGCTATTCTGAATAGATCCGTCAAGAATCGCATTAATACAAGCTCGAGTATTTTTTATACTCATTCTTGAACCAACTCCGTAAGAACCGCCTGTCCAACCAGTATTAACTAAATAAACATGAACATCATGATTTTTTATTTTTTCGCCTAATAATTTTGCATATTTTGTTGGATGCAACGGAAGAAAAGCTTCACCAAAACAAGCCGAAAATGTAGCTGTTGGTTCTGTTATTCCTCGTTCTGTTCCAGCAACTTTTGCTGTGTAACCACTTAAAAAATAATACATTGCTTGTTCGTTTGTTAATTTCGAAACTGGTGGCAGAACACCAAAAGCATCAGCCGTTAAAAAAATTATATTTTTTGGATGTCCGCCTTGTAATGTCGGTTCGTGATTTGCAATATGATTAATCGGATATGAAACTCGAGTATTTTCTGTTTTCGTTTTGTTAAAAAAATCAACTTGACCAACATCATTCATGACAACATTTTCTAAAAGAGCACCTTTTGTAATTGCACCATAAATTTCTGGTTCAGAATCTTGATTCAAATCGATAACTTTTGCATAACAACCGCCTTCGAAATTAAATACTCCGTTTTCGTCCCAACCGTGTTCATCGTCGCCGATTAATCTTCGATGTGGATCAGTTGATAAAGTTGTTTTTCCTGTTCCTGATAAACCAAAAAACAATGCAACATCACCATCATTTCCGATATTTGCCGAACAATGCATTGGTAATTTATTTTCAAGAGGCAACCAGTAATTCATCATACTGAATATACCTTTTTTCATTTCTCCGCCGTATTCTGTTCCTCCAATAATTGCTATTTTATCTTCGATATTAAATAATACAAATACTTCAGAATTTAAGCCATGTTCTCGCCATTTATAATTAGCAGTTCCACAACCGTTATAAACCGTAAATTCTGGAACGAAATTATTTAACTGATCTTTGTTTGGACGAATAAACATATTTTTTACAAAATGAGATTGCCAAGCTTTTTCAGAAATAAATCTAATTGATCGGCGACTGGATTCGCTTGAACCTGCAAAAACATCTGTTACAAAAATTGCTTTATTTGAAAGCTGACTTTTCACTGCTGAAAAAAGTTCGTCAAAAATTTCTTTACTAATCGATTTATTAACTTGACCCCAAGCAATATTTCCTTGCGATGGCTCTTGTCTAACGATATATTTATCTTTTGGACTTCGACCTGTAAATATTCCTGTATCAACTGATGTTGCTCCAAGAGTTGTCATTTTTGTTTCACAGTTATTTAACTCAAATGCTATTAATTCATCATAAGATAAATTACGGTATATGTTTTTTATATTTTTTATACCTGCTTGTTCGATTTCTCGTTTTATAGTCATTCTTTTAACTATCCTTTCGATTTTCTTCTTGAAATTATAATCTCTATTTTCACATGAAAGCTTATGATTAAAAAATATATTTTAATTTAAAAAGAATAGCTAGTTATTAGACTATTCTTTTTATTTTTTTATTAAAACTGTTTATTAAGTTTATGATGAGGTGTTGTGATTGAGTTTATCGCTATTTCTAGATTTGTAGATACATTTATCATTAGTTTTTCTAATGAATTTCTTTTGTGAATTGACAAAATCATTGCTTCTTTAAGAAGATATTTAGCTTGATTCATATCGATAATAGAAGAAAATTGAGGTAATTTATTTGCTGTTAATTTTTCAATTTTTTCAAAATTATCTTGCATTATCGAAACTGTTAATTCTTTAAGCCATTGTTTGCCAATGTCATTTTGGTCGTTATTGAACGAGTCCATTTTTTTCTCGCCAAGCTTCAAGAAGACCAATTACTACTTTATTGATTATTTTTATTGATTCAATGCTATTATTTTTATTAGCTTCGAAAAGATATCTTAGTTGTTGTGTGTATAATCCATTAAGATACTCGTTTATTGTTCCTTCAGCTTCCATATCAAGAGCATTCATTAATTCTGTAAAAACAGCTGTTGTTCTGTTTAACCAATAAACTCTTTTTTCTATATCGCCGTCTTCGATTGATTTAATTGCATTTGAATTAAAATTCAAAATGCCTTCATAAAGTGCTTCAACAAGTTTTATTTTTGATTGAATTTCAAGATTGTTTCGTTTATAAGCACTTACTGCTGTGTTTTCTGTTTCTTCTTCGATTCGTTTTTGTTGTTGTAAAAATTCAGCTGTTGTCATTTTTTCTCCTAATTTTTTGCTGTTGCATAATCTATTTGCATTTGTAACGATGAAAACTGTTGAGTTATTTGATTAATTATCGTATCTTGTTGAGCAAATTGTTCAGCAAGTCTATTATATCGACGATCAAGTAATTCAACCGCTTTTTCTCTTTCTTTGTTTAATCGTGTTTCTTGTTTATCAAAACCCGTTTTTAAATTTGTTAATAATCCGCTTGAACCAACAAATGATTCTAGAGATTTATCCAAATTATAAAATACACCACCAATATGAACACTTCTTCCTTTTGATTCTGATTCGATTCCTTGGAAAAAAGTTTGCACTGCTGAAGGATCTTCTTCGAATTTCTTAGTAAAATCTGCTGTATTAAATTCTAATTTTCCAGAGCTATTTAAAGTTATTCCAAATTCTACTAATGAATTATTATTTTTATCTAATTGAAGAATAACTTTATTTATTTCTCGTTTTACTGCTCTAATATCATTATTGCCTTGAAAAATACCGCTCTCTTTTGTAGCATCATCATATTTTGTTAGTTCATCAAAATTTTTAACAAATTCGTTGTAGCCATCTACGAACGACTGAACATAACTTATTAGCGAATTACTATCTTCGGCAATTGTAACTTTTACTGGTGAAGTTGTTTCTTCCGATAAATTAATCGTTACTCCGTAAATTAGATCTGTTATTTTATTTGATGATCTTGATATTCCAATGCCATTAAATGAAATTTTTGAATCTGTTGCTTTTTGAACAATATTTACCTCATCGTTAAGATTAGTTATTAAATTTGTTTCTTCGATAGAAATATTATTTTCAGCACCACTATTTTCACCAGAAAGAATTAATTTATATTGACTATTGCCTGTATTTAAAATTTTTGCTGAAACAGGCAAAGAACTATCATTTATTTGTTGCATTAAATCTTCTAAAGTTGCATCAGATTTAACTGTTAAAGTGCTAGATTGATCACCAATTGAAATTTTAAGAGTGCCTTCGTTTCCGTTAGTAATATGTTCTGTTCTACTTGCAAAAACATTTGAATTAATTACATTTTCTTGAGCTAATTCTTCAACTTCTAATGAAAAACTTTGAGGTAAAACCCCTTTATCAAGTTTGACATCTATTGAATCGCTAGATATATAAGCGGTTCTTTCTTGATAAACAAGCTCATCTTTTAATGATGAGGTAGATTCTTTAAGAGTTTCTAATAGTGTTGAAAGCGACGAAAGTCCACCTTTTTGTGAAGATAATTTTTCAATATTTTTATCAATTGGTTTGACTGTGGCATTAAACTCAACATCTTTGAGTTTATTAACAGTGTCCATTGATAATTTATTTTCACTACCTAATCCTAAAGTTTGAATTCCAGCCAACGATTATCCTTTTGTATCGAAAATATTTCCAACAGCTTCTTTCCAAATGGCAGATAATTTAATAGCATCTTCATTTGGAATTTGTCGAATAACTTCGTTAGTTTGTTTATTAATAACCGTAACAAAAATACCTTTAATATCTTCATTATAATTAAATCTGATATTTTCGTTAGATAATTTATTCATTCTTTGAACCCAATCAGTTAATTGTTCTCGAACTTCAGAAATATCTTTTTCTTGTTCTAAACTCTTTTTAATATCAGAGTTTGCAATAATTTGCTGTTGAATTTGAGAAAGTTCAGAAACAGCTTTTTTTTCAGAATTTATGCTTGTGTTTTTAGCATTTATCGATGATGATTCTGAACTAAAGTTATTTAAACTAAAACTTTCTTTAGAAGAAATGCTTGTTGTAGAAGAATTCATTATATTTATACTCCAAATTATAGAATCTTTAAAATGATCGACTTAAAAACGAAATTTATTGAACTCTTTATCAAGATTAATAATATATTTATTAAGCATTTTTACATCTGATAAAATATATTCACTTTTAATAACGGTCTCTTTACTTAGTTCAATAAAGTTATTACTTTCATTTAGATTTTTAGCAACATCTTCACTTAAGGCTCGTGTTTCATAACTTAAAGCTACGATAACACCTAAAATATCATTTAAGTTTGCATTATTTAATTCTGCATCTCGTTTAATTAATAATGCCAATTTGCTTAAATTTGTTAATTTTGTTTCACCATTCAGAACAAGACTTTCAATAGATTTATAAATTTCAGAAACATAAACTTGATTTTCATTTGTTATTTCCTCAAAACAACTTAAACTTTTTTCAAATAAAGCTTTTAATTCTAATAAATTATTTGTCATTTGTTTTAATGCAATAAGTTCAGAAGTTAAATAAGCAACATCAACATTTAAATTACCGATTTTTGATGTGCTATCTTCGATAATTTCAAGGATATTTTCAAAACTATGTTCGCTATTTTTAATACTTTCTTGAATTAATTCCAATTGAAAATTTGTATCTTGCAAATGGCGACTTTGTCTTTGAATATGTTTAACCATGTGTTCCGATGAAGCTGAAAGATGATTAGACAACGATATTAACTCGAAGAAATTCATTCTTATTTTTAACAGAGTTTCTTTTAATAAATCTGCAAACATTGTTACGATAGTTAATAACGACCTGATTTCATTTTTTTCAGAATTATTTTTATGTGCAACTGTTAAATCAGCCATTACTCTAAGAATTTTACTTCGAATATTTATTGTTCCAAAAAATAATGTTTCTCGCATATTGTTATAAACTGAATAGGTTGAAAACAAAATAAATACAAGTGAAATTAAAAATGCAAGAGTGATTAAAACCTGTCTTTTTTTATGTGAATCAGCTTTTAATGCAAGTTCTGTATAAATAGAATTTGATAAATAATCTTCTAATTCTTTCATGGTTTTAAAATAATTTTTAATTTGATCTTCAGTTGGAAATAATAAATTACCAGTTGTAATAATTTCATTATATAAATAATCAACATCTTTTATATCTGTATTAACAAATAATCTTTTATAATGATTAATAAGATTATAATCTGATAGTGATTCAGCTATTTCAGTTATAACATTTAACGAAGAAGAAATTTCTTTAAAATTTAATTTATGTTCGTCTTGAATATTTTCTAGATCTTTTATATTAGAGAATAAAATTTCCCGTTGAGATATAACTTCGTTATATTTTAAATATATATAATAAACAGCAACGGATTTACTAATAATAGGATCGTTAATATCTAACGAAGACGAAGCAACAAGATTAATAACATTTTTAATTAAACTTGTAAATTTAGTCATCGATTCGTTTTCTGATACTTGAGTTTTATCGATTAATTCTCTTAATTTGCTTAATTCAACATTAAAATTAGCAATCGTATTTTTTACATTATTTAAAAATATTTTTTCATTTTTGTCATCTAATTGTGTTTTTAAAGATTCTAATTTTAAACTAATAGATTCAACTCTTGTATCAACGACTGTTCTTTGTTTGCTTAAGTCTCGTAAAATAGCTTTTTCTGATATTTTTAATCTTTTTTGACTTTGTGTAATTAATCTAATACTTAATTCTCGTTCAACAGTTGCCAATGAAATTAACTTTCGCAAGTCTTCGATAACAGTAATATTATCTGTTAAATCTTGTAATTGTTTGCCTCTTTCATATTCAGAATATCCAATAAATATTATTAATATTGTTGCAAGAATCATAATTGGTGTTACCAAAATCTGAAACTGTGATTTTAAACTTAGTTTATCTAACATCTATTTTTTATTACCTCTAATAATTATTTTTTAATTTTAAATATATCATTGCTGTCATAACAGCATCACTAAGTGCATCATGATTTGTCAAAGTTGGAATTTTTAAATCTGCGATAATCGAACTTAATCTTAAATCAACATTGCTTTGTGGAATTCTTCCAATTTTCATATCGTGATATAAAGCTGAAACTTCTATTTCACGATTTGGCAATGAAATTCCAGACATTTTTTTAAAATATTTATTTATCATCGAAATATCAAATTCTAAATAATAGCCAACCAACGGACGGGAACCGATAAAATTTATAAATTTATCGATGGCTTCATTTATTAAAATGCCATTTTTCAAATCGCAATCTCTAATTTTATGAATTTTGATGGATTCACTTCGACCTTCATAATTATCTGATTGTTTAACAAAAACTTCAAAACTTTCACTTGACAAAATTTTATTACCAACAACTTTAACAGCTCCGATTGATAATATATTATCTTTATTTGGATCTAATCCAGTTGTTTCAGTATCAAAAACGACGACCTCATCAACTGGTTCATTATCAAATAAACATATAAATTTATTATCTTTTAGTCTATATTTCTGAATCTCTAAATATAAATTTCTGAACATAATTTTTTACAATCTATCTAATTGAAATTTATGTTTAATTAGTTTTTTAAATTTATCAACAATTTTCAAACTGTCTTTTAAAATTTCTCGTTCAAGAGGAGAAAGTTTAACAGGATCAACATAATTATCGGGCTGTTTATTTAAAGCTAATTTTTGCAATCTGGTTTTTAATCTTAAAGTTAAGAAAAAATCAAAAGATTCAATTAATTCAAGAGCAAATTCGCGAGAAAATATTTCACGGTTATTTAATTCTTTTATTCGTCCAACTGTATTTGTTTCGAGAATATTATTCGAAATTGCCAAAGATCTAATTCCATGAACAATTGGAAAAATACCACCTTTTTTAATATCTAATTCACCGCCGTGTTTATTATCAACTAAAAAAGATCTAAAAAAAGAAATAGGAGTTTCGAATTGCAAAGTTGCGGATGCGAACGAATTTGTCGAATGCAAATTATCAGTTAATCGATGAGCGATAAATTCTCGCATTTCTAAAAGTGGATCTTCATTACCGAAAACAGATTCGCTATCAAACATAATTGCAAGTTCCATTAAAGCTGTTGGAGTTGGTTTTAAAACATGTTCAGAAATTCTTCGCATGTAACCTGCCAAAGTTTCGATCCAATACGGATTAGAAACCATGATATTTCCTTCACATTCTGGATAACCGATTAAAACTAATTTTTCAGAAAATATTTTTGCATATATACTAACCTCATCGCGAAATTCATCACGAGAAATTATTAAGCCATTATCTTGATCTGTTTTTAAAATCTGTTCTCGTCGTCCTTCGCTTCCCATCGTGAAAATCGTAATTTCACTATGTAAATCTTTTGGAAAAATCATCAAAGCTAATTTATAATAAATTTTGCGATTTAGTTCATTAACTAATTTTGACGAATGTCTAACTTTTACTCCACTTTCAAAAAACCGTTTAATTATCGAAACCAGACCATTTGAAATTTCCATTAATTCTTCAACAGTTGAAGCTCGTTCAATTTGAACAGCGATGAGGTGCGATTGATTAGAAAAATAGCTTAAAATATCCATTTGTTCGAGAATGCCAACGATTTCTTTATTTTTTAAAATAACAACTCGTTTAATTTGATATTTAACAAAAGTTAACAAAGCATTAAATAAAAAATCATTATGTTGAATAGTTTTAATTGGTGAAACGGCGATATTTTTAATAGGTTCAGCTGTATTTCGACCAGTTAAAATAACATTTCGCAAATTAGAATCTGTTACGATACCGCGATAAATACCATCTTCGACAATAATTGCACTTGATTTCATTTCTTCTTTTAATTTCAAAGCATCTAAAATCGAAGTTTCAGGTGAAACAATTGCAACTTTATGCAAAAATAGATCTGAAACTTTAGCCAACATAAATGAAGCCATTGATGAATTTCGTTCTCGTTCTTTTGCTGAATTAATTTTTTTCGCAAGTCCTTCGACATAATAACTTCGAAAACTTTTATATTTTTCAATGAACGATAAAAATATATTTTTTGGAATTTCATAACAAATTAATTCTTCATCAACGATAAATTTATTTTCAGAAGAACCATATAAAAGTGAGTTTGCATCAAAACTTTCATATTCGTTATAAATCGAAACGACCTCATCGTTATCGCGATATTCGATAACTCGACCTTTTAAAATTAAATATAATTTATTAGTTGCTGAATTTTTGGCAATAATTTGTTCGCTTCGACGATAATAAGCGATATCAGTTAATTTAATTAAATATTCAAGATCAGTTTCATCAAGAGTTTCAAACGGATGAATTAATTTATAAAATTTTTCTAATTCATTCTTTAACAAGACGAACTCCTATATTATTTAAAGCTAGATTTCTTTTTAATTCATTAATTTCGATTTCTCGATAATGAAAAATAGATGCCGCAAGAGCCGCACTTGCACCATGTTTAAAAACATCGATAAAATGGCTTATATTTCCAGCACCGCCACTTGCAACAATTGGAATATCTAAATATTTAGAAGCAAAATCAATAATTTCCAAATCAAAACCTGATTTCGTGCCATCTTTATTCATCGAAGTTAATAAAATTTCACCAGCTCCACGATCGCGAACTTCAGAAAGCCAATCTTTTGCTTTTAAACCTGTGTCAATTCGACCACCATTTACAAAAACTCGATAATCGCCATCGATAAATTTTACATCAACGGCAACAACAATAGTTGAACTTCCAAATCGTTTTGAAGCCTCGTTTATTAAATTTGGATTTTTAACAGCTGAACTATTTAAACTAACTTTATCGCAACCGACATTTAATAAATTATAAATATCTTCAAGTTTGCTTATTCCACCGCCAACAGTCAAAGGAATAAAAACTTGTTCAGCAACTCGACGAACAACTTCAACCATTGTGCCTCGTTTTTCATGAGAAGCTGTAATATCTAAAAAAGTTAATTCATCAGCTCCTTCACTGTTATATCGTTGAGCGATTTCAACAGGATCACCTGCATCTTGCAAACCAACAAAATTTACACCTTTGACAACTCGACCATCTTTGACATCAAGACATGGAATTATTCTTTTAGCTGAATTATCTAACATAATATTTTATAATCCAAAAGTTAAAACAAGTTCGCCATCGCGAATATCAATGCCTTTGATAAAACCAGAAACCATTGATTTATTTTCTTTTAGATTATAAATAGGTCGTTTTTCGATAGTTTCAGCAACAACAATTCCAATTGCTTTTCGAACTTCGCCAGTTAAAAATTGACCAAGTGAAACATTTTGAACAGTAACATCTTCAACTTCAGGTTTAACTAAAAATATATTTGTCGTCGTTGAATCGTATCGAACACCACTATTTAAAGCTACCGAACCGCTAATTCCATCAGGTAAAAACATATTATAAAATTTAAAACCTACACCAAGGCTCATTTTATCTTTGCCTTTTGCACCTAATAATTTAGGATCAACTATTTCGATAGTTCCATATTTAAAACCACCATAAGTTAATTCTTGTTTAATAGGAAATTGTTCAGCAAATTTTTTACTAATCATCCACATTGGTAAATTAACACTGTAACCTCGACCTTGAGGGTCAATTCCGCAACCAGCCAATATTAAAGAAGCTGTTGCCAATCCAGAAAAATATAAAAAATCTCTTCTATTCATTTAAGTCCTATAAATATTTCTCAAAAGTGTAGCAAAAAAATTATAGTGCAAAATTACAATTGATATGTTTTAAGTTATTGATAAATTTGAGCTAAAAGCCCGTTAAACTTATTAATATTATTTTTATTAACTTATTTATTTTATGTGATTTTTTGAAAAAAAGGCATTGAGTTATAACTATTCGAAAAGTTAATTTCTCATAGACAGGCTTCTAAATTGTGAGAAATGATTTCAAACTACAAAGTCATTCTGTGCTTGAAATTAAAAATAAGAATAATTTATAAGTTTTGTTTTTTTATATATTTTTTATGAAAATGATTAAAATTTCGTCGAAATCATCGACGAAAAATAAAAAAAGATATTAAACTTGTTTGAATATTATAGGAGATATTTTTTTTAAAAGGCTGTATAAATAACTAAAAAATATTGACATATAATGTGAAAATTTATAGCCTATTAAAGCCCCGATTGGTGTAGCTATTAAAATAATTTCTAATGATTT
This sequence comes from Campylobacterota bacterium, assembly GCA_030152305.1. Classification (GTDB taxonomy): domain Bacteria; phylum Campylobacterota; class Campylobacteria; order Campylobacterales; family Thiovulaceae; genus Thiovulum_C. The sequence goes on from JASKOM010000003.1 coordinate 172,835, forward strand.
TGAAAGCTTTCCGATTAATAAACCGAATAAAGCTCCAAAAATTGTTGTTAGTATTGACCTCATCATGATTTTTTATTTATTTTTTTTATTGATGAGGTCAAGATTTTGTTAGTGGCAATGCCCACTTCCACAACTTCCACCACCATGATGATGTCCCCCATCAGTTGCACAACCACCACCAAACATGTCATCTTCGTCACCTAAACCTGTTCCACAACCGCAAGAACCACCACCAGATGAACACGAACCGCCGTATTGAAGATTTTCATAAGGTTGTCCAGTTAATAATTCATCATCAGTAGGGTTTCTAACCATAACAACATGAGTAGAAAATAAAAGATCTTTTCCAGCTAAAGGATGATTAAAATCGATTGTAACACTATGATTATCAAAAGTTTTGACAACAACGGCAACAGTTCCACCTTCTTCATCTTGACCGTAAAGAGTCATGCCATTTTCAAGTGGAATACCAGCAAATTGTTCGATTGGAACAATTTGAACAGCTTCAGCTTGATATTCACCGTAGGCATCGATTGCTTTAACTAAAATGTCTGAACTATCGCCCATATCCATTGATTTAAGAGCATTTTCAAGCCCAGAAATAATTTGACCTCGACCAATCATAAAAGTTATAGGAGAACTGTTCATGTTGCTATCTACTATTTGTTTTGTAGAAACATCTTTTACTTCGTATAAAATAGAAACTATTTGATCATTTTGAATTGCCATATATTTTTGCCTTTAAAGTTTGTTTATTTATATTTTTCAAGAAGTTTTAATGCTTCTTTTCCCTCATTACTTTGAGGATATTGAGTTGCTAAAGCATTATAAAAAGTTTTTGCTTCTGCTGTCATATTTAATTTATCAAAAGAGGTTGAAATATGCAACAACAGTGTTGGCATAAACTTAGATTTATCATATACACTAACACTATCTTTATATGATTTTATTGCATCTTCATAATTACCTAGTCCGTAATGAGCTTCACCTAAGTAAAAATATGTCGTAGCAAGTTTATACTGTTTAGATATTATATATTCAAAGAACTTAATAGACTCTTGATATTTTTTACTATCAAGATTTTTTTTACCCATATCAAGAATTTCATCATTCGTATGTTTTGAAAAATCATAAAATGAATTATCTGTTTCTGTTTCTGAAAGTTTTCCAAGTTCAGCAATAACAAGTTCTTTAAATTTTTTCAAATCTTCGATTACAAAATTTAATTGTTGTTGAGTAATCATTTGAGATTTTAATTTATTGATATCTTTGCCAACAGTTTGAAATCGTTGATTAATTCCGTTGAAATCTTTTTTTATTCCAGAATCAATTTCGATTAATCTTTTATTTTGTTCATCAAGAGCCAGATTAACTTTAATAAAACTTTCACCAAGCTTATCGTTTATATTTTTTTTAATTTCAAGATCTTGCTGTTTTGCATTTTCTTGCAATCTTTGATTTTGCAAACCACTTTGTTTCAAATCTTCAAGAACTTCATTAAGTTTTATTTTTTGATCATTATTTTGACGACCAATACTTTGAATAGAATCTTGCAAAGATTTTAATGTAGCTTCTAAAGATTCAATTTTCTTTTCAAGTTTATTATTAGTTTTTGTTAATTCTCGTATCTTAGAATCTTGTTCTAATATTTTTTTCTCACTTTGAGACAAGCCATAAGGCGAAGAAGAATCAAGATTTCCAGCTCCAAAAACAGAAGGTTCTGCATTAGCAATAGACACAGCTGAAAAACTTATTAATAATAAAAATAGATCTTTTTTTTGCATATTTTATTCTTCCAATTTAAAATCAACTCTTCGATTTTTTGCCCAACAGTCGTCGTTATGTTCATCGCAACTAGGATTACCTTCACCATAACTAACAGTTTTAATTGAACCATCTGAAAAGCCGTCTATAACTAAAGAATCTTTAATAATTTTTGCTCGTTTTAAACCAAGACCATAATTATATTCATCTGTTCCAAGTTCATCACAGTTACCTTCAATTATTAGATTTTGACTTTTTGTTAGTTTATATTTTTTAATAATATTAATATTATGATTTATGTCTTGCAACATTACATCAGAAATTTCATAACTATCATAATCAAAATATATAGGTTTTAATTGAGAATTAATAGTTTCTAAATCTTTAGAATTTAGATATTTATCTGCATCATCTGTTACTGATAATTTATTTAAAGTTAAATCCTGACTAGATACATCTTTGTTAAAACCATTACCAGTTAAATTATCTTCATCACTTTTGATAATTTTTTCATTATTTACATTTTCACTTGTCATTGGTGTCGGAGCTTCAGGTTCATCTCCGCAATTATTAAAAGTTAATGAAATAAAAGCCAAACTTATTAAAGTTTTTGATTTAAAAATTTTCATTTTTGACTAACCGATCTGTTTTTTTAATATTTAATAAATGCTAAATTAATAGCATATGTATTATAAATAACGAGTATAACCTCGGGGAAATCTCCCAAAGCTTTTAACATTATATTTCGTTAAAAGCACCAACCACAAATAATTTAAGTTACTTATTTTAATATATTACCAATCAATAGATTGGATTTTACCAACATTAACAGGAAATAAAAAGCTCTTATTATAATTTAATCTTAAAATGCCTATCGAATTTCCGTTGCCATTTTGTTTAAGAAATAAGATTGATTCTCCATCGCTAGAAAATTTAGGTAACACATTCATTCCACTAGCTGTTAATCTTTTAACTATATTCGTATCTGTTGATATTAAATGTAAATTAAAGGTATTATATGCAAAATCGCTTCCAGTTTCTTTTGCACTATAAACAACATGTTTTCCAAACGATGTGCATGAATTATTATTTTTACCATTGAAAACTAATTGATCAGCAACTCCATCACCTTTAACAGATTGTATAAATAAATTTGGAAAACCCAAACGATCTGAAACAAAAGTCATTTGACTATCACCATTTACAAAACTTGCTGACACATCTATAGCTTTATCTTTTGTTAATTGTTTTAGTTTTTTTGTTGAAATATTATATAAATATATATCAGGTTGTTCGTTTGGAGCCATTGTTAAAAGTAATTCGTTTCCATTGGAAGAAACATCTGAACACGAAAGCATTCCATCTGTTTGAAGAATTTTTTCATATGTATTCGAATAAATATTCATTTTATATAATGTCGGTTTGTTTTTTTCATATCGTGTAAAATAAAACTCATTTTGTGAATTATCAGCCCATTTTGGAAAAAGATTTAAACCGTTGCCTATCATAGTATATGTATAAGTTAAAGTATAATCGCCAATAACAATTTCACTTTGCTTTGGTTTTGTATATCTGGCAAATATTACATATTTTTTTAACCAATCAACTTTTTCACCACTAAGTTTAAAATTTATATCACCTATTATTTCATGTGCCAAAAAAGGATATTTTTCTTTATTGCCTATTTTGTATTTTTTTATAAAAATATTTTGTTGTGTAATTATATTAACAACTTTCACATCGCAAGATAAACTTCCAGCAGTGCCATCATTAAATAATTTATATTTAAAACCATATGTAGCATTTCTATTAGCAAAATTTGTATTAGCTTCGAAATCAGCTTGTTGATATTGTTCTGAAATATCAAATCTGGTTAATAACAACATATCATTTGTTAATAATTTATGGAACTTTTTAGATAATTCAGTTAATTTAGGATCAACTGTTCCATCTTCAATAGCTACTGGAGTAAGTTGATTTACACTTTTTACAACTTCTATCATTTCTTCTCCAAATAGAGTTGAACCCATCAGAAAAATTATAGATATAAACAACCGCAAAAACATCATATTACTCCTTCGCTTTAAATTTAACTTCAAAAGTTACACTTTTTTTAACTTTTGTAGGCACTGTTTTGCCTTTTAAACTAGATAAATAAAATTCTAATTCAGCATTAAAATCTTCACTTTTGCCTCGTGTAACTATTCTATAATATTCTAACACACTATTTTCATTTATAGTGATTTTTACAATACCACTATTACCTACGACACCTTGAGAAGGTTGCCATTTTTCATAAAGAAACTTTTTAACATTTGAGAAAAACTCATCATATTCACCTTGATCTGCAGTTTGCAAATTAGATTTAGTAATTTCAACATCTTCATAATTTAATTTTAAAGCTGTTCCAGTATAACTATAAGTTCTTTCTACTTTATATTTTTGGCTTGTATCTTCTTCAATTCTTGATTCAACTGAAACTGATGAGGTTTGAGAAGCTGATTCTTTTAATTTACTAATAGTTTCATTGGAAACTTTTTGTTTTTGTGGTTGAGATTGTTGCGAACGATTAGAATTATTTGTATCTTTAAATTTAGAAGTATCAACTTTAGAAAAAAGCGAATTTAAAGATTGTGGTTCTTGTTCAGGTTTTTCAACTGGTTTTGGTTCAGGTTTTTCAATTGGTTTTGGTTCAGGTTTTTCAATTGGTTTTGGTTCAGGTTTGACAATTGGTTTTGGTTCAGGTTTTTCAACTGGTTTTGGTTCAGGTTTGACAATTGGTTTTGGTTCAGGCTTTTCAATTGGTTTTGGTTCAGGTTTGACAATTGGTTTTGGTTCAGGCTTGACAATTGGTTTTGGTTCAGGCTTGACAATTGGTTTTTGTTTTTCAACAAATTGTTGTAAATCAATAGTTACTGGAGTTGGTTCTTTATCTGTTCTAATTTGCATAGTCCTATTTTGATGATAGGCATATGTTAATGCACCAAATAATACTAAAAGAAAAAAAGTGATCGAAAATAGACCACTAACATAAAATAATTTAGGATCTTGATTAACCATTTGTTGAAAGTGAGACCTGTGAGAATCCTGCTATTTTGATAGTTTTTAATAAAAACATTACATCTTGATATAATATTCGTTCGTCAGCAGATATAATTACAGGTGTATCTTTTGGATAAGATTGAGAATATAAAACAAACTGATCTTGAAAAGTATCATATTGATATTGTTTTTTTTGAATAAAAATATATTTATCTTTTGTAATTCTTATTTCTATTTTCGAATTCTTATTTTGTTGAGTAGACTTTGAACCTTTTGGCAATTGAATAATTTCTTCATAGACCATCGTTGGGGCGGTAACCATTAAAATAGCTAATAGAACCAACATTACATCTATTAAAGGAGTTATATTTAGTTCTGGTGAATCATCAAAATTATTAGACATCTCATCTCCTACCTTTCTCTCCAGGTATGTTTATATTTCCACCATTTCCAAATAATATTAATTCGCTTTGCATTGAAATTAATTCAACTAATTCATAAGCTTTTCGTTTTAAAATTTGATGATAAGTATAAGCAAAAGTTGCTACGAAAATACCAACAGCAGTTGCAATTAACGCTCCTGAAACACCTTTTGCAATAACAGAAATAGCACCTAATTCTGCTTCACTTAATGTTGCAAATGTATCTAAAATAGCAATAACTGTTCCGAAGAGACCAATAAATGGAGATGTTGAAGCAACGATACCAAAAAAAGTTAAACCTTTAGAAGCTTCTCTACTAACTGTATATTTTATAGCTTGTAAAAGATTGGTGCTAATTGGCTCACCTTCTTTGTTTTTTGCTGAAATATAACGATACATAAAAGAATATCTTGATACTCGTTCGTTATCATTTAAAACAGAATGAAAAGCTCGTTCTTCATTTTCGACAGAATCTTTTAAAGTTATTAATCTCATAAAAAATAGCCAATTAATCGCAACAAAATAACTACTTAAAATAAGTATAACTAATATTTCTATGGAGCTTGTTTCTCCAAAGAAATTAAGCAACATATCAATCACGGATTAGCTTAGCCTTGCCTCAACAGAAGCAATAATAATATTAGAATCTGAAACATCTTTTAATAATTCTCGAATGCTATTTAATGATTTAGCAACATCGCCACCTTTACCTTCGATGGCTACAGCACCATCAACAAGAGCGATAATAGAATTTTTATCTATTGTTACATTTCCCGCATTAATAACAAGAGCTTCAGATGATCCATTATCTTTTGTAAATTGAATAATTCCACCTTTTAAAAGAGTAAAGACAGAAGTATGTTCTGGTAAAACACCAAATTCACCTTCTTCACCTGGAAATCTTACATCATTAACATGACCAGAAAAAATTAGACCATTTGGAGTGATGATCTCTAACAACAATTTATTACTCATATTTAGTTCCTTATTATATTAATTGAAGAATTAGAGCTACAAAGTTGTAGCTCTATGTTAATGATTTATTTTAGAAGAAAATTATTTTTTAGCTTTTGCTATTGCTTCGCTAATATCACCAACCATGTAGAAAGCACTTTCTGGAAGATAATCATATTTACCTGAAAGAATGCCTTTAAAACCAGCAATCGTATCCTCAAGAGATACATATTTACCTGGAGAACCTGTGAATACTTCAGCAACGAAGAACGGTTGAGAAAGGAATTTTTCAATTTTTCTAGCTCGTTCAACTGTTGATTTGTCTTCTTCTGAAAGCTCATCCATACCTAAAATAGCAATAATATCTTGAAGATCTTTATATTTTTGAAGAACTTGTTGAACATGTCTTGCTACATTGTAATGGTCTTCACCTAAAATTTGTGGATCAAGTAATCTTGATGTTGAATCAAGTGGATCAACAGCAGGATAAATACCTTTTTCAGCAATTTTTCTGTTAAGAACTGTTGTTGCATCTAAGTGTGCAAAAACAGAAGCAGGAGCAGGGTCAGTTAAGTCATCCGCAGGAACATAAACAGCTTGAACAGATGTAATCGAACCATTTTTTGTTGATGTAATTCGTTCTTGTAAAGCTCCCATTTCTCTTGCTAATGTAGGTTGATAACCAACAGCTGATGGAATTCGTCCAAGAAGAGCTGACATTTCAGAACCTGATTGAGCAAATCGGAAAATATTATCGATAAACATTAGAACATCAAGTCCCATTTTATCTCTAAAATATTCAGCCATTGTTAAACCAGTTAAAGCAATTCGGTTTCTTGCTCCAGGTGGCTCATTCATTTGTCCGTAACATAAAGCAACTTTATTAAGAACATTTGACTCTTTCATTTCGTGATATAAGTCATTTCCTTCTCGAGTTCTTTCACCAACACCAGCAAAAACAGAATATCCAGAATGTTTATAAGCAACATTATGAATAAGTTCCATAATAATAACTGTTTTACCAACACCAGCACCACCGAATAGACCAACTTTTCCACCTTTTGCATATGGAGCAAGTAAGTCTACAACTTTGATACCTGTTTCAAACATTTCTTGTTTTGTTGATTGATCAATTAATTTTGGTGGTTCTCGATGAATTGACCATCGCTCTTTTTCATTTACAGGACCTGCATCATCGATAGTATCTCCGATAACATTAAAAATTCGTCCTAAAACTTCTTCACCAACTGGAACTTTAATAGGTGCACCTGTTGCGATAACATCAATGCCTCGAACAAGTCCTTCTGTTAAGTCCATAGAAATAGTTCTAACTCTATTATCACCGATGTGAGCAGCAACTTCAAGAACTAATTTAGTCTTTTTGTTATCAACTGAATAATGAACTTCTAAAGCATCATTAATAGCTGGTAGATAATTGCTGAATTCGACATCTACAACTGGACCAATTACTTGGACAATTTTACCAATCATATTTTCTGCCATTCTAACCTTTCTAATCTATTTCATAGATTCAACACCACTGATAATTTCGATTAATTCAGTAGTAATTGATTCTTGTCTAGCTTTATTGAATTTAATTTTCAAGCCTTTTACCATTTCTTTAGCATTATTTGTAGCTGAATCCATTGCTTGCATTCGAGCCGAATGTTCTGCCGCTAAAGAATCGATAAGAGCATAATACATGTTATATTCAATATATTTTTTAAGCAAAGCCTCAAGAACAACTTCTTCGTTATAAGCTTCAATTTCGATCGTTGGATCATTATCTTTTCGTTCGATATTACTTACATCAATTGGAAGAAGTTGATTAACTTTTAGCTCTTGAGTAATCATATTTTTATAACCATTATGAATTAACACGACTTTATCGACTCGTTTATTTGAAAAATCTTCAACAACAGAAGCGATAAAATGAACGGCTTTATCATAATCAGGCGATGCACTTAAACCAATAGCATGATTTTTAATGTCTCGTTTGTTATATTTAAAATATTCAAACCCTTTTTTGCCAACAGCATGTAAATCAACTGCAATGTTTTTCGACTCATAATCTTTTAAAAGTCTATTAACTGTTTTTATAGTTTGGCTATTAAATCCACCACACAAACCTTTATCAGCTGTAACAAAAACAATAGCTACTCGTTTAACCGCTCTTGTTGTATCGAAATATAAACCTTCAATACCACCTTCGTGATTATCTTTAATACTTGTAGCTATTTTTGAAATAACTTCATTTAATTTTTTTGCATAGAGACTAGATCTTTTAGCCAACTCTTCAGCTCGGCGAAGTTTTGCAGTCGATACGAGTTTCATAGCACGAGTTGTTTTTTGTGTGCCAGAAACACTTTTTATCTTTCTTTGGATCTCTTTCAAGTTCGCCATTTAAAAATCCCCTAAAAAATTAAGCAGAAAAGCTAACTTTGAACTCTTCAAGAGCCTTTTTAATTAGTTCTTGAGTATCTTTGCTAATCTGTTTTTCTTTTCGAATGTTCTCTAAAATTTGTGGATATTTTGTTTCAACAAATGGATAAAGAGCATTTTCGAATCCTCGAACTTTTGAAGCAGGAAGTTTATCAAGATAACCAAGATTACCAGCTTGAATAATAATAACTTGTTTTTCAGGTGATAAAGGAGAATATGGAGGTTGTTTTAATACCTCAACCATTCTTTGACCTCTTTCAAGTTGTTTTCTACTTGATTCATCAAGATCAGAAGCAAATTGTGCAAATGCTTGAAGTTCTCGATATTGAGCTAAATCTAATCTTAAAGTTCCAGCAACTTGTTTTGTAGCTTTGATTTGAGCAGCACCACCAACTCGTGAAACTGAAATACCAACATTGATCGCAGGTCTTACACCAGAGTTAAATAAATCTGTTTCTAAGAAAATTTGACCGTCTGTAATCGAAATAACATTTGTAGGAATATATGCAGCGACATCTCCAGCTTGTGTTTCAACGATTGGAAGAGCAGTTAATGATCCAGCACCTCGAGCATCATTTAATTTTGCAGCTCGTTCAAGAAGTCTTGAATGTAGATAAAAAACATCCCCTGGGAAAGCTTCTCGTCCTGGTGGTCGTCTTAAAATAAGAGACATTTCTCGATAAGCAACAGCATGTTTAGAAAGGTCATCATAAATAATCAAACCATGTTGAGCATTATCTCTAAAATATTCACCCATTGTTACAGCGGCATAAGGTGCAAGGAATTGTAAAGCAGCAGATTCAGCAGCAGCAGCAGAAACGATAATAGTATATTCCATTGCACCAGCTTCTTCTAATCTTCGAATTACACTAGCGATAGTTGATTGTTTTTGACCAATTGCAACATAAATACATTTTACATCTCGACCTTTTTGATTAATAATCGTGTCGATTGCAACAGTTGTTTTTCCTGTTTGTCTATCACCGATAATTAATTCTCTTTGACCTCGACCAATTGGAACAAGAGCATCAATTGCTTTAATTCCTGTATGAAGTGGTTCATGAACAGATTTTCTATCCATAATTCCAGGTGCTTTTTCTTCTACGAATCTATATTCAACACCGTGAATTTCACCTTTACCATCGATAGGCTCACCAAGAGCATTCACAACTCGTCCTAATAAATTTTTACCAGTTGGAACTTTAAGAAGTTTATTCAATCTTTTTACAGATGAACCTTCTCGTAATCTTGCTGAATTTCCAAGAATAACAACACCGACACTATCCTCTTCAAGGTTGAGAGCCATACCGTGTGTTCCATCTTCGAATTCAACCATTTCACCAGCCATAACATTAGAAAGTCCATAAACTTTCGCAATGCCGTCAGCTAGTGAAACAATCTTTCCTATCTCGTTAATATCAACATTTAATTGAAAATTAGCTATTCGTTCTCGAATAATTGAGCTAATTTCGTCAGCACCTAATTTAGACAAGACAACTCCTTTCAAAGTTTAATTTTTAAATAGCCTTCAAGATGTGGCTAATGACATCTGATTCTAATCTTTCTTTCGAAATAGAAAGTTCAAGATTTAAATCATTAATCGTTACTTTAATTTCTGCATTATCAGATTTTTGTAAATCTAAAATAATTGTTTTTCCGAGTTTATTTTGCAAACCTGTTTGAATATGAGACATTGTTGATGAATCAATTTCACTGTTTGTTAATAATACTCCTGCAAACTGATTATGATAATAAGCTGAAATCAAATGTAATTCATTTGCGATATTTTCAAGTTCATTAATTCTATTATTTTCAATAAGCAATTCGATAAAATTTTTTACTCGTTTATCATTTTCATCAAATAGTCCGAGAAAAATATTTTTTTGTTCATGTTTATTAATAAATCCAGACTCTAACGAAACTTTAAAATTTTTGTTACTAGTTACAAGTTGCGAAACAGCTGAAAACTTTTTGGCTAAAGCTTCAGTTCGTTGTAGCCCTATTTCTGATAATAAAGCTTTGATATATCTTTTTGATATTAAAGAACTCATTGTTTATGAAACCTTTCTAACAAGAAGATTAGATAAAGATCTAGAATCAAGAGCAACTTCGCCTTTAAGAACTTCCTGCATAACTTCGGCAACAACTGAATGAACCATTTTTTTATCTTGAATGATAATTAGTTCTTCTTGTTGTTTTTCAAGCATAACTAATTCGTTTTTACCATTATCTTCAATCTTATTTTTAATTAATTCAGCCTCTTTTTTTGCATCAGCTATAATCATTCCAGCTCGTCTTTTTGCAGAAATTAATTCTTCTTTCATCTTCTCTTTTGCTTGTATTGATTCCGCAAGCTTTGCTTCATTTCTTTTAAATTCGCTTTCAATCATTAAAGTTCGATCAGAAAGAAATTTTCTAAGAGGTTCAGCAATCAGATAGTAAAGAATAGCTACAAAAATAGCAAAATTGACAGATCTTTCTAAGATATCTGTCCCCCCTTCACCAGAACCACCAGCAAACAGAGAAGCTGTAACTAATGCACTTATCGTTGCAAGTTTTAACATTACATCTCCTCCTTAAATAGAACTAAATCGTTCTCGAAGAGCAGTTTCGAACGATTGAGAATCTGCTAATAAATTATTTTTAAGAGAAACTCTTTTAGTAGCAAGTCTTCTCTCAAATTCTTTATAACTCTCTGCTAGTTTTTGTCTCTTCTCTTCTAATCTTTTAGCAATAGAATCTTTAGCTTCGTTGATAATTGCATCTTTTAATAAAGAAGCTTCTTTTCTAGCATTAGCTAAAATAGTTTCGGCTTCATGTTTTAATGATGCTATGTCAGATAGATTTTGATTAACAGAATCTCGATCATTGCGAAGCATTGAATCACGGTCATCGATATATTTTAAAAGTGGGTTATATAACTTTCCTTCTAGATATACAATAAGTGAAATAAAGACAACTAAGGTAATGAGTAGAAGCGGTAGATTTATATCTAACATCTGCTTACTCCGTAATTTTTTTATGATTATATCAATAATTTGTTATTGTTATCAATACGATAATAAATCAATATTATTTGATAATAAAATAAATTTGTAATTGTTCGTCAAATATAAATTTATTCTATTATAAAAAGTAATTTTAATAAATGTTTTCTAAATTAAGATTTTATTATAAATAACAATTAATTTTTATAAAAAATTTACTTGACTTTTATTAAGATAAACTGATATATTTTCGCACAGTCGCTTATTTTTTTATAATTAAGTAGACCACAAAATTAGTCTAGAGATTTTTTTCAAAACGACTAATAAAGTTCGAGTTATCGCATAGACTCAAAAACAAATTAAACCACAAAATATAAAAAAAGTGGATATGCGAAATAACAAAACTATCTTATAGTATAGAAGGAAAGCATTATGGCTGACAAAAATAGAAGAGCTTTCATGGGTAAGATTCTTGCTGGAACTGCAGGTGTTGCAGCAGTAGCTTCTTTATATGCCATGAAGCGAACTTGGGATCCTCTTCCAAGTGTTGTTAGTGCTGGTTTTACAACTATTGATTTATCACCACTAGAAGCTGGTAAATTAAGTATTGTTAAATGGCAAGGCAAACCTGTATTTTTATTAAAACTTACTCCAGATATCGCATTAGATGTTAATCGAGATATCGTTATTGGTGAAAATAGATATACAGTTGTTATTGGTCTTTGCACACATTTAGGTTGTATTCCTGAATGGCGAGAAGGTGAAAAAATATTTCATTGTGCTTGTCATGGTGGTCAATATGATGCACATGCAAAACAGACATTTGGTCCACCTCCTCGACCACTTGATATTCCACCGTTTGCAATTCAAGGAACTTCTATCGTTTTAGGCGAAGAAGGTCCAGAATATAAAAAAATGACCGCTCAAGCAAAAGCTTAAGGATAAAATAAATGGCACATTCCGAAAAAGCAAAAAGTCTCGGCGAATGGTTCGACCAAAGACTTAATACGACAGGCTTTATAAAAGTCATGATGACTGAATATTGGATTCCGAAAGATATCAATTTCCTATGGGCAATGGGTATGGTTTTGGCATTCACATTCAAGATTTTATTAATTTCAGGAATCTTTTTATTAATGTATTATAAGCCAGATGTAGATATGGCTTTTGATAGTGTTAATTACACAATTATGCAAGAAGTCGGCTACGGTTGGCTATTTAGACATATTCACGGTGTCGGTGCTTCTCTTGTCTTTTTAATTATTTATATTCATATGTTTACTGGAATTTATTACGGTTCATATAAACGAGGTCGAGAAATGATCTGGTTAAGTGGTATGTTACTTTTAATATTATTTTCAGCTGAAGCATTTTCTGGATATATGTTACCTTGGGGACAAATGAGCTATTGGGCTGCATATGTTATTACGAATATTTTCGGTGGAATTCCTTTAATTGGTGATGAATTAGTTGTTTGGATTCGAGGAAACTTCTATGTTGCTGACTCGACATTAACACGATTCTTTATGTTACATGTTCTTTTAGTTCCTCTTGCTATTCTTGGTGGAATCGTATTCCATTTTTATACATTAAGAATTCCACATGTTAATAACCAAAAAGGTGAAGAAATCGATTTCGAAGAAGAAGCAAATAAATATAAAGCTGACAGAAAAAAAGTATCAAAAGTTATTCCGTTTTGGCCAGTATTTATGGCAAAAGATATTTTTGTTCTAAGTGTATTTTTATTCTTATTCTTTTATTTAACTTTCTATCATTATAACTTTGCAATGGATCCTGTAAATTTTGATCCAGCAAATGAATTAAAAACTCCTGCACATATTTATCCAGAATGGTATTTCTTATGGAGCTACGAAGTTCTTCGAGGTTTCTTTTTTGATATTGCTGGATTAAAAGCTGCGGATATCGGTTTAGTTGCATTTGGTTTTGCACAAATTATATTTGCATTAATGCCATGGTTAGATAGAAGTCCAACTGTTGCACCTGCAAATAGCCGACCATATTTCAAAGTTTGGTTCTGGTTAATGATCGTAATCTTAATTATTTTAACAGTTTATGGCAAATTACCTCCAACTGGAACAAATGCATGGGTAGGTTTCTATTCAAGTGTTTCATTTATTCTTCTTTTCTTAGCTCTTCCATTTGTTACAACAAAAGAAATAGCTGCAACAAATGCTCATAAACAAAATGGAGGAAAACACTAAAATGAAAGAATTAAAAATATTTGGTGTTGTTACATTTTTTACACTTGTAACTTATTGGGGAGTTGAACCTCTTGCTCATTCTATTTTTCATCCACATGTTGAACCTGCTGATTTTCAATTTAAAGATTTAGAAAAAATCACAGAAACAAAAGGCGATGCAACAAAAGGTAAAGAGATTTTATCTCAAAACTGTGTTGGTTGTCATAGTGTTGAAAAAGTTGGAATTCCTGCTCAAGTTGATAAACAAACAGCTATCGATAGTTACGGTGTTTTTCCACCTGATTTATCAACAGCTGGTTTAATTTATGAGTCAAATTATTTGGCTAATTTTATTAAACATCCAACAAAAGCTGGTAAATTAGAACATAAATACGACGGTGTTAATAAATTTTATATAATGCCTGATTATAGCTGGATGTCTAATGAAGACATTAGTTCAATCGTTGAATATCTAAAATCGATAGCTCCTGCTAAATTAAGCAATAAAGAAGTATTTGTTGATGCTTGTGGTCGATGCCATAGCATGAAATATGACAAATTACCTGCTGTTAGCGATGTAACAAAAGTAATGGCTTCAACACCACCAGATTTATCAATGATGATTCGATCTCGAGGTGAGCATTATTTAACTACATTTATTAACGATCCACAAAAACATCTTCACGGAACAGCAATGCCACGAGTTGGTTTAACAGAAGAAGCTCAAAAACAAGTTATTACTTATCTTGAAGAAATTGGCGATTCTAAAAAAGCTGAACGAGAAGCAATTGCTCCATATGTTCTAGGATTCTTAGGCTTTATGATCTTTATTTCACTTCTTTGGAAAAGAGAAGTTTGGAACGAAGTTAAATAATTAATTCTTAACTAACTTTTTTCTATTATTGCCGTCTGTTTATTTTAACAGGCGGTAACCAAACTTTTCACAATACCTCATCAAAATCAAATAATCTTTCAACTTATTTTTTTATAATTTATATTTATCGTGTCAGAATATATAATATTTATTTGTTAAAATTACTTTAAATTTAATTTTAAATAGTGAGCCGTGAATTGAAAAATATATTTATTTTATTGTTAATTGTTAGTTATGTATTTGCAAACAGCGAAGATCGTGCAATTAAACGAATCTTTGAAAATGAATCGAAAATTGCTATGTTAATTGGTAATTCGCAATATATTGATAATCAGTTTTTTGATTCGTTGAAAAATCCAGAAAATGATGTTCGAGCCGTTGCAAAAAAGTTAAAAGCTTTAGGCTTTCGAGTTATCGAAGGTTATAATTTAAGCGATTTGGAACTTCAAGATAAATTATCTGAATTTGTTGCTTTGTTAAAATCGAATCGCGACGGTGTTGGACTTTTTTATTTTGCTGGTCATGGAATCGAAGTTAATGGAGTTAATTATTTAATTCCAGTTGATATAAAAGTTAGCGATGTTAAATATATTCCGTATAAATCTTCTCCGTTGAATCCAATTATTGAAATGATGAACGAAACAGGCAAAAGATTAAATATCGCTATTCTTGATGCCTGTCGAGATAATCCGTTTAAATCAACTCGAACTAATAGAGTTGGCGGTTTAGCAACTTTTTCAGCTTCTGGAACTTTCGTTGTTTATTCCGCGGAAAGTGGCAAAAGTGCAAGTGATGGACGAGGTAATCTTTCGCCATTTGCTGAATCTCTTGTTAAACATATTGATACTCCGCAAAAAATCGAAGAATTATTTAATAAAGTTCGTTCCGATGTTCGAAAAGCTACAAATAATGAACAAACTCCTGCGACTTATAATCTTGTTGATGGCGATTTTTATTTCAAATTGCCAGTTAAATTTAATCCTGAAAATGTTCCCGATGAGGTAGTTTCAACAAAAAATAAATCGAGTTATTCGATTGAAGAGGTTGAACGAACAGAATTTCGGTTAAAAATTGATAGAACTCCAGCGGATAGTCGAGTTGTTGTTGAAGGTTTATCAGCCAAATACAGCGATGGAGTTTTTTTAACTCGTGGCAAATATTCGTTATTAATTCAAAAAGATGGTTATATTCCAAAACGAATAAAAATCGATTTGCAAAGTGATTTAAATCTTGAAATTGCACTTGAAAAAATAGCTGAACCAGTTAAGCAAAAAGTCGAAACAGAAAATAAAACTTATGTTTCAAAGCCAATAAATACTAAAAAGAAAACTAGTTCATCGTCGTCGGCTGATTGGAATAAACGAATTTTCAAAGGTGAAAGAAGTTATTCGAAATTTTCTGATAATTTGGTGAAAGATAATTTTACTAATTTGGTTTGGACAAAAAACAGTAGCGATAATTATATGAATTGGAATAGTGCAAAAAGCTATTGCGAAGATTTAACTGTTGATGGCTATTCGGATTTTCGTTTGCCAACTGAAAAGAGTTATATTATTTAGCGGATAGAAGCAAATACGATCCAGCTGTTGATACTCGTTATTTTAATATAAAAAGCAATTGGCATTGGTCATCAACTATAAGTAAAAGTAATAGTTCCGATTCGTGGGTTGTTGATTTCAGTACTGGTGGGGATGACGATTGGACTGATCAGACTAGTAATGATTTCGTGGTTTGTGTCCGAGACACGAACTAATTTTGAATAAAACAACAAAAATCAAACATTATTTTGCGGAACAGCCACAGGCTGTTCCCTACGATTTTATTTTTATTTGTTGAATTATTTGTAGGGAATGGTCTGCGACCATTCCGCGAAAAAGATAAAATAATATAAAAGGATAAACAATATGAAAGATTTGCCAAATAGAAAATTAAATAGATTGCAAGGTTTTGATTATTCCCAAAATGGCGGATATTTCGTAACAATTTGCACAGCAAAATGTGAATTTTCTCTTTCTGAAATAGTAAATAATGGAGTCGCTCTTTCACCAATTGGTGAAATTGTTAAAAAACATTGGTTAAATCTTGAAATATTTTTTAATAATTGCCATTTAGATCTTTTCGTGATAATGCCAAATCATTTCCACGGAATTATATTTATTGATAATAATTTAAAATCCGACAAACAAAATAGTCTCTCGAATTTTATAAGAAACTTTAAATCATTTTCGTCAAATGAAATAAATAAAACATTTCAAAATCAATATTTTAAATGGCAAAAATCTTTTTATGATATTATTATTCGTGATGAACAATCACTTGAAAACATCAGAACTTATATAATTAATAATCCAATTAATTGGAGTAACGACAAATATTTTAAATAAATGGGATCAAATAAATGAAATTAAGGAAACAGCTATTTTTTATATTAATATTTTCAATGCCTTTGTTTGCAGATAGATTTGAAATATCTGGAACAACAGTTAAGGATAATAGAACTGATTTAATGTGGCAAAGAGAAGGATCTTCAAGAACATTTAATTATAGTTCAGCGATAGATTACTGTAAAAATTTACAACAAGACGGTTACGATGATTGGAGACTTCCACATATAGATGAACTGAAATCAATAGTTAATTATGGAGCTTCAAATCCAGCAACTTATTCAGAATTTAGATTAAAAAGTGAATGGTATTGGTCGTCAACTATAAGTAAAAGTAATAGTCCCCCGTTCATGGGTCGTTGTTTTCAATGATGGGGATGACAGTTGGTAGTATCAGACTGGTAATAGTTTCGTGGTTTGTGTCCGAGACCTATGAAATTTTTTGTTTTTTAAATAAATCGAAATTTCATAGAACATATTAGACACGGCTTTTTGCCGTGGCTGGACCAAACCAAAGCACAATCATTTTCCCGCGACAAACAAGTCGCGGGTCGCAAAAACACAAAACGATCTATTTGATTATATATGAAAAATCGTTGATAATTTATACAACCCACACATCAAATTAAGCTAAGTATTTTTCAGTTGTGGGTATTTCAAAAAGTGATGAACTTAAAAATGGTCTATTGTTAAGTCTTTGTGTTTATGAATGTTGGATAAACAAGCTGGAACACAATATTCTTGTTTTGGTTGTTCGCAACTTCCGAAACAGCTAATATTTCCTGAAGATTGCTCAACAGATACATTTCCGCCTTCTGTATTAGAACACCAAAATTTCCCATATTGATTCGACACACAATCGCCTTTGCCACATTCGGCTTCACCATTTGAATTTATAACAACAGAACCACCTTCAAACTTAGAACACCATTTTTGTCCAGAGTCATCTTGACCACAGTGTTGAGCAGATAAATTAACAAACAAACTTAATCCAATAAAACTCATAGAAAAATTTCTCATAAAATAAAAACCTATACATAGCATGATTGCAAATCAGAATAAAACTTTCTGACTATAACAACTTATTATAACAACTTATTATAACAAAACAAACGATAATAGTAGGTTTAATCGTTATTCTTAAATTCAAAAAAGCTAAAAATTTTCACATATTTTTTTTAACTTATTTATCTTGAACGAATTTATTTTTACAATTCTTAAATATATGTTTATATATAGTCAAAAGCTCAAAAACCGTAAAAACCACCAACTTTTTATAAATTTTTCGCTTCTGTTTATAATTACATTAATATTTCATTTTTGCGATAAAATCGTGATTTTGACAATTTAGCTTAAGAAAATTATTAAAGTTTGCTTAAAACATAAAAAATGAGTCTATTTTTACAAAGCTTAAATATAAAATATTTATATCAAAAAATATCGAAAACAAGCTAGTTAAAAATCTAGCTTTTTTTATAAAAATTATATAAATAGTTTTATATTTTATATTTGCGATAAAACCGTGTTTTTAATACTTTTGCTTAAAAAATATTTAAAGTTTGCTTAAATTTAGACAAAATAGACTTATTTTGCAATTCTTAAATATATGTTTATATATAGTCAAAAGCTCGAAAACCGTAAAAACCAGCACCTTTTTATAAATTTTTCGCCTCTGTTTATAATTACATTAATATTTCATTTTTGCGATAAAATCGTTGTTTTGACAACTTAGCTTAAGAAAATTATTAAAGTTTGCTTAAAACATAAAAAAAGAGTTGATTTTTGTGATTTTTGACTATAAATATATAGATATTCAAAAATGCGATTTTTCGAAAATCGACAATATGGATCTTCAAATTTTTCGTTTAAAATATAACTAGATTTGAATTTGGTGGTTTTTAGCAAAATTATGAATATTAGTTGCATATATTTAAAAAATTAGTTACATTTTATTAAAATAGAAATATAAATTTATTTTATAAAAGCCATGCAAAGCAAAATTTTCACATGACTTTTATATTAATTGATTAAATTTGATTAACTAACTTTTTAATTTTTAATTGTTTGAAGTCCAACATAGAATTTATGATCGCGATTTCCAGATTTTTATTATTAAATAAATTCATAAATTCATTTAAAGAAATATCTTGTTCTTGAAGAAAACCTGATCGTAAATATCTTTCTCTTGTTGTGCCTTTTAATAGCGGTTTTGTCGGGGTTTGCCAAATATCGTTATATTTAATTGCAATATTTCCAATAGAAAAATCTGTTAATAAATTATTTTTCACAAAAATAGTCTCATCGCAATGAGCATTAATTAATTTATTAATTTCAGAACGATCTGCGAATTTTAAATTATATTCAAGCTTTTCGGCATTAATAATAGCCACGGTTTCGATATTTTTCTCGATATATTTTATATATTCGATATTTACGATTTGATATTTATTATAAGACACTCGACAGCGATAGACCTCATCACTATTTAATTTAATATTTTTCAACGAATTTGACAAAACATCAAAAAGCTTTATTTTATTGCCAGATAATTTTTCCAGACTCCAGTCAATTCGCCATTGATGAAAATCTAAATAAAAAAAATTACCATTGAAAAATTTAATCGTTTCAATTAAGGTCAATAACTTTACCTTTAAAACTTTGACCAAATAACAGAGATCTATTATCTAGAATTTCAGTAAAACTAGATTCTGAAATGTCAAAATATATTTTTGGCAAATTAGCAATATCTAAATTTAAAAAACTAGCTACATTTATGGAAGTTAATTTTTCTAATTGTTCAAAAGAGATTAAACCAGTTAAGATTAATTTCTCGTAATACAACGAAAGAATACCATCAAGTCCAACGACACCGTATTTAGATTCTTTGAATGACCCGCTTTTATCGGATTCTGAAATATTATGATGCAAAGAAGTCAGCATATCGATTTCACCGTTTTTTAATAATTCGACAAGATATTTTCGTCCATCTTCATTTTGAAACGGTGGTTCGATTTTCGAATAATTATTAAAATTTGAATATTGTTCATCATTAAAGATGAGGTGATGAACCGATGCTTCAAGAAAAACAGCTATTCCTTTATGTTTTGCTTCGATAACTTTATCAAGAGCTTCATGATCTGTAACACCTTGTAAAAGTGTTTTAACACCAAAATATTTACTCATTTCGATAATAATCGAAACAGCGATTCGTTCAGCAAGTTGATGTCTAACAGGAAGTCCAAGTTGATAAGCTTTTTCCGTGTCATTTGCAACTCCACCACCATTTAATTCATGATCGATAATTTGACAAATAATTGGCTTATTTTTCATTTTGGCATATTCGTAAATTCGTCTTAATAAATTTTTATCAAGATCAGATCGAATAAAAATTGCAAAAACACGATGAGCCAGAGAACCAATTTCTGAAAGTTTGCCTTCGTCATTAACACCAGCCAAAACAGGAAAAAATTGAGTTTTAGAAATATTTTTTGATAAAGTCTCAAAAAGCGAAAGTTGTAAATCGTTATTAATCGAAGGTTCGATTTGCGAAAAAGCTCCGCCAACAACAGCATTTTTAAGCATTCGATCAGATAAAGCTTTGAGATTTTGAGATGAAATTTTGCCATCTCGAGGAGAAATATTTAAATCGATTAAACCGTTAAGTTCAATTATATTCATTTTTTTATAGCCTATTTTTAATAGCTATTTTACAAAAAAAAGCAGGTAATCCCTTTGCTTTCGCTAGGGAAAATTATATATTTTAATTTTTTATTTGATTATTTTTGATTCTTGAAAAGATAAAATTAAAATCCAAATAACAGCAATATCAATCAAGACATCAGCTAAATTAAAAATTGCAAAATCGAAAAAGCAGTGCCAATAAACATAATCGACGACACCGCCATAAATAAAACGATCGATAATATTTGATATTCCAGCTCCTAAAACGATCATTGCAGGAGCGAAATATCGTTTATCTGTATATTTAAAAATATATATTGCAACTCCAGATAATAAAAATATCTGAATCCATTTTAAATATTCGCCAAGCCATTCAAACATCGAAAAAGCAACACCGCGATTAAAAGTCAAAACGAGAGAAATACATTTGCTTTCAGCACCGAAACCATTAACAAATAAAAATTTAATCGTTTGATCAATAATCAAAACAGCTAAAAAAATAGCTGATAATTTATAAATATTTGTCAAGCATTTAATCCGTTTAATATTTTCGAAATTACTTCATCGATATTTCTTGATTGAACTTCTATTTTTAAATCAGCAATCGATTCATATAAATCTTTTCGAGAAATATATAAATTTCTTGCAAAATCAATATTATTTAACAATGGTCTTTTTTCGATTTCACCTTTAACTTTTGACAATTCTGTTATCATAAAATCGAAATCGATATCCAAATAAACGATTTTGCCCATGTCTTTTATATTTTTCACAACTGTCGGAAAACCGCCACCAACGGCAATAACAGAATTATCAATCGAATTAATTATTTCGTTTGCAAAATCTCGTTCAAGTTGTCGAAAATATTCTTGACCTTTTGCCTGAAAAATATCAACTATTTTCATGTTTTCTCGCTCTTCGATAACCGAATCAACATCAATAAATTTTTTATTTAATATTTTTGCTATTTCAGAACCAACTCGAGATTTGCCAGAACCCATAAAACCGATTAAAATAATATTATTTATAACATTTGATTTCATAACCGCTCTCCGTTCTGTTTAATTTATATCGATAATCTTCGGCAATATAAATCATAATTCGATAATCAGTTGAACTTTTTTTCGATAATTTCATTTCTTTAAAAATTCCAGTTTTAACATCAAATGTCTGATTCTGAAAAGTTAATTCACGAGCAAAATCGATAACAATTCTATTTGGTCTAATTAACATAAAATGTCTGATTTTTTTATCAGTCGTAGCAATTTTGATACTTTTATCTTTTGGATTAAATTCAAATTGCGAAAATCTAGGAGTTCCGATTGAAACCGTAACAGATTTGCCATCGCCAGAAACCTCATCGTCGTCACTATTTTTATTAGTTTCGTTTTCATTTTGATTTTGATTATTTGCAAAATTAGTTCCAGAATCTGAACTCATATCAGAACCAACATTCCAAGCTGAATTATCTGTTTTCGAATTTGAATTCGAACTATGATTGCCATAATTTGCAAAAGGATCAGCATTGTTTTGTTGATTTTGTGTTTGATGAGTTACGACAATATCACTATCACCAATAGATTTTACTTCACTTTCAACTGTTGAAGTTGAAACATCATTTTTTAAGACTTTTTCTTCAGCTCCATTTTGAGAAACTGTCGATGAGCTCTTTTTTGTTGTTTTTATAGTTTTAGTAGTTGTAATAACAGTTTGTGAGCTATTATTAACCGTTGAATTATTTGTATCACCAGTTTTAACTTTTGGCTTTTTATTATCAATAATTTTTTTATTATTATTTTTATTGCTAACAGAAATTATCGGTTTATCGATTTTGTTGTTGTTGCTATTATTTTGTTGATTATTAATCACAGGTTCATTAGATAAATAGCCAAAAGATAAATTTTTAGTTGCATCAAAAACACGATTAATATCAATTCGTTTTCGATCCATTGAACCGTCATTATTTTGATAAACAACTTCGATAGCTTCGACTATTTTTGCACTTTCAGGCAATTGAAAAGACATTTTTTGCAATTCATCAGGCTTTTGAACATAATTAGAAGAAAAAGGAATTTCATCAACAGTTTTTTCAGATTGAAACGGATTTTCTCTAGCAACAAGAATAGAAGAAGCCAAAAGAGTTAATAAAAATTTAGATGCCATCTTTATAGCCTTCGTCAGCAGATTTAAGATTAAAATAGCTTCGTTGAAGCCTGATATTATCGTCTTTAAGTTCAACAATCTCTTTTTTTAAAGTTCTTTTCTCATTTTCAAGTTCTCTCATTAACGAATATGAATTATGTCCGAATAATAAACTATAAATATATAATCCAGCAAAAGAAATAAGAGTAAAAGATATAATAATTTGCTTTAAACTAAAAGGTTGGGAAGAGATAAATAATTTTTGAGAACTCTTCCGAATAGAACTATCGATCTGATTATAAGCTTCGTATAGATCCATGTTTTATATTTTATTTCTTTAATTAATTATTTAAAAAGAGTTGAACCTATATATTCTCCATATAGAACTTCATCTTCGATATCGAGTAATCGATTATATTTTGCTGTTCGTTCGCCTCGTGCTGTTGAACCAGTTTTAATTTCACCAGTATTTAAAGCAACGGCAAAATCAGCAATAAATGAATCTTCGCTTTCACCACTTCGATGACTCATAATACATTTATAGCCATTTCGTTGAGCAAGT
Organism: Campylobacterota bacterium; assembly: GCA_030152305.1. GTDB lineage: Bacteria > Campylobacterota > Campylobacteria > Campylobacterales > Thiovulaceae > Thiovulum_C. The sequence goes on from JASKOM010000003.1 coordinate 196,289, forward strand.
CTAACAGTTTGCATTGTTTCGCTAACTGAACCAATTTGATTAGGTTTAATTAAAATTGCATTTGCGATATTTTTATTTATGCCTTCAGCAAGAATAGAAGCATTTGTAACAAATAAATCATCGCCAACAAGTTGAACTTTTTTGCCGAGTCGATCAGTTAAAATTTTCCAACCTGCCCAATCATCTTCACTTAAACCGTCTTCAATAGAAACAATAGGATATTTCTCACATAAATCAGCATAATATTCAACTAATTCTTCACTTGTTAGCGATCTATTTTCAGAATGCAAATGATATTTTCCATCTTTTTCGTTATATAGTTCAGAACTTGCAACATCAAGAGCGATATTAATTTGTTCTCCAGCGATATAACCAGCTTTTTTAATTGCTTCCATAATTACGATAATTGGTTCTTCATTTGAACTTAGATCAGGAGCGAAACCGCCTTCATCACCGAGAGCAGTTGATAATTTTCGATCTTTTAATATTTTTTTGAGAACTTGATAAATTTCACTTGCACTTCTTAAAGCATCGCTAAAATTATCAAAACCAGTTGGCATGATCATATATTCTTGAAAATCAACCGAATTATCAGCATGTGATCCGCCATTTATAATATTAAACATTGGAGTTGGAAGAACAACGGCATTTGCACCACCAAGATATCGATAAAGAGGCATATCAAGAGAAACCGCGGCCGCTCGTGCAACAGCCATTGAAACACCAAGAACGGCATTAGCTCCGAGATTACTATAATTATCTGTGCCATCTAAATTTTTCATAGTTGCATCGATAATTCCTTGATTAAACGGCGATTGACCAACGATAATTTCAGCAATTTTGCTATTTACATTTTCACATGCATTTAAAACACCTTTGCCACCGTATCGTTTAGAATCACCATCTCGTAATTCTAAAGCTTCTCGTTTTCCTGTTGAAGCACCACTTGGAACAATAGCAATTCCGACAGAACCATCACTTAAAACAACTCTAACTCTAACTGTCGGATTTCCTCGACTATCTAACACCTCATCAGCAACAACTGTTTCTATATAAACCATATTTATAAATTCCTTTCTTTCATTTATTTAAATTAATATTAATCGTTATCTTCGCCTAAAATATCATCATCTTTTTCATCTGGAACAAAATCAAATTCACCAGCTGAAGGATCAATTTTAGACATAAGTTTTTCTTCTATATCTTTCATGACATCTTTATTATTATCGAGAAATGCTCGAGAATTTTCACGACTGCCACCTAATTTTTTATCTAAATAACTAAAAGTATTTCCTGCTTTAGCAATAAGATCATATTTTATACCGTAATCAATAAGTTCACCAGTTCGACTAATACCTTTACCAAAAATTATTTCACAATTAACTTCTTTAAAAGGAGGAGCGACTTTATTCTTGACAACTTTAATTTTAATTTTATTACCAATAGGTGTTTCTCCTTGTTTTAACGAAGCAATTCGACGAATATCAAGACGAACAGAAGCATAAAACTTAAGAGCATTCCCGCCTGTTGTTGTTTCGGACGGACCATAGCTCATTCCACCAATTTTTGCTCTAAGTTGATTAATAAAAATTATCGTAACTTGCATTTCATTGAGAATAGAAACAATTCTTCGAAGAGATTTGCTCATTAATCTAGCTTGAAGTCCAACTTGAATATCTTCGATATCGCCTTCTATTTCTGCTTTTGGAACTAATGCTGCAACTGAATCAACAACTAATAATTTAAAAGCTCCACTTTTTGCAAGAGTTTCGATAATACTTAAAGCTTGTTCGCCGTAATCAGGTTGAGCTAAATATAAACTATTTACATTTACTCCAAGCTGTTTTGCATAATGAATATCAACGGCATGTTCAGCATCTATAAATGCACAGTTATAACCTTTTTTTTGAGCTTCGGCAATTGCATGAAGTGCTAAAGTTGTTTTTCCTGAACCTTCTGGACCATATATTTCTATAACTCGTCCTTCAGGAAAACCACCGACACCTAAAGCTAAATCAAGTCCAAAAGAGCCTGTGCTAATAACTGGAATGTGTTCAACTTGATTATCTCCCATTCTAATTAAAACTTGACTACCAAATTTTTTTTCAATTTCTTTAAGAGCAACAGCAAGAGCTTTGTCTCGTTCTTTTTGTTCTTTTTCAGAATCTTTTTGCTTTTCTTTAGCTTTTTCTGTGTCTATCAAATTAATTTCAATTTTTTTTTCTTTGTTTTTTTCTTTTGTATTAGTTGAAATTGCCATTATTAAAATAGTCCTTTTGTCTTAAAAAAGATAAGAAGATGATTGATCTTTTTCTTTTATTGCCATTCTACCAAAGATTAAAAATTTTATAGCTTATTAAAAATCGTGAAATTTTATTTATAATTAATGAATATTTTATAAATATAAATAAATAAGTATGTGTGAAAAAATAATTATTTAAACATTTGATACAATTTTAGATTAAAAGTTTGATAACAGAATTTCATGTATTAAAAACATGGTTCTTTTATTTGAATACATAATAAATAAAATAAGGCGGTTATTTATTTGAATAAAAACAGTAAAATTTATATCGCAGGTCATCGTGGACTTGTTGGAAGTGCAATTTTAAAAAATTTAGAATCCAAAGGTTATAAAAATTTAATTTATAAAACTCATTCTGAACTTGATTTAATAGATCAAAAAGCTGTTGCAAAATTTTTTGAAATTGAAAAACCTGAATATGTAATTCTTGCCGCGGCAAAAGTTGGTGGAATTGTCGCAAATAATATTTATAGAGCTGATTTTATTTATGAAAATCTTCAAATTCAAAATAATATTATTCATCAAAGTTATTTAAATGGAGTAAAAAAACTTTTGTTTCTTGGTTCAACATGTATTTATCCAAAAAATGCACCTCAACCAATGCGAGAGGAATATTTATTAACTTCGCCTTTAGAATATACGAATGAGCCTTATGCAATTGCAAAAATTACAGGCATTAAAATGTGTGAAAGTTATAATTTGCAATATGGCACAAATTTTATTTCTGTTATGCCGACAAATTTATACGGAATCAATGATAATTTTGATTTAGAAAAGTCGCATGTTTTACCTGCTTTGTTGCGAAAAATTTATCTTGCTAAGTTGCTTTCAGAAAATCGATTCGATGAGGTCTTAAAAAATTTAAATTTGAATAATATTGAAGATGCTGAAAAATATTTATTAAAATTTGGTGTTTCAAAAAATCAGGTTGAAATTTGGGGCAGTGGAAATCCACGACGAGAATTTTTGTATTCGGAAGATATGGCTGATGCTTGTGTATTTTTATTGGAAAATATAAATTTTGAGAATAGTTTTGATAAAAACAATAAAGAAATTAGAAATACACATATTAATTTAGGAACTGGTTCTGATATTTCGATTAGAGATTTAGCTGAATTAATTAAAAAAATTGTCGGTTTTAACGGTGAATTTATATATAATATTTCAAAACCAGACGGAACAATGATTAAATTAACGGATTCATCTAAGTTACACGATTTAGGTTGGAAACACAAAGTTAAATTAGAAGAAGGCATTCGAAAAGTTTTTGAATGGTATAGAAAAGGATAAAAATGTTTAATGATAAAGTTATATTAATAACGGGTGGCACAGGTAGTTTTGGTAAAAAATACACAGAAACACTACAAAAGAGATATAAACCAAAGAAAATAATCATTTATAGTAGAGATGAATTAAAACAATATGAAATGGCTCAAGAATTTCCACAGAAAAATATGAGATTTTTTATTGGAGATGTAAGAGATTTTGAAAGATTAAAAATGGCAATGGATGGTGTGGATTATGTTATTCATGCAGCAGCATTAAAACATGTGCCAATAGCAGAATATAATCCAATGGAGGCTATAAAAACAAATATTCATGGGGCTGAAAATGTTATACAAGCATCAATATACAGAAATGTTAAAAAGGTTATAGCTTTATCAACAGACAAAGCAGCAAGTCCAGTTAATTTATATGGTGCAACAAAACTTGCTTCTGACAAGCTATTTGTGGCAGCAAATAATATTGTAGGTGGAAAGCAAACAAGATTTTCTGTTGTTAGATACGGTAATGTTGTTGGTAGTCGCGGTAGTGTTGTTCCTTTTTTTAATAAACTAATTCAAGATGGTGTAACCGAATTACCTATTACAGATATCAGAATGACAAGATTTTTAATAACTCTTCAAGATGGAGTTGATTTTGTTTTAAAAAACTTTGAAAGAATGCAGGGTGGTGAAATTTTTGTTCCAAAAATTCCATCAATGAAAATAATAGAATTGGCAAGGGCATTAGCTCCACATTTACCTCATAAAGTAATTGGTATCAGACCAGGTGAAAAATTACATGAAGTAATGTGTCCAATTGATGATAGTCATTTAACACTTGAGTTTCATGATCATTTTGTTATCAAACCAACTATTGATTTTCAATCAACTATAGATTTTTCAGTAAATCCTTTAGGTGAAATAGGCAAACCTGTAAATGAAAATTTTGAATATAGTTCAGGAACAAATACAGATTGGCTAACACATGAAAAATTTTTAAACATGGTTAATACATTATGAAATTTATTCCTTATGGCAAACAAACAATAGAATCTGATGACATAGAAGCTGTTGTAGAAACATTAAAATCTGATTTTTTAACAACAGGTCCTAAAGTAAAAGAATTTGAAGAAGCTATTTGTAAATATACAGATGCTAAATATTGTGTGGCAGTTTCAAATGGAACAACAGCTTTACATTTAGCTTCTGTTGTTTTATTACAACCGAATGATAAAGTTATTACAACTCCTAATTCATTTTTAGCAACATCAAATTCTATTTTGTATGTCAATGCTAAACCTGTTTTTATAGATATAGCTGAAGATGGCAATATTGATTTAGATCAAGCCATCGAATTATTGAAAATAGATAATACTATTAAAGCTTTATATGGTGTTCATTTTTCTGGTAATCCATTAAATCAAGAAACATTAAAATATATTCGTGATAACTTTAATATTAAAATATTAGAAGATTCTGCTCATTCTTTAGGAGCAACTTTTAATAATATTAAAGCTGGAAGTTGTGAGTTTTCTGATATTTCTATTTTATCTTTCCATCCTGTCAAAAATATTACAACAGGTGAAGGCGGAGCAATAACCACTAATTCAAAAGAAATATATGAAAAACTTTTGATGTTAAGAACACATGGAATGTTAAAAACTACTGATATGAAACCTTGGGAATATCAGATGATTGATTTAGGTTTTAATTACAGAATTACAGATATTCAATGTGCATTAGGTATTTCTCAAATAAAAAAACTAGATAGTTTTTTAGAAAAAAGAAGAAATATTGCTTTAAAATATAATTTAGCTTTTAAAAATACTGTAATCAAACCGTTATATGAGTTTAACCCAGAAAGTGCTTATCATTTATATGTCGTTCTTGTTGATTTTAATAAATTGTCTATTTCAAAAGAGGAACTTTTTACACAAATGAGAAAAAGAAATGTAGGATTACAGTTACATTATATTCCTATTAATCAACAACCTTATTATAAAACTTTAGGTTTTGGTAATGAAATAACTCCAAATATGGACATATTTTATAAACAAGCTTTTTCTCTTCCTGTTTATCCATTATTAACAGAGGATGAGCAAATTTATGTCATTAATAACTTATTAGAGTTGTTAAAATGAGTATTATTGCAATGATTCCAGCAAGAGGTGGAAGCAAAAGAATTCCCAAAAAAAACATAAAACAATTTCATGGAAAGCCAATAATAGCTTATTCTATTGAAGTAGCTAAAAAAAGTGGCTTATTCGATAGAATCATTGTTTCAACTGATGACGAAGAAATTGCAGAAATTGCAAAAGAATATGGAGCCGAGATACCTTTTTTAAGACCAAAAGAATTGTCAAATGATTTTATAGGAACTAAGGCCGTAACAGACCACGCTGTCAATTTTTTATTAAATCAAGGTGAAAAAATAGACTTTATTTGCACAATTTATGCTACGGCTCCGTTATTACAAGAACAATATTTACAAGATGGGTTTGAAAAATTAAGTAATAGTGATGCTGTATATAGCTTTTCTGTTACATCGATGCCTTTCCCTATTCAAAGGACTTTTAAAATAAATCACAATAGATGTGAAATGTTTTTTCCAGAAAATTATTCAAAAAGAAGTCAAGATTTAGAAGATGCTTTTCAAGATGCTGGACAGTTTTATTGGGAAAACTTAAATAAAAAGTCAAAAGAACCATTGTTTGGAAAAGATTCTATACCTATAATATTACCTAGATATTTAGTTCAAGATATTGATACTTTAGAAGACTGGAAAAGAGCTGAATATATGTATAAGGCTATTTATAAAATATGAAAATCCTATTTCGAGCTGATTCTTCTAGTTCAATAGGACTTGGTCATATTATGAGAGATTTAGTTTTAGCAAAGCAATTTTCTGATAGTGGTGATGAAATATTTTTTGCAACTCAAGATTTAACGGGAAATATAAATTATAAAATTCCGTATAAAGTTGAATTACTACAAGATAATTCTATTGAAGAACTATTAAAAATAATTGATAGATTAAATATTGAAAGAATAATTTTTGATCATTATAAAATTGATTATTTTTTTGAAAAAGAATTAAAAGATAATAGAAATATTCAAGTTTGGTCATTTGATGACACATATCAAAAACATTACTGCGATGTATTATATAACCATAATATTTCAGCTAATGCCAAAAAATATCAAGATTTAGTTCCTGATTTTTGCCAAATTAAAGCTGGTTCGAAATACACTTTAATCAGAGAAGAGTTTTTTCAAGCTAAAAAGAAATATCGATGGAAACAAAGAACAAAGATAAAAACTATTTTTCTAGCAATGGGCGGAAGTGATACATCTAATATGAGTCTTAAAATATTAAAAATATTACCAAAATATTTTAAAATTAATGTTGTTACAACCTCATCAAACAAAAATTTAGAGCAATTAAAAAAATATACTTTTCTAAATAAACACATTAGTTTATATATAAATAGTAATAAATTGGGAAAAATATTAGGTAGTTCAGATTTTGCAATTGTTACACCAAGTGTAATTTTACATGAAGTAATGTTTATGAAAGTTCCATTTTTATCAATTAAAACAGCAGACAATCAACAAGATATGATGAACTATTTAGAACAAAATAACTTTAGAGTTATAGATAAATTTAGTATAGAAATATTAAGGAGGCTTTTATGGAAAATATAGTTATTGCAACAATTAAAGAGTGGAACATTAATAATTACTTTAAATTAAAATCAAAATATACTTCAAAGTATAATTTTTTTTTAATTACGATGAACGAAGAATTAACTTACGAACTAATTAAAAATTTCAATCCAACATATATTTTTGTTCCTCATTGGTCTTGGATTATTCCCGAGAATATATATTCTAATTTTGAAACAATTGTATTTCACATGACAGATTTACCTTTTGGTCGTGGAGGAAGTCCATTACAAAATTTAATTATTAGAGGTATTGAAAATACAAAGATATCCGCCTTAAAAGTTACTAAGGAGCTAGATGCTGGTGATATATATTTAAAAGAACAGTTTAATATTTCTATTGGTAGTGCAGAAGAAATATTTATTAATATGTCAAAATTAATTTTTGAAAGCATGATCCCGCAAATATTAGATAATAATTTAAATGCTGAAAAGCAGATTGGAGATATAACTGTTTTTAAAAGAAGAAAACAAGAGGAAAGTAATATGCAACTTTACAAAAATAGTTTTTTTAGCATCAATGATATATATAATTTCGTTAGAATGCTTGATGCTGATGGTTATCCAAAGGCATTTATAGATATAACTGAAAATTTAAGATTTCAGTTTTCAGAAGTAAATTTAAAAAGTAATAAAATAACAGGTAGATTTGAGGTAATAAATATTTGAATATTCTTATTATTGTAGCTCATCCAGATGATGAGGTTTTAGGTTGTTTTGGAACTGTTGAAAAATTAATTAAACAAGGTTATGAAGCATACACTCTTATATTAGGAGAAGGTAAAACTAGTAGAGACGAATATAGAAATCTTAGTAACAAACAAGATGAAATATCAGAGTTGCAAAATGAAATTATAAAAGCAAATAATATTATTAGAGTGAAAAAAGTTTTTATTGAAACTTTTCCTGACAATCGTTTTGACGGTGTAGAGCTTCTTGATATTGTAAAAGTAATTTCTAAGGTTATAAACGATGTTAAACCAGAAATTATTTTTACTCATTTTGAAAATGATTTAAATATTGATCATCAAATAACTTATAAAGCAGTTATAACTGCTACTCGACCAATGGACAATTGTTTTGTAAAAGAGATTTATTCATTTGAAATACTGTCTTCAACAGAATGGAATTATCCTTTATCATTTTCACCAGATACTTTTTTTGAAATTGAAATCAATAACAAGCAAAAAGCCATGCTGGAATATAAAAGTGAATTACGAGATTTTCCACATCCAAGAAGTATAGAAGGAATAGAACTAAATGCAAAATATAATGGGATGCGAGTTGGAAAAAAATATGTTGAAGCTTTTAAAAGTGTAAGAATAATAAAATGAAGGATAAATAAAATGAGCAAACAAGATAATCTTCTATTTTGGGAAGAACAGGCAAGTAAATATAAAGATAATGTAGCAGCAGTAAATTTTGACAATCAAGAAGAGAATTTGGAATTTCATTTTTTAAAAAACTTCTTAAAGTCTAATCAAAATATCTGTGATTTGGGATGTGGTAACGGCAGAACCATCTTTAGTATGATAGAGCAAGGAATTGATTCCAATTTTTATGGAATAGATATGACTAAGGGGATGATTGATATAGCAAACAAAAAGCTAAAAGAATTAAATTATAAAAATGTATCTTTTTATAATTTGAGTGCAACAATAGATAATTTATCCGATCATTTTAATACTCAGTTTGATACCGTATTGTCAAAAAGGCTATTAATTAATATTAAGGGTGATGGGAAATATAAAGCGATTGACAACATTCATTCACTTTTAAAAGATGGGGGTATCTATATAATGATAGAAAGTTTTATAGAACCATTAAACAGAATAAATGAAATTAGACACAAACTCAATTTAGCAACAATTCATGTTCATGACTTCAATGAATATCTAACATCAGATTTTATCAATAACATTAAGGATAAGTTTGTTATTGAGCAAATTGTTGATTTTGAAAGCTTATATTATTTTATATCACGAATATTTAATGCTAAATTATCTGAAGGACAGCCAGACTATAACTCACATCTAAATAAGCTTGCTGTTGAGTTAAGCAAATATTTTAATATAAATATCTCAGGATATTCTCCTCAGTTAATGTACATTTTGAAAAAGATTTAAGTTTACAAAAAGATTGAATTAAATAAAAATGTTGAATAGAAATATAGATTAAAAAAATTGTTCTTTTTCTTTTAGTGATTATTTTAAATTAAATATTGACATTGATGAATTATTAAAAGAATTTGGATTTAAATTTAAAAAAGATAGTATATTTCAACAAAATTAATAATATCTACAATATAGATAGCTTAACAACTGATTTAAATACTATTATTGATAATTTAGAGTTTAGCAACGAGAAGAGTTGGATAAGCTAATAGGAATTTTAGATTATATTATAGGATATAAAATATGAAAATAGGGAATTTTGATTTACACAAAGATGGAGTTTTTATTATTGCTGAACTCTCTGCAAATCATAATGGAAGTTTGAAAAATGCACTTGATACTATAAAAACAGCAAAAGAGATAGGTGCAAATGCCATTAAGTTACAAACTTATACCGCAGATACAATGACTTTGAATTCAGATAAAGATGACTTTGTTATTAAGGGTGGCACTCTTTGGGATGGTAAAACTCTTTATAAATTATATCAAGAAGCTTATACTCCTTGGGAATGGCATAAAGAACTATTTGAATATGCAAGAAATATTGGTATTGATATTTTTTCAACACCTTTTGATAAAAGTGCAGTTGATTTTCTAGAACAATTTAATCCAACAGCATATAAAATTGCTTCATTTGAAATAACAGACTATGAGTTAATTAGATACACAGCAAGTAAAGGCAAACCTATGATTATATCAACAGGAATAGCTTCAATTGATGAAATTCAAGATGCTGTGGATATTTGTCGTCAAGTTGGCAATAACGACATAGTTTTATTAAAATGCACAAGCTCATATCCAGCACCTCTTGAAGATGCCAATCTTTTAACTATTCCAAATTTAGCTCAAACTTTTGGTGTAATTTCTGGTTTTTCAGATCACACACTTGGAATAACAGCTCCTATTGTTGCAACAACACTTGGAGCAAAAGTCATTGAGAAACATTTTATTTTAGATAAATCGATTGGTGGTCCAGATGCAGATTTTTCTCTTGATACAAAAGAGTTTAAAGAAATGATTGATGAGGTTCGCAAAACAGAAAAACTTCTTGGAAAAGTTGATTATTCAATGACCGACAAAAAGAAAAAATCTCGTCAGTTTTCAAGAAGTTTATATGTTGCAAAAAATATAAAAGAGGGTGAATTATTTACAGAAAATAATGTTAAAAGTGTTAGACCTGGGTTTGGGATGCATCCAAAATATTTAAAAGATATATTAGGTAAAACGGCTACTAAAGATTATAAATTTGGAGATAAATTTTTAAATTGATTATATCAAAGATCATTAAGTTCGTTAAAAATAATTATTTTTTATCTGACATAGAAAAACAGCTTTATATTAGTTTTTCTATCAAATCAGATATAAATAATAGTTCAAAAAAATCTGTAACAAAAAAAATACTAGTTCAGACAGTTGAGGATCATTTTTACTTTGGATTATTTGGAGCTATTATTAGCTCTATGAATAAAGAAAATAATATTTATGTAGAACAATATGTTCCTCGTAATTTAACACTTGGTTCTTCAAAAAATATTTATACAGCTATTAAGTCTTTCATTTTTTACAATAAATTTTTTGATCAAAAATGGATAAAGCTTTATAGTGCATATGCAAATAATGTTGCTTATAGACATACACAATTTACTGGCTTAAGAGAATTATTATTTTTATTTAAAGCTTATAATATATGGAAAAATATAATAACAAAAGAAGATTTATTAAAACTAAAGATAGACTCTATTTATGCAGGGGATTTAATCTATGATTCATATTTAAGATTTAAACCAGCTCCTACAGTTGATATAAAAGATATATATTTGTTAAATATTATATTTCAATCTATTAAAAATATATATCTTGCTGATCAATATATTAAAAATAAAAAACCAGATATATTAATGAATTCATATTCAACATATATTCAACACGGTATTCCTGTAAGAGTTGCATTAAGTTATGGAGTAAAAGTATATACATTTGGTAATTATCAAACATTATTTAAAAAATTATCTTTAACAGATTTTTATCATACAGCATCATTTAGCAAATATAAAACAGACTTTAGTCTATTAGAAAATCAAGAATTAAAATTAGAACAGGCTAGAACACTTCTTGAGTTAAGATTAAAGGGTAAGATTGATCAATCTGTTTCATATATGAAAGAGTCTGCATATGTAATAAAAGATAAATTGGATAATAATTTACAAGGTTCAATTATTTTATTTTTACATGATTTCTTTGATAGTCCGCATGTATATGGCTCGATGATATTTAATGATTTTTTAGAGTGGGTTGAAGAAACTATTAAATTTGTAACTAACTCAAATATTGATTTTTATATAAAACCTCATCCAAATCAACTACCCGAAAGTAATGATGTCGTTAACGACTTAAAAAATAAATATCCTAATGTAAAATTTATATCTAGCAAAATTACCAATAAGCAACTTGTTGATGCAGGTATTAGCTTAGGAGTTAGTGTATATGGCACAGTTGCACACGAATTAACATACTTGAATATTCCAGTTATTTTATGTGGCAATAATCCTCATAGTAGTTATAATTTTTGTTATGAAGCTAAGAACAAGAGTGAATATTTTAATTTCTTAAGAGATTTTAAAGATTTAAAAGTAAGTGATGAGGCTAAAACACAAGTAGAGTCTTTTGTTTATATGCATAATAAAAATTATTTCAATGAACAGAGCAATATACTGAATAATATAATTCAATTAAGAAAATTTGATCGAATAAATTCTTATTCAGAAGCAGAAGAATTTTATAACAAAATGACATCAATAGCAGATTTGATGCAGTCGAAAATGTTATCAAATTAAGGAGAAATACAACAGTGAAGAAAATTTTAGTTTTAATTAAACACACAACTAGATTTATAACAGGATATTTGTTGTTCCTATTAACAAATAAGCGGAATGAATTTGGGTATCAAAGCCTAATAAAACTTTTTACAGAAACACAAGGTAAATCAACTAAACTTATACACTATGTAATAAGCAAGGTTAAAAGTAAATACCAAGTAAATTATCCAGTAGAAAGTCAATTGGGTAAATTTTCTTATGAAGATATAAGTCATATTGTCAAAGAAATAGAAACAAACGGATTTTATGTATTTCCAAATAGACTATCAGAAGAAACTTGTAATAGTTTGATGAAGTTTGCTATGGAAACTGAGGCATTGGTTAGACCTATTGAAAATGATGATAACACAGTAAAAGGTTGGACTAATCGACAAAAAACAAAAATAGATCGAGAAAAACCTTTAGCTATTCGGTATGATTTTTTAGTAAAAGACTTGTTAGAAAACAGCGAAATACAAGATTTACTTGCTGATTTATCGTTAATTGCTATTGCTCAAGAATATCTAAATTGCAAACCAAAAAGTGATGTTTTAGGAATGTGGTGGCATACATCTTATTTTAAAGAAGAAAATCCAGATGCTGCAACAATGTATCATTTTGATATGGATCGTGTTAAATGGTTAAAATTTTTCTTCTATTTAACAGATACAAAAAAAGAAAATGGAGCTCATCAATTTATATCGGGTAGTCATAACGGAAATATTCCAAAACAATTTATGAAACGAGGATATTCTCGTTTATCTGAAAAAGAAGTTGAAGATTACTATGGCAAAGAACGGGTTATTACATATGAAGCACCTAGAGGCACAATTATAGCCGAAGATACATCAGGGTTACATAGAGGATACCCTGTGCAAAAAGGAGATAGACTGTTATTCCAAATTCAATATAGTGATTCACTATTTGGAGCTGAACTACATAATACTGTTGTAAATAAAGAAACTCTAAGCTCAAATTTAAGAGATATGATAAGTAAATATCCTGAAATCTATGAATATTATTTAAAAGATTTAAATTAAGTTTATGCAACTACTAAAAAAAATATTTAGATTAATTACAAAACAGAGCATTTTAAAATACTTATATTTAAAATATAAATATCAAATCAATATTGGGGAGAATGTTACTATAAATAATAATGGTAGTTTATATCTTGAGAGTAGAGAAATAACCATCTCTGATTATAGTGATATTATAATTAATAAATTACTTGAATTAAAATCAAAAGTTTGGATCGGCAAATATGTAGAAATAGGAGCAGATCATATAGTGGTTAACTATAATACTAGTGTTCAAAATTACAGTATATTATTAGGTCATATCGAAATAGGTGCAAATTGTTTAATAGGTCAAAATGTATATATATCTTCAGGATACCATTATTTCAAAGAAAAACCTTTTTTATTGATTCGAGATCAAGATATGTTAGCAAGGGCTAATGAATTAAAACAATCTATTAAAAAAATTATCATAGAAGATGATGTATGGATTGGTAAAAATAGTGTTATAGTAAATGGTGTAACTGTAGGCAAGGGTGCTATTATAGGTGCAAATAGTTTTGTTAATAAAGATGTTCTTCCGTATACTGTTGTAGCTGGATCTCCTGCTAAAATCATTTCAAAAAGATTAGATTTTGAAAGTTTAATGCCAAGTATATTGTACGGTAATAATGAACAACACTTTCCATATTTTTATGAAGGTTTTGATTATTCATTACATGTATTTAATATTAATAAATATGTAAAAATTATAAATAAAAAGTTTATACTTGTTGCACACAACCAGCTTTTAATGAATTATATTAATTTAGAATTGTATTATATAAATAATATTAATAATCTTATATTTGAATTTAATAATCAGAAAGTAAATATTGCAAATTTTAATGTTAAATTTAAACTGTTTGACTTAATGCAAAATAAGTTTATTTTTAGTGTATTAAACTTAGATACTAAAAATGAAATTTTTTTAAAACAGGTATATTTTTCCAATGACTAAAATATTTGTTATTATCAAACATGCTTTTAAAACATTTAGTAATTTATACTATATGATAGCTTTATCATTAATATCCATAGTCTTAGAATTAATTAGCATGAATATATTTAGTAATATTTCTTCAAACAATCTAACACTATTTTCAATTAATATTGCTGATATTCATACTGCTTTTCTTATTGCAATTGGATTATTAATAATCCGCTTTACTTCTATGTTTATTGTAGAATCTTATCAAGTTTATATTGTAAGAATGTATCAACTATTTCTTTCTACAAAGGCATTTGAAACTATATTCAAGTTGCCTATTAGTGTGTTTGAGCAACATAAAATAGGCTATTATGTTAGTATGGCAGGAGATGATGCTTCAAAAACTGCAGAAATACTACATTTGTTATTAAGATTTATCTCTTCAATTATATTAACTGTATTTTATTTCTATTTTATATTATATTTAGATGGATATTTATTGTTAATCATTGGTTTAGTATTATTAATCACATTTCAATTAATATTAAAAACTATGAAGAAAAATGTAGAATACAGTTCCATTGCTTTAGATTATGGAAGAATGGCATCAAGTATATTTATAGACGGAATAAATGGGTTAAAAGTTATTAACTCATTTAATCTTATTTCTTTCGTAACTAATGCTTATTATAAATATATGAAAACTTATCAGATGGTTAATTTTAAACAAACAACTATTGGTATATTAAATAAGGTCTTGCCAGTTGTAATATTGTTTATATTTATATTTATCTATTTAAGTATCGAATATAATGTTCATTCAGCTTCACATACAATATTAATGATTTTTGTTATTATGAGATTGTTAATAACAATTGGAGATATGTTGCAAATTATTAGCAAAATAGCAGGAGATATAAAACATATTAATAATATTATTGAATTTATTCAAAAAGAAAATATTGTTGTTAAATCTGTTGTGCTTGAAAACAATATTCAAGTCATTAAACTAGATAATATAGATTTTTCATATAATCAAGATTATTTATTTCATAAATTATATTTTAAATTCGAAAGATCAAAACATTATGCAATTATTGGTAAAACAGGTAGTGGTAAATCAACTTTGTTAGATTTAATAACAGGATTTAAAAATCCTGCATCTGGTGAAATTTTGATTAATAATATAAATTTAAATTTAATAAATTCAGAATCTTTAAAAAATAAAATTTTATATGTTAGTCAAGAATCTATTATTTTTAATGACACTATTAGAAATAATATATGTTTAGATAAAAATTACACTGATGAAGAAATATTCAAAGCTTTAGAAATTGTTGATTTAAAAAATACTGTTGATGTATTTCCTGAAAAACTAAATATGTTACTTTATTATAAAGGAACTAATTTATCAGGTGGACAAAGACAAAGATTAAATATAGCAAGAGCAGTAATTAGAAATCCAGATGTGTTAATTTTAGATGAAAGTGTCAATGCTTTGGATATAGAAACTAGATTAAAAGTTGTTAGAAATCTGAAAGATTATTTTAAACATAAAATGATTATCTTTGTAACTCACGATCAAGATATTTTAAAGTTAGTTGATGAAATTATTGATTTAGATAAGTTAAAGAAAGTATCTGAATCATTACAAACTAATGAAACATTTTAAAGGAATTTAAAAAAAATGACTCTCGCTCCTATTGTTCTATTTGTTTATAATAGACCTCATCACACACAGCAAACAGTTGAAGCATTACAACAAAATGAATTGGCAAATGAAAGTGAGATTTTTATTTATTCTGATGCTCCAAAAAATGAACAAGCTATACATAAAGTTCAAGAAGTGCGAAGCTATATTAAATCAATTAGTGGCTTTAAAAAAATAACAATTATTGAACGAGAAACAAATTGGGGATTGGCAAAATCAATTATTGATGGTGTAACATCAATAGTTAATCAATATGGAAAAATTATTGTTCTTGAAGATGATTTAGTAACAAGTTCATATTTTTTACGATTTATGAATGAGGCGTTGGAGATGTATCAAGATACAGAAAAAATATTTGGTATTACAGGATACAACTATCCAATTAATATCAATGGATTGGAAGATATTTTCTTTATGAAAGCTGAAAATTGCTGGAGTTGGGCAACTTGGGATAGAGCTTGGAAATATTTTGTTAAAGATACAGACATGCTAATTAATACTTTTAATAAACATATGATTAAAGAATTTAATTTTAATCATTCTATTGACTTTTGGTCTCAAGTATTAGCCAATAAACAAGGCAAAATAAATACATGGGCAGTTTTTTGGTATGCAACTATATTTATCAATAATAAATTATTTGTTTTTCCTAAAACTTCTTTTGTAAATAATATAGGTCATGATGGATCTGGCACACATTGCGATAAAAATAATTTATATTATACTAATATTACAAATAATTATAATTTAGTATTCTCAAATAATATGATAGAATCTCAAATAGCTCGACAAAAACACATTGAATATTTTTTGTCTTTAAAGAAAAGCATTATTACACGAATATTCAATAAAATAAAAAACAAACTTGATTTTATATGGATAAAAGAATGAAAATAGTTATTTTAAGTACATCAGATATTTCAGGTGGAGCAGCTATTGCAGCTCATAGATTACATGTCAGCTTACTTGAATCTGGTATTGATAGTATTATGGTTGTTCAAAACAAACTAAGTGACGAATTTAAAGTTATTGGTCCAAAAACAAAAATCATAAAATTTATTAATTTGATTAGACCAACTATTGACCAATTACCTACAAAACTTTATAAGCATAGAACTAAAACATTATTTAGTCCTGCTTTACTTGGATTTAATAACACAGTTGATATTATTAATAATTTAAATCCAGATATTGTTCATTTACATTGGATTAATGGCGGAATGTTGAAAATAGAGGATTTAAAAAAAATAAAAGCTCCTATTGTTTGGAACATGCAGGATATGTGGCCTTTTACTGGAGGATGTCATTATGATGAAGAATGTGGTGAATATGTTAATAGTTGTAATAACTGTAAAGTTTTACAAAAAAATAAATTATTTAACCTAAGCAATATTGTTTTTATCCGCAAACAAAGAACATTTAAACAATGTAATATTTTTCCAGTTGGTGTAAGTAATTGGATTAGTTATTGTGCTAAAAATAGCACATTATTTAAACAAAATCAAGTTTCTACAATACACAATTGTATTGATACAAATTTATTTAGTAATATAGATAAAAAAGTGGCACGATCTATATTTAAACTTCCTTTAGATAAAAAAATCATTTTATTTGGAGCTATGAATGTTCTTGGAGATCCTCGAAAAGGTGCAAAACAGCTTTTTCAAGCTTTGGAAACATTAAATTATATTGATAATACTATTGTTGTCATTGCAGGAAAAAGTCAACCAGAAACTTTAGAAAAAATAAAGTATGAAACATATTTCATACCACCGTTAAAAGATGAATCTTCTTTGGTATTGTTAAATAATATTGCTGATGTTGTTATAGTTCCATCGATACAAGAAAATTTAGCTAATACTATTATAGAAAGTTTGTCTTGTGGGGTACCAGTTGTTGCTTTTAATATAGGTGGCAATTCTGATATGATTCAACATCTGCATAATGGATATTTGGCTAAACCTCTTGACCATAATGATTTAGCATTAGGTATAGAATGGGTTTTAAACAATAAAAACTATGATGCAATATCTAATAATGCTAGAACAACTGTGATAACAAAATTTGATTGTAAAAAAATAGTACAAAAATATATTGAACTGTATAAAAAAATTATAGGATAAAATAAAATGTCTATTCCATTTAATAAGCCAACATTTATTGGTAATGAATTAAATTATATTAATAATGCTATTGAGAGTAATAAAATATCAGGTGATGGTCTTTTTACCAAAAAATGCCATACTTGGTTTGAAGAAAAGTTGAATTCCAAAGTTTTACTAACAACTTCCTGCACACATGCATTAGAAATGATTGCAATATTGTTAAATATTGGTAGTGGTGATGAGGTAATAATGCCAAGTTATACTTTTGTTAGCACTGCAAATGCTTTTGCTATAAGAGGTGCAAAAATTGTATTTGTAGATATTAGACCTGATACGATGAATATCGATGAAACTAAAATTGAAAAAGCTATTACAACAAAAACAAAAGTTATTGTTCCTGTTCATTATGCAGGTGTTTCATGTGAAATGGATGTAATCATGGATATTGCTAATAAATATAATCTTTTTGTAGTAGAGGATGCAGCTCAAGGCATGATGGCAACTTACAAAGGAAAACATCTTGGAACAATTGGACATTTTGGTGCATACAGTTTTCATGAGACAAAAAATTATACAAGTGGAGGGGAGGGAGGTTTATTAATTATTAACGATTCTAGATTTTATGACAGAGCTGAAATTATTAGAGAAAAAGGTACAAATCGAAGTAAATTCTTCAGAGGTATGGTTGATAAATATTCATGGGTTGATATAGGTAGTAGCTATTTACCAAGTGATATTAATGCCGCATATTTATATGCTCAATTAGAACAAGCACAAAATATCAATTTTGATCGTTTAAATAAATGGAAATTTTATTACGATGAATTATCACTCGTTAATAATAAATTAATTGCATTGCCTGAAAAACATGCAATATACATAAAACATAATGCACATATGTTTTATATTAAATTGTTAAATTTAGATGTCAGAACAGCCTTAATTGAATATCTAAAAAAACATCATATTCAATCAGCCTTTCATTATGTTCCATTACATTCATCGATAGCTGGTAGTAATTTTTCCGTTTTTAATGGACAAGATGTATACACAACATCTGAAAGTGATCGTTTATTACGATTACCTATCTACTATAATATTTCTTATTCAGAAATACTTCAAGTTGTTGAAGTTATCAAAAAATTTGTGGAAAAATATGAATAAATTAACCATAAGCCATATAAAATCAATAGGATATTTTGTAACAAAAAATATATTGTTAGTTATCAAACCTGCCTATTCTTTTTCAAAAAGATTTATTTATTTGTATAATAAATTATTACATATTAATGATTGGTCTTTTAGTAATAAACAACCTAGTTATTATAAACATGAAATCAATTTGTATGAATGGATTTACAATCCTTCTAAATGCGAATTTGTTGAAGGGGGGGTATTAAGTCGAATGTTAATAAAACCTGATAACAATGTATTAGATTTATGCTGTGGAGATGGAAGTTATACATATTTATTTTTTAGTGATATTGCAAAACAAGTAGATGCAATTGATTTTGATTTATCTGCTATAAAATATGCTAAAAGTAATTATGCTAAAGATAACATAAATTTTATTTATGGTGATTTATTGAAATCAGATTTTACAAATAAACATTATGATGTAATAGTATGGAATTCTGGGATAGCATATTTTAATAAACTACAACGCAAAACTATTTTTATAAAAATTCATTCATGGCTTAAAGATGATGGATATTTATACATCAAAACACCCCTTGAGTTAACTGAATTTAGTGTTAGTGCAAATCAAACAGAGTTAATTTACAACACAATAAACTTTGAATTAGAATTCAGTGATTTGTATTCTATTTATTTCTTTAATAAATCTGTTTATAAAAATAGAACATTGTTAAATTATATATTAAGAAAGAAAGTTAATATAAAAGAAGATGTTTTAAAAGTTTGAAGTAATGAATAAATTTCAATCCGACTAACTAAATATGAAATAGATTCTATTAATCAAGTTTTTCATGATATTTTTATTACGAAAATAAACCTCATCAAATGAGTGAAGCAATAAATAGGCTATATTTTCAAAAAGATAAATTAAAAAATATATATTTATCGATTAAAAAGTTTTATTTACAAAGACAAACATGAGCAATAATAAATTACTTACAACAGAAAAACAAGAAATAATTAATCATAAAAATAATAAATTTACTAATTTTTTATTTTTGCCAATTTGCACAGAACGACAAGCTGAAGGCGGATTACGAACAAAAGGTTTATTCAAAAAAAGTTATGAAAATAAGCCGTTAATTTCGATTATTACGGTTATTTTTAACGGTGAAAAATATCTCGAAGAAACTATCAAAAGTGTCATAACTCAAAGTTACGAAAATATAGAATATATAATTATCGATGGCGGATCAACTGATGGCACACTTGATATTATCAAAAAATATGAAAATAAAATAGATTATTGGATTAGCGAAAAAGATTACGGTTTATATCATGCCATGAATCGCGGAATTTCTGCAACAACAGGCGAAATAATTGGAATGATTAATTCAGATGATTTTTATTATCCCGATGCTTTTCAGAAAGTTATTAATGCTTTTTCATCAAATAAAGATATCGAATTATTTTTTGGAGATTTATTACGAGATGGCGATTTGCGAATTAAAGGCTGGAACGAGAAATATATAAAACTTAATTCATTTGCTGCTCATCCGTCAATGTTTGTTCGTCGAGAAACTTATCTTAAAAAAACAGGTTTATATAAACTTCAATATCGAATTTCTAGTGATTACGATTTTATTTATCGAGCTTTTAATATATTAAATTTGAAAAAAATATATTTAGCTGAACCAATTGCATTTTTTAGATTAGGTGGAATTTCGTCAAAACAAACTTTCAGAGCTTATACTGAAGAAATGCTAATAAAAATAGACAACGGTGAAAAAATTTATAAAGCTTTATCTTGGTATTTAATTAAATTAATTCGTTGGTTGATAATTAAATAAAAATTATAAATTAATATTTTGATAATTTTAGAGTCTTGATATTTTAATATAGGTAAAATAACAATAAAAGATGGAGCTGTTTATGAGTTCAGAAAAACAAAATGAAGAGTTATTAAAAAATCCAGAAAATATATTTTATCGTGGAAAAAAAATTAAGCTTTTAGATTTACTTGATAGATATTCACAACTTGAAGAAATTGAAGGTAAGTTTTTAAAACGAGAATCAAAAGCAAACAAAAAGTTACGAGAAATTCGTGAATTAAAGCCATATCAGGCTGAATTAATTAAACTACAAAAACATATCGAAGACAAATCTCAAAAAATAATTATTTTATTTGAAGGTCGTGATGCTGCTGGTAAAGGTGGAACAATGCGACGAGTAACAAGATATATGAACGAAAAGCATTATCGAGTTGTTGCTCTTGGCAAACCAACTGAAGAAGAACGAACTCAATGGTATTATCAACGATATGTTAAGCATTTTCCACATAAAGGTGAAATCGTTTTATTTGATAGAAGTTGGTATAACCGAGCTATGGTTGAACCTGTTTTTGGTTTCTGTTCTGAAGAACAATATGAAAATTTTATTTCAGCTGTTTCTAGTTTTGAAAAAGATCTAGTTAATCAAGGCATTATTTTAATAAAATTATATTTTTCTGTTACAAAGGCTGAACAAAAAAGAAGATTTGATCGTCGCAAAACTGATCCGTTACGACAATGGAAATTAAGTGAAGTTGATTTACAAGCTCAAGATAAATGGGATTCTTTCACAGAAATGAAATATGAAATGCTAAAACGAAGTCATTCTCATGATACTCCATGGACTATTATAAGATCTGATGACAAACATAAAGCACGATTAGAAACTTTAAAAGTTATTTTAAATAATGTCGCCTATCCTGATCGAGATAATTCTTCGAATTTTATTCCAGATAATGAAGTCGTTATTTCTGCACCTCGAGAAATTGAGCAAATGGAAGCTCACCTCATCGCTGAAGGTAAATTTTTACATTAATAGCTTAAAGAATAAATATTGATTTTAAGTATATTAGATACTGCTTTAAGCAAACTCTCAAAAAAAGAGCTGATATATTTATATGTTATGCTCATTGGAGGAATGTTTTTTTTATCATATAAATTTTTATTTGAAGACTCTCAAATAAAATTAGATGAAGTAACAAAAATAGATAAAAATCTGTATAAAGAGATTCGAGAAATGCGAGATTATTTAATGTTTCATGATGATTTCGAAGTAGAAAAATTAAAATCAGATTTAATTAATACAAAAGAAAAAATTGAAATATTAAAATCTCAACGAGATATCGTTTCTTCAAAAATTTCTTCGTTGTCAGAAGTTATTTATTCAAAAGAAAGTTGGACACAATTTTTAAATTCTTTGTCAAAAATAGCAAGTGATAGTGGTGTCGAAATTTTATTAATTAAAAATCAGTTCTTAGAAAATAGTAAAGAAAAATTTGATGTTCGTTTAAAAATAGAACTGAAAACAAAATCAAAATTTATAAATATTATTAAATTTATGGATCGTTTAGAAAGTGGAAAGTTAATCGTAAATATCGATACATTGAAAATGACTGTTTCTCAAGAAGGAATAGACGGACATTTTTTTATTTCGATTTGGGGGATATAAATAAAATGATAAAAATGCTACAAAAAGGAAGCGAAGAGGAAGAAGAACATCATGCAAAAGATAATATTGTTCTTCAAACTCATAAAACGATTGATATTAAATTTAGTGGCAAAGTAGAAAAATTAAAAGAACATTTTGCTGAAGTTCATCTTGAAATTTCACCTGAAATGTCGGTTGATGAAAATGGGTTAATTCATAATGGTTTTATTTTTTCTGGTGCCAGTCTCGCAGCAACGGCAGCCGTTAATGAACGATACGGTTTTTCAATTGGTGCAGTTGTTAATTTTTTAACTCCTGTGAGACAAAATGACATCGTCGTGTTTAAAGCAAAATCTCGTCAAAAATTAGGTCGAAAACGCGTTGTCGATGTTATCGGTCGTGTCGGTGATGTTAAAATATTTGTCGGTGAATTTACTGTTATCGTAATCGAAAAACATATTTTATCGATTAGATTAGATGAAATTGATGTTTCAGAATATGATGAAGACGGTTTTGAAAATTAATGACTGATAAATTAAAAATTGAAAATTGGAAATTAATCGAAAAATTTCTAATCGAATTTTTAAAAGATGAAGTTTATAAAACTGGACTTCGTGGAGCAGTTGTTGGTTTAAGTGGTGGCTTAGATTCGGCAATTGTTTCAGTTCTTGCACAAAAAGCTTTCGGCGATCGATTTTTAGCTGTTATGTTGCCAACTCATAGTTCATCAGCAAATAGTTTAAAAGATGCCTATGAATTAATAAATAAATTTTCGATTCGGCATGAATTAATTTCGATTGGTGAATATATCGATGTTTATGATTCGAAAAATTTATATAGTTCGAATATTAGTCGTGGAAATTTCATGGCAAGAATGCGAATGGCAACACTTTATGATATTTCAGCTCGTGAAGAGGCTTTAGTTATCGGAACAAGTAATAAAAGCGAAATATTATTAGGTTATGGCACGATTTTTGGAGATTTGGCAAGTGCGATAAATCCGATTGGCGATTTATATAAAAGCGATTTATTCGAATTTGCAAAATATTTAAATATTCCAGAATCGATAATTTCAAAACCACCTTCAGCTGATTTATTCGAAGGTCAAAGTGACGAATCAGAAATTGGGGCAAGTTATTATCAAATTGACAAAATTTATAAATTATATGTCGAAGAACGATGGAAAATCGAAAAGATAATCGAAGTTGTTGGCGATGAGGTTCTTGTAAAAAAATTAATTTCACGAATTTATAAAAACCAATTTAAACGAACAACTCCAGTTATTGCCAAATTAACAAATAGAACTTTTGGACACGATTTTTTATATTCTCGAGATAGCGGTTTATAAAAATAACATTAATATTTTAATATAAAATATAAAAATGCTTCTAAATTTGAAATTTATAAATATCATTTTAATAATCGTTTTTTCGATTGCAAATTTAGAAGATTCTTTTCACTCGTTAATTCATTCACATTCTAATTCGAATGATGATAATAATCTTGAAGACGATAAAAATAGCTGTCAAATTACATTTTTTGCAAAACAGCCGTTTGATTTTTTACCTCATCAATATTTATATAATAATTTTTACAAACATTCGGAAATTAGTTATAAACAGAATCAAATTATCGTTTTTTATCTTCAAACTGGATATTTTTCAACTGCTCCACCTTTCAAAATAGCTTCTCAACAAATTTAAAACTTTTAGCACTCGTCGAGCTTTTGCTCTCGAATCATAAAAAAATTATTTATTTATAATCAGAGG
Organism: Campylobacterota bacterium; assembly: GCA_030152305.1. GTDB lineage: Bacteria > Campylobacterota > Campylobacteria > Campylobacterales > Thiovulaceae > Thiovulum_C. The sequence goes on from JASKOM010000003.1 coordinate 220,801, forward strand.
ATCTATTTTGAAAAAAATTAACTATTCACTTTTTTCTGTTAGCACAATTTTGGCTTTAACAACAACACAACAATTAATTAGCGAAGAACACAAACACAACGATACAAAATCGCTAATCGAAACATCTTTTATTTTTGACGGCGGTTACACAATTCGATCAATCGACGACGAAAAATATGAAGGTTTATATCTTGACGGTTTTGGTCATGCACATAGCGAAACTGACGAAGCTGAACACGATCACGAACATTCGATCAGAAACCGCGGATTTAATTTAAATTATGCAGAATTTGGTATAACATCTGATGTCGATCCATTTTGGACTTTAAATTCGATTTTTCATCTTTCTGAAAACAGCTTTGAAATCGAAGAGCTTTATGTTCGATCGCTAAGATTTCCAACTGGTTTAGAATTAAAATTGGGTAAATTTTATAGCTCATTTGGTCGCCTAAATTCGCAACATGCTCACGAATGGCAATTTAACGATTCGCCGTTAATTTATTCGGCACTTTTTGGTTCGCATAATCTTTTAGAAAAAGGGGTTTATTTATCTTATCTTTTGCCTGTTAAATTTTTCACAACGATTAATTTTGAAGTTCTCAAAGGCGAAAACGAAGAATCACTCGATAAAAGCGAATTGGATCTTGGCAATTCTGGAATTATCGAACAAAGCGATAAACCAGCTATTATGATTTCATTAAAAAGTTCAGCTGATTTTGGCAAGGCAACATTTTTAGGCGGTGTTTCGTATTTAAATGGAATTTCTCGAATTAATCATTTAAGTGAAACAAATGCCCATGCGATCGATACAACAGCAAAAATTATCGGACTTGACTTAACGATGAAATATGAATTTTCTAGTTATTCAAGCTTAATTTGGCAAAGCGAATATTTATCTCGTTCGAGATCTGGTGATATTTTTAATCAAAAAGCCGACGGCAATTTTTCGAAAAATAGTGCTGAATTTGATCAATCTGGTTATTATTCACAGCTTTTTTATAAACATGATCAAAATTGGGGTTTAGGAGTTCGCTATTCTGAAATTTCAGATAATTCAAAAGAGGTCGGCGGAATTAAAAAAACAACTCGCGATGATCAAAAAGTCATGTCAGCAATTTTGCAATATTCAACTTCAGAATTTGCTAGTTTCAAACTGCAATTTAACTCAAATAGAGCTTTGAATAACTCGCAATCGATTAATGACGAATTTAGCGAATTTATTTTTTCGTATAACTTTGCAATTGGTGCTCATCCAGCTCACGAGTTTTAATAAATCATGAAAAAATATCTTTTTATTTTTTTGCCAATATTTTTATTTGGCAAACTCGAAATCGTAACGACTTATGGTTATATTTCCGCGATTACGAAAGAGATCGGTGGCGATGAGGTCGAAATAACGACTTTGGCATCTTCAGAAAGTGATCCGCACCTCATCACACCAAAACCTTCTTTTATTTCAAAACTACGAAATGCTGATTTATTAATAAAAAATGGTGCTGAATTAGAAGACAGTTGGTTAATGCCACTTCAACGAAGATCAGGAAATCGAGAAATAATTATCGGAGGAAAAGGCTATTTGAATTTATCAAAACGAGTTGATTTAATCGATGTTCATTCTGACAGTTCAGAGCTTTCTCGAAAAAATGGAGATGTTCATGCTCATGGAAATCCACATTTTCATCTTTCGCCGACAAATATCGATAAAATAGCTGAAGCAATTTTGAAAAAATTAATCGAACTTGATGATAAAAATAGCGATAAATATAATTCGAATTATTTAAATTTTATTTCGAAATGGCAAAAATTTAAAATTGAATTAGCAAATAAAATGAACGAATTTAAAAAGTTAAAAACGGTTTCGTATCATCGAGTTTATGACTATTTTTTAAGATATTTCGAAATTGAGTTAATCGCAACAATTGAACCAATCGCTGGAGTTTCGCCATCAATGGGAGATATTTCAAATTTGTTGATAAAAATCAAAAATGAAAAAATAAATTTAATCATGACTGATTTATATCATTCGAAAGATGGAGCTGAATTTCTTTCAAAAGAGAGCGGAATTCCGTATAAAATTGTTCCGCACGATGTGAATTTTGCAAACGGCGAAAATATTTTTGATTTATTTAATCATATTTCTGAAGCTTTCGTTTTGATCAAAACAAAATAAATTTCACCCGCAAAATGATAGATCTTGAAATTTTATTAACAAGTTCAGTTCTTCTTGCAGTTTTGATCTCCACTCATTCGGTTTTTGGTGTGGAGGTTGTGAAACGGGGAATAATTTTTACGGATTTGGCAATTGGTCAAATGGCAAGTGTCGGAGTCGCTTTTGCAATGCTATTTAATTTAAATACGACTCTTTTCGGTTTGTTATTTGCAGTTATAACTGGACTTTTAATTTCTTTAACAGAACATAAACAACATCGAGAAGTTTTTATCGCACTTTTATATGCTTTTGGAATTTCGTTAATTAATTATATTTTATATTTCGCACCGCACGGAAATGAAAGCCTATTAAAATTAATGGCTAGAGATATTTTATTTTTCTCGATAAACGATGTTATTAAAAGCTCGTTTTTATATTTAATAATTATTGCTATTTGGTTGATATCAAAAGATCGAATAAATAAACGGTGGCGAGATATTTTATTTTTTTTATTATTTGGAATCGTTGTTTCTATTTCTGTAAAAATTGCTGGAGTTTTTGTCGTGTTTGCGATTTTAATTGCTCCGCCAATTTTGGCATTGAATTTATTAAAAAGCGATCGAATAATTCATTCGTTAATTATTGGCTTACCAATTGGCATTTTGGCAATTTTAATCGCCTTGATTTTTGATATTTCAGTTGGTTATTCGATAATTGGTTTATTTTCATTATTTGGAATATTGTCGTTTATCAAACTTTAAGTAAAATCTAAATAAAACACAACTTACACAAATGAATTCGGGATGACAAGATCGTGTCATTCCGTGCAACGATAAACTAATCAAATTCTGTTATTATTTCGGACAAACATTTTAAATAAAGATACTGATATGATTTATCCATCTTTTACCGACTATCGTCAAGCTATTAAAAACTTGGCACATCGAACGGAAAATTTAAAAAAT
>JASKOM010000004.1 GCA_030152305.1 Campylobacterota bacterium
AACTTAGCTATATTTTGCCTCATAAGTTTTTAATATCTGATTTTGGAAGTGGCATAAGAGGATTTTTGGCTGAAAATAAAGCCGTTGAAAGTTTGCTTCATTTTGGTTCGAATTTGGTTTTTGAAGAGGCTTCGACTTACACTTGTATTATCACACTTTCACACAATAACGAAAAATTAAATTTCAAAGCAATTAGTCCAAAAGATTTATTTAATAAATTTGAGTATGACTCTATAAGTTATGAAAAATTATCAAGTAATAAATGGAATTTATCAAATAATGACACAGCGAAAGTTTTAGAAAAAATAAACAAACAGCCTTTAAAAGTTAAAGATGTTTTTGCAAAAATTTTTACAGGACTTCAAACAAGTGGCGACGATATTTATTTATTGTTGCAAACAAAAGAAGGGCTTTATTCAAAATCACTTGATAAAGTTGTCGAAGTTGAAAATGGACTTTTAAAACCTATTCTTAAAGGCGAAGATATTAGTCGATATGCAAATCTTCAAAATCGCTATTTTGTGATTTTTCCATATTTGATAGAAAATGGTAAAGCAAAACCTATGAGTGAAGAGTATATAAAAGATAATTTTCCAAATGGTTACGAATATCTCAAAGCTAATGAAGAGTTTTTGAGAGGGAGAGAAAAAGGAAGATTTGACAATCCAAAAGAATGGTTTTTATTTGGCAGAAAACAAGGATTAGATGGAGTTGAAAAATTCAAAATTGTAACTTCATATATGGGTAATTATACAAACATGACTATTGAAAATGGAGTTTTTTATCACAATACAAAATGTTATAGCTTTATCAAAAAAGATGAATTGCTAGAAGATTATAAATTTTATTTGGCAATTTTAAATTCTTCTTTATTTTGGTTTTTTATCAAAAATACAAGCACAGAATTTAGAGGTGGATATTTTACATTTACAACAAGTCAGGTCGAACCTTTTCCACTTCCAAAACTCCAAAGTTTAGAACAACAAGATCCGTTTATCAAAAAAGCTGATTCGATGCTTGAATTAAATAAAAAGCTACAAATCATAAAACAAAACTTTCATGCTGAATTAGGCTTAGAAAAACTAACTAAAAAACTTGAAAATTTTGAAACTTTGGAATTTGACGAGTTTGTAATCGAATTCACAAAAACCAAAAAAATCAAATTTGCTGATAAATTAGCGGAACGAAAGTTTAAAAATGACTGGAAAGCCCTTTTTGAAAATGATAAAAACGAAGTTTTAAAACTCCAAAAGCAAATTCGTCAAACAGATCAAGAAATAGATCAAATGGTTTATAAACTTTATGATTTAACTGATGATGAAATTAAAATTGTTGAAAATAGTTGATTAATCTTTTTATTTTTATAAATCGATAAACGAATTTATCGTCCATGTTATTAATACGGACGATAAATAATATTTTTATAAACCTAAATAATTTCTAAGTGCATCAACTTTGTCTCGTCGTTCCCAAGTAAATTCAGGAAGTTCTCGACCAAAATGACCATAAGATGCAGTTTTTCGATAAATTGGTCTTAATAAATCTAATGATTCGATAATGCCTTTTGGAGTTAATCTAAACACAGATCTAACAGCTTCAACTATTTTTTCTTCTGGAATTTCACTTGTTCCGTGTGTATTAACACTTACAGAAACAGGTTCAACGACACCAATTGCATAAGCAAGTTGAACAGTTGTTCTTTCAGCAATGCCCGAAGCGACGATATTTTTTGCAACATATCTAGCCATATAAGCAGCACTTCTATCAACTTTTGTTGGATCTTTTCCAGAAAATGCACCGCCACCGTGAGGACAACTTCCGCCGTATGTATCAACGATAATTTTTCTACCAGTTAAACCAGCATCGCCTTGTGGGCCACCGATAACGAATTTTCCAGTTGGATTTATATGATAAATAATATTTGGCGAAATCATATCAAGCGGTAAAACTTTAAGAATAACTTCTCGAATTACATCTTCACGAATTTGAGCTTGAGAAACATCTGGATCATGTTGAGTTGAAACAACGACAGTTTCGATAGAAACAGGTTTATCATCGATATATTTAATCGTAATTTGAGATTTGCCATCTGGTCGCAAATATGGAATTGTTCCGTTTTTTCGAACTTCAGCAAGTTTTTCAGTGATTCGATGACATAAATAAATAGGAAGTGGCATAAGTGTCGGTGTTTCTTTACATGCATAACCAAACATTAAACCTTGATCACCAGCTCCGATTTCGCCGTCAGCTCTATCAACTCCCATATTAATATCAGGAGATTGTTCGCCAATGCCATTTAAAACGGCTGCACTTCTATAATCGAAACCATATTCAGAATCTGTGTAACCAATTTCTTTTACGACATTTCGAACGATATCTTGCATTGGTGCATAAGCATGAGTTTTTAATTCTCCTGCAACAACACAAAAGCCATTTGATAAAAGTGTTTCACAAGCAACTCGTGCTTTTTTGTCTTTGCTAATTAAATCATCGAGTATTGCATCACTGATTTGGTCAGCCATTTTGTCTGGGTGTCCTTCTGTTACTGATTCAGAAGTAAATAAATATGTTCTTGACAATTGATTTCTCCAATAAAAAATTTAACCGAATTCTATCAAAGACTTTTTATTTAATAATTTAATTTTTATTAAATATCGAAGAAAAATCAGCTATTTTTTGACGATTAATTTGATATAACTTTTCGTATAATTTAATTAATGATAAAAAAAGTGTTGTTGTTGCTGGTCCAAGAATCAAACCCCAAAAACCAAAAGATGCCATTCCAGAAATCATTGCAAAAAATATTAATAGTTCATTTACTTGAAATTTACTATTCATGACATGACTATTTATATATTTTATTAATATTGGTTTTATAATCGTATCAGCCAAAAATGCTATAACAACAATTGAATAAATAATTATTACTATTCCGTTCATTACTTGATGCGATGCGAATTCATTAATAGCCAAAGGTAACCAAACAAGAATTCCTCCAACAACTGGAATCAATGAACCAAAGCCATATAAAATACCAAAAAATATTGGATCATAATCATATTGAGCAACTATTAAACTAAATAGACTGCCTTGTAATGCTGCTGAAACTGCTGTTGAATAAAACACTGTTCCCATAACAACTGAAATTTCTCTAAACAACGATACTGTATCTTGAACTGGCAACGGAATAATTCTTTGAAAATATCTACCTAATTTATTTCTATAATATTGAATAAAAAAATAAAATATTATTATTAATATTGAATCTTTGAAAAATATCACACTTTCACCTGCGATTTTTAACATGTATTTCACTGAATCTTTTGCCAATTGCGGTAAATTCAACGAAATTAAAAATTCTTCTATATCTTTTTTTATAAAATCTAAATATGTTGGCAAAATTGAGATAATATCTTTTGTTGTTGGAATTATTAATTCTATTTTTGAAACATCTATTTTTTTTACAAATAAAACTGCTTCATATATAAAATAGCCTATTGGTGCAAAGAAAATTAATGCTAAAAATGTTGCTGAAAAAAAAGCTCCTATAGTTTCAGAGCGAGAAATAAAAACAAAAAAGTTATAAAGTGTTGAGGTTGCTATTGCAAATAAAGTAGCGATTAATATCGTTAATAAAAATGGTTCATATAATCTTGAAAGCCAATAAATACTAAAAACTAATAAAATTCCTAAAAAATATTTTGATGTCAATTATCTATTCCATATATTTTTTATATTCATTATATCAAATAAAGATTACCTTAAATTTGATATAATCATAGTTTCAAAACAGTAAAACATATGCCAAATAATAGCAAAAAGGATCTAAATATGAATCAATATTTAAAACAAATGATAGAATTATCTGACATTGATAATTATATTTCTAGCTTTGAACCTGAACTTGAGCAAATGCAAGTTCTTTCTCAACAATTAGAATCTGACCGAATCGAGAAATTAGAATCTATAGACATAATTAAAAACGATATTTCACTAATTATTAAAAAAATTTCTGAACAAGAAGTTAAAATTTCTGTTAATCGTGATAAATTAAGATCTTATGAATCTAAAACAGGTGAGCTAAAACGAGACCGTGAAATTTCTTCAAATCTTGAACAAGAAAAATATATAAAAGGACAAATCGATATATCAAATAGTGAAATTAGCAAACTTGAAGAAATCAAAGATTCAGAATCGATAATACTTAATGATCGTTATCGTGAGTTACAAGAAATTGAACTTAAATTAACTCAACACAATAATTTTTTAAACAGTAAAACCGTTGCAATTCAAGAAAATCGAAAAAAAGTTTATGCTGAACGAGAACTTCTTGTTAATTCAATGGAGAAAAAAATATTTTCACTTTATGGAAAAATTAGACGATGGGCAAAAGAAACAACTGCTGTTCCTGTTGTAAATAAAGCCTGTCGAGGTTGTTTCATGAAACTTAGCGATCAGGCTTATCTTGAAGTTATTCAAAGCAAAGATATCGTTACTTGTCCAAACTGCGGAAGACTTTTATATCTTGAAGATTCTTTTCAAGGACGACAAAAATTTCAAGCTAAATTATAATTTTTTTTTACAGAGATGTTTTATTATATATATATATTTCTCTCTTTTTTAGCTTGGCTTTTATTTTTACCATTAATCTTTTTCTTACAATTTCATAAAAAATATACAAAATCAATTCCTGCACGGTTTTGGCTATGGAAAAACATTCCTTCATTAAAAAACACAACAAATGGCATATGGTTTCATGCCTGTTCTTTGGGTGAAGTTAATAGCTTAAAACCGTTTATCTCTAAGTTTCGTGAAATAAATAATAATTTATTAATTACAACAACAACAGAGGCAGGTTACAATTCAGCTGGAAATTTAAATATCGAACGAAAATTTTTACCATTTGAACCACTTTTAACATTATTAAATATATCAAGTTCTAAATTAATTGTTTTCGAAGCTGAACTTTGGTTTTTATTATTTGCTACACAAAAAAAACGAAACTCACAAACTATTCTTTTATCTGGACGAATCACAGAACGAAGTTATCCTAAATATCTAAAATTCAAATTTTTATATTCTCAAATTTTTAAAAATATCGATTTAATCTTGGCTCAAAGTTACGAAGATCAACAACGATTTTTATCGTTAGGTGCTAAAAATATCAAAGTTATCGGCAATGTTAAATTATTAAAATCTATAAGTAATAATAATTTAAATATTCAAAAAGACCGTGAAATTATCGTTGGTGCTTCAACTCATTCAGGTGATGAAATCGCTATTTTAAATAGTTTTAAACATTTAAATTCTAAAAAATTAATATTAGTTCCTCGACACAAAGAACGATTCGATGAGGTCTGGAATTTAATTAAAGATTTTGAAAAATTTGGATTTAAAATTAATCGATTTTCTGAAAGTAATAATTTTGACGGAGATATTATTTTAATAGATAAATTCGGACTTTTAATTGATATTTATGCAAAAAGCGATATCGTTATTTTAGGTGGCGGTTTCACAGATGGAATCGGTGGACATAATCCTATTGAACCAGCTTCTTTTAAAAACAAAATTATTTCAGGCAAATTCATGTTTAATCAAAAAGAATTAATAAAATATGTCTCTAATTTATTAATTATCGATTTGAAAGATTTGAGTTCTGTTTTACAAAATAGCCATGATTTAAAATATTCCGAGATTCAACAAGATATAAATTTTAATGAAATATTTAATTTAATTAAATAAAAAATTTACCTCATCGAAATATTAATAATAAATTCATGATGAGGTAAATTGCCTAATTCTTTACTCGTTTAACTGCAATATCAATATTTTAGATATGACGATTTAACAGTTTTGTTAAAATTTGAGAATTAATTTCTAAAAGGAGTTTTGAATAAAATGAAGAAAAATTCAAAATTGATATTTTTTGCTTTAAGTATTAATAGTTTAATGAGTTTAACTTTTATTGGTTGTGGAGAGGCAGACAAATTAGCTCAAATAAAACAACCAATAGAAACTCAAAGTAAAAACTTAGAAACAATAGAACATACAAAAATAGATTCTGATGTGAAATATTCACAAAATGATAAAGTTTTTATCAGAGAATATACTTATCGAGCAAGTGAAGATGACAGTAAAAATTCGTCTCGAGAAAAAGCAATTACTCAATTAAAAGTTTTACTTTCTGAAGAAGTTGGCACTCATATTGAAAGCTATTTAAATATAGACAAAAAATATATTAATGGAGTTTCTTATCGATCTATCAATAGTGAAATTAAATCAATTTCATCATCAATCACAAAACTTGAAATTATCAACGAAAAATGGGACGGAAAAAATTATTGGATGAAAGCATCCGTTCGAATAAATGAACAGAAAACAGCTCAACTAATTTTAGAAGCGATAAAATCAAAAGCTAGTGAAAAAGATGTTGCAAGATTAAATAAAATTCTTGCAGAACAGAAACAGGAGTTGAATTCAAAAAATTCAGAAGTTGCAAAAATTAATCAGAAACTTGTTACTCAAGAGATTATCAACGAGGCTAGAAAAAATGAAGTTATTCAGATGAAAGAAAAGCTAGTTGAATATCAACAAGAAGAAATAAAACAGACACAAGAGGCTGTTCAATATAGTTCTGAACTTGAACGAAAAAAAGCTTTGATTATGCAATTAAATAGCAAAACAGATTCTAAAATAGATCAACTAAAAAAACTTGGTTAAATACAAAAGATTTACTATGTAGTTTTAACATTGGAACAACAAAAAATGATATCGAAACAGTTACAGAACTAAAATTAGAGGAGACTTATTCTTCTGATTATTATTCAGAAACTCGTGATTCTGGTTGGTATCAATTCAAAACCAAGAAATCTAACGACATGCATCATGAAAATTATAAATTTAGAGCTTGTCCAGATAAACTTTTACAAAGTGAATTAAGTTATAACTGTATCTATTTTGCTTTTGAAAATGATTTGATGGCAAGTCGTGGCGGTTGCAATTCTGAAGTTTATAAAAAATTAAAACAATAAAATATAATCATCTTGAATAAAAACTGGTCTTCTTTTCAAATTAATTAGATCCCGAAATAAATTCGGGATGAGAAATTAAACTTATCTTTTTTCGAGCAATTCTTTATTCTTTTCGATATATTCAGCAAGTAAAACATTAATCAAAGTTGTTAAAGTATTTATCCCTTTTTTCTTTGCTATTTTTTGGGCATCAAGTTTAAATGCCTCATCAATTATTATTGTAGATCTTTTTTTTGATATAGTTTGCATATCTTAGTCTTAAGTCCTATGCTTTTTAAGATTTGTTTTATATTTATTTGAGTATCTTGTTTAAAGCAAGAGGCAGAACTTCTCACTTCCCCGCCTCTTGAGTTTTACCAAATTAATACAAAGGATAAACTCTGGAAATTATAACAAACATAATCGAACTCATTGAAAATGAACCGCGAATTTCTCATCGTGTAATCGCAGAACATACACAAATTCAACAGAAAAATGTCGTTGAGCTTATTGGCAAATATTTGCATAAAATCGAGTTTTTCGGACACCTTCCGTTTCAAACGGAGACTGTGCAAAATTCTGTTGGAGCTAAAAATGAACAAAAAACTTATTATCTCAACGAACCACAATCAACTTTATTAATTACTTATTTTCGAAACAATGAAATTGTTACTGATTTTAAATTTAAACTTGTGAAAGAATTCTTTCGAATGCGAGAAATCTTACAAAACCAAAAATCGCAAACTGTTCAACCACCACAAACTCAAAACCTACAACTTCCAGAAATTGGAAATTCAACACAAAAAATTATCGAACTCGATAACAATTTCACAGCAACAACAAATTTACTAGCAAATTTAAGAAATGCTAATCCCATTGATTTATTTCGACTTGATCAATTTTATAGAGAATTTCATAACTTCTCGCCACTCGAAACTTTTAAAATTGATCTCGAAAATCAATTTTTCTTACCAACTGAATTAGGCAAAATGATCAACAAAAGTCCCGTCGAAATTAACTTAATGCTCGAGCATAAAGGTTTTCAAGTTCGAGAAAATAAAATTTGGAAATTAACAGAATCTGGTCGAGATTTTGGAATTGAGATAAACGGTAAATTTAGTCAAATTAAATGGAAGATGAAATCGATAGTTTAATAAACTTTTCGTCGCCCTGAATTTATTTCAGAATCCATCAATGAAAGATTAATTCATGAATTAATTGAAATTTTTTGTTTAACTTATGCAGATTATTTTTAATTTTTAGTATGAAACACTATATTTTTCTAGGAATAGCCTTGTGGCTATCCCGTAAAAATAAATATAAAGCTGTTTGTTTTTAACTAACTATTCCAGAAGCTTTTTTACTATTTTGCCAACACACGATGAACAACCAGAACCTCTTAAATGAATATCTGGACTTTGTTCAAATTCACCATGTTTAGAACAAATAATTTTTACTTTATTTTTAGATCCTGTATATTTAACTTGAGAATAGTCATATCGATCACCATGAATTTGTTTTGCATCTTCAAGAAACTGTTCTGTTGTTTTTTTTGCATTTCCAAAACAAGATGGACAACCTTGACCTTTGGAATGATTATTTGGAACTTGTTGAAATTCACCATGAATATAACAAATAATAGTTACTTTGTTTTTATTACCCGTATATTCAACTTGAGAATAATCATAAAGATCACCATGAATTTGTTTTGCATCTTCAAGAAACTGTTCTGTTGTTTTTATATGTTTTCCACAAGATGGACAATTAATACCTTGCAAATGACTATTTGGAGTTTGTTCAAATACTCCATGTTTATAACAAACGATTTTTACTTTGGTTCTAGCATGTAAATATTCAACTTTAGAATAATCATATCGCTCACCATGAATTTGTTTTGCATCTTTAATAAACTGTTCTGTTGTTTTTTTCATTTTCATTAACTCCAGAAATGATCAAGTTTTAATTTATGATCGTTTCTTAATTTTTATATTTTGTTTTTATTGACAAACTAAACATTCGTCATTTCGATCAACTATTTCAGGAGCTTGGCTTCTTAAATAATATGTTGATTGTAAGCCATATTGCCAAGCTGACAAATAAAATTTCATTAAATCGTTTCCGATCTATTTTTTAGGATCGACAAATAAATTTAATGATTGACATTGATCGGGTCGTGATTTTGGAATTGAGATAAACGGTAAATTTAGTAAATTAAAGTGGAAGATGAAAACTGTTTTGTAAAATCGTATAGAATGGTCGTCGACCATTCCGAGAAAAGTAAAAATATTTTTATTTTGATAAATTGCCTAATTCTTTAGCTCGTTTAACTGCAATATCAATAGTTTCGATAAAAGATGATCTAACTGCTCCAGATTCAAGCCGACTATATCCGTAAGCCGTTGTTCCCGCTGGACTCATAACCATGTTTTTTATTTCAAAAGTTGAATGATTAGTTAATAATTTGCCAAAACCTGCAAAAAGTCCTTCAACTAATTTTTCAGAATCAGCTCTTTTTAAACCGCTTTTTACTCCGCCGTCAGTTAATGCTTCAGCAACCAACGATAAATAAGCTGGACCGCTTCCTGCAATTGCTGTTGCAATATCGATATCGCTTTCATTTTGCAATTCGATTATATTTCCGATTCGTCCGAATAAAAATATTGCTTCGCCCGTTGCGACCTCATCGCCAAATAAAGCCGTCATCGATTGCCCATAAATTGCTGATAAATTCGGCATTGCACGAATATAACCGTCAGCTGAAATATAATCTTTTAGTTTATCGATCGAAATTCCTGCAAGAACAGAAAATAATCGTCTTGCTCGACCGTGAAAGCTTTTTGAAACAGAATTTAAATTTTGCGGTTTAACGGCTAATAAAATATTTTTGCCATCAATCGAAAAATTATCGTTTATTAAATTTATATTTATTTTGCCGTTAAATTCATTTTGAAGTTTTTCTAATTTAGAAATATCTCGACCGATAACTTCGATTTCTAAATGTCCGACGATTCCAGAAATAATTGCTTTTGCCATATTTCCGTTGCCAATTATTGTGATTTTTTTCATGTTAATTTATTATTTCGCATCCATTTGAAGAGCTAATTTGATCATTTCGTCGCCAGTTTTCAAAGCTCGAGAACTTGCATCGAATGCTCGTTGAATAATCATTAATTCTGATAAAGCTTCGGCATTGCTCATGTTTGTTTCTTCGAGTGTACTTTCAAGAACTAAACCTTCAGTCGTGATTAATTTTCCTGCATCATCAACATAAAACATCGGATCGCCACTTGTTTCAGATTGAGCATAATAACTTCCGCCGATATCTTGAAGACCTTGTTCATTTCGGAAATGATAAACACCAATTTTTGCAACAACAGATTTATAACCATTGTCAAAAAATGCAACGACATTACCATCTTGAGAAATTCCATAACGATTTAATTGACCTTCAGGAACTCCATCTTTTGAAACAGTAACTGATTCTGTTCCGCTATCGTTTGCTACGATTCCAGCTTTATTATCGCCGAAATTAATTTTAACAGGAACTCCACCGTTTGATAATGACGGATTTTGAGCTGTTAATAATCTACCTGTTGAATCAAAAGCTAAACCGCCATTTTGTTTATCAATAATTTTGCCATCTTGATCTGTAATCGTTGCTGTGAATTCCCAAACGGAACTTTTATCTTCTGTTGAATTTGTTCCTGAAGCCGATTGAACTTTGTTAAAAGTTACAGATAATTTATTTGAGTCGTTATTTTGCGAAACAAGAACAGTTGAAAAAGTTTTGCTATCACCTGATAAACCTAAGTTTCCAGCTACGGAAACAGTTGAAGTTAAAACTTGCGGATAAGTTAGCATGTTTGGTAATTGTAATCTTGTTTGAGATTCAGGTGATCCAAATTGAATATCGCTAATAACTCCAGTTAAAGTATTATTTGTCGCATCAGCACTCATGTTAATATTTCCAGCCATTTGACCAGTAACATAACCGCCTGATTGAGTTGTTAAATATCGATTTTTATCGAAATTAAAATTACCGTTTCGAGTAAAAAGTTTGTCGCCGTCTTTGTTTAAAATTCCAAACCAACCGTTACCGTCAAGTGCCAAGTCAAAAGTTGAATCTGTTGTTGAAAACGAGCCTTGATCTTTTGTAATTTGCGAAGTTGATAATGTTGTTCCGAAACCTTTTTGAGAACTTGTTATCGTATTTGACGGAATCGAATTAACGACATCAGTAAATAAGTTTGCAAATTCAGGTCGTTTTGCTCGATAACCTGATAAATTCGAGTTTGAAATATTGTGAGCCCAAACATCGATACCTTGTTGAAAAGTTTGAACACCAGTTAAAGATGTATAAAATGTGCTTGTCATGTTTATAGCCCTTTAATAAAATTAGTTTTTAATTTCTTTGATTGCTGATAAAGCTACATAGCTATTTCCCATTTTGAATTCTGCTGTGCCGTTATTAAATCGAACACTTTCAATTGGATAAACTCCATATTCAGCTGATTTTGTTGCACCTTCAGAATTTGTATATGAGACATTAACTGTATATTTGCCATCTTCGTATGGTTTGCCAGATTGATCTTTGCCATCCCACGAGAAACTGTTTATGCCTTTTGAATATTGACTTAACGGAATTGTTTCAACTGCAACACCTTGAGAATTTACAAATTCAATTTGACCACTTTGAACATTTTCGGAGAAATAAATATCTAAATCTATACTTTTGCCATTTGTTAGCGAAACTGTTCTAACTCCACTATCAGCCATTTTGCCAATTGAACCAATTGTCGAATAATAAGAGCTATTTCCAATTGTTGAACTTAATTTAGATAAAGATTCGTTTGTATTTTGAGAAGCCTCAAGAGTTGCCAATTGAGAAGTTTGTTCAAGAATTTTCGCTGTGTCTTGCGGACTTGTTGGATCTTGATTTTGCAATTCGACTAATAATAATTTTAAAAAGTCATCTTTGCCGAGAACACTTTTATCAACACCGATATTTTGTCCAGTTGTTCCAGTTTTGCTATAAGCACTGGTAACTTGACCATTTGTTGTATCTACTGCCATTTTTTATACCTCATCAAATTTTCTTTTAATTTTTAAGCTACATTTTCTTCAAGATTTATTTCGAAGATATTGCTAGTTTCATCATTTTTATTTTGGTTTTGTTTTCGTTCTTCTCGACGATCGCCGTTGTTATTTCCTCGTCCATCTTCATTAAATTTAAAAGTTGGATTTTCCAAACCAGCTGAAACAAGTTGATTTCTTAATTCAGGAGCATAAGCCGAAAGAATGCCAATTGTTTGAGTTGAACTCGATAGTGTAATTTTTACACTGTTGCCTCGTTTGATTATATCGACATCAACTTCACCTAATCGTTCAGGATTTAAAGTCAAAGATAATTTTTGAAACGGTGATTTATAGTTTTCAACTTGCTCTTTTAGATTTTGAGCCAAATGTCTCGTCATCGTTTTAGCTTCACCAATTTTTAAATCTAAATTATCTTTTGATTGAGCCAAACCAATTCCTGATAAATTATCTGTCGAATTCGAACTTAACGAAACTGTTTTATCTAAACTTGACAAACCAGAAATTCCTAAATCTTTTAATTCTTCTTCGCTAAATAACGAATTTAAAATCGGTGCATCAATTCCTGTGAATTTTGCAATTTTGTCAATTGCTCCTGTATTTTGAATATTTTTAACAGCTTTCGATTCACCAATTTCATTTTTGACAGCAAGAATATCTGTTAGCGATGAAACTTCTTTATTTAAATTTAGCGATGAGGTCGAAGTTTTGCCATTATTTTTATTAACTGGTTGATTTAATCCAACTGGTTGAGTTTCAACATTTTGCAAAGCCGAACTTAAATCAAAAGTTTGATTTTGCTGAATTAATTTATCAGCTGACAAATTTAATGTTTGTTGATTTTGTTGAGCCGTTAAATTTTGCGGAGTTTGATCTGTAATTCCAGCTTTTAAAATAAAAGCCATGCTTCGGTTTCGTAATAAATTATCTGTCGAATTATTCGATAAATCGTTATCCGTATTTGTCGGCACAGCGATTAAATTATTATTTTTATTGTCTGAATATTTTACATCTTTAATTCCGATTCCTTTTGATGATGCAAGTTCAACAAGTCCGCGAAGAGATTGAGGCATTTCAGTTTCAGGAATTGACATTTTTTTGAGTTCATTTTTTAAAAAATCTTTTGCCTGATTAATCGTAACTTTAAAAGCTTCGTCACTTGCATTACTAATTTTAAAATTGCCTAAATTTAAACCAAAAAGCGACATTGCTTCTTTGTTTAGATTTGACGAAATAACATCTTGATTATTTTGTTGTTCAAGCTCTAATTTCGAACTTTGTTTTTTAACTGTTGTTTGAAAACTTCCATTTTTAGAATTCGAATCACCTTTTGTTAAAAGCGAAATTGCATCTTTTAAAAATTCTTTGTCGTCTTCAAAAAGCTCTTGAAGTGATTGAAAATTTTCAGCACCTTTTAAATTAGATTTAAATTTTGAAGTTTCATCTAACGATGATAAAATTTTCGAGAATTGAGATTTTGACTCGATGTTTTTTGCTGAATTAATAGAACCTGAAATTTCACTTGTTCCAGTTCCAACTTTTTTTGTTGAAGCTCTGTCAAGTGCTAAAAGATCCGCTAACATTTTTACTCCTTAAACTATTTAATATTTCACTATCAAAAACCACTCTCTAATATATAATTCGATCTAGTTTTAAACAATAGGAGTCTAATTATGATCCTTAATAGAGGTGGCAGTCGGTATATTTTTATGTTTTCAATATTTCCTATAATATTATCGGCTACAACTGATTTTGATCAGGGGGTTGAAAAATTTAATAAAAGTAAATGGAAAGAATCGTATAAAATTTTTAAACGACTTTCTCAAAATGGCGAAAAACGAACTGATTTAGATTTTTATCTCGGTCGTTCGGCTTTTGAATCTGGAAATTACAAAGATGCTTTGATTGCTTTTGAACGAGTTGAAATCGAAACTGATCCTCGTGATGACATCGCAGTTAATCGTGTTAAATTAGAACTTGGACGAACTCATTTAGCTCTTGGTGAATTTCAAAGTGCTGAAAAAATATTTCGTGAAGTTTTAGATAACAATCCTCCAGAAAATGTTAAACGAAAAATCGATGAATTATTAAATTTTAGTCGTCAAAAACCTATGAAAAAAAGCCACTTGGCTATTTCGACAAATCTTGAAATTGGTTATGAAACAAATGTAAATTCGATTCCAAGTAACGAAAATATGACTGATTTTTTATCTGATTTAAATGGCAAAGTTACAACAAATACAGTTTTAGTTAAAACAGAAGATCAAAAAGATTCTTTATATTTATCTCAAAGTGGTAATTTAGGTATTCAATTTGATTTTTCAGACGGTTGGGGTTTATCGGCAAATATCTTAGGAATGAATCAAAACTATTTCGAAACACCAGAAAATGACACGATATATTTCACGGCTAATATTTCACCACTTTATCGAGACGGAAGTTATCGTTTTGGCTTACCCGTAAGATTTGAATCAGTTAAATACAGTAACCAACATCTTTTAGATTCTTACTCAATTGGCTTAAAAGGTTCGAGATATATCGAAACACAATTTGTAAAAGCTATTATTTTTGATGTTTTTACTAATTTAAAACAAAAAGATTATGAAAAAACCAATAGTCAAGATTCTAGCATTTGGGAATATGGCTTATCTTCAACAATTAAACAAGGACAAAAAATTTTATTTTTAAAATATGGCACTGAACATGAAAATAGTAAAAATAACCAAATATCTAATTTTAATTTAACTGATAAAATTATTAATACGATTAATATAGCTTATAGCGATTCTTTTTTAGAAAAAACTAATTTATCTTTTGGTTATTTATTTAGAAATGTTGTTTATGATGATTACGAAGCATTAAAAAATTATAATTTAAAAATAGCTGATGGCTGTCGTCTTGATAGATTTCACAGTTTAAAAATAGGCTTTTCAAAAGAATTTATTTCAGGTTTATCAGCTGACTTGAGATTTAATTATATTATTAACGATTCTAATCATGTTCCAACTGATTACAGCAAATCTATTTATAGTTTCGGAGTAACTTATGAATTTTAATAAACGATTTCGTGTTGATTTACATAATCATACACCACTTTGCAATCATGCTGAAGGCGAACCGCGAGAATATATAAAAAAGGCAATCGAAATGGGCATCACTCATTTTGGTTTTAGCGATCATGCTCCTATGACTTTTGATCCTGATTATCGAATGAGCTTTGATGACATGATTAATTATTTCGACGAGGTCGAGCGATTAAAAGAAGAATTTAAAAATGAAATCGAAATTTTTTCAGCTCTCGAAGTTGATTATTTGCCAAAATATCACGACGATCGAGTTATAAAAAGCAAAACAGATTACCTCATCGGTTCAGTTCATTATTTAAACGAATGGGGTTTTGATAATCCTGAATTTATCGGCGAATATGAACATATCGATCTTGATCTTCTTTGGGAACGATATTTTTTCGAAATAGGCAAAATGGCAGAAAGTGGCTTATTTAATATCGTTGGACATTTTGACTTAATGAAAGTGTTTAAATTTTTACCTAAGAAAAATCAAGTCGAAGATCTCGCTGAACCAACATTACGAAAAATTGCAAAATCTGGAATGGTTCTCGAAATAAATGGGTCTGGTTATCGAAAACCTGTAAAAGAGCCTTATCCAAGTCCGAAAATTATAGAAATGGCATGGGATTTTAAAATTCCAATTACTTTTGGAAGTGATGCACATTCGCCAAATCAAGTTGGACTTTATCACGAGCAAATCGAACGAGAAGCAAAACGAATCGGTTACCGCGAAATGGCAATATTTAAAAATCGAAAAATCGAAATGATTAAATTTTAAAATATAGGAAAAAATAATATGAAAAAGAAATTAATTTTAGTGGCAACTGTTTCGACAATTTCGACAGTTCAAACAGAATTAAAAGCCGATTGGTTTTCAGGAATTTCTGAAGCTTTTGATAAAACAGTTGAGTTTTCAAAAAATGCCGTTGATTCAACAAAAGAAGTAAGCAAAAATGCAATCGATAAAACTTCTGAAATTTCAAATAATGTTGTTGAAACAACTTCAGAAAAAAGTCGCGAAGCTTGGGATAAAACAAGTGAAACATCGAAAAATGTAGCTGACAAAACTACTGAAGTTTCAACTGAAGCTTGGAATAAAACAGCTGAAACTTCAAAAAATGTAGCTGACAAAACCGCTGAAGTTTCTACTGAAGCTTGGAATAAAACATCGGAAGCTACAAAACGAGTTGCTAATTCCGTTCGAGAAAATGCTCCGCTTTATTGGGAAAAAAGTGTTAGTTTTACAAAAGATCATTCAACTGAAATTATTATCGGTGCAATTATTATCGTTGCAGTTGTTCATGGAATTCCGCCACAAGCAATGACACTTTTAGATTTGAAATCAGCAATTGATAGCTATTCGAATAATAAATTGAATTATTCAAGTTTAATGAATCAGAATAAAGCTGTTGAAGTTGGCAAAGAATTAACAAAAAATGAGATGAATTCGATAATTGCAGAAAACATGAAACAACACGGCGGAGTTGTAAAAAGCGATTTAACTGGCAAAATTTTACAATTGCCAAAAAATGGCATTCCAACTTCAATGACTGATGTCGTAATTGACTATGTTGTGCCACTTGCTCTCGGTGGAACAAATGATTTTTCGAATGTTCAAATATTATCAAAAGAAGAAGCTTTGAGAAAAACTCAATTATTAGCTGATCGAATGAAAGATAAAAAATAAACACGAAGCGAATTATTCTTTTTCGATTATAATTAAAAAAAAATCAGGATAATTTCATGATCGATTTAAAAATAGATTCCGAAAAAAAGAATCTTTCTCTTAAAATGATGCTCAAAGGTGAATCAAATATCGTTCAAATCGATATTGGTGAATATAAAATTGTCGAAGATGACGGAAAAACTTTTCTTCAGTTTAAAAAATTACACACAAATCGCGAATGGCTTAATGTCATGATTGAAAGTTATTTAAAAATTAATCGAATTGAAGTTCCAGAAAAATATAAAAAATTATTAGCGATTGCATTATGATTAAAAAAAATAAAATTGTTCTTGCAACTTCTAATATTGGCAAAGTCGCAGAAATTCAAAATTTTTATCGAGATTTAAATTTAGAAGTAGTTCCATATTCTGATTTAATAGATAGTTTCGAAATCGATGAAACTGGTTCGACATTTAAAGAAAATTCGATTATTAAAGCAAAAGCCGTTTATGAAGCTCTTGTTAAAAATAATATTTTTGAAATCGTTTTGTCTGATGACAGCGGTATTTCCGTTGAAGCTTTAAATTGGGAACCAAATATTTATTCAGCTCGTTTTGCAGGAATTGGTGCTACCTCATCACAAAATCTCGATAAATTAATTTCTGAATTAAATAAATTAAATATTAAAGAAAGTCGAGCTTTTTATACGGCATGTATTTCGATTGTTTCGCCAAAAGGTGAAATTTTTACAACTCACGGTTGGATGCATGGCAAAGTTATAAATCAAAAAATTGGCAATGGCGGTTTTGGTTATGATCCATGTTTCGTTCCTAATGGCGAAATCGATACTTTAGGTGTTTTGCCAGAAAATATCAAAGAAGAATATTCTCATCGAACGAAAGCACTTAAACTCGCTAGAATTTTAATTCACAAATTAGAGGCAGATTTATAAATATGTTTAAAAAATTTTTAGATAAAGCAACTTCTGAATTTAAAAATATTGCAAATGAAGCTGTTTCTCACAGTTTAGATATTGCAACAGAAACAATTATTTCAGGCAAAGATTCGGCTCAATCAACTATTATTAAAAATGCTTTTAATGTTTTTATAAAAAAATTTGGTGAAATTAAAGACTTAAAATTTGATACTAAAACTAAGTCTATAAATTTATCTGTTTATTTAAAAGGTGAATCCGATGAGGTCATGATAAAAATTTTAAATTATAAATTTTGGAAAGATGACGATGATCTCTATTACATTGAGATTTCAGAGATTTCAGCTAGTCGTTATTGGATTGATGCAATATCAAATGTCTTGCTATCAGGTAAAAGATTTGTAGTTCCTCAAAATCTTGTTATTCCAATGAAAATTCTCATGTAAAATATATAAAATATAATGGAGGTTTTATGAGTATCGAAGAACATGAATCGAAATTGGAACGAGCAGAAATTGATCTCGATACAGGTGTTTCAACAATCGTTGATTCAACTGGCAATGTCGTTCCAGAAAAAAAATTAGGTGAGAAAATTAAACATTTTCTTAAAAAATCTTTTGAGTATTCACCAATAGGATTGTCATACACGATGAGTAAAGGTATTATGGAAAGTTCTATTCAACTTTTAGATCGTGCAATTAACGAAAATGATCTTAATAAAGTTGAAGAAATTAAATTTACTGATATTATTAATTTAATTAAAGAAGGTCAAGATAAATTTAAAGAACTTGATTTAGTTTTTAATGCAAGTAAAGTTAATGGTGTCAATATTGCAAAAATAAAAGAAACTATTGGTGATAAAAATATGAATATTGATCTCGGCAAACGAGGCGATCTTCAATTAAAAATCAAGGTAATTTATAAATGAGAAATTTTTTTATAACTATTGCAACTTCGTCGATGATTATTTTTAGCGGTTGTTCTGATAGTTATGATAAGGCTCTTGAAGATACATCACTTACACCAGACGGTATAAAAGATGGAATTGATAAAGTAGAAGATGTAGCCACTGATAAAAATGTTACTTTGTCTGAATCTACTCAAACTAAAATTGATAATTTAGAAACTAATTTAACAACAAAACCTATTGTTTCATCTGAAATTTTAGATGATGTTATGGATATTATTTCTGATGTCAAAACTACAATTACAAATTCAAATCTTTCAACTGCTGAAAAAGAGGAAGCTATTAATCAAATTGAAGCTATTGAACGAGATAAACTTAAAGAAGGTTTAACTCAATATACGGCTGAAATTCAAAAAGCTGAAACTGCACAAACAACAAATTGTTCAACAAATAATACAGGATCTCTTCCGCCAATGATTCCGTCTGATGAATGTTTAAATAAATAGGAGATTGATGAAAAAAAATATTTTAGTAATTGCCGTTGGTTTTGTGTTTATTGGTTGTGGAAGTGATAGCGGAACAATTACAATTGTTGATAATAACACAAGTATAACCGTCGAACAAAAACGAGCAAAAAATCCAAATTTTGATCTTTATAATGAAGACTGTCAGCAAGGTCAAAATAGTCAATTATGCGGATTTGAACCTGAATTAAGTGATAATCCATCTGCTAGTATGCCTAACTTACCTTGTGAAGATGAGGTATATTGTCTATGAGTATGCCAATTATAGCAACAGCTTCTCTTTTGATTGTCGGTGGTATTTTTTTAGTTGTTCAAAACAATAGCGACAACGATATTCCGACCTCATCAAATCGAGAAAATATATCGATTCCTGAAGTTAAACAAAATGAATCTAATTATAAAAATAAAGAAATTGATTCAAAACACGATTTTCCACCACAAATTCCAGCTTCAATAATTAATTCAAAAAGTTCTAAACAAATTGAAAAGTCAGATTCAGATTTTGAAGAAAAAGCAGTTGAAACAGAAAGTTCAGAAAATAAAAATGATTCTGAACAAACAGAAGAACAGGCTGAACAAAATCAAAATCGAGAATCAAGTTCTCAAAAAATTTTAACAGACGAAGAGGTTGAAGCTGAAATTCAAAAAGCTATGGCAAAATATCCAATGCCACCTGTTCCAGTTGATCTAGTTCCTTACGACGAAAGAAGTAAAGATTCTTATAGATTACCAACAGAAGCAGAAAGTCAAAACGGTATAGGCGATATGCCTCCAGTTCCACCAACAATGTTAATTAATGCTAAATAAATAGGAGTATTTTATGAAAAAAATTGTTTCAGCTATTGCTGTATTTTCTTTAACAACAGGTTCAATGTTTGCAGGTAATGATATGCCTCCAATGCCTCCATCGTTTGGAACAAAAGCACCAAAAACTTATCCAACAAGTTGTAATTCACTTCCACAGATGATCGTTTTTTTACCACCTCCAATGGAAGTTGATTTTATTCAATGTAAAAATGATTTAAATATGCCATCAGTTCTTGATACGACTAAAGCTTTGATAACTAAGTTTGGCAAAACTATAACTGGTGTAAAAGTTACTTTAGCTGAAGGTTTTCATCAATTATATAAAGTTGATTTTAAACTTGGCGAAACACAAAAAACTATTTTAGTAAATAGCGAATTATCAAAATTTATTAATGCTCCTGAATTTGTTGAATTCAAATCAACACCAGCTCCAACTTTACTTCCTTCAACTTTGCCAACTGTTCCAGTTGCAGAAAGCGACAAAAAATAATGATCGAAAAAATGTTCAGAAAACCTGTTTTATTATCAAAAAACAATCGAGATATTAAATTCTCACCGTTAAAAAATTATAAACATTCAAGAAATCTTGGAGCAATTGCTGTTAATTATCTTGAAATTGCCGAAGCAAGTAAGCATTATCCAGTCTTTTTTGTAAAAGATGGCGATCTCTTTACACCGATTGCACTTATTGGAGCAAAAAGCGAAACAAATCTTTTTGTAAATAAAAGCGGTGAATGGAGCGGAAATCGATATATTCCAGCTATGATTAGATTATATCCGTTTGTTTTTTCAAAAGCTGATAATAGCGGTGAATCAACAACTGTTTCGATTGCTTATGATGCTGATTATGAAGGCATTAACGAATATAACGGAGAACGATTTTTTAAAGATGATTTATCACTTTCAGATTTTGGAAATCGAGTTATGAAATTTGCTGAAGAAACATTTGTAGCTATTAATCGAACCCAACAAATGTTAAATGTCGCAAAAGAATTAAGTTTATTAGTTCAAGTTGATATTACTTTTGGTAAAAATGGAGAAAGAGATCATAAAATTAATGGCTTATGGCAAATTGATCGAGAAAAATTAAACAAATTATCTGATGAAGAATTGTTAAAACTTGTAAAAACAGGAACATTACATTTAATTTATAATCATATTGATTCAGCTAATAATTTTGACAATTTGGTAAATAAGTTAAGCTAAGTTCCGATATTACTAATAGTTGCTATAAATTTTTTAAATGGCAAAATTATATTTTAACTCAAAGGAGGCTACCGTGAAAAAGCTACTACTATTTTCGCCAATGTTAATTGCTCTTTCACTTGTTTTTTCTACAGGTTGTGCTACTAAAAAAGAGACAAAACCTGTTGTTAAGAAAAAAGAGAACCAACAAGAAGAATTTTTAAGCGAGGATATAATCCCGAATTCTCCTATTTTAAGAAGTCAAAAAGTCATGACTATCTCGGCTAAAGGCTTAGGTGTTGCTCCAACAAATACAACATCACCAGCTCAAGCTCTAGCTCTTGCAAAACGAGCAGCCGTTGTTGATGCTTATAGACAACTCGGTGAGAAAATGTATGGTATCAGAGTAGATGCAAAAGATACTATTCGAGATATGGCATCAAGAAGTTCTATCGTAAAAACAAGATTATTAGCTGTTATTAAAAATGCTGAAATTGTTGATGAGACTTATAATAATGGATTATATGAAATCACAATGGAAGTTAAACTAGATGCTGGAAAATGGAATAAAATATTATCTGGTAACGAATACGGTTATATTTTATCTCCTAAACTTATTGAGAATATTTAATGTTTAAGTCTCTGATTTTAGTTGCTTTTTCTCTACTGTTTTTTTCTGGTTGTTACTTTCATGTTGGCTGGGGATCTCCTGTTGTTGTTACAAATCAACTTCAACAAAATCCTGCACCTCAACAATCAGTAGATTCTGGTTATTACAGAGAATAAAATTAAAGGGATATGATGTCGGGAATGTCTAATTTTGTATATACGGTTTTTGTAGTTTCATTACTAACTCTATTCAGTGGGTGTTCAAAACTCGGAGATAGTTTGGGAATAGACATTCCTGAAGATAATATCATAGATGAAAAAATAAACGAAGCTATTTATTATCCTATTCGCGATCAAATGTGTGAATGGGGATTTAGAAATAGCGGTTGTGTCGAAGAAAATACAACATCAAAACCTAATGTTGATGGTAATGTTTCTAACGAAACAAATACAACAACTTGTCCAAGTGGTTATACTTTAACAGACGGAACTTGTGTTGATAGTTCTGGATCAAAATTAAAAGATGTCTTATCAAAATGGTTTGATATTTTAACAACTGAACAACAAGCTCTTGTTCAAAAAGATAAAAATAATATAAATCAAAACAATAAAGATTTAACGGCTATCACTCTTTTGGATAATTTGACAAATGGCAAATTATTAATGAAAAAGAATACAAAAGTAGTTTTACCGTATTATATTTATAATACGAAAGTTGAATCTCAAATTGCAATTACAAAAAGCTCTGATTCATCTATTGTTAAGTCAAATTTGATTGACTCTTCGGATGGAACTTTTAAAATTGTTGATTCAAATTCAATAGTATTTCTTGAATTATCAGCTTTGGGCAATGTTGATCAAAATGCTTCAATAAATTTAAAAGTTCAAGAAACAGACGGATTAAAATATGATGAAGAAACTTTAAATGTTTCAATAGTCGATGATAATTGGACATATAATCCAGTTAGTCTATTTTTTACATACAAAACAATTATGATTGAAGAAGGTGATTCGAGAAATATTTATTTTGGAATATCTTACACAATTGATTCAAATGTTACGGTTGCTGTTAGAAGTGATATTGATAAAATTATGAGTGGAACTGGAACAACTTTAGATTTAACAACAAGTGTCAATAACAACATAGTTAGCACATATATTTCTAATGAAGCTGGAGTTCCTTCTTATTTTAAATTAGATGCAAAAGGTGAAGCTGGTGATACAATGGAGCTTTATTTAGTAGCAAGAGATAGTCAAGGTAATTTTGATTTTCAAAAATTTAATGTTTTAATTGTTGCAAAAGGTCAAGGTAGTTATGTTTCTGACGGGAATACATCTACTGGCACAGATTCAAACACTTCTACGATTCTTATAGGAAATGACTGGGATTTATTATCTGCAACTAAACAAACAGCTGTCAATAATGATAAAAATAATATAAATAGCACTGATACCTCTAAACCAGTGATTACTATTTTTGATAAACCAACCACTTTAAAAATACCTCAAGGCAAAACTGTTTCTACAAGTTTTTATGTAAAAGATTCTAAAAATGCAAGTATATATACCATAGTTTATGATGATATAAATAAAGTGAAAGCTAACATGTTGGGATATGGTAAATATACTGTAACTTATTCAAATAAGTTATTTTATCTAAGCTTAGAAGGTGTTGGTAAGATTGGTGATAAAACAACAGTTACAATTTATTCACAAAATCAAAATAATGCTACTCAATACGATCAAGAAACAATAGATATCGAAATAGTTGATCCTAACGATACTGGAACAGTGATTACTCCTGAAATTTTGTTTGGCTATCAAGCTTTATATATTGAAGAAAATGGTTCGAGAGATGGTTTAACTTTCTATACATCATCTAGTGCAAATGCAGTTGCAACAGGTTCTATTACAGATACTCAAATTGCAACTTTTGACTGGATTAAACAAACTACTGGATACTATCAGTTTAAAGTTACAGCAAAAGGTAAAAGCGGTGATAAAACATCGTTATCTATTAAATTAGTCGATGGCAATGTAGAAGCTACACCTGTGTTAATTAATATTTATATTATTGGAATAGGTGAATTAGGTAAGTATATAGATTTAGAACAAAATAATAGTAACACTGATAATAACAATTCTAATACAACTCCTATAACTTGTCAAACAGGTTACCATGCTGTAGGTTCGACTTGTGTAATTGATACAAATACGACAACTTGTCAAACTGGTTATCATTTAGAAGGCTCAACTTGTATAAAAGATACAAATAACTCCACTAATAATATTGAAAATAATAGCACTGACACAAATACAACAACTTGTCAAACTGGTTATCATTTAGAAGGTTCAACTTGTGTTGTTGATGAAGTTAATGTTACATGTCCAACTGGAACTTATTTAAAAGATGGTTTATGTGTTTCTTTAAATGGTGATACAAATGTTACTCCGTCTTGTCAAACTGGTTATCATTTATCTGATGGCAAATGTGTCGCCGATGAGGTTACACCGACTTGTTCAACAGGTTACACTTTCAAAAATGGTCAATGTGTTTCAAACAGCGACGGAACAACAATTCCTCCGATTTGCGAAGTTGGTTATAAATTAGAAAATGGTGTTTGTGTTACAAATCCTGTTTGTAATGATGGCTATCATCTTGAAAACGGCTCTTGCATTATTGATATTGTTGAATGCGGAACTGGTTTTACAGAAATAAATGGAACTTGTGTTAAAAACGAAACGAATACAACTGATGATCGAAATACAAGCACAATTCCATACGATCAATGGACTGACAAAGAAAAAGCTGAAAAATCTATTGAAATATGTTTCTTGAAAATTAATGAAACTGGATATGTAACTTTAAATGCTCCGACAATTCTTGCTGAAGGTTATTCGAATACAAACGGAACAATAATTTTACATAGCCAAAAAGCTTCTGTCATTAATGGAGTAGCTCAAAATGTTTCAATTACAATGGTTTATAAAGAAGTAGCAACTGCAAAATCAACAAATAAATTCTTAGATGCAACTTACACAGTTCCAAAATTTAGAGTTGATTATACAGTTGATTATGCAAATGGAACTTTTTATATAATTGATAATGGCAACGGAAAATGTTATGTAAATACTTTCCCAGCCGACGGAGCTATTCCGTTTGGTGTTCTTGAATTAGTTAAACCTGAAGATTTACCAACAAATTAAAAACTACTTATTCTACTATCCACCGATTAAAATATTTATCGGTGGAAATCTTCTATAAAATTAATCTAATTTTGAAAAATCTAATTTTAACGATTCGTTATCCGCTATCGAAATTCCACGATCAATAACTTTTTGAGCTGTAATTTTCGCATCAGCCAATGAGTGCATTGCACAAGTTCCGCATTGCAAAATATTTAATTCTGGAATATCTTTTTCTGAAACTACATTTAAAATATCAGTCATTGAATTTTTCCATGCCTCGACGATAGTTTCAGGTTTTGGATCTCCGCTGATACTCATATAAAAACCAGTTCGGCAACCCATAGGCGAAATATCGATAACTTCCAAAGGTTCATCTCGCAAATGGTCTCGCATAAAACCTGCAAATAAATGTTCAAGTGTATGAATTCCTTCACTCGTCATTAATTCTTCGTTTGGTTTGCAAAATCGTAAATCAAAAACCGTGATCGGGTCGCCCGACGGAGTTTTCATTTTTTTAGCAACACGAACGGCTGGGGCTGTCATTTTTGTGTGATCAACTGCAAAACTATCTAATAATGGCATTTAATTATTTCCTCTCGAACCTGGTTTAATCGCTGGGGTTCCTTCAGCACAAATTGGACAATTATCAGCTGAATAAATTTCAAATTGAAAATCATCAATTGCAAAAAGCGGTAAATCTTTTGGCAATTTACAAGTTTTGTCGCTTTCGATTTGGCTATTTTCTCGTTTGCAAAAACCACGATTTGCAATTGCCGAAAAACCGACAACTTTACCGCCAAATCTTTCAATTTCGCGACCTGCTTCAAGTGCTGATCCGCCAGTTGTGATAATATCTTCGCAAATTAAAACTCGTTCATCTTTTTTTACAGAAAAACCTCGTCTTAATTGCATTTCACCATCTTTTCGTTCTGTAAAAATAAAACGAACAGCTAAAGCTCGAGCAAGTTCGTAACCTGCTAATAAACCACCTAAAGCTGGAGAACAAACTGTATCGATTTCAATTCCGCTTTCTCGAATAGTTTTTGCAAGTTCTTTTGCTAATAATTCAGCAACTTCTGGTCGTTCAAGAACTTTTGCCGATTGCAAATAATTTCTCGAATGATTGCCACTACTTAAAATAAAATGACCTTCTAGTAAAGCACCATTTTGAACATAAATTTCTTTTAAATTCATCTATTTTTATACTTTCATAATTTCTGTTTCTTTTGATTTAAAAGATTCTTCAGCTTTTAAAGTATATTGATCTGTAAGTTTCTGAACAGAATCTTGAGCTAATTTACTTTCATCAGTTGTAATTAATTTATCTTTTTCAAGTTTTTTTATTGCTGTGTTTGCATCTTGTCGGTGATTTCTAACTGAAACTTTTGCATTTTCTGTCATAGTTTTAGCTTTTTTTACATTATCTTTTCGTTGTTCTGTTGTCATCGGTGGAAAAAACAGCTTAACTTGAGATCCATCATTTGTTGGATTTACACCGATATTTGCAATTTGAATACTTTTTTCGATTTCAGCAAGAAGATTTTTTTCCCATGGAGTTATAGAAATTGTTGAAGCATCAGTTGATAAAACCGTTGCTACTTGACTTAATTTTGTTCTTGAACCGTAATAATTTACAAATATATTATCAAGAACAGAAAGACCAACTTTACCAGTTCGAAGAGTTTTAAAATTTCTTTTTAACGATTCGATACTTTCTTCCATTTCTAATTTTATTTCTTCTAGAATTTCGTCTATTTTTTCGTTTGTCATTTATATCCTTTATTAATTTATGTAATTTTATCTAAGCATAATTTTTTTGTAAAACCGTCAAGACTTAATTTTAATATTTGATTTTTTAATAAAATATTCATTTTGCTACAATCTGAAAAATAAATAAAAAAATAGGATTTTTTCTTGGCAAAAGTAAAAAAAAGTTCTAGCGGAGTCGAATTATTTAAACCGCTATTTCAGTTTCTTTCAGGATCAAAAGATCTTGGAATGGTTTTCTTTTTAATAGCAATTTTATCGATTATTATTATTCCACTACCAAGTGCAATTTTAGATTTTATGCTTACGATATCAATTGCTTTATCAATTTTAATTATATTATTGGCTATTTATATTCAAAAGCCAACAGATTTAACAACATTCCCGACATTAATTTTAATTATTACATTGTTTCGATTATCGTTAAATATTGCAACAACAAGAATGATCTTAAGCGAAGGTTCAAACGGAGTTGAAGCTGTAAGTCATATTATTTCAGCTTTTAGTAATTTCGTTGTTGGCGGTAATCTTGTTATCGGAATTATTATTTTTACGATTCTCGTTTTAATTAATTTCATGGTTATAACAAAAGGTTCAGGACGAGTTGCTGAAGTTGCCGCGAGGTTTACTCTTGATGCAATGCCTGGAAAACAGATGGCAATTGATGCAGATTTAAATGCTGGTTTAATCGATGAAAAAGAAGCAAAAGCACGACGAGCCGCAATTTTACAAGAAGCAAACTTTTACGGTGCAATGGACGGTTCTAGCAAATTCGTAAAAGGCGATGCCGTCGCGGGAATTATTATTACAATCGTTAATATTATTGGCGGTTTTTTAATCGGTGTTTTTCAGTTTGATATGACCATGAAAGATAGTGCTGATATTTTTACACGATTAACTATTGGCGACGGTCTAGTTTCACAAATTCCAGCTTTAATTATGTCAACTGCAACAGGTATTATTATTACTCGAGCAAGTGCTGACAAAACTAATTTTGCTGAAAGTGCCGTTGATCAACTTGGTAGCGACTTCAAAGTTCTTATGCTTGTTGGTATTTCACTTTTAGCTTTTGCACTTGTTCCAGGATTTCCAACTTTTTCAATGGGATTTGTCGGTCTTTTATTTCTTGCTCTTGGCTATATTTTATATAAAAATTCAAAAGGCGAACTTGGTGATGTATTCGATAATATTAATAAATTATCAACAAAAATTACAGGTGAAGATTTATTGGATAAAAATTCTTTTACTAATAAAAAGCCAATTAAAAAAAGCGAATCTGAAATTCAAAGAGAGGAACAGTCAGCTCTCGAAAATATATTAAAAGTTGAAATGCTAGAATTAACTCTTGGTTATCAATTAATTAAATTAGCTGATAGCGAACAAGGTGGCGATTTATTAGATCGTATTCGAAGTATGCGAAGAAAAATTGCTACTGATTTTGGTTTTTTAATGCCTCAAGTTCGTATTCGAGATAATTTGCAACTCAAACCAAAGGCTTATCGAATTTTAATTAAAGGTGTCGAAGTTAGCGAAGCTGAAATCGATCCAGATCGATTTTTGGCAATGGATAGCGGAATGGTTACCGAAAAAATTCGTGGCGAAAAAACGATTGAACCTGCTTTTGGACTTGAAGCAATTTGGATAAATAAAAGTCAAAAAGAAGAGGCAATTATGCACGGCTACACAGTTGTTGATCCTGCAACTGTTATTTCAACTCATTTAAGTGAAATCGTTAAAAAATATGCTGAAGAATTTTTAACTCGTCAAGAAATTCAAGGGCTAATCGAAAAAGTAAAACGAGAATATCCTATTATCGTTGATGATGCTCTCAAAGTTGCTCCAATCGGTTTAATTCAACGAGTTCTTCGAGCTTTAATTCATGAAAAAGTTCCATTAACTGACATGATTACGATTCTCGAAGCGATTACAGATGTTGCTGAAGTTACAAAAAGTATTGATATTTTAGTCGAACAAGTTCGAGCAAGACTTTCAAGAACGATTACGACTTTATATAAAAACGAAAAAGGCAAAATCAGACTTGTTACTTTTGAGACAGCAATCGAACAAAAACTTTTGTCAAAAGTCGTTGATCGTGAAGGCTACAAACAGCTTAATTTAAATACGAATGAAATTAATAAAATCGTTCAAACAGTTAGCAAAGAAAGTGCTACTTTAATTCAAATGGGAATAATTCCTGTTATTTTAATCGTTGATCCAATGATTCGCCGACCATTATCCGAAATATTCGAACGATTCAATCTCGATATTATCGTTCTTTCACATGCTGAAATCGATACAAGTTCAAAATTTGAAATTCTAGGAAATATAACTATTGAAGGTTTTTAATAAAAATTTAATGCTCGAAATCTCTCGAGCTTTCGCGACCTCATCGCTATTATCGTTATTTATCTATTTAAATCATTTTGATCTTGGAAATATATTCGTTGAAACTATCTTAGGCTTATCTGGAATATATTTTTTATTAAATTCGCAAAGTCGTCGAGAAGGTGCCTTTGTTGGATTTTTTATCGGAGTCTTTTGGTTTTATTGGGTAAGTTTCAGCATGAAATATTACGATTTAGCCTTTTTAGAAATTCCGACAATTTTTATATTTGGTGCTGGATATTCGCTTTTATTTTTTGCCATAACTTTTTATAAAAATTTAATTATTCGATCAATTTTGTTTTCGTTTTCTGGATTATTCGAACCGTTTGGTTTTGATTGGTTTAAACCTGAACTTATTTTTATAAATTCTATTTTTGAAACTTCGGCAATTTCGCTTTTATTAATTTCGCTTGGAGTTTCATCATTAATTCAATTTGGCAAAATAAAAATAGCATTTTTTATAATTTTAACGATGATATTTTTTTATTCGGCGATTAATTTAAATGTTTTTAATGGTGAAAAAACCGATGAGGTCGCTTTGCCAGTGAAAATAAAAATCGTCGCAACTGATATTAAACAGGCTGAAAAATGGAAAAAAGAAAATAGAAATGCTATCGTCGATATGAATATTCACGAAATTGAAAAAGCGATAAATGAAGGTTATGAATTGGTTGTTTTGCCTGAAAGCACTTTTCCAATGTTTATAAATGTTCATGGCGAAGTAATTAATAAATTAAAAGAGCTTAGCAACAAAATAACGATTTGGACAGGCGGTTTATATTTTGACGGAGTTGATAATTTTAATGCTACATATTTATTTAGAGATGGCAAATTTTGGATTGGCAAAAAAGTTATTCTTGTTCCGTTTGGTGAGAAAATTCCGTTGCCAAAATTTTTAGCTGATTTTATAAATGATATATTTTTCGATGGCTTGAAAGATTTCACTCCTGCGATAACTCCAACAGATTTTGAAATAAAAAATAATATTTTTCGAAGTGCAATTTGTTACGAAGGAACGGCTAAATTATTTTATGAAAATCCAGTTAAATATATGATCGTGATTACGAATAATGGCTGGTTTTATCCATCAATCGAACCAACTTTACAAAAATTGTTAATGCAATATTATTCGAATATGAGCGGAACAATCGTTATTCATTCGGCAAACCGTGCTGGAAGTGGAATAATTTATCCGAGAAAAATAAATTAAATAGTTTCCGTGTCAATGCACAGAATGATGGTTTGAAATGCTTTTGTTATCAATTGGTAATTTATAACAAAAGGAGTTTTGAATAAAATGAAGAAAATCTTAGTTCCAATTTTTGGAGCTTTTTTATCAGCGAATGCAGGATTGCTTACGGTTGAGAAAGGCTGGAATTTATTCGGAAGTTCGCATGAAATTGATTTAAATCAAACTTTTGCGAGTTATCCAGATATAAAACTTGTTTGGAGTTTTGAAAATTCTAAACAAAGCTGGAATGTTTATGGCAATAGTCAAGCTTATAAACGGTTAGCTGAAAACTCAATTCACAAAAACTCAAATGTTGTTGGCAAAGAATTAGGCTTTTGGGTTCTCAACGATGGCGATA
This sequence comes from Campylobacterota bacterium, assembly GCA_030152305.1. Lineage (GTDB taxonomy): Bacteria > Campylobacterota > Campylobacteria > Campylobacterales > Thiovulaceae > Thiovulum_C. The sequence continues at coordinate 30,735 of JASKOM010000004.1, forward strand.
AAATCGTCGTTGAAACAGTTAGCACAAATACAAATCCTCCTAAAATTCCTGATGTTAATTCGACTGAAAATAATAATTCAACAAATGAACATAATAACACTGTTTTAGCTAGACAATTCCTCAATGTCGAAGCTAATTTCTCACGAACTGGAAATGTTGTTACGGATCATGTTTCTGGTTTGAAATGGGAAGATCAATCGCCAATTTTTTCTGGAACTTTTGTCGAAGCTGAAACCTATTGTTCAAATTTAGAACTTGACGGAATATCAGATTGGCGAGTTCCAAGTTTAAAAGAGCTTTGGTATTTAGCGGATCGAAACCGCTATAACTCATACACGGCAATTAATCCTGTTTTTCAAAATACAAGAGATAGTGATTATTGGTCAAATCAACAAGACAATTATTCAAGTGAATATCAATCATATAATTGGACTGTCTATTTTGGCGAAGGTTATAACAATTCGCGAAACAGATCAAGCTCGTTTTATACTCGATGTGTGGCTGGAGAAAGTTATTACGAAGATATAAACTTTTCTCGAGATGACAGCAAAAACTTAGTTACGGACAATTCAAACGGTTTAATGTGGCAGGATCAAACTTCAGCAAATGTTATGAATTGGAGTTCAGCACAAACTTACTGTTCTGATTTATCTTTTGGTGGCTATTCAGATTGGCGACTTCCAAATATTAGCGAACTTTACTCAATAACAGATCAACGAAAAACAACATCTCCATATGTTAATAGCAATTTTAGAAATATTAGTAGTGATTTGTTTTGGTCTCAAACTATACATAAAACTTATAATCAAGGCTCTTGGGTCGTTTATTTCGATGAGGGGAGTGGCGGTTGGGATATTCAGACTTTTCGCGATTTAGTTTTGTGTGTCCGAGACCTTAAATAATTTTGAATGGTGAATTTTAAATTTTGAGTTAAATCGAAATTCACCATCAAAAAATAAAACTCGGAAACAAAAGCAAAAAGTCATTTCCATCAACGAAACACACAATTCATGAATAACATTCAATTTCGTTATCCCGTGCAACGACACGGAATCTAAAAAAAACATAAAAAACCAAAACTTTCTTGTTGTGATATTTAAAAGTGTGAAAATAGCGAATTAAAATCATGAATTCAATTTTTGATATAATGGTTGAAAAATTTTTCTTGAAAAAGAAGAAGCAGTATTTAAAATGTAATTTAGTATTTCAAGGACCCTAACTCGACAAAGTAATTCCTTGAAATCTTTCACAAAAAAAGCCCATAAAGGGACGAGAAAATTATACCAAATTTTCTTTCTTATTGTATGGGCTTATTAAAATAAATCATTAATAAGGAACATAAAAAACCATGACACAAACACAAACACGAAACTTTCTAACAAAAGAGATGTTACTCTCGAACTTAACACTTAGCAAAAAAACAGAAAATATAAAACTTGTGAAACAGTGTTTAGAAAAATATAAACTTAAAATGAACTCAATTTTTGATATAATGGTTGAAAAATTTTTCTTGAAAAAGAAGAAGCAGTATTTAAAATTTAATTTAGGATTTCAAGGACGAAAATCAGAAAAGTAATTCCTTGAAATCCACAACAAAAAAAGCCCATAAAGGGACGAGAAAATTATACCAAATTTTCTTTCTTATTGTATGGGCTTATTAAAATAAATCATTAATAAGGAACATAAAAAACCATGACACAAACACAAACACGAAACTTTCTAACAAAAGAGATGTTACTCTCAAACTTAACACCTGGCAAAATTAATTACTTCTTAGCTCCAATGGGAACTGGAAAAACAACAGCAAGTAGAGAAGTTATAAAAGAATACTTAGAACAAGATAAAAGAGTGTTAATTTTAACACCATATTTAACATCTTTAAAAGAATTTACAAACGATGATTACTTAAAAGAGTCGAGTATCGATAAAGACGAAAAAGAAATGTTAGAAGCAATGCTATTAGGCGAAAAGGTGAAATACCTTAGTCCAAAATATGTTCATGGCCCTCGGGATTACAAGCCTTATCCCGAAGTACCTGAACAAAAATTGTTATTAATTGATTATCCAATGAAATTAATGGAAATGATAATCAAATATTCGTTGAAAAATTCTTTTGGCTTTGATCTAGAAAATGACTATGTCTCACATTTTAAAGTAAAAGCCAGAAACTATATTAAAAATTTTGATTTAATTATATTAGATGAGTTAGATTTCGTTGAAACTCAAGGTAGAATATCTGCAAAAAACTTCACTGCGGATGGTCAAAAATTACATGTATTAGACTTTTTTGTAGCATTTTTACAAATTGCTGCTACTTCTAATACACCTATGATAGCAATTTCAGCAAATAAATTTCCAAAGTTAAAAAAGCATACACTCAGGGATGCTGCATATGTTTTTAAGTCAGTAAGCAATGAATACTTAGAAAAAATGTTACCATTAAAGCCAAAAAAACCCCTAATAAGAGATGCAAACAAAGAAGCAAAAGTAGAGATTTACAATAAAAAAACAAAAACCACGAAAAATAAAAAAGAGCTTCGTAATGCTCAATTTAAAAAGACTTTAGAGAGTCTAGATAGTAATAATTATGAAAAGGGTCCAAAGTCTAATGATAATTATGAAAATACTCAAGATCCGACAGCATTTTTAGATGAACATCATATGAAAGATGATAAAAATTATGAACCATTGATATTTCTTCGAAGATTAATTAAATATAGAAAAACAACATTAAAAACTAACCAAAATATAAAAAAAATAGTTTATGTTGAACTAGATCCAGCATCAAATTTTGCAAAATTCAAAGCTGATATTATTAGAGGAACCACCGATTCAAAAGCATTATTTTTTAATAATCGAAGATGGAGCAAAAATGAGTTAAAAGCTGGTCGACAAGCAAATAGTTATATGTATATGCGAGAAGATAATGTTCCAGTTCATATAAATAGAAAAACTAGAACAGCTAATCTCGGTGTTCTCGAAGGTTACGAAAATTTATATATTATAGATGACGAAACAAATTTAAGTGATGCAACTTTTGCACAATCAAATAGTGCAATGATTAATTTGTCATCAAGTCGTGCATTATCTCTAACTGGTAATTACGAAAATGCAATATGTGTAACTTTTGCTACTGGAAATTTAACAACAGCTATTACTCAAGCTTGGGGAAGATTCAGATATTCAGAATTAACTCTGTATGTTATTAGTCATAGCATTGATATCGAAGCATTTCGTTGTCAAACAGATTCAGGTCTAGTTGCAGGATTTATCAAAGAACATGAATTAGCAAAGATAGATCCATTTCTGAATGAACATCTAGATTGTGATAAATTTGAGTTTCATTTTATTAAATCAGGTGAAGAATTAAATTCTTTGAACTTGCATTTAAAAGCATTATCAGATTCTCCAGCAAAATTAAAAAGATTAGCAAAAAAGCTTAGTTTTGATTCTTTTAAAGATGGCACTTTTAAAGAATATTTAAAACATTGCGAAGATAAAAACCATCAACATTTTTATTCTGGTGCTACTTTTTATCGTTTAAGAAAATTAAGACGATTGAAAGAAAATAATCAAGAACAGCCACCAGTTGTCGAAACTCCACAATCTTACAAAGAACAATTTTACCAAGAACAATCTTACCAAGAACAATTTCAAGAACAATTTCAAGAACAGCCACCAGTTGTCGAAACTCTACAATCTTACCAAGAACAAATTCAAGAACAAATTCAAGAACAAATTCAAGAACAAATTATCAAAACTCCAAAACCTAAACGAGAAAAGAAACAAGTTGTAAAAACTCCAAAACCTAAACGAGAAAAGAAACAAGTTGTAAAAACTTCAGAACCTAAACGAGAAAAGAAACAAGCTGTAAAAACTTCAGAACCTCGATCAAGTAAATCTAGTTTTAGTATTGAACCTAATAACTGGTTTTATTTAGAAAATGTGTTTCATGATAGTTCTGCTGAACAAATTATTATAAAATCTAGGAATAATTTGAACAACTTCCCATAGTGAAATGAGATGTTTTTTATAATTAAATGCAATTTACCCGTCGTTCCGTGCAACGACACGGAATAAGATAAATAATATTTATCTTAGTTTTATTGTGATTAAAGCGAGTAAGTTTGATAAAAGAGAAATTATCCAGAATCGAATAATTATTTTATTTTCGTGCCAATTCTTTTTTTCAAAATGATGATGAATCGGAGCCATTAAAAATATTCGTTTTTTACGAGTTTTGTAACTTGCAACTTGAATAATTACGGTCATAGCTTCGATGACAAAAATTAAACCTATTAATATTAATAAAATTTCGTTTTTTGTAATTATTGCTAAATAGCCAATAAAACCGCCAAGTGCTAAACTTCCGCTGTCGCCCATAAAAATTTCCGCTGGATGTGAGTTATACCAAAGAAATCCCAATAAAGCTCCTGCTAATGCACTTGCCATAATTACGATTTCACCAATTCCGTTAATATGTGGAAGTAATAAATATGCACTAGCAATAGCATTTCCGCTTAAATATGCAAATACTCCCATTGTTACTATTGCAAAAATCGAAGGCACAGTTGCAAGTCCATCTAAACCGTCTGTTAAATTTACTGCATTTGACGAACTTACAAAAATTAAAATCGTAACTGGAATAATAAACCAACCAAGTTCGCTAACACTATTTTTTAAAAATGGCAAATATAATTCTGTTGGAAAACCGTTCCAATATAAAAAAGTGCCTACTAATAACGAAGCTGAAATCTGAAAATAAATTTTATATCTTGCACTTAAACCAGCTTTATTATTTGTTCCGAGAATTTTGCCGAGATCATCACCAAAACCGATCATCGAAAATAAAAACAGACTCATTAATCCGCCAATTATATAAATATTAGTTAATTTTGCCGTTAATAAAGTAGCAATGATTGTCGCAAAAACAAATACGATTCCGCCCATTGTTGGAATTTTGCTTTTGCCTTGATGTTGTGTAACAAGTTCATAAATTGGCTGTTCGAATTTTTTCGCAACTGCCCAACGAATAAATTTCGGTATTGCAAATAATGTCAAAATCAAAGCAATAAAAAAGGCAAAACCTGCCCTAACCGTCAAATATTGAAACAGATTAACATGAAACATTGCATATAATTCATATAACATTTTATTTTTACCTTTATATATTAAATTATAATTCTTTTTATTTTATCAGAAAGATTAACAAGAATTTCATATTCTGTTGTTCCAAAAATTTTTGCTAATTCTGAAGCTGAACGAAAAATTTCTACCTCATCGCGATTAGAATTTATTGCCATTGAATCCATAGAAATTTTGCCTAAAACATAATTATTATCAGGAGTTCTGAATAATTTATTTTTAATAATATTTTCAGGCAAACGGCGAAAACCATCGCTATAACCTATATCATAAATACTTATATATTTTTCACCTGAAACAGTTGAAATTCCGCCGTAACCGATTCGAAAACCATCTTTTAAATATTTTAATTCACCGACTTTTTCACCCCAAAGTGATAAAACAGGTTTTAATTCTGGAAATTTCAAAGCTGAATTTCCTAAAATATAGCCATAACTAGCAATACCAACTCGAACCATTTCATTTTTAATTTTTTTGCCTGATCTAAAAATTCCAGCTGAATTATTACTATGAAAATTTATATCGTTAAAACAGGAATTAACAACATCTTTGATCATTAAATTAAAATGTTCTCGTTGAACAAAAAGCGAAGAGCCTAATTCATCGGCTTCACGAAAATGAGTAAAAAAGCCTCGTAATCGCAAACCTCGACTTTTAATTAAATTCAAAGCAAAATATAACTGCATTGGAGAAATTCCCAATCTGTGCATTCCTGAATCAACTTTTAATTCGATATTTATATTTTTTGGATATTTATAAATATCATCTAAACTATTAATCGTATAATAAAAATTATTTTGATTTTCGATAAATTCAGGAGCAAGAATTAAAATATATTTAAAATATTTTGAAATAATTTTAGCTTCGGCAGTTCGACGAACAACAGCTCGATCGATTCCGAATTCTTTAGCTAATTGTGCAATAGTTTCTAAGCCATGACCATAAGCATTATCTTTTAAGACAACAGCAATATTATCAATCGATTCAACTTTTTCTCGAACAAGATTTAAATTATAAAAATAATTATCTCGTGAAATCGTAATATAACTCATTATTTTTTTATTATTCGATTTTCATTGATAAATCGAGCCAATTTGCACCGTGAATAATTGCTCCAATGCTAATTGCATCAACTCCAGTTTTTGCATATTCGAGAACTCGATCTAATCGCATATTTCCACTTGCCTCAATTTTGACTTTTGGCGAATGCAAATTTCTAAATTCAACAACTTCACGAACCTCATCAACATTCATATTATCGCACATGACAATATCAACATCTTTTAAAAGCACATTTTTAGCAAAATCAACAGTTTCACATTCGATTTCAATCATCGAAGTAAAAGGAATTTTTTGACGAGCTTCAGCTAAAAATAAATCTAAATTATTTATAACTTTTAAATGAGTGTCTTTTAACATGAGGGCATCATCAAGTCCCATTCTGTGATTTATTGCTCCACCAATTCGAGAGGCATATTTTTCAAAAGTTCGCAACATCGGACGAGTTTTTCGAGTGTCTAAAATCTTCGTTTTATAATTATTTTCTTTTAACAAATTTACATATGAATTTGCCGTTGTTGCAATTGACGAAGCATGTAAAATAATATTTAACAAAGTTCGTTCAATTTTTAATAAAACATGAGACGAACCTTTTATTTTTAATAAAACATCGCCTTTTTGAAAAAATTCACCGTCTCGTTTTAGCCATTCGATTTCGAATTTTTCAATTTCAGAGAGACGAGAAGCATAAATTTCACCTGCAAGAATTCCATCACTTTTGGCGATTATTTTTCCTTTTGCCTCAACCGATTTTGAAACTCGTTCAAATAAATCACCTCGTCCAATATCTTCCGAAATAGATAATTCTAAAAATTTATCGATATTTAACATGATTAATTATGACTTTCTATTCCGAGCCACATTTTTGCAACAGCTTTTAAATTATGCGGATTTTCAGAAGCAAAAAATTTAATTATCGTTTCGCCTTCTTTTAAATCAGGATAAATTTTTTTTAAATATTGCATAATTGCCTCACCCGAATGAACTAATTTTGGCTTATTTTCCCAATAATTTTTAATTTCTTCGCCAATCATCGGAAAATGTGTGCAACCTAAAATTACTCGATGAGGTTCAGTTTTTACATTTTTAAAATAAAAATCCATTGTCGAATTTAAAACTTCGCCTTTAAAAATGCCTTCTTCAACCATTGGAACAAAAAGACCTGTTGGCATTGCCTGAATATTCGTATAACCATTTTGCTTTAATAAATTTTGATAAATTCCACTGCCAATTGTCGCCGAAGTTCCAATAACTAAAATAGGCTCATTTTTATCAAGATCACTATTTTGAAGAGCAAGAACACCAGATTCTATAACACCAACAACTGGAAAATCAGCCTCTTCTCGCATTTTAGGAAGAGCATGAGCACTAACCGTATTACAAGCAACAACTAATAATTCGATATCAAAATTTTTAAAAAACTCGACCGCTTCAAGCGAATATCTAATTATCGTATTTTTATCTTTGCTTCCATATGGAACTCTTGCCGTATCACCAAAATAGATAATTTCTCGAAATAATTTGCTATCAAGCAGAGATTTAACAACAGTTAAACCTCCAACTCCGCTATCAAAAACACCGATTCTCATAATTTGTCTCCTATTAATTTCTCGATTGCAATATCCATATTTATATGTTTAAGAGCTTCGATATCTCGTTCGGGAAATTCTGGCGGATTTGCTTTACCAATTTTCAAATTACCAATAACATTTTCGATTTTATCAGGAATAATTAAATTATCATCAATAGCATTTTTTAATCGACCTTCAACAGAAGCAACAGCTAAAATAGTCGTATCGATATTTTGCAATTTTAATTCGCGAGAAGCCTCTTCAACAGTATTCGATAATAATTTCAATAAATTTTCTCGCTGATTTTCAAGAATCAAATCACTTTTTGTTGCACAAAATAAAACACGATCAACTTTGCGACCTGTTAAATATTTCAAAATATTATTCGAACCATATTTATAAAGCTGAACGATTTGCCAAATTGATCCTGATAAATCATTTAAGCTGTTTTTGCCATGAGCCAACGGTTTGAATAAATCTAATAAAACAACTTGACGATCAAAATCTTTAAACCAACTTTCATAAACTGGCAAAACATATTCTTTTAAATATCTCGTATATCGTCTTGAAAATCTCGAATAAATCGAATCTTCGTGAGCATTTAAGAATTTTGGTTTTGGTAATGGCGAAAACAAAATTATCGATGGATCCGCAACTGAAGTTTGATATAAATGACGACTTGGTTGAACAAAAGTAAAACCATTTAATAACAAACTTTTTAGATATTTTCGATAGTTTTCAACGATTTCTTCGTCGTTAGTTCCATCGCTGTAACTATAAATATCAAGACTTGACAACGAATTTAGCCAATCTTTTGCAAATTCTCTTTTTTGCGATGAGGTTCGAATATCAGCAATTACCTCATCGCCCCAATCAGAAAAACTTTTGCCATAAAGTTGCAAATCAGAAAGCCATTCACCAGGGTAATCGATAAATTCGATTTCTAAAAAGCGATTTGCAAAAAATTTATTATTGCTTTTTATTTCAAGTTCGATTAAAGCTCGAGAAACTCCAGTTGTAGAACCTAACCATTTGCCTTCTTCACCTTTAGAAATATCAACAATCGTTCTATATGGAAACTGTGAAATAACAGCTGATCCTGATCCAGATTTAGAATTATTATTGTCATCAATTAAATTAACATGATTATTATCAGAAATTAGTCTTCCGACAAATTCGATATTTCGTTCTCGTGCCAATCTTTGAATTTTTTTACCTGATAAAAGTTGATTAATTGCCGAAGCAATAAAATAAGTTTTGCCACTACCATTTGAGCCAGAAACAGCTATTTTGATTCGTTCTCGTCTTTCAAACGGAGATTTAAAACCGAGATCTTTTAATAAACCTGTTAAACTCGATAAATTTAAATTTATATTTTTATTCGTCATAAATCATATGCCCTACAAATTTACTCATATTATTTAAAATTTCTCCACCTCGTCGAAATGCTAAACCGCATCCTTCACCAGCAAAAAATATTCCCGCTTGATATTTATTGCCTTGTTCATCTTTGGCAAAATCGATATATTCTTGATAAACAGATCTAAAATTTTCAAAATCGCCATCAGTTTCGAATTCGATTTCGCCATTTTGAGAAACTATTTTTACATTGCTACCTTCACGACCGAAAACCTTTTTTTCGACATGTTTTATATTTTTTAACGGTTCAAACGAAGCTTTTAAAATATATGGCGAATCAGGAAATAAATCATGCAAAATTTTCAAAATGCCTTTACTTTGAAAAATAAGAACATACGGCGGATTTAAAATAACCGCTCGATCATTTTTGATAATTTGTTCGAGAAGATGAACCAAATCAGGCTCTTCGATTGCGATATTTTCCCACGGATATAATTTAAACCAATATCTAAAATTTACATCTTGATTATTAAAAATGCCATCTTCCGAAAATTGAACTTTATGCAAATATTCAAAATCTGTTTCAAAACCAGCATCGTTTGCCATGCTTTGAATTAATTTAACACTTCGTTCTTCTTCGAGATTGCCTTCAACACTTGAAAACAAAATCTTCTCACCAGCTTTTAAATTTTTAAAATTAGCACTCAATGTGTTATATAAATTATTAAATTGATGATCTTCAAAATCGTTATATTTTAAAATCGCCCATTGAATAACAGAAGTTTCAAAAATGCCAGTCGGTGTATCAGCATTAAATTCGATTAATTTAATCGGTTCGTTATTTAAGCCACCAGCTAAATCAAAACGACCATAAATATGAAAATGCTCATCGATTTCCCAGCTTTTTTTAATAATCTCAACAAGATTAAACGGAATTCCAAGCTCATGCCATAAATTATTTTTTATAACATGTTCCCCAGCTTTAATAAACATTTCATATAAAATATTAGATGCTTTATAAAATTTATCAGCTTCTTCTTTGCTAATTAAAACGATTTCATCGGCAATATACGAAGTTCCATTGCTATCTGTGTGCCACTGAAACCCGATTTTATCGAGAATTTCATTATCAATTTTTTGAACTTTTTTGAGATTTATCATAAGAACTTTATATTGCGGAAAAACAAAGTTTATACCGCTTTCCTTTCTTTAAAAGTTGTGAATTTAAAGTTTAAAAAATTTTTCGAGAATATTAGCGAAATTGGTAATTTATAATAAATCCACAATTTAACTTTTAATAAATCGTTCAATTAGTTTGTTAATTTTGTTTCACGGACTTTTAGAATTTGCCCGTTTTGAGTGCGAAGTTTGTTAGATTAAGATAATTGTGTTTTGATTTGAATTGATGACCATTAATTTAGCAAAAATTCAAACAAAGTATTTTTAAATTCGAGTTGCTCTATTTTATTTTGATGAAACAATCTATTATTAATTACTTGAATATATTTTAATTCTCGTTCAATGCCAATATAATATCTATTTAAATTTTGTGCTACTTTGCAAGTTGTTCCGCTTCCGCAAAACGGATCTAACACAACATCATTTTCATTTGAAAAACCTTTGATTATCCATTCGAGCATTTTTTCAGGTTTTTGAGTTGGATGGATTGCTTTTCCATCAGCTCCATGAATTCTCTCTTTTCCTTGAACAAGTGGAAAATTCCAAACATCTCGCATTTGCTTTAAAGCACCATCAATTTGTTTTTCTGGATTAAGTTCTTTGAGAATTTCATAATTAAAAATCCAATTTTTTCCTTTGACTGCCCAAACAATAAATTCAGTTGAATGAGTTAAAACTCTTCGTGTCATATTTGGCATTGGATTAGTTTTTTGCCAAGTAATAATATTTTTTATATCAAAATTATTTAATTTTAAACCCATTGTAACTTCACCAATATTATGAAGAGAACAAGCAATAAAAATAGAACCATTTGGCTTTAAAACATCTTTTGATAACGAAATCCAATTATTATTAAACTCGATAAAATCTTGTTCTTCCATAATGTCCCAAGTTTCATTTACTTTTGACCAATCTCCACCTGTTTTACTATTTTTAGTTTTAAGATTTTTACCAGAAAGATTATAAGGTGGATCAGCAAAAACAAGCTGAACAGATTCTTGTTCTATATTTTTGAGAACTTCTAAAGAGTCGCCGTGAAAAATTTTATTCATAGAAAACTTTTTTTGAATTTAGTTAATGTATCTGGAATTTTTTTTAACCACTCTTCAGAATTTGAAACAGAGTCTTTTAAATTTAAAATATTGTCTAAAAGTGTTTGGAGTTCAGAATGTAAAAAAAGTCTATTTTGAGATTTTAAATTTTTGATCAGTTCTAATATTTCTATAATTTGATTTATTGTTAAAGGAATAATTTTCTGTTTTCTTCCCTCATATTCATACTTAACCGAAAACCAAAAAGTATTTATAGTGTCTCGATGGAGTTGTGGAGCAATAAAAAGACAATAATTTTCTTTATTGGAGTGATTTTCAAATTCTCGAAAATGTCTCATAACAGGTTGTCCTTCATTATGCCACTGATCTCGACCTGTAAGCATTGTTACTTCACAAATAGAATTAAAATTTTCGTAGTAGCATTCAATATCAGGTTTATTTGCAGGAGCTGTAAATATAATTTCGTTGTCATCCCCAACAAGTGAATTTGCATTTATGGAAATGGAATCATTTATGATGTTTAAAGCTAAAGTTGCATATTTCTCAAGTGCAATACTTGGTTTTAATTTAAGTTTTCTAATATTTTGTAGAGAGTTGATAACCTCATCGATTTTTTGAATATTTTGATAATTTCTTTTGATCTTTAAATCTTGAAGTTGTTTTCTATATTCTCGTAAATCTTGAATAGTCATATTTTGTAAATCACTTGAAATACCTAATTCTCTTGCAATGTTTAAGATTTCAAGTTGTATATTTGCTAAAATCTTCTGTCTTTCATGTTCTGAATTCCATGGTAAAACAGGTAAATTTATGTCTGATATAAAATTTATATATTGTTCTTCTGTAAAAACTTCAGCTTCTCCACTATAAGTTTCTAAAAGTCTATCAATTTCAATTATTCTACGAGGTTCTAAATCTATATAATAACCACCTCCACGAATATATATATACCGTGTCAGTCTAAAATATCTAATTGAATTATCAGCATAATCTTTTAGATTCCCATCTGTTGCATTGGAGTATTCATCAAGAAATAACTCTTTTGTTTTTTGAATGAATTCTTGTTGTTCTTGAAAACTATGTTTAGATTCATAAAGTTCTCTAAAATTAAGGATATTTTTAGCAGTATCTTCTATATGTTTATAATGAATTAATGATTGACCAAATATTTCAAACTCGAGTTTTGAAATACCTTTCTGTTTTAATTCTCTATCTCTACAAAATTTATTTACTTCTCTAATAAGATGAAGAGTTGCTATAAATGGTTTTATATTATAGACCTGATTGTTTGAAAAGTCTCTGTCTAATGGGTTTGGGTATTGCCATTTTAGAAAACTTTTAAAAAACAATTCTCCTAAATCATAATCATCACTTAAAAGATATTTACCAAGAGAAGAAATAAACACTTTGTTATCTTTGATAAAAGCTACTCCAATTTTTTCAAGAGGTTTAAAAGATGTTCGACCTCTCATAGCAGGATCTTCATAATTTTTTGATTCAAAAATCTCTCTTGCTTCTTCAAAAGATATTTCATGATTAACATCATTTAAGATATTTTTATGTTCTTGTGAAAGTGTGTTTTCAAATTGTGTATTTCCATAGCCATAAAATTTTAATTTTATAAGATTAATTTGAAAACTAATTTGAGTGCTTTCATTCCAAATTTTATTTTCAAAATCTCGCAAAGCAATAAGAAAATTTCTTATTCTTTCGGGATTTCTAAGAGTTGTTGAAATTGACCAAAGTTTTTTACTCATTATTTTACTTCTCAACCTTTACAAAAAATATTCGCTCAATATTATTTTCTCGTTTTTGCTTACCAGAATTATATTCTTTAAATTCTTTTTCAAAAATTTTTACTTCGCCTCGAAGTCCTAATATTTCTAAAATATCTTTATCTTGAATTCGTGCATTGCTTCGACTATTACCTTGATTTCCCATATTATTATAAGAAAGTAAAATATACTTAGCTTTTGCATTAATAATTAAATCACGGAATACAGCCGTCGCTGAAGATTTGTTATAGTCGCTTTTTATATGACTTCTATCAAATTTTTGTGCTTCTCCAAATAGTTCAGGTTTATTCCAATATGCCAAGTTTTCTAAAAGATGATAAGCATCTGAATATTGTCTTGAGTTATACGGAGGATCTAAATATAAAATATCACATTCAATATTTCTAATTAAATTATTTGCATTGCAGTTAAAAATCTCATTATTTATATTATTGTCAGTTGACATATCTAACATTTCAAGATTTAATTTTTGTTCTCGAATAGGCTTTTTAAGATAAGCATCATAATGTCCAACAGTATTTGCGATTTTATCGATCGCATAAATTAATGATGTTATTAACATATTTTTTTCTGTTAATGAAATTTGATTTTGTTTAAACATATTTTCTATTTCTTCTCGAATAGCACCTATTTTCACAGCAATATCTTGTGAAAAATATTTCTCTCCAAAATGTTCAGAAAAATAGTTAGGTTCAAAACTAGTTAAATTATTAAAATTATGAATAATTAGCTCAAGTTTTTTAATATCAAAATTATGACTATTTAAAAAAGCACTGTTTGTAACAAAATTATGATAGAGCAGATCATTTGAAATAATTTTTATATTTTTATAATTAAAATAGTTTGCAACTGTTCCAGTTCCAGCAAACAAATCACAAAAACTAGAAAAAACAGATATTTCTTTGTCGATGATTTCTTTAATAAAACTTAATAAACTATTTTTATTTCCAAGATATCTTCTTTGATGTATTTTAAAAATTCAAAATCCTTTTTATTTTTTTTGTTGATCTTACAATAAATCAGCTCTCTAGCAAAAACTCAAACAAAGTATTTTTGAATTGGAGTTGCTGTTTTGCGGTTGTGATGTAAGGTTCAAAAGCGATTTCGATCGTTCCGAGTTGCTGTTTGACGATCTGAAAAATTTGTTTATATGGAGTTTCGTTTAACATTTCATCTTCGATAACTCGTTGAGCTATTAATTCGCAAGAGCTAATAACTGTCAAGTTTTCGATGTCCAATTCGTTTCGGAGATTAAACTGTTTTTCGAATTTTTGTAAATCTTCGTCGTTTAATTCAATGTCATAATCCGAAAGATGATCTTTTAATTTGCTGAAGTCTTTATTTGTTTTGATCAAGCCAAGTTTTCTATAAATCTCAATTGTGAAAATCGAATAATAACGATCAGCATTTTGACTTCCCTGCGATTTTGCATAAGCGACAAACTTCTTAATTGTGTCGGTAAATAATCGACGAATTGTTTTTCCATCAAGCCGTGTTCTTACAAGATTGTAATGCTTACATTGTTTCTGAAATTTTTTGATTTCGTGTTCAACGGCTATTTTGATTCTTTGCTCGACGGCTTGTTCAATTCTTAAGTTGCAATGTTCTTTTTCAACTTTGAGAAAATATTCACGAACCTCATCGCCTTTATCTGTTTTACTAATCAAAGCAATAGACTTAGCAATTTCGACAGTAATAAGATACTCAATCGATGGTCTTCCTCCTAGAGTTGGGTTTTCCCCCTTTGGGGGGAAAACCTTATGAAGCACCATATAATGGACATCCTGCTTAAGTCCAGTTCGTTCTATTTGATCTTTAATCCAATCAGAAAAGTCTTTCTTCACACTTAAAAACTTGTACAAATCTCTCGCCGAAATTACATTTTGTTCCTGTTCCCCAATTTTTTGAGGCAATATTTTTACGATTTCTGTCATTTTCGTTTGGTAATTTATTGAATTAAAATAAATTTTTTTGCTGAAGAATCATCTGAAAGTTACCAAGTTTCAAGGTGAAATTCTTCAAAATTTACTTCAAAAAGGCTTTCCAATCTTACGACTCGAAAGCTAGAATTTACACCTTAGGCACTTGGTAAGCCTTTGTGAAATAAACTTAAAACAAATAAATTATAAATTTTTATTTGAATTGTAGCATTTTATGTTTTTTGTTTTGTAACTAAATTCATCTTTTTGACTCTTGTATTTCATGTAAAAATTAGATCCCGAAACAAATTTGGGATGAAAGATGTTATTTTAATTATGAATTGGATATAAAATTATCAACTTCTTTTATTAATCGCTCATTCATTTCTAGCCATAATTCTTCAAATACAGCAAAATCTTTTCCATCTGGATCTTCAAAACCAACATGTATTTTTTTTACAGGTTTTGGAAAAATAGGACAAGTTTCTTTTGCACCGTCGCAAACTGTAATAACTAGATCAAAATCGATGTTAAAAATATCATTAATATTTTTTGAATAAAAATTATCGTTCCATGCATTGTTTTGTTGCAAAATTTTTTTTGCATTTGCATTTATTTTACCGCTTGGTTTCGTTCCAGCACTTTTTACTTCTAATAAATTATTAAATTGTTGATTTAAAAGTCCTTCAGCCATAATAGATCTACAGCTGTTGCCTGTGCATAAAATTAAAATTTGTTTCATTAAATTTTACCTATTTATATAATTATTTGTTGATATTTTAACAAAGGTTAAATAACAAAATGGATACGATAATTTTCTATTTTTATTATAAAAATATATATCGAATTAATAATCTATTTTTTTTTTGATAAAATTCGAGATACTGGTTATTTTCAGAAAAAATTAAATGAGTAAATTATTTACTTAAAATAATAATTTTTGAATATAGCAAATAAGCACGGAGAATTTTGTGATTAATAATCTTCAATCAATGTTCAAAGATAATTGTGGCTTTGGACTTATAGCAAATATTAAAAATAAAGCTTCACATAAAAATCTACAAGATGCAATAATTGCCCTTGAAAGAATGATGCATCGTGGAGCTGTTGCCGCTGATGGCAAAACTGGAGATGGAAGTGGATTACTTCTATCTATGCCACATGAATTTATGAATAAGATTGCCAAAAAAAATGGCATTGAATTACCAAGTCAATATTCGATAGCTATGCTATTTTTTAAAGATGATTCTAAAATAAATAAATTTAGTGAAATATGTGAAAAGAATGATTTAAAAATTATTCTTCAACGAGATGTTCCAATCGATATTAATGCTCTTGGTGAAGAAGCTAAAAAAAGTTTGCCTAATATTAGACAAATTTTTATCGTTCCAAATTCGATTATGGCAACAAAACGATTTTCGGCTTTACAATATTTGGCTCGTCGAGAAACTGAATTATTATTCGAAAGCGATCGAGATTTTTATATTTCTAGTTTTTCGAGTGATACGATTTCGTATAAAGGGCTTGTAATGCCAACTCATATTCGAGAATTTTTTAAAGATTTAAATGACAAAGATTTTAAAATATCTTTTGCTCTTTTTCATCAAAGATTTTCTACGAATACACTTCCGCAATGGCGACTTTCTCAACCGTTTAGAAATATTGCACATAACGGTGAAATCAATTCTGTAACAGGAAATCGAGTAAATGTAAAAATTAAAACTGAAAATATTACGAGTGAAGTTTTTAGTGACGAAGAATTACAACGAATTTTGCCAGTTATTCAAGATGGCGGATCAGACAGTGCCTCGTTAGATAATTTCTTAGAATTTTTATTAATTAACGGTGTTGATTTTTTCAAAGCAGTTCGAACTATTATTCCAGCTCCTTGGCAAAATGCACCTTCGATTGATGCAAAAATGAGAGCTTATTACGAATATCGAAGCACATTTTTTGAAGCTTGGGATGGACCAGCGGCTTTAAGTGTTACAGATGGTAGATATATCGCCACGATTCTTGACCGAAACGGTTTGAGACCAGCAAAATATATTATCACAAATGATGATACTTTTTTAGTTTCTTCTGAATACGGTGTTATGGACATCGCTGATGAAAATATTCGCGAACGAGGTCGCTTACAAAGTGGTCAAATGATCGGTCTTGATTTAAAATTTGGTCGAATTTTAAAAAATAACGAGATTAACGAATATTTAAAAAATGCTAAAAATTATATGGACTGGATTAACGATAATATGATCTATGTTCAAGAGCATATTCATGAACAAAGTTGCGATGATAATAAATGTTCTAATAATTTATCAGAAAAACAGAGATATTTTAATATTACTCATGAAGTTCTTGAACAAGTTATCGAACCAATGTATAAAGATGGCAAAGAAGCCGTCGGTTCAATGGGCGATGACACTCCGATGGCTGTTTTTTCTGATCAAAACAGAAGTTTTTCTGATTATTTCAGACAAAAATTTGCTCAAGTAACAAATCCACCAATCGATCCAATTCGTGAAAAAGTCGTTATGAGTTTAAATACTGGTTTCGGTCAAGTATTTAATATTTTAAATGAAACTGTTGATAATGCAAGACGAATAAAATCGACAACTCCGATATTAACTCGCGATCGTTTAAATGTTGTTTTATCATTTGGACAACCGCGAAATCCACGATTTGATCCTATTTATAAAAATAGAACTTATTCGATCGTCATGAAAAAAGATCTAAAAAGTTCTCTCGAAAATTTGATCGATAAAATTATTCTTGATGTTAAAAATGATGGAATTAGATTTGTCGTTTTATCAGATATTGATGTTAGTTCTGAATTTGCAACTATTCCGATGCTTTTAGCCGTTGGAAGATTAAATATTAGATTACTCGAAAATAAACTTAGACATCTTGTTTCGATTATCACAGTTTCTGGTGAAGTTCATGATTCTCATGGAATTGCAACATTGATTGGCTACGGTGCAACTGCGGTTTATCCATATTTGTTATTTTCAACTGTTCATGAGCGAGTAATTAGCACAGGTAAAAAATCAGCAAATAACGAATGCAAAGAAAGCATAAAATCAGTCGTTACGGCTCTTAATAGTGGCTTATTAAAAATAATGTCAAAAATGGGTATTTCAACTGTTGCTTCATATCGAAATTCATCTTTATTCGATATTATCGGGCTTTCTGATGAAGTTTCTCGAGAATGTTTCCCAGATTCTGATAACCTCATCGGCGGATTAAATTATTCAGATATCGAAAAACGAATTAAAAAAGCACATCGAGAAGCATTTAATAATTCGACTCAAAGAATTTATCCTCTTGATATGGGCGGTTTTTATAAATATTTATATGGCAAAGAATATCACGATTTTTCACCTTCTGTAATTCATGCAATTCACAAAGGAGCTGAAGGTCGAGGTTTTGATGATCTTCGAGAAATGCTACACGGTCGAGGTCTTAAATTTATTCGAGATTTCTTTAAATTCAATTCTGATCGAGAAGCGATTTCGATCGATGAGGTCGAATCAAAAGAAGCAATTTTCAAAAGATTTGTTTCGGCTGCAATGAGTTTAGGATCTATTTCACCAGAAGCACACGAAGCAATGGCGGAAGCAATGAATACTATTGGAGGACAATCGAATTCTGGAGAAGGCGGTGAAGCACGAGAACGATTCAGAACGATTAAAAATAGCAAAATAAAACAGGTTGCTTCAGGTCGATTCGGTGTTACACCTGAATATTTACGAAGTGCCGAAGAGATTCAAATCAAAGTAGCACAAGGTGCAAAACCGGGTGAAGGTGGTCAATTACCTGGACATAAAGTTACTGCATTAATTGCTCAACTTCGATATACAACACCAGGGGTAACTTTAATTTCACCTCCACCTCATCATGATATTTATTCGATTGAAGATCTTGCTCAATTAATTTTCGATTTAAAACAAGTTAATCCTGAAGCTAGAATTTCTGTTAAATTAGTTTCGACTGCTGGAGTTGGAACAATTGCATCAGGAGTTGCAAAAGCTTATGCCGACAAAATTATTATTTCTGGTAGCGACGGCGGAACTGGTGCGGCACCATTAACAAGTATTAAATTTGCTGGAAATCCATGGGAAATCGGTTTAAGTGAAGCTCATAATTCATTAAAAGCAAACGGTTTAAGATCACTTGTTGAACTTCAAACAGATGGCGGTTTAAAAACTGGACTTGATGTCGTCAAAGCAACAATGCTCGGAGCTGAAAGTTTTGGTTTTGGAACTTCTGTTTTAACGATTCTCGGTTGCAAAATTTTACGAGTTTGTCATTTAAATAAATGTTCAGTCGGAATTGCAACTCAAGATGAACGATTACGAAGTGAATTCTATGTCGGAACTGTCGAAAAAATTATTAAATTTTTTAATTTTATTGCTGACGATATTCGAATAATTCTTGCAACACTTGGCTATAAATCTCTTGGCGAAATCGTTGGACGAAGCGATTTATTAAAAATTATCGATGATAAATTTGCTGAAAAATTTGATTTCTCGAAAATTTTAATGAGACTAGATGGTGTAGATACTTGTCAATATAAACATAATGAACCTTTTGATGACAATACTTTTGAAAAAGAGATTCTCGCTGAAATAAAAAATACGATTCAAAATCCTGCTGATAGCATTGTTGTTAATCACGAAATATCAAATGTTAATCGAAGTTTTGGAGCGAGAATTTCTGGTGAAATTGCGAAATATTACGGCGATGCTGGACTTCCAGATGGCACAATCAAAATTAAATTAAACGGAACAGCTGGTCAATCACTTGGAGCATTTTTAATTAAAGGTGTTTCGATTTATTTAAAAGGTGTTGCCAATGATTATGTCGGTAAAGGTATGCACGGCGGACAAATTATTATTTCATCTGAACTTCAAGGTTCAAATTATTCGTCATTAGGAAACACATGTTTATACGGAGCAACTGGCGGAAAATTATATGCATCTGGAAGCACAGGCGAACGATTTGCAGTTAGAAACTCTGGAGCAATTGCCGTCGTCGAAGGAACTGGTGATCATGCTTGTGAATATATGACTGGTGGAATCGTTTGTGTTCTTGGACAAACTGGATTGAATTTTGGAGCTGGAATGACTGGTGGAGTTGCATTTATTTATGACAAACACCGAAGATTTATCGAAAACATGAATCAAGAATTAATTCAAGCTTTACGAATTGACACAGACGAAACAAACGAAGCGAGACATTATTTAAAACGGCTTTTAAAAGATTACTTTAACGAAACTGGAAGCAAAGTTGCAAAACAGATCCTTGATGATTTCAGAACAGAAATCAGATATTTTTGGCTTGTTCAACCTAAAAACATGAAAAAATTAATTCTCAATCCAGGTGATGGCGACTAAGCCGAAAAAACTTTTTCTACATTTTTCTCACTTAACTAACTATTGATTGAACAGTCAAAATAAAAATTGGCTGTTCGAACTTCAAAAAAATAAAATAATCTAAAAGGTTCTTATGTTATTTAATTCTGACGAATTTATCTTTTTATTTTTGCCAATAATGTTTATTGGTTATTTTTATCTTACTTCAAAAAAATTAATTTTGGGAAGTAAAATTTGGCTTGTAGCTGGAAGTCTTTTCTTTTATAGTTGGTGGAATATTATTTACTTGCCACTTTTTCTTTTTTCTATTTTTGTGAATTTTTTTATTGGACAAAAGATAAACTTAAAAATAGCTGAAAGTAGGGGGGGTAAAATATATTTAATTACAGGAATAGTTTTTAATATATTATTACTTGCATTTTATAAATATACAGATTTTTTAATCGAAAACTACAATGGAATTTTTGGATCAGATGTTCCTCTTCAAAATATAATTTTGCCTCTCGGCATAAGTTTTTTTACTTTTACACAAATTGCTTATCTTGTTGATAGTTATAAAGGCTATGTAAAAGAAACAAAATTAATAAATTATTTGCTTTTTGTTACATATTTTCCTCATCTTTTGGCTGATCCAATTTTACATCACAGCGAAATGATGCCTCAATTTGATTATATTAAAAACTATGTCAAAAATTACAAAAATATAGCAATAGGATTATTTTTATTTAGTATTGGACTTTTTAAAAAAGTTGTTATCGCAGATACATTTTCAACTTGGGCAAATGCAGGATTTGACACAGCTATAACATTAAACTTTTTTGAAGCTTGGGCAACGAGTCTTTCTTATACATTTCAACTTTATTTCGATTTTTCTGGTTATACAGATATGGCAATAGGAATTTCTTTATTTTTTAATATTAAATTACCAATAAATTTTAATAGTCCATATCAAGCCCTTGATATTCAAGATTTCTGGAGAAGATGGCATATAACTTTATCAAGATTTTTACGAGATTACATTTATATTCCTCTTGGTGGCAATCGTTTATCAAAACTTAGAACATATTCTAATTTATTTGCTGTGTTTTTAATTGGCGGAATTTGGCATGGTGCAAGTTGGATGTTTGTAATTTGGGGAGCAATGCATGGTTTTGCAATAGTTATTCATAGAATTTGGAATGAACTTGGCTTTAAATTAAATAAATATTTGGCTTGGTTTATAACATTTAATTTTATAAATATAACTTGGATATTTTTCAGAGCAAAAGATTTAGCAAGTGCTGAAAAAGTGCTTAGTGGAATGTTTGGATTTGGTGGAATTGCACTTCCACAATTTTTGGCTTTAAAATTAGCATTTTTGACAAAATACGGTGTTACTTTTGGAACTTGGCTTGGGAAAGATTGAAGGCAACATATTTACACTATTTTGGCTTCTAGCTGGATTTATCCTTATCTTACTTTTCAAAAATTCACATCAATGGGGAAAAGATTTTAAAGCAAATAAATTTTATTTAGTAGCCCAGATAGTTTTATTATTCACCGCTTTATCACTACTTAATAAAGCATCAGAATTTTTATATTTCAATTTTTAGGATCAATATGAAAACAAAAAAATACTTAAAAATTATTTTTCTTATGATTGGAATATTTATAGGATTTCATTTTGCTATTTGGAATTTATTAACTAAAAAAGTTTTCGAGCCTAAAGACAACACCAATGTTGGTGATTTAGGGAAAATATCCTATTTACAAAAATCTTTCTTTTTAAGAGAAAACAAGCAGGAGCTAAGTGAAAAACATTTAGATTATCAAAAAAACTTAAAGGTAGATGTTTTAACTATTGGTGACTCCTTTTCAAATGGTGGTGCAGGTGGAATGAATAAATTTTATCAAGACTATATATCAACGAATCAAAATTTGAAAGTTATGAATATTCAACCTTCTTTAGCTGGATTTATAGTTACCCGAAAAGTAATTTTTTTGAAATTCTACGAAAGAAAGATAAACAATATGAATTTATAGATACAAAATTAATTCTTGAACAAATGATAGATAATAATATTACAGATGTTTATTATTCTGATGATACACATTGGAGTTGGAAAGCAAGTAAAGAGATATTCTCAAAAATTAAATTTTAAATGTATCTTGAAAAGATACACAAACATAATTAATTCACATAGTCTTTTTGAAATATTAATTTAATCATGATGGCGACTAAGCCGAAAAAACTTTTTCTACATTTTTCTCACTTAACTAACTATTAATTGAACAGTCAAAATAAAAATTGACTGTTCGAACTTTATTTATTTTTTAAATTTTGATACAACTTATAATCTCACAATATATAAATTATCGTTTTTACTTTTCATGAAACTAACTTTTTTGATACAATTCATTTAACTCACCTAAAATCTCTTAAAGAAGGAAAGGATCGAAGTTGATGAAGAAACAACTATTCTCTCTACTTGTAGTTACTTCCGTCTCCTTTGCAACAGATGGCGGTTACCAAAACAATGAAATTTTAATTTCAGCTGAAGAAGCTGTTAAATTAATTGGTAAACCGAATGTCATGTTTGTATCTGGAGATAGTGAAGATGTCTATAAATTAGGACATATTCGAGGTTCTGTTGAGATGTATGCTCACCACTTACATCACTCTGATAGTCTTGGCAGACTTCATTGCGAACCACTATTCAGATGTGTCGACGATGCAGAACATTATATCGGTTCTAAAGGTATCTCAAATGACACTTTAGTTATCGCTTATGATGATTATAAAGGTCCTAATGCTACTGGTGTTTATCACTTTTTTTACTCTTATGGTCATAAGAATGTCAAAATTCTTAATGGCGGTCGAAATGCTATGATCGAAATTGATCCAAATCGAGAAGCATTCGAAAAAGCTAAAAATGAATTTAAATATATTAAAAAAGAGGCTAAAGCACTATCAAAAGATTTAAAAGATGCTAAAAAAGCTCTTAAATCTGGAACTATTACTCAAGATGCATTTAATGAACTTGAGGCTAAATCGAAAGAAGCATCAAAACGAGAATCTGATTTCGAAGCTAAATTAAATGAATTGGAATCAAATTTATTAGTCGTTAAAGGCGATGAAAAAGCTGAAACCAAAGAATATCATATCGATCCAACAAAAATTGACACAACTTACCTTGCGACAAAAGATGAGGTAAAAAGTGCGGTAGATGATATTCTAAAAAATGGCGACAGTTCAAAATATCGAATCGTTGATACTCGAGGTATTGCTGAAATTATCGGCGAACGAAAAATGGATAATGTTGCTCGTGGTGGTCATATTCCAGGTTCAAAATTTCTTGAATGGAAAAACATTTCTGATAATGATAAAAAATTATCGTTCAAAGATGTTGAAAGTCTAAAAGAAGCTTTTGCAAAATATAATATTGATGTCAATCATACTGTTTATGCTTACTGTCAAGTTGGCACAGGCAGAAGTTCAGAAATTATTACAGCTCTTCAACTTTTAGGTGCAAAAGATGTCAAAATCTTTTCAGGAAGTTGGGATTCTTGGGGTAATGATATGAACATGCCAATCAAAAGATAATAATGGAAACAAAAATGAAAAGAAGAGACTTTTTAAAATTTTCTGGAGCAACAGCTACTCTTGTAGCATCGCAAGGCTCTCTTTTTGCTAAAACAGATGTTAAATCTTTTGAAAATGGCAAAGAGGGTTACGGTAATACGACATACACTGAAAATATGTATCGAAACGAATTTTCATTTACATATGGCAAAAAAGAGGAACACGGTTTTGCTTATCACTGTGTAAATTGCCAAGGAAACTGTGCATGGGAAGTTTGGTCGCATAATGGTGTTGTAACACGAGAAAATCAATCAGCTAGATATCCAAGTATTAACCCGTTAATTCCTGATTTTAACCCTCGAGGTTGTAATAAAGGTGTTCAACATTCGCAAGTTATGTATGAAAAAGACAGAATTTTATATCCAATGGAGCGAGTTGGCGAACGAGGCGAAGGCAAATGGAAACGAATTTCATGGGATGAAGCTGGAACAAAAATAGCTGAAAAATTATTCGAAGTTCTTACTGATAAAGATCGCGGTCCAGATAAATTAATGGTTCATGCTGGAACAGGTTTATTAACAGAAGGTCGGCGAGGAGCTCCTTTAAGATTTTCAACACAACTTGGAGCAGTTAGAATTTATCCGTCTTCATATCTTGGTGATATGTTTTCTGGTGCGGCTGTTGCTTATGGTGAAGGAAACTTAGGTTGCACATACGATTTTATGTATAGTGTTAATACGGCTATTTTCTGGGGTGGAAATCCATCTGTTTCACGAATTCCTGATGCTCATTTCGTTTGGGAAGGCAAATATAACGGTGCAAAAGTTATCGTTATTACTCCTGAATATAATGCTTCTGCTAAATCTGCTGATTTATGGATTCCTATTAAAGCTGGTTCAGATAATATTCTTGCAATGTCTGTTATTCACACGATATTAAAAGAAAAAATGTATAAACCAGAATTTCTTAAAATTTATACAGATTTACCTTTCTTAGTTGATCTTGAAACAAAACGAATGATTCGCCGTTCTGAAATGGAACATGCTCATAACGATGAAGATCATCATAAATTTGAAGAACAATTTTATTGTTGGAATGAATCAACTGGAAATATTGCTTTAATGCCGGGAACTGAAAGTCATGATATTAAAACATTGAGATTGTCAGATTTTGGAATTAAACCAGTTCTTGAAGGTGAATGGACCATTAAAGATATTAACGGCAAAGAAAGAAAAGTAACAACAGCTTTTGAAATGCTTAAGAAAAATGCCGAGAATTTCTCGCCTGAAGCAACTCAAAAATTAACAGGTGTTCATCCTGATGTTACTCGAACTCTTGCTAGAGATATCGCTCTTCCTAAAGTTGTTGAAATCACAACTGGTTTCTCGTTAAATAAATATTTCAATGGTATTTTATCGATTTGGAATATTGCTTCGATTATGGGCTTAACTGGACGAATGGGACCTTACGGCGGTTTAAATACTGAAAATGAGTTCCAATTATCAGGTTTAGGTGCTTTATCTGGATTTAACGGCAAATATAATCCTCGATTTGGTTCGGGTTTTGTTGGCGAATATGTTTTCGGTGATGGTGCAAAAACTTTTGATAAATATTTTTCTGATGAAGATGTTAAACGAGCTCAAAATGGAATGAGTAAAAAAGAACATATGGAAATCATCGAAGAATTATTATCTCAAGGAAAACATGATGCTAAAAATATGGAGTCTCACTCTGGAAATATGTCAAAACCATGGTGGATTCCAGATACTGCCTTAATTGTTGCTGACTCACGATTTAGACGAAACAAAGGTTCTGATTATCGAAAAGCATTTATGCAAAAAACAAAATTCTTTGCATATGTTGATTATCGAATGAGTGAAACTGCTGTTTTTGCTGATATTTTACTTCCTGCTAAATCACATTATGAAGTTTATGATATTCGAAGTTCTCCAGGTTATCATCGATTTACAAATCTTGCTAAACCGATAGCTAATATGAAACCAATTGGTGAAGCAATGGACGAATGGTCAATGTTTACTTTCTTGGCTAAAAAATTACAAGAAGTTGCAACTCGACCTGAAAATATCGAAAAAGCAAAAATTCCAGATCATAAAAAATTCGCAAAACCGGGATTCCATGATTTAACGATCTTCTATGATGAATTTACAAATACAGATGAAGAAAGTGAAAGTGCTGGTGATGTTCTTTTAGGAACTGACAAAATGGCAGTTGAAGCAGCACTTGAAAAATGCGAACAATACGAGCCATGGACAATGGAAAAAATGTATGATGCAGGTGGATTTTTACAATTAAATGAAAAAGCCGCTCAAACATCTCCGTTATATTCTGATAGACCTTATAACTCAAATGAAGATCATTTATATAAAATGAAACCGTTACATACGATAAGCGGAAGACAAACATTTTATGTTGATCATCCACTTTGGATTAGAATGGGTGCACACACAAATACAGGTATGGAAGGAATTCGACCTCAACGAATAGAATATCCGTTTGTTATGATGACTCCACATGCTCGTTGGTCAATTCACTCAAATTATAAAGCTTCAAGAACTCTTCAAAGACTTCAACGAGGTGTCCCATATATTCAAGTTAATCCTATTGTTGCAAAACAAAAAGGTATTGCTGATGGCGACACAATCAGAATTTATAATGTTCTTGGTGAATTTTATGCAATGGCAAAAGTTTCATCGGCATGTCCGCCTGATGGTGTTGTTCTTGAACATGGTTGGGAACCATACATGTATAAATTTAACAAAGGTCATAATGAAGTTGTTCCAACAGCTCTTAATTTACTTGAGATGGCTGATGGTTGGGGACATCTAAAATTTGGTGGTCTTTGGGACGGTAACCAATATGCTTATGATGGTGCTGTTAATTTTGAGAAAGCAAAAATTTAAGGGGTTATAAATGTCTAAACGACAATTAGCAATGGTTATGGATCTCAATAAATGTATTGGGTGTCAAACTTGTACGGTAGCCTGTAAAACTCAATGGACGAATCGTAACGGTCGAGAATATATGTATTGGAACAATGTCGAAACTTATCCTGGTAAAGGTTATCCTAAAAATTGGATGGAACTTGGCGGTGGTTTCGATGCTTCTGGTGATTTATTAGAAGGTGTTGTTCCAAATTTAGAAGCTGATTACGGTGTGCCTTGGGATTATAATTATGAATCGTTAGCTCTTGGTGAAACGATGACTCCAAATGTTGAACCAACTTGGGGACCAAACTGGGACGAAGATGTTGGAGCTGGAGCATTTCCAAATGATAATTACTTTTTTTATATTCCTCGAATTTGTAATCACTGCACAAATCCGGGTTGTCTTTCAGCTTGTCCGCGAGATGCTATTTTTAAACGAGATCAAGACGGTGTAGTCTTAGTTGATTTAGATAGATGTCAAGGTTATAGATTTTGTATCGCAGGTTGTCCTTATAAAAAAATATATTTCAATCCAAAAATATCAAAATCTGAAAAATGTATTTTATGTTTCCCACGAATTGAAAAAGGTCTTCCACCAGCTTGTGCTCAACAATGTGTCGGTCGAATTCGATTTGTCGGTTTCTTAGATGACGAAGATAGCCAAGTTCATAAACTTGTTAATAAATATAAAGTTGCTCTTCCACTTCGATCTGATTATGGAACTCAACCAAATGTTTATTATATTCCGCCAACTGAAGCACCTGCTAAATTTGATGCTGAAGGTCGAATTATCGAAGGTTCAAACAGAATTCCAGCTGAAGAACTAGAAAAATTATTCGGAAAAGAAGTTCACGGAGTTGTTAAAACTATTAAATCTGAAATCGAAAAACGAAAAGCTACTGGCAAAAGTGAAATCTTAGATTTATTAATTGCTTATCAACATTCTGAAATGTTCAGATTAGATAATAATTATTATAACGGCATTGCTAAATCTAAAGGCTTAAGTGCAGTTGCTCCTGTTGATACTCGATATGTTAAAGGTTTAAATACAAAAACTGTTTCTCATTTTTCTACTCATGCTAATACAGGCGGAGGACATCATTAATGAAAAAAAATAAATTATCAAAAGTTTTTGGTTTAAGTTTATTAGCTTTGACCTCATCGGGATTATTTGCTGAAAATATCGTTGCAATGAAAATTAATGATTCGATTGCTGGTATAAAAGATGATTCTGAACTTTGGGCAAATGCAAAAGAAGTTCAAATTAAACTTTATTCACAAACAACTGTAACGATGAATGACAAAATCACGAATGACAAAAATAGCGATGTGAACAGCTATAAAGTTGCAAAAATCAAAGCTTTATATAACGATAACAACGAAGTTGCTTTTTTAATTCGATGGAAAGACGGCACAAAATCTGTTCAAGAAGGTTACAAAACTGACTCTTACGGCGACGGTTTTGCTGTTCAATTTCCAACTAATTTTTCAGATGCTTCAAAACTTCCATATATTGGAATGGGTAGCGAAGGTCGAGAAGTTCTTGTT
This sequence comes from Campylobacterota bacterium, assembly GCA_030152305.1. Taxonomy (GTDB): domain Bacteria; phylum Campylobacterota; class Campylobacteria; order Campylobacterales; family Thiovulaceae; genus Thiovulum_C. The sequence continues at coordinate 59,245 of JASKOM010000004.1, forward strand.
CATCTTCAAAAAGCTGTTCCAAATGTTTATGAACCAAATGGAAACGGCAATGTTGAACTTCAAATCGGTCGAAAAAATACAAATTATTTCAACGAAGAATTAAAACAGTTTGACGATGAGGTAAAAAAATTAGCTAAAGTTGATTATCAAAAATCTTTCGTTTCAGCAGGTTTTAGAAGCATGACTGAAATTAAAGACGGCTCGACAAAAGCAGATATGACAATGATTTATAACATGAATCACGGTTGTTGGAAAGGCATCGTTTCGAGAAATATGAAAGACGAATATATCGATTTAAATAAATCTTCGTTTCCAATTGCTATTGCAGTTTGGGATGGCGATAAAAATAATCGAGATGGCACAAAATTATTATCAAGTTGGCAAACTGTTTCTTTAAGTGGTCGAGAAGGTGGCGAGGCTTTAGTTTCTGAAGTTTCAAAAACTGTTGAAGGCAATTTAACAAATGGAAAAGCTCAATTTGAAGCAAATTGTGCATCGTGTCATATTACAAGTGAAATGAAATCAGCACCTCAATATATGGCTCCAGAATTAACAAATATTGGCGGATATTCAACATTGGCTTATATTCGAGAGTCTATTATTGATCCAAATGCTGTCATCGTTCCGGGTTATAACAGAAATGCACATAAAAATTTCGAGTGGTATCAAGTTGTTGATGGCAAACGAAATTCAGCAATGCCATCATTTAATTGGCTTGAAGAATCTGTAATTAACGATATAGTTTCTTATGTTCAAACTTTAAAAGCTCAAGAGGAGAAAAAATAGATGTCTAAATTTAGCAAATATGCTTTAACTCTCGTTCCGCTTTTATTATCAAGTTCATTATTCGCAGAACCAAGTGCTGAATCAAAATCTCATGCTGAAATTATCGATAACACAAAAGCAACACTTGAAAAACCAAAAGAGCTTTGTGATACAGAAGAAGCAAACACAACAGCAGAAGAAGAATTATTTGAGAAAAAAGGTTTTTTAACATCTGAAGATTGTGCTGTGAAAGGCACTTTAACAAGCTGTTATTCAGAATCTTATGTTTGTAATTATGAAAACTGTTGGAAAGATAACGAACCTGGTGTTATGAAACCAACTCAACTTGTTCTTTTTGTTCATGACGATAGCAAATATTATAAAATCGAATTAACAGATAAAGTAAAAAGATATTTTCTTGATGAAGGTATTGGCAGAAATGAAATCACAATTATCGGAAAATATAACGAATCTGAAAATGTAATTTATGCAACAGAATTCAAAACTCCTCCACCTCCTTCTAAATCATTCTTCAAAGGTTGTTTATAATTTTTTTATAAACTTTTAACCTAACTTTTTATTAACCTGTCTCATTAATTTGAGATGGGTTTATTTATTATTTACTTCGAATGACTTTCATCTTTAAGGGATTTAAATAAAATGTCCGAAACACTTTCAGCAATGCTTTTTGAAATCAAATATAAAAATTACATTGAAAATCCTGCCAAGGAATTAATTGAACTTTTTAACAAATCAAAAGTTCTTGCTTTTTTTGATGCAAAACTTTTTTCTAAAGATAATTTTAAAGCTTACAGACAACTTGAATATAGAAAAGATACAAATAAATATATTTCTATTGGTGTGTCTTCAGTTGTGTTTGGAAAAACTTTACAAGGCAACGAAAATTTTATAAAAGAAAAACTATTAAGTATTTTAAGAGACGAGTATAAATTGTTTAAATCTGTGCCATGGAATAGCATTCCTCAAAAACAAATAGATACCGCTTTAGAATATCTTCGAGAAAAATATCCAAATCATGTTAAAAACATACAAAAAACAGAATATTTATATATCGAATCAGAGAAACAAGATTATCAATATATATATTTTCCGCAACTTCTAAGAACAGAAGTTAAAGCTGAAGATATGAACGATGAGATAAAAAAATATCAAATACTTAAACCTGATGAACGATATAACATTCTTAAAAACCAATGGAAACAAAAAATTCAACCTGTTCTTGATGAACATCATATAAAATTAATTCCACTTTCTGAATCTTATTTTAAAATTATGCCTGAACCAATGTTTTTATTTGGAAAAGGACAAAAAGGCATCAAAGGATTAAATAATTTTTATGGTTTAATTAATAAATTAAAAAGTTACGGCTTTTATCGTTCAAATCCAGTTAATAATATTATTGTTCTTGATGTAACAGGTAGAGGAGTTGCTAACTTTCATAATTTAAAAAAACGGTTTGATGAGTTTACAACTACAATGAATAGTTTCAAACTAACATATAAGCTTGAGTTTGAAACTTTGAGATATTCTGAATCTGAAAGCTTACGACGAGTCGACATTGAAAGTCGCATAGAAAATAAGTTTATTCCATATATATCACAACACCATAAATTTGATAAATTTGCTGTATTAGTTGTTCATTCGCAAAAAAGTAAAATTTCCGAACTTTTATATAATTCAATCAAAAGAGTTTTGTTAAACAATGAGATTAATTCACAATTTGTAACAATTGAAACTGTTTTTGATAGCAAGAAATTTACAAATGCTTATTCGAATATTATTCTCGCATTGTTTTCAAAATTAAAAAATATTCCGTATTTATTGGCAAACGATAACAGAGAATCTCCAAAAATTGATTATTTTGTTGGTTACGATGTTTCTCGAGAAAAAAATAAAAATGGACATGTCATGAATTTTGCAGGTGGAATATATTTTTATCATTCAAACGGTGAATTCAAAGATGTTATTAATTTTAATGTCGAAAGCGAAGTTATTCAAGAACATGAAGTTAGTAAACTTTTTCCATCGAAAAAATTATCTGGCAAACGAATTATTATTCATCGAGATGGCAACAGCAAACGAAACGAACTTAATGTTTTAACTGAATATTTTCAGGCTAATAATATAAAAGCTCATATCGTATATATAACAAAAAAAATATCAACCAGAATATTTTCAAAAAATAATTCTGTTGTTACTAATCCTCGAAAAGGTGTTTGGTTTGAATATGCAGATAATAAAGCTATTGCCGTAACTTCTAATAGCAATATTGGAACTAAACAACCTATTAGAATTGAATATTACGGTGCTATTAACGATGAGGTTATTCCATTTGAACGAATTGTTCGCGATGTATTTAATTTTACTTATTTATATTATGGTTCAGTTCAAGAGATTTCAGTTCCTGTAACTATTTATAATGCACATTTAATTTCTAATTTTAATCGACAAGGTATTGAACATAATGGCGAATCAGATAGTCAATACTGGTTATAAAAATTTTTATAATTTAATTAAACCACACAAAAAATCTTTATTTTAATCTTGCTCCAAATTTATCAACTTTTGACATAATTTTTTATTAGCCTTTCTCATTAAATTTGAGATTGGTTAATTAGCAAGTTTATTTTTTGATAAAATTGCTAAACTAAAATAAAAGGAACTGCTAAATTTTTATGATAAATGTGAAACCACTTTTAGAATGGGTTCGTCAAAACGGTGAAGCTAAAGCCGTTGAACGACTCTTAATGAAATCTCTTCCAGAACTTTTAAAATTTGGAATTAAAATTAAATTAAATGAACTTGAAAATATGTCTGAAATAGCGATTCCAGAAGAACTTTTTTATAAATTATCTAAAATTGCTGAAGATATCGTAGGTAAAAAATATGTTTGATATTTTTAAATATGAGTTTGATCGAGAACATAATTCGATCGAAATTGGCGGAGAAGCCATGATTTTTCATTGTCATCACTATATTACAAATATTCAACGAACTATTCTTGATGCTGATTATATCGATAGTCGTCCATTTATTATTGGCAGTGCAGTCGATTCTATTCATAATCAATTAACAAATTTATGTCGAGATTTGAATTCGATTGGCGATAAAAAACAGATGGCTGAAGAAGTTTATAAAGCCTTTGGTTACGGTTTAATCGATTTATCAAATATGAACGAAAATGGCATTGAACTTTCAACTTCGAAATCTTTTTTTTCAAAAACATGGGAAATGAAATTTGGGAAAAGTGCAAGACCTGTTGATTATTACACAACGGGCTATTTAATTGCATGTTTATCCGTTATTTATAATATTCCACTTGAAAATATTCACGGCGAACAAGTTTCATGCATGGCTTGTGGCGATGAAATCAATCATCATTCAATCAAAATTGGTGAAGCAAATTTCTCAATTTATCCAGCAAAAACACAAACTCAATTTTCTGATGCTCCAAAAGTTAAATTAAATTGGGAATTCGAAGACAAAATAACTGAAACTTTTTTAGGAGCTCATGCAAATTTTGTCGGTGATGAACAAGGTTTTATTCGTGCTTTTGGAGTTTATATCGTTAGAAATCAAAGCGATTTTATAAATAGATTGCAATTCGAATTTATTCGAGCAATGAGCGAAGTTGCAGGTGATTACGGTGTTACACTTGGTGGAGAGCTTTTAATGGAAGCTGGTCATGCTTGTGGCTTTTTTACTTACGGCGGAATAATGACTTCGAACGAATGGAAAACTTATGTTCAGCCTTATTTAACAAAAAAAGAAGATTGGATTTACGGTTTATTATCGTTAATTAATACAATGGGTTGGGGATATCATACAGCAATTGAATTAACACAATCACGAGCAATTTTTAGAAATTATAATGATTTCGAAGATATGAGCTATTTGCGAATGTATGGCAAAAGTGAATATCCAGTTCATTGGGCAAATTCTGGCGGTTTTACGGGTTTAATGCAACTTGTTTATAACACAAACCTCATCGAAACGGGAAAATTAGCATCCGAAGACGAATTTAAAAAAATGAGACAGTCAAAAATTGGTTATCGAACAAATATGAAATCTGGAATTTCTTGCGGTGATAAATATCTTGAAACTGAAGTTTATCAGTTGAGTTAATAATTATTAAATAAATAAAAATGCTTGACGAAAAGATAAAAAGACAAACTGAAATTTATCGAAGACTCTACCAAATTGGCAAGAGTCTTAATGAAACAGTTGAAATAAATTCGATTTTTAATATTGCTTTGCAATTTGCAACAGTTGATTTAAATTTTGAAAAAGCTTTGATTTTTAAACACGATGAGAAAAACGGCTGGTTTCGAATTGATGCTTCGTCTGGTTATTCGAATCCAATGGAATTAAAAATTTTAAAAATAATTAATTTATTATTATCTGGTGAAGTTATCGAATATTTAAGATTATCTCGCAAACCTATTTTTCATTCTGATAATCAACCTGATCATATCGTTGCTAAATTATCTAAATCTCTTTTTTTAACTGAAGCATATTTTGAACTGTTTGGCGGTGATATCGATATTCCGTTTGGTTTAATTATTGTCGGAAATGGCAAAAATAGCTCATCGAAATCTTCTATTTATGATGAGGTCATGAGTCTCGCTCTTGGTAATTTTATTGTTCAGTTTTCGCAGACTATAAATAATATCGTTTTTTATAAAGCTTGGAATGACGAACGAAAATATCTTCAAGAAAATATCACTCGCCGAACAGAAGAATTAAATGCACAAAAAGAGACTTTCGAGGCAATTTATAAAACTTCGAAAGATGGAATAGCTATTCTTGATATCGAGACAACCGCATTTCTCGATGTGAATAGTGGTTATTCTGATATTACGGGCTATTCGATTGATGAAATGTTGCGAACAAGCTGTTTAAAATTAAGTGTCGAAGAAGATAAAGAACGAAGTCGAGAAGCAATTAAAGAAGTTCTCGAAATTGGCTATGTTATGAACTTTAAAAAAAGCTGTATCAAAAAAGACGGTTCTCGAATAATTACAAGTATGTCATTATCGTTAATGAGCGATCGAAAAAGAATGGTTGTTTCTGTAAAAGATATCACTGAAATTGAAAATGCAAGACGAATTATCGAAGTTGCTCATCAAAATACGAAAGATAGTATTCGTTTTGCTTCGTTAATTCAAAATGCGATTTTGCCTGATGTTTCGAATTTATTTAATAAATATTTAAAAGATGGCTTTTTTTTATGGCAACCTCGTGAAAGTGTCGGCGGAGATATTTATTTTGCTATCGAACTTGAAGAACTCGATGAGGTTTTAATTATGGTTATTGACGGTGCAGGTCATAGTGTTCCGGGGGCTTTTGTTACGATGTTAGTTATAAAGCCGTGGAAAATCAAATTGGAGCTGAATTACGAAATGGCTCGTTGTTATCAAGTCCGTCAAAAATTTTACAATTTTTTAATGTTGCAATTAAAACGATGTTAAAACAAGATGGCAGAAGACGAGATTTTAAACCAGAAACAGGTTTTGACGGAGGCATTATTTTATATAACCGCAAAACTAAAAAATGTAAATTTTCTGGAGCAAAAACTGGATTGTATATTTTCGAAAATGGTCATTTAGAATTTTTAAACGGTGATCGATGTAGCATCGGTTTTGGTCGAACTCGATATGATCAAGAATTCCTAGAATATGAATTTGCCGTTTCTGAAGGCATAAAATTATATTGCTTAACGGATGGATTGTTGGATCAAATGAACAGCAAAAATGAAGTTTATGGCAAAAAAAGATTTGAAGATTTATTATTAAATATTCATGATTTATCGTTTGATAAACAAAAAGAACTGTTTTTTCAAGATTTGTTAAATTTTAAAGGTTCTCGAGAACAAATTGATGATATAACGGTGATTGGTTTAGAATTTATATAAAATATTTTTATTTTTTATTAAAATGGTTTTTTAATAAATCGCTATTATTATTTAATAATATTTCAACATCTTTTATATATTCGCCATTAATAACTTTGTGAAAAAATTTTTTCATGATTTTTTGAAAATCTTTTGGAGTAATATTCGTATCTTCTTTTTTTATAAATCTTTCTTCGCTAATTGTTTTAATTTGAGAAATATTTACATGCGATTTATCAGTCAAAGGCAATGTGTAATCGTTTTGCGATTTTTTTTCACTTGTCGAAAGTATAAAACCTATTGGAGTTTTTGAAGTTGCATTATAAGCATAGTTGCTAATTACTAAAAATGGTCTTGTGTATCTTTGTTCGTGTGATTTAAAACATTTTTCATCATCACCAAAATCAACAAGCCAAACTTCAAATTGATTGATTTTCATATATTTTTATTTTATAAATTTTTTAACCCCGTAAAATTAATTACGGGATTATTTAAAAAGCTAAAAAATTAGCAAGAATATGTAGATTTAAATTCGAATGCTGTTGGTCTAGCTTCGTAAGGCCAAACTTGAGATTCAAATTTATAATGTTGATATGTAGTAATAAACTCTTCTGTCATAACAGGTTTTAAGAATTCGTTATCTCGAATTAAAGATTCTAATGCACCTCGTAAAGTGTGTGGCATTTGATTAATTCCTCTTTCTCTGATTTCGTCAAGTGAAAGTTCGAATAAATCTTCATCCATTGGACCAACAGGAATATCTTTATTTTTAATACCGTCTAAACCAGCTAATAAAAGACTAACGAAAGCTAAATATGGATTTGCTGAACTATCTGGGAATCTGAATTCAACTCGTTTTGCTTTAACAGCTGAAACATATGGAATTCGGCAACTTGCACTTCTGTTTTGTGCAGAATATGTAAGAATCGATGGAGCTTCAAATCCTGGAATAAGTCGTTTATATGAGTTTGTTGAAGCATTTGTAAATGCCGCAATTGCTCTAGCATGTTTAAATACACCACCAATAAAATATATAGCCATATCGCTTAAGCCTTGATATTTATCACCAGCAAATAAGTTTTTGCCATCTTTCCAAATTGATGTATGAACATGCATTCCGCTACCATTGTCTCCGTAAAGAGGTTTTGGCATAAATGTAGCTGTTTTGCCATGCATATGAGCAACATTTTTTACAACATATTTGAATTTTTGAACATTGTCAGCAGCTTCAACTAGAGTTCCAAATCGAACACCGATTTCACCTTGACCTTGAGCAACTTCGTGATGAACAACATAACAGCTTAGACCAACTTCTTCAGCAACTTTAACGATTTCATTTCGTAAATCAACCATTGAATCTACTGGTGAAACTGGAAAATATCCGCCTTTTGTGCCAGGTCTATGTCCTGTATTTGGAGCTAAATCAGTTGGAGCTTTATCGCTATTCCAGTCGCCTTCTTCTGTATCAATTCGATATGATTGCTCATTAATCGCATCTTTAAAGACTAAGTTATCAAAAATAAAAAACTCATTTTCTGGACCAAAATATGCTACATCACCGATGTTTGCCTCATTTAAATGTTCAATTGCTTTTTTAGCAATACTTCGAGGACATTTTTCATACATTTGTTCTTTATAAATATCATAAACATCACAAATAACAACCATTGTTGGATCAGCTGTAAATGGATCAACAAAAGCTGTTGAAATATCTGGTTTTAAAACCATGTCTGATCTATTAATTGGTTGCCAAGCATGAATTGAACTTCCATCAAATGGTAATCCACTTGTTAAAGCATCGCTATCTACAGCTGTCATTCTGTAAGTAACATGATGCCAAGCACCTTTTATATCAGTAAATCTGAAATCAATAAACTCAATGCCATGTTCTGTGCATTTTGCAAAAAATTCTGAAGTTGTCATTTTAATCCTTTAAAATATTGACGGTGCCATATTATCAAATTAACCTTAAAAAAAAGTGATTTATTTTTTTATATAGCCGAAAGAACGATACATTTATGTTTGTTATTCAAAGTTAAATTAATCTTAATTTTATTCTGGCAACTAATTAATAATTAAAACTTTTACACAAAATATAGCTTAATTAATCAAATATCGAATTGGTGGATTAGATTTAATTATTATTTCTAACGGCAAACTAAACTCTTTGTTATCGATCTGTTTTTTTAAAGCTAAAAGTTCATCTTTTGTAGGTATTTGTGTAAAAACTTTCGTCGAAGGTAATATTTGTTTTTGTTGATTAATTTTTTCTTGAATAACTTGATTGTTTTCATTTGTCGAATAATTATCTATTGTTAATAACACAGTTTCAGCTGTTTGTTCTTCTTTTTGTATATTATTAATTCCCTGATTTAAATTTCTGGATTGTTTAGAAACATCGTTAATCGAAAAAATATCAACAACTGAAAAACTTTTTTTATCGTTGTATTCAGAACCTTTGATTTTAATTCCCATTGGCGATAACTTTTCGTCATCAGAAAAATTATTAAGATATTTGTTATATGTTTGATGAAATAAATTGCTATGTTCTTTAGAATGTAAATCAATAATAGTTACACTAGCCATTAAATTACCATTTTTATCTGATTTTTCTTTGATTATTTTTATAATACCAATAATAACCGCTTCTTGATTTATATTTAATTGTCTGAAATTTTTCAGTTTAAATAAATTTTTATGTTTATTAATTCGTTGTTCAATTTCTCGAAGTTTAACAACAGATTCAAGAATAATATCGCTTTCTGTTGGATGCAAAATATCAACGATTCTAAACTCTTTTTTTGCACTTTTTGGTTTTAGTTCAGTTTCGTGTTCATCAGAATGATCAAGATTATCATAATTATCGTCATATTCATCATTATCAACTTCTGATTCGGCATCTTTTTTATTTGAAATTGAAATATTAATACCAATATAATTATTTTTTATATCATCATTAAACATATTAAATTTACTTAATTGTTGCTCAAAAATAGGCAGTGATATTTCACTTGAGATATCTAATATTTTAGCTGTTCCATATTTTTTGTTACTTTTTTTAGATATTTTTTGATCAATTATTTCAACAATACCTAATATTAAAACAGTAACTTCATTATCTGTGATTTCTATTTCGTTAAGTTTATTTATTCTTGAAACAAAATGACCGTAATTTTCTATTTTTTCTCGATATTCATCTAAAGGATGACCAGAAAGATATAAATTTAAAAATTCTTTTTCAAAACTCAAAATATCTTTTTTAGAAAATTCGTTATAAATTTTTAATTTTAAAACAGGTGTATTATTAGGAAGTTCATCAAAAAGACCAAAACCGAAACTATTTGCTTTTGCAACATTTTCAGTGTGATCAATAATTTGCTTTAAGTTTTCAACAATTGTTTTTCGATTAAAAACAGTTTTACCATCCGCTGATTTTAATTTGGATAAAGCTCCTGTTTTGCCAAGAATTTCAATAACAGTTTTATTAATATTTTTATTTATTCTATATAAAAAGTCATCAAAATCTTTAAATTTGCCATTAGTGATTCGTTCATTAACAATTGTTTCAGCTCTACCTTCACCGATACTTTTGATACTTTGAAAACCAAAAATAATTCCGACGATATTTTTATTTTCGATAACTTTAAAATCGATAAAAGATTCATTGACATCTGGCGGATAAATAGCGATATTTAATCTTTTTATTTCATTTAAATAAACAGATGTTTTATCAAAGTTGCCACTTTCACTTGATAAAAGTGAAGCCATAAATTCAGCAGGATAAAATGTTTTGAGATAAGCGGTTCTAAAAGTTATAACAGCATAAGCCGCCGAATGAGATTTATTAAAACCGTAACCAGCAAATTTTTCAATTAATTCAAAAAGTTCTTCAGCAATTTTTCGATCTAAACCTTGCTTTACAGCTCCATCAGCGAATTCTGTTTGATATTTTTTCATTTCGTCAAGCTTTTTTTTACCCATTGCTCTTCGAACGATATCAGCTTTTCCAGAACTAAAACCACCTATTTTTTGAACAATTTGAATAACTTGTTCCTGATAAACAATAACTCCATAAGTTGGATCTAAGATATCTTTTAACTGTTCAGGAAATTCTTTACCTTCAAAAGGATAAGAGATTTTTTTTCTACCATGTTTTCGAGCGATAAAATCATCAAGCATACCTGCATCCATTGGACCAGGACGATAAAGAGCAATCAATGCAATGAGATCTTCAAATTTGCTAGGTTGCAATTCTTTATTAAGTTCTTGCATTCCAGAACCTTCAATTTGAAACATTCCAACAGTGTAACCGCTACTCATCATATTATAAACATCAGGATGATTGAGATCGATATTATTCCAATCGATATTTATATTTTTACTATCTTTTACTAGTTTTATCGTATTTCTAATTACATCGAGTGTTTTTAAACCTAAAAAGTCAAATTTAATTAAATCAACATCTTCAAGAAAATTAAGCGAATATTGAGTAATTAACATGCCACCGTTTTTATCATTGATAGATAAAGGTGTTTTTTTCCAAAGTTCTTCATTCGAAATAACAACACCAGCCGCATGAATTCCTTTGTTTCTTTTTAAACCTTCAAGAGCAATCGCTGATTCCCATAATTTTTTATATTTTTCTTCGCTATTTACAAGTTCTGCTATTTTTGGTTCTAATTCATAAGCTTTACTTAAACTTATTCCTATTTGATTTGGTATTAATTTTGAAAGTTTAGTTACCTCATCAAGTGGAATTTCGAGAACACGACCAACATCTTTAATAACACCTTTTGCCAAAAGAGAACTATATGTTGAAACTTGAGCAACATTGTCATGACCATATGTTTTACGAACATATTGAATAATTTCAGATCGTTTATCTTGAGCGAAATCCATATCGATATCAGGCATAGAAACTCGTTCAGGATTTAAAAACCGTTCGAACAACAAACCATATTTAATAGGATCGATATCAGTAATTTTTAATGAATAAGAAACTAAAGCTCCAGCGACAGAACCTCGACCTGGACCAACAGGAACTTTTAATTCTTCTGAAGCTCGAATAAAATCCCAAACAATTAACATATATCCGCTGAACTTCATTTTTTTGATGGTTGAAATTTCAAAATATAATCTATTTTTATAATTATCCCATTCAGTTTCAGGAATTAATTTTAATCTTTCTTCGAGACCAAGTTTGGCAAGTTCTTCAAATAACAAATTATCATTTTCATTAGAAAATTCATGATGAGGTTGAGGAATAGGTAAATTTAACTTATGTAAATGTTCAAGTGTAAATTTAAAATTAGGAGGAGTAGGATTGCCTAAATTCAACTGTAAATTACATTTGTCAGCAAGTTCAACAGTATTATCTAAGGCTTCGGGAATATCAGCAAATTGTTTAAACATTTCATCATAAGATTTAATATAAAACTCTTCAACAGAATGTCTTAAATTTGAGTCACTAATAGTTTTACCTGTGCCAATAGCCATTAATAAATTATGGTGTTTAGCATTGCTTTTATTCGTGTAATGAACATCGTTAGTTGCGATAATTTTAATATCTAGTTCGCGAGATAATCTGATAATTTGATCATCGATATTATGTTGAGCTTTGATGCCATGTCGCATTAATTCAAGGTAAAAATCATCACCAAAGATTTCTTTATATTCTTTAGCAACTTCTTTAGCAAATTCATAACCTTTTGCACCGTATTGTTTTTTATCATCGCTGATATTATTTAAATGAAAATTAATTTCACCAGCAAGACAAGCCGAAGAACAGATTAAACCTTCTTTATATTTTTTCAAAAGTTCTTTTGGAATTCGAGGCTTATAATGAAAATATTCATAAGATTTTGATGAAAGAAACATCAAATTTTTGTAACCAATTTCATTTTTTGCATATAAACAAACATGATAATTATCTTTATATTTATCTTTTGGAAGATCTTTATCTTTTTTAATAACAAAATCATGATTAGTTATATAAGCTTCAGTGCCAATAATAGGTTTAATCTTTTCAGATTTCATAGCTTTATAAAAATCGATAACACCGAACATATTGCCATGGTCTGTTATAGCAACAGCATTCATTCCGAGTTCTTTGATTTTTTTAGCAATATCTTTAATTTTATTAGCACCATCCAACATAGAATATTCAGTGTGAAAATGCAAATGAACAAATTTATTTGACATGATAATTTTTAATATTAATTATGCTGTAAAGCTTTTGATAAAAGATTATGAGCAAATTTATAAGCATCTTGATCTTTCATGCCACCAACCATTCTTGCAATTTCATTTGCTCGTTCATCAAAATTAACAAGTTCTTGAACAAAACTTTCATCATTTTCTTTCCAAACTTTAAAATGTTGATCAGCATGTGAAGTCAATTGAGGTTGATGAGAAATGGCAAATATTTGATAATTTTTTGCTAATTCTTTTAAAACTTTTGCAACTTTCATAGATTCTTCACCACTTAAATTGGAATCGATTTCATCTAAAAACAAAGTGCCAATTTCACCAGAACGAAATTTTGTTTTTAAAGTTAAAATAGCTAATCGAACTCGATTTTGTTCTCCGTAAGATAATGAATCAATATCAGTATTTGCAACGATTAATTTTCCATGATCTATTCCACGATCTGATATTTCACTATTTGATAATATAAGTTTTGATTCACCAATATTTAATAATTTTAAATATTCGTTAAAAATAATATTAAAATCGTTTAATAACGATTGTCGAATAGTTCGTAATTCAAGACCTATTTCGAGTAATTTAGCTTTGCTAACTTGTAACTGTTCTGACGAAATATATAATTCATTTCTAAGTTGATTAAGATGTTTTAATTCTTCGAGTCGTTCATCTTTGTAACCTAAAGCACCAGAAATAGAACCGTGTCGTTCTCGAAGTTCAGATAATAATTCAATTCGTGTAATTACCTCATCGCCATCAATACCGTTTAATTCAGCAAGAGTATCTTTAATTAATTCGATGCCACTTTCAAGTTCAATTAAACAATCATCAAATTTATTAGCTTCGTGTTCAAGAGACATTAACATAAAAACTTCGCGAATGATTCGTCGTTTGGAAACAACATCTTCAATATTATCAAGATGTTCTTCGATTCGTTCTCGACGAGAAAGTCGTTTTTTTAAAATTTGAAGTTCATCTTCTTCACCAATCTTTGGATTGATTTTATCAAGTTTATCAACTTCAAATTTAATAAATTCTTCTTTTGCAGAAATTTCACTAATTTGAATTCTCAATTTAGAAATATAGCGATTAATTACCGAAAAATTATTAAATTCTTTTTGATATTGACCCAAAATTTCCAAAAATAAGGGTTCTCTTTTTTCGGCAATACCGTCAAGAATATTGATGAGGTTCGAAGAATCAAATTCAACGATTTCACGAGGATTAAGATGATTAATAAACATTTTACCTATTTGAGAAATAACTTTTTTAGGAACAGCTTGACTATTAATAAAATATCGAATTTTGTCTTTTCGAATTTGTTTAAAAATAGTAAATTCGTCATTATCGTTATCAATTCCAAAAGTATCAAGATTAATAGCTCGATTAAAAAGAATTTCAGAAAGTTTTGCATTTGAATCTTTTTGACCAAGAGTAGAAAGAATAGAATTAATTAAAATCGATTTTCCAGAACCACTTGCACCAGTAAAAAGAATTAAACCAGACTTAAAATTTAAATCAATATGTTTAAAAGATAAATATTCTTGAAGATGAAATCGTTCAATCATTTTATATAGCCTTTATTTTTGAATTTCATAAGTTATATGATAACATAATCAAAACTGTTAAAAATTAGACTTTAACTGTCAATATGTTGTTTTATAATTTCGTCATATAAAAATAAAGGAAAGAAATTGATGAGTTACGAACAAAAGAAAAACGAACTGTTAGAAAATAGCAAAAAGTTAAACGAAGCTATCAACAGTGTTATTAAAAGCGACCCAAACAAACTTGTAATTAATTCAAGCGACCGATCAAAAATTAACGAGCTACAAAAAGCAAGTTCCGTAATTGTTGAAAAACTTAAAAAAGATGAGTTTGAAATTGCAATTGTTGGACAAGAAGACAGTGGAAAAAGTTCACTTTTAAATGCTTTAATTAAAACGGATATTTTTCCATCAGCAAGTGGTAGAACAACTTACACTTCTACAAAATTAGTTTCTGGCAAAGAAGACAAAGCGGAAGTAACTTTATATACACAAAATGAATTTGATGAAATATTTAAAGCTCGTCTTAAATCTATTGGAATCGAAGGTGATTACCTATTAGACGGTATATCATTAGAAGATTTTGAAAATGAGTTTAAAGAGCTTTCTAATCAAAAACAGACAGATGCAAAACACAATAATTTATATAACGACACAAAAGAGATTATAGAGCTTAAAGATAAGCTATCTCCATTATTGCAATTCAAAGGCGGACAAACTTTAAGTTTCGAAGGTGCAAATCTTCAAGAGTTTAGAGAATATGTTACTGGTCATGTGTCTGATAAAAGCAAACCGAGAATAACAAAAAAAGTTGTTATTTATTCTTCGCAATTACAAGCTATGCCTTCTTCAGTAATTTATGATGTTCCGGGGTTCAATTCTCCAACTCGACTTCACAAAGAACAAACTGAAAATATGTTGAAACAAGCGGATTCGATAATTTTTATTACTGATGTTTCAAGTCCAAATTTAAAAGACAACGAACTTGATTTACTTTCAAAAGGTGAAGATAGTTACGGAGTATCGTTAAAAGATAAATTATTTGTTTTTGGTAACAAATATGATAAAGCTAACAACGAGAAAGAAGCATTATCTAATGAGCAAAAATTCAGAAATGATATTTTGCATGAAAAAACAATTGGCGATGAAAAACGAGTTTTTGTTGGTTCAGCTGGAAAATATCTTGTTGATAACAATATAGGAAACATCAAAATCGATAATCTGCCAAATTGGGCAAAATCAAACATTGATGAATTTAGAAAAATGATTGAAGATTATTATCACAATGATCGTTTTGATGTTCTCGAAAAAAGAATTAAAACACTACAAAGACAAACTTTAGATATTTTTGTAAAAATCAAAAATTCTATTTCACTTCCAAATCATATTTCAAAACGAAGTTTAGAACTTGAAATTTCTTCTAAAGCTGAAAAGAATATAAGACGACAACTTGAAGCAAATCTCAATCAGATTAAAGTTGATTTAAAACAAGAGTTTCTTGACAAAAAATATTTTTCTGATGGTTTTGCTAATGAAGTGCCAAACTATTTTTCTGAAATAGATATGAGTTATATTGATCAATTTATTCCTAAATATGAAGATAATTTTGATTCGATTAATAGAACTATTCGCGAAGATTATCTTCATAATAAGTTTTTGGCTGATTTTTCTGAACTTGTAAAACAAATTGTTGATGACAAAGCCGATGAGGTTCACGAACGAGTATTTACTGCTTTTGTTTCTGCTATTCGTGATAACGAGCGAATTCGTGAAATGGCTGAAGATGTTTTTGTTTTTGAACAACAAAGTGGCAAATTTGACTATCTTTTTGAAAGATTTGGTAGAAAAATGCTTGACCTCATCATTTATAATCCAATTATGGGATCAAAACGAGAAGAAGATTATAAAAAATATAAAGATGAGTTTTTATATTTAGATAGTCGTTATAAAAAAGATGGTCGAATTCTAAATATGGTTATATCTGGTCAAGATAAACCTTTGGTTCAAAGCAACGGTTTAGAACGATTTAAGCGAGATTTTTTTAATGCTCTCGAAACAAGATTAACTCAAAGTTCAAAAGATTTTGCTGAAACTTGCGAAAATTCACTTTTTCCACAATTAGAAGAGTTGGCAAAACAGGAAAATAGCTTTGACGATAAAGAGCTTTTTGGTAATCGAAAAGGTAATTATTCTCGAGAAGATGTTTTAGAAGAGATTAATCGAGATATTAACAACTTTAAAACTGTTTTAATCGAAGCTGTCATTCCAATTTTGGATTTAGAAACTGTATTTATTAAACGGGTTGAAAAAGAGATTCGAGTATTAATTTCAAGATTAGATTCTGAAGAAATGAATAAATTTATTTTAGATTCAATTGAAATTTACAACGAAAAAGAGTTTGCTGAAATTGATGAAAAAGTTGCTGACTATACACGAAAAAAAGAGATTTTAACTGAAGTTGAAAAATTCTTAAAAGAATACAAAAAGTAATCTAAACTTACACACAAAACACAATGGGAAGAATATTTTTATTTCTTCCCAAACTGCAAAAATAAAAAGGAGAAAATAAAAGATGGCTTATACAAAGGGTATAGCTGAAGAGATTGGTTATTCTGTTTCAATGCATATCGTAAATGAAGTTGCTGGGAAAATAGGTGTTAGAAACAACACAGACTTTATTGCGGGTATTGGTTATAACATTGCAGACAAAGATGTATTAAAGTTAAAAATGGCTGTTAGACAAGAAGGTATTGACAAAATAGAAGAATTAAAAAAACAGAATTCAAAAGTAATGTTTTCTAAACTTGTCAAACAAGAAATAGCGAAAGTGATTAAAGCTTATAATCTTAGCGATATTATTTCACCAGATGGTGATTTAATTGATCCTGAACAAAAAGAATCGCCTTTAGAAAAATGTCAATCCGAACTAGAAAAGTTAAAACAAGAAAATCAACAACTCAAATCTCAACTTCAATTAATCGAACAAGAAAAAATAGAAACTGCTGAAATCGTAGAACGAATTCGTGAGAAATTTATAAAATGACAACTGAATTAGAACAAAAAATATTAGACAAAATTACAAAACTTGAACAAAATATTTCTTCACATAAAATATTATCAGATGAATATATTAATAATTTATCTGATGATCAATTAGAAGATCTGAAACATAAAATTAATAAAAAACTAAAAAAAAGCTTTATTAATAATTTATTATCGTTGTCATCTTTAAAAATTATTATCTTTGCGATTATTCTCGAATTTTCAATCGAAGTTATCGTTGAATTATTAATTGATTAAAAATAGGAAAATAAAATGAGTTTGAATGATTTACTTGAGAATTTATCTCTGGAAGATATTGAATTTTTAAGACAAAAAAAGTTAGAACAATCTGGAAATATTCCCTATTTTTCTTTTAGCAACATAACTGAAGACGAATTAAATATTATAGTTAATATAAAACAACAATTTAATGATTATAAATTTGATATTTGGTTTAATAATAAAATCGCTCTTTCCGATGAGGTTGAGCTTTTTTTAGAAAATCTTTTATTAAAATATAAAAATCTTATTTCAAGTTTTAACGAAGAAGATTTGAAATTGTATTTTTTATCGCCTTTATTTTTTAAGATAGATTTTTTATCATTTAAAAATGATTGTCGTGCTTTTTATAACGAAAAATTAACTTATAAAACAGATAAATTTATTTTAAATGGCGAAGTTGATTTCGTATTCGCAAAAGGTTTAAAACGATCAAAAACTCCATATTTTTTTATTCAGGAATTTAAACGAGGTAAAAAGAATTCTGATCCAGAACCGCAACTTCTTGCTGAATTAATTGCAGGTTTGGAGTTAAATTTATGGAATGAAATTCGAGGAGCTTATATCGTTGGAGCTATCTGGAATTTTGTTATTTTAGAAAAAATTAATCAAAATAGCTATATTTATTATGTTTCGCAAAATTTTGATTCAACCAAATTAGAAGATTTACAAAATATTTATAAAAATTTATTAGTTATAAGAAACGAGGTAATTGAAAATGAATGAAATAGAATTACAAAATAGAATTTATGAATTAGAACTTGAACTTAAAAATCTGAAAGATAAAGAGAATAAAAAAAGTTATGGTTTTTCGTCTATTAACGATGAGGTGCTTTTTTCACTTTTTGATGTCGAACGAATAGAAGATAAAAATATATTTAATAATTGGTTTGATCAGGCAAAAAATATAAATTTAGAACCTAAAATTATTAATGAATTAGAAAGTTTGATTTTGCGAGAGGAAAATTTTATTTTTGATTATCAAGAAGAAGATTTGAAAATATATTTTATTGCACCAATTTTAAATCTTGTTGATTTTAGATTAACTGAACAAAAAATTCGCGGTTTTTTCGAACAGAAATTAACTTATTCGAATTCAAAAGCTGTTCTTAATGGAACTGTTGATTTTGTTGTTGCAAAAGGTCGAAAAACGGCAATAAAACCATATTTTTTTATTCAGGAATTTAAACAAAAAGCTGGTGGTTCAGATCCAGAACCGCAACTTGTCGCTGAACTTATTTCAGCTGTCGAATTAAATAATTGGCATTCGATAAAAGGAGCTTTTATTATTGGCAACGACTGGAAATTTGTAATTTTAGAAAAATTAGAATTAGATAAATATAAATATTTTGTTTCTCGACATTTTGATTCGATAAAAATAGAAGATCTTAAAAATATTTATAAAAATTTATTAGTTATAAAAAATGAGGTAAAAAATATTGACTAAACATGAATGCAAAGAATTTATTGCAAAACTCCCAAACACGATTTCCGAAACTGAAAAAAATGAAGTTATCGAGATTTTACAAAGAATAAAAAAAGATTATTTTAATATTTCGACCTCATCGATAAATTCAACATCGATAATAAAATCACAACATAATAAAAAAAGCTCCATCGAATTTAATTTTGATTCTGAACAATTAAAAGCGATCAATTCAAAAAGTAAATATATTTTGTTGAAAGCACGAGCTGGAAGTGGAAAAACGGCTGTTCTTGTTGAACGAGTTAAACGGTTGTTAAAAAATGGTGTAAATCAAAATGAGATTTTATTATTAGCTTTTAATAAAAAAGCATCAATCGAAATGAAAAAGCGAGTTGGTGATAATTTTGCAAATTCGAAGACTTTTCATTCGTTTGCTTATTCAATCGTCAAACCAACTGAAGATATTTTGACTGGTCGAAAACAGCTTTTATTCGTTCAAAGTTTGATTCCAAAAAATGAGTTGAATGAAATTGGCAATGATGAAATTTCGCAACAAAAAGCTAATTTATCGTCTGGAGTTTTTTATAAATATATACGAAATCGTTCAGATTTAACTCTTAACGATATTGAAATTAAATCAAATGGTGAAAAATGGATTGCTGATTTTTTATTTGAACACGATGTCAAATTCGAATATGAGAAAAAAATTAATCAAGTTTATAAACCAGATTTTACGATTAACAAGAATATAATTCTTGAACATTGGGGAATTGACGAAAACGATCCAAACGATCAAGCTCCTGAATATTGGACAAAAGACAGAAATGAATATATAAACGAAATGAACAGCAAACGGGCATTTTGGAAAACTCAAAAAGAGAAAATATTCATCGAAACTTCCGTTGTTGATTTAAAAAAAGGTCGTGAAGAATTCGAGAATATTCTTAAATCGAAATTAGAAAAAGCAGGTTTAAGCTTAGAAAAACTCTCAACTTCTGAAATAATAAATCGAGTTCAAAATAGTTTTACGACTATTTATAAAATCACTGAACGAGTGGCTCAATTTATCACAAATTCTCAACAGAAAAATAGGACAGTTTTGAACAATCTCATGCATATGTACATCATGAAAACAATTGGTTCCACAAGAAACCGTTATAAGTTTGAGATATTTGCAAATGATATTTATAAAAAATATGAAGAATCTAACAAACTTGATTTTCAAATATTATTAAACAAAGCAACAGAACAAATTTCTTATAAAGATGTTGCATCGTTAAATTATATTTTAATTGACGAATTTCAAGATTTTTCTCCGCTGTTTTATAATTTAATTGCCAAAATTAAAGAACTAAAACCTGATGTTAATATTTTTGCAGTTGGCGATGATTGGCAATCGATTAATGGTTTCGCTGGTTCAAGTTTAGAATATTTTAATAATTTTGCTAAATATTTTGACGGTGCAGAAATATTATCGATGAATACAAATTATCGAAGCAAAAGTGCAATTGTCGAATTTGGAAATAATCTTTTTGAAACTGGTGAAAAAGCAAACTCTTCTCAAATTGGTGGTCAAGTTGTTGAAATTAAAAATATCGATGAGGTTTTAAGTTCGATATCGAAAGATATAAAAATAGCTATTTTGGTTAGAAATAATTATGAGAAAAAAGAAATTAATATTTCTAAATATAAAGAATTAGGCATTGAAATTATGACGGCTCATAAATCAAAAGGTTTGCAATTTGATGATGTGATTATTTATAAAAATAGTTTCCAAAAAACAGATTCAGATAATAAATTTTTTGAATTTTTTGGCAAAACCGAACAAGAACTTTCTGCCGAAGAAAAACGACTTTATTATGTTGCCGTAACACGAGCAAAAGAGAATTTATATATTTTATAATTTATTTAAATTCCGTGTCAAGCACGGAATGACATGTCATGACTTGTTTTAAACATATTAAAATTATGAAAATACAAAATTAATTACAAGGATTTGTTCGTGAGCGAAGTCGAAAAAGAAGAAAATCTCGTTAAAAAAACATGTCGTGAATTAGGCATTACTCAAAAAGAATTAGCGGAAATGATGGGAGTTTCTGAAAATAGTGTTTCAAGTTGGAAAAATGAAAAACAACCTATTCCTCAATGGGCTTATAAAATGGTTAATTTATTGCAAAAAGAACACAAACATAATCAACTAATTGATTTTATGAAACATACAACTTTTCAGATAAAAATGTAAATATTTGGATATAATCTTGAAATAATTTAATTAATATATGGATCGTATTTTAGGAGGTATGTTCAGTGAATATTATTTTTAGCAAAGATTATAGAGGACTTGAGATCGTTTTTTCTTCAGATTCGTCGCAATATTTATATTTAAATGCAACAAAAGTAGCTAAATATTTTAATAAAGATTTAAGCAATTGGAGACGAAATAGCGAAACTATCGTGTATATCGAAGCTTTATTAAGGTTCGTAGAATCCACGGAGCTTAAATTATCCGAAAATGAACTTTTTATAGTTGTTATTGGCAAAGGTAAAAAACAAGGAACTTGGATTCATCAAAAATTGATTATTGCTTTTGCAAGATGGCTATCGCCAGAATTTGCCGTTTGGTGCGATATGACCATCGAAGAAATATTAACATCCAAAACTCAAACTTTTCAAAAACCGCATCTTCCTGAAATTGGAAACTCAACTCAAAAAATTATCGAACTTGATAATAATTTAACGGCAACCGAAAAGTTAATTGCAAATTTACAAAATATGAATCCAACTACACTTTATAGGCTTGATAAGTTTTATCGCAAATTTCATAACTTTTCTCCTCTCGCATATTTCGGAATCGATCTTGATTCGCAGTTCTTTTTACCAACTGAACTTGGCAAAATGATAAATAAAAGTCCAGTCGAAATTAATTTGATGATTGAACATAAAGGTTTTCAAATTCGTGAAAATGGTGTTTGGAAATTAACAGAATCTGGTCGTGATTTTGGAATTTTGATCGTTGGTAAATATAATCAAATCAAGTGGAAAATAAAATCGATAGTTTAATCGTAGGGAATGGTTTTCAGCCATTCCGTGAAAAATTAATTTTTTATAAATTTAAAAAATTGCCTAATAATTTATGTCCATGTTCGCTCATGATTGATTCTGGATGAAATTGAACACCGTAAATATCGAGTCCTTCGATTTCTAAAGCCATTATTTCACCATCATCTCCACTCCAAGCAGTCGGTTTTATATTCGATGGCAAATTGTCTTTTTTTACGACAAGTGAATGATATCGAGTAGCTCGAAAACCATCTGGAATTTCGTTAAATATTTCTGATTCGTGATTAACTCCAACGATTTTTGAAGTTTTGCCATGCATCATATTTTTTGCCTGAACGATTTCGCCACCAAATGCTTGAGCAATTGTTTGATGTCCGAGACAAATTCCAAGAATTTTTTTATCGTGAAATTCTCGAACGACATCAAGACAAATTCCTGCATCATCTGGAGTTGCTGGTCCAGGTGAAATAATTATTTTTTCAGGATTCATCGCTCGAATTTCATCAATCGTTACCTCATCGTTGCGAACGACTTTTAAATCAGCTCCAAGTTCGAGACAATATTGAACTATGTTATAAGTAAAGCTATCATAATTATCGATCATTAAAACCATGTTTATTTATTCCCCAATTTTTGCAATTTTGCTAATTCGTTCGAAACGACTGCAAACTGTTCAGATAATTTATTTAAATTCGTTCGATTTTCTTCGACTAAATTTGCTGGAGCATTTGCAACGAATTTCTCATTTTTTAACATTCCGTCAAGTTTAGAAATCTCTTTTGATAATTTATCTCGCTGTTTTGTCATTCGATCGATTATCGGTTTAAGATCAATCGACGAAAGAGAAATCACTGATTTTAAGCCTGTTCCAATATCGCTTAAGCTATTTTCGATTTCTTGATCAGGAAAATAAACTCGTTCAACTTTTGCCAATTTCGAGACAAATTTAGCAACAAGATCTAAATCGAGACTATTTTTTATATTCGAATCAAACTGTAAAAATATCTCATCATTTTGTTTATTCGCTAAATCAACCGAAGCCTTTAATCGTCGAATCGAAATAATTCCCTCGATAATTGTCGAAAATTGATTTTCAATTTCTAAATTTCGTTCGTTAGCCGTTGGATATTTCGAAATCATGATCGATTCGCTATTTTCGAGTTCAACACCTTTTAATTCTAAACTTATCATTTCAGTAATAAATGGCATATACGGATGCAATAATTTCATCGCTTCGAGATATATTGCTCCAAGTTCATGAATAGAACTTTTTTCAGCTTTTGATAATTCGATTCCCCAGTCGCAAAATTCATTCCATAAAAATCGATAAATCGTTGTTGCACCGTCATTAAATCGATAACTATCAAGATATTCTCGTGTTTCGTTAATTGCCAAATTTAAACGACTTAACATATATTTGCCAAGATCAGTTTCGATTTTGACCTCATCCAAACCTTTAAAATTCGAGCCGTTCATTAATAAATATTTCGAAGCATTATGAATTTTATTCGTGAAATTTCTACTCCATTCAAGTTTTTCTTCACTTAATCGAATATCTCGACCTTGAACAGCAAGAACGGCAAGAGTAAATCTAAGAGCATCGGCACTATATTTTTCTATCATATCAAGCGGATCGATAACATTTCCTCGAGATTTGCTCATTTTATTTCCATGTTCATCTCGAACAAGTGCATGTAAATAAATATCTTTAAATGGCAATTCTCCGATAAGATGTTCGCCCATCATGATCATTCTTGCAACCCAGAAAAATAAAATATCAAATCCCGTGATTAATAACGAATTCGGATATAAATTTTTCATGTCATCAATATTAAATAAATCGTTTTTATCTTGACCCCAACCAAGAGTCGAGAAAGGCCATAAAGCCGATGAAAACCATGTATCGAGAACATCAGGATCTTGAACGATATTTTCTGAACCGCATTTTTCACAAACTTTTATATTTTTTGGATCAGCTGAAGCAAATTCATGCGAACAGGAATTACAAGTAAACACAGGAATTCGATGACCCCACCAAAGCTGACGAGAAATACACCAATCTCGCAATTCACTCATCCATGAATTATAACTATTAATCCAATGTGATGGATAAAATTTTGCTTCGCCATTTGTCATTTTTTTTATCGATTTTTCAGCGACCTCTTTTTTTAAAAACCACTGTTTCGAAATATAAGGCTCAACGATATTTTTACATCGATAACAATGCCCAACTTGATGAACATGATTTTCTATTTTTTCGATTAAATTTAGCTCTTCTAATTTTTTCACGATTAAATTTCTTGCTTCTAATCTTTCAAGTCCAGCAAATTCACCGCAATAATTATTTAAAATTCCGCTTTCGTCAAAAATCGTTAAAAACTCTAAATCGTGTCTTTTGCCAACTTCATAATCATTTGGATCATGAGCAGGTGTAACTTTAACAACACCAGTTCCAAACGAAATATCAACATGATTATCAGCAATAATTTTAACTTTTCGATTAATAATTGGCAAAATGACATCTTTGCCGATGAGGTGTTTATATCGTTCATCATCTGGATTTATCATAACAGCAGTATCACCGAAAAAAGTTTCTGGTCGAGTTGTTGCAACAACGATAAAATCGTTATTATTATCAGCTAAATTATATTTTATAAAATATAATTTGCCTTGATGTTCTTCGTATTCGACTTCGATATCACTTAAAGCTCCATCGTGAGTGCACCAATTAACTAAATAATTACCGCGAATTATTAAATTTTCGTCATATAATTTTTTAAAAGCAGTCGAAACAGATTTTTCAAGACCTTCGTCCATTGTGAATCGTTCTCGTTTCCAAGCTGGAGAAACTCCTAGTTTTCGCAATTGTCCAACCATTGTCGAACCGCTGAACTCTTTCCATTTCCAAACACGATTTAAAAATTCATCACGACCAAGTTGCTCTTTTGTTTTGCCTTCAGCGAGAATTTTTTTCTCAACAACATTTTGAGTCGCAATTCCTGCATGATCAGTTCCAGGTTGCCAAAGAGTTCGGAAACCAGACATTCGTTTATATCGAACAGCGATATCTTGAAGAGTAAAAGTCAGCGAATGACCAATATGAAGCGAACCCGTAACATTTGGCGGAGGCATCATAATAGTGAAATTATCGCCATTTTGAATATTTTTATTGCCGTCAAGTTCAAAATAACCACGGTCTTCCCAAATTTTATAAAATTTATCTTCGATTTCTCGAGGATTAAAAGCCATAAATTCTCCTAAAATTTTTTAACAAAATTCTAGCTGAAAAATATAGATCAAAATATTTACTTATCAACCTAATAATTTTAACCGTGAAATATATTTATAAAACTAGTTTTATTAAATCTTTAATAAATTAAAAATAGATTTGACAAAACCGTTTTTTTTTTACAATTTGACAGCTCGTTTTTTGACGGGTGAAATAAATTTCTTGTAATAGAAGGTTTAAAGGATGTTTAATTTTATGCAAAGCAAAATAGAACTAACACCAAGATTAGCTTTAGCTGTTAGTGTGATTTACATGATAGCTGTTGATGGAAACATTGCTGATGAAGAAGTAGGTTCTTTGACAACAATGTTTGGAGGTGATTCAACAACTATTAAGAATGCTCTCAAATACATTCAACAAAATAATGATGTAAATACAAATATTCGTAACATATCATCTGTTTTAAATGCAAAACAAAAAGAAGTAGCGATTATAAACTTGCTTGATGTTCTTTTAGCTGATGGTAATGCTGATCAATCAGAACAACAATTATCAATATGTTCGCTAAAAGTTTTGGTTTTGATCAATCTAAATTAGAACCTCTTTATTATGTTATTGCTACAAAAAATAGCATTAGCAGTATGCGATAATCTGAATCTTTCTTAACTTCTCTTAAAACTTCATCGCTAGATTTAAAAAAATATTTCTCGCTGATGAGGTTTTCCTCTTTTTAACAAACTACACAAAATACAAAAATCATAAGATCCCGAATTTATTTCTGGATGACAAAAATCTTCTTTTTTTAATTCCACAAACACATTTTTATTATTTTTTATTAACTTATTTAATTTTAATTTATTTGAAAAAGAGGCATTGAGTTATAATTCGAAAAATTCATTCCTCATATTCTGACACTTTATGAGAAATGAAAAAGATTATAGAAAGTGGTGAAATTATGTGTATAGCATAATTCAAATGTTTCAACTTTATAGCAAAAACAAATTCAAAAGTTTCAACTCTATAACAAGCCGTTTTGTCGATATGCAAGTCGATTAAATCTCAAATTTTTAATTTTTATATTTTAAATAATTGATTTTTTAGCAAACTTAAATATGTATAAAATTTATTTGAAATTACTTGACAAAGAACTGAACAAGACTAGACAAAATACTATACATTTTTAGACATTGAAAAATATTGAAAGCAGAAATGAGTTTATTGATTTAAAGAGGATCGGGAGGTCTTCCCGCTGTGAAGAGTTTTAGAGATTTTGTTGAAAGTTAAAGTTTTAGAGATTTTATCGTTAGATTAGGTTAAATACCTTTTCTATTTGCTATCTCAATAGCATGTTCGGATGTTACGGCAGAATTACTTAGACTTCTTAGGATTAAATCTTCAGTAAGTTCCATGTTTTTTTGAGTAGCTTTCATTTTTGCTTGAGACAAATATGTAACAACATCGCCAAAATATCCTTTTGTTCGTTTAAAAAGCTGTTCAATGATGACATTTGAAACATCGGCAAGACCGTAGCCATCTACAATAATTTTTTTAATAAGCTCTTTTCTTTCATTATGTGTTGGAAAGTTTTCAGGAGCTAAAAATTCATGCATAAGCTTGATCCGTCTTAAAAGTTGTCGATCGTTTTGATCTTTACCAGTTAATTTTTCCATAAGAGGTCTCGTGCCAGAGTATATAATTGTAAAACCTCCAACATCGTTAAAAGCTCTTAAGCTCTCTAGCATTGTTTTTGTTAAACGATGTGCTTCGTCAAACACAAGAACGGTTTTTGCTTTTTTATATTTGTTGATAATGCTGTAGATTAGCTCAGAGCTATTCCCTTTTGGATCCATGTTTAATTGAACAGCCAGTTGTTGAACTAAAAATTTTAACCCACCTTTTTCTTCTACTCGAACATATACCATATTTGGATATTTATCAAGCATATAGTTAATGCTATAAGTTTTTCCAGTTCCAGCTACACCAACCAAAACAGCCATTTGACGATTGTCAATTGCATCTTTGATTGTTTTTACAGAAAGCAAAAAATCTTTCGACTTAACTAGATTAGGTTGAAAACTATCTTGCGGTGTCGGTCGTGATTTGATATAATTACTTTCAATAAAGCTAATAATTTTCCCAAGAGTTGGGATAGGATTTGCTCCTTTTCCATATTCTCCAGTTCCATTAAGGACTTGTGAAATTGTTGCTGATGACACAAAGATTGAGAGGGCTATCTCATCTTGTGAAACTCCAAATTGCTCTTTTGCTGTTTTTACAAGCTCAAGAGCATACGATCTTAAATCGCTACCGTTGTCAAAATTGACATTTTCTTTTTTCATTATATTCTTTCTACTAAATTTGATTAAATAAAAATTTTCTATGATATGAAAGCCAATATATCCGCTAGTTCTTCTTGCTCTTCTTCGTCAAATATTTTTTTGAGTCTTAAGGCTTCTGGATAATTGGCTGCAGTGTGTTTTGTTAAGTCTTGTTGGTAGAGCGGTTTCTTTGTCAGCGATTCTAACTCCTGTTTTTTCACATCTTTGATAACTTCTTTAAATTCGCTCAT
Organism: Campylobacterota bacterium; assembly: GCA_030152305.1. GTDB lineage: Bacteria > Campylobacterota > Campylobacteria > Campylobacterales > Thiovulaceae > Thiovulum_C. Next base: position 87,280 of record JASKOM010000004.1, read on the forward strand.
ATGTGTTTCAGTTAAAAGTTCTTGAGTTTTTTTGATTAATTTAACTAATCCACTAGCTTTTTTATTAGCATGTTTTTTAATTTCATTAGCTTTTTCAGCACTCATTTCAACTTTTTCCGCATTTATTGCAACAAAGAAAACTATTCCAAGCTTTTCCATTTTTTGAGTAGAAATATTCATATCTTTCTGTAGAGCTTTTAATTGTTTTTTATTTAAATGAGCTACATAGATTTGTGAAACATTTGTGTCGTCCGCAATAATAAGAACTTTTTCTCCAACTAAGTCATAAACATGATCAGAAATAAAATAGCTTTTTTGCCAAGATATTCCCTCTCGTGAGATCGTTCTAATGTCTCTATCTCCAGTAATGAGATGTAAATTCCGAACTGGTCTCAAATATGAATTGCTGTTTAACAATTCATATTCAAAATCAGCCATTTCTTGCCATATATCATCTCCTTCAACTCTTTCAAATTTCTCTTTTCTTTGATTATATTCAGAGACGAGTTGATTTAAAATAGGTTCAAACTCCTCGATTGTTAGAAGAGTATCTTTTTCTAGGTTTGTTTTTACACCAGAGAGTCGTTCCGCTTTTGTTACAGTTGCATTTTCGATTTTTTGGCGAAGATTAATATTGTTTCCGATATAACCTTTAAGCATTTTAAATTTTGGATTATGTTGAAGATCTTTCCATACTTTTTCAACTTTTCCTTTAGCTTCAGCCTGAAAAGGTGCATGATGAACGACTGTTATTCCAGCTCTCTCACATGCATTGTCAAAACCATTTGATGAATATGCTTTGCCGTTGTCGGTAAGAATTGTGTGAGGAGCTCCACCAAAATCTTTTATAGTTTTAATTAAAAGTCTGTTTGTAGCATATTGATTTTCGCTTTTTGCAATTTGAATGGATATTTTGCCAGTAACCACATCGATCAACCCAATGAAAATTGGGCGAAATGGTTTGCCTTCTAAATCAAGCACATAAATATCTGCTTTTGTTCCGTCCAATTGCCACATCGAAACCTTGGAAAGATCTGCATAAACACCATTGTCTAGTTCTTTTTGCAAAAAGCCGAAAACTTTTTGAGAAAAAACAGGCTGCTTACCTTTTTTAACAAGATCTAATCCGCCTTTCCAATAGTCTCGAATCGAATTTCGATTTGTGTTTAAGAAATCATTTGCAACTTGAAGAAAGCGAGAATAAGAAATTGGCGACCCTTTTAATAGTTCTGAATAGTTGTAATAACATGTCTTAAAGCTATTGATTGCACCTTGAGCAGTCATGCTTCCCCAAACTTTTTCTTCTTCAATTTTTTTATATCTAGCTCCGCCATGATTAGTCGAAGACAAGTTATCTTTGCCACCTTCTATAAATTTTTTAATCCATTGTCTTAATATTGTCTGAGAAAATATTTTCTCGACAGCAGATGCAATTTTTGTATAGATGGCATTAATAGTTAAACCAAACTCTGTTGTTAATCGTAATGTTTCAAGAACTATATTAGTTTTTAAATCACCAATATTTGTTTTTTCATATTCTAGATTAACATATTTGTTTGTTAAATTAAAAAGTTTTCCAAAAGTTTGGAGGTCACTATTCATCTATATTTTCTCCCGCCATTATTTCTTAAAACCCATTCGCCGTCGCTTCGCATTTCAAAATATTTCAAAATTGTCTCTCTTTTCATTCCTGCTTTTAGTAATGTTTCTATTATATAATTAGAAGATCTTGTCTGTCTAAGCACAGAATATAAAGTTCCAGCTACTATTTTGTGTTTTTTTGCAAAAAGAGGAACTGATGTAAAAAGCTCGTCTCTGAAATCTATTGTAAAAGAATTTTCTATTTTTGGCATTTCTTTACCTTTTTGCGTTAAGATCTATTTAAGATATTTTTTTAGTAACATGTCAAACAAGCTTATTGTTAAAACAGTTGGTATTATATGACAAAAATATACATTTGTCAATAAATGGAGATTAATGCAAAATAGCGAATTGTTTGATATTCAGATTAAGAATATTAAGAATTATTTTAGAGTGTATAACACTGTTGGGTTGGCTGATATTTTAGGTGTAAAAGCTGGAACAATCACAACTTGGAAAGGCAGGGGGCAGATACCTAACAAGAATCTTCACAAACTTGAAGCTGAAAATAGTCTTCCATTTGGATACTTCAATTTGAGTTCAAATATAGACAATAATGCTCAAAAGACATATGGTATTAAATCTAATGTTGCATTTGTTAATAATGGACATCAAGTCCAAAATAACAATAAAAATGAAAATACCCGCATTGTTAATAATATTGAAGAAGAGCCTTCTTATAAAGATTTGGAGTTGGAAATAGGAGGGTTACTGAAATATGCACCTCATCGTTTTTTAATGGAAATCAAAGAAAAGCTATTAAAAATAAAAGAGATTACAGATTCATGAGAGTCAATATGGATAGTTCTATGCTAAATGAGATTTTTGAAAGATTAAAAATATATTTTAATGTCAAAACAAATAAAGAATTAGCTGTAGCAATGAGACAAAATGAAAGCACTTTGAATACTTGGAAAAATAGAAATTCTATACCATATGAAAAACTATTTGAAATATCGCAAAGGGAGCATTTAAGCTTAGATTGGATTTTAACAGGTGTTAAAAGCGATAATAATGTTCAGCACAACAAAGAACTTGAAAGCAGTCCTTTAAAGCAAGAAATATTATTATTAATGGAGTATGCTCCTGAAAAAATGCTTTTAAAAATACGAGACAGATTAAACGAAATTAAGAAAATCACAGAGGGAATATAACATGAATTTTACAAAAAATATTGATTTGGCATATTCGTTTTTTGAATTAATGCAACTGAGTCATGATGGCATAGGTTTATTAACAGGTAAGCGAGAAAACGGCAGAGATGAGGTCATTAGATTGACACTTTTGAAAGCAAATAATATTATTCTTATAGAGGGTAGTTCGTTTTTTTCAAAACAAGCAACGATTAAAGAATTTAATGATAATGTGAAAGAAGATACATCTATTTTAGTTTTAAACGATGCAGAATGTTTAACAAATGATACTTTGCTTAAAGTTATTCAACTTGCAAACGATAAAAAAATCAGTGTTGTTTTATCTGGAAATGATAACAAAATTCTTTTAAGATTAAAAAAGAATCGATTATTATTAAATAAGCTCGTTGCATATTTACCATTGGCAAAAGATGAGAGCTATGACGAAAAATTAGACTTCGAGTTTCTTTTTAACACCAAAAATCAAATAGTCAAAATGGCTCAATATTTAAAAATTGCATATAGAACGGATAACGATCTGTAAAAGCTCGTTTTGAACTTTGATATAATTCAAAATGAGCCATAAAGATTATCTTTACTCTCAAAACTCAATGTTTGGATTAAAATGTTAAATATAAAAACTGGATCGCATAAAAGCGAAATTACTAACGAAGAGTTAGAAAAAGCTTTGACAAAATTTGTTTTGCTAAAAAAAGAGGTTGATAACCTTAATGAGCATATAAAAGTTGCTAAAAGTCTGATTGAAGAGCATGGATTTTATTATCTCGGTTCAAACAAATCAATAAATTTCATTCTCAATGATGCCGATCAAAACGAGGTTAAATTAAGTTTCATTGAAAAAACTTCGATCGTTAATCCATTTGAACTTAAATCTGTTGTCGAGTCGATGGGTTTGAAGTTCGAAGAGCTTGTTACGGCAACTTATGGAGCAAAAACTGCTTTAAAAACTATCGTAAATTCAAAACCAGAGTTAAAAATATTTCTAAAATCTGAAAAACCAACTCTATCAGTTTCATTAAATTAAAATAACTTCAATTTAAACGAACATTTTAAGAATATATCTTTTCTTGAGATGTTCATCTTAATCATTTTTGAGAAAGGTTCGAAAATGTCAAATTATGACAGTAACATCTACTGCTCTAAAATCCCAACTTTTAATATAACAATTGATGAATTAATCGCAGACATTAAAACATTAAGTCGCGAAGGTATTCGGCGGAAATATGCTGGACATTCAGTCAGAGTTTTGAAAAGAGCTAAGAACTGGCGAGAGCTTGTGGCGCTAGAATTTGACGGTTCAAACTTAGAAAAATTAGCCAACAAATACAATCTTGAACAAAGAACATTACTAAAATTTCTTCAAAAAACAACCTTGCTCGGGAACGGCGGTTTTATCGGCATTCCGAAGCAAAATGCGAATAAAGGCAAAATTTGGGCATTTTAAAGTTCAAAACGATGTTTTATATTGCCAAATGGTAAAAAAGGGCTTAAAATGAGTGTGTCAATTTCTGGGCTAAACGAACTCCAAGCAGAATTGAGTCAAATGACAAAAAGACTTGATTCTGTTACCGAACTGACTGGAGATATTGCTCAAATTCTCAAATCTGAAGTTTCTCGAAATTTTGAAAATGAAAAAAGTAGCTTTAACGGTTCATGGATACCATCGAAACGAGCAATAAAACATAGCTCTCGAACTTTGTATGATGATACAACTCCAACAAACAAAAGAAAACATGTTACACATCTTCAAGATAGCATTTATTCAAAACATGACTTTAACAGTGCAACGGTTGGAACGAATCGAGATTATGCAAAATATCATCAATTTGGAACGGCAAAAATGCCAAAACGAGATTTCGTTCCAATAGATGAATCTGGCAATTTACCAAACGACCTCATCGAGGAAATAATCGATACGACAAAAGAATATATATTAAATAATCGCAGGAGATAAAAATGAAAAATAAATTAACCATAGAAGAATTTGCTACAAGTTGCCGAAGAAGTTTGTTGAACAAACAAAATATAAAAGCTCATATAAAACTTGGTATTTTTGTTGCACTTGGAGAAATAGCCGACTTGATGAAAGAAATTAATGGTGGTCAACCTTTTGATGAGGTGGTTTTAAACATAAAAGAAAAAACTGGAAAATTATTATACTATCTCGCAATTGCAGGATCGAATGGAGGTGGATTAGAACCCTTTGAAATTGTAAAAGAAGGCATTGCCAACAATAAATATAGTTTTTCTGAAGAACAATATTTGAACATGGTTCAAAATCAGCTCTTAAATATCCTGTTCAGCTCTGACAAAACAAGAATCGTCCCTGATATTTTTACATTAGCAGTATTTTTAATAAAGCTAATTAAGACAGCGGATAAGACTTACAGTCTTGAAAGATGCTTTTATGACAATCACAATAGTCGTCATGGTTAAGAAATGACTATAACTACGGAATATTTTATAAAAGAAGCTAAAGAAATTCATGGCGACAAATATAATTATTCTTTAGTTAAAAATGCAGATCTTTTTAGTGAAGTAATGATTATTTGTCCAGAACATGGAGAATTTATACAACTTTCATTTGATCACATTGTTGGTCATGGTTGTCCATTGTGTGCTAAAACACCACAAACGGAACGATTTATCGCAAAAGCGAAATTGAAACATGGCGACAAATATGATTACTCACTCGTTGACTATCATGGATCAAGTCAAAAAGTGAAAATAATTTGTATTAAACATGGAATATTTCAACAAACTCCAAATAGTCATCTTAGTAAGCATGGTTGTCCATCGTGTTCGAAATATGGTTTTGATCCAAACAAACCATCGACTCTTTATTATTTTTCTATTCCAGATATTCATGATGATTCAAAGCTTTTGTATAAAATAGGAGTTATTAACACCTCTTTGGTTGAAAGATATCACAAACAAGATTATTCGAGAATATTAAATATTAGGAAGGGTTTCTTTCAGGATGGACAACAAGCTTATAATGAAGAACAGCGATTAATTAAAAAATATAAAAATTACCTCTGGAAAGGTGAAACACCTTTTACAGATGGAACAGGAATAAATGAATTATTTACTATTGATATATCAAAAATAGATGATAATTTTTGCAATCTATGCAAGGTTTATAAAATTGACTAAACTATCATCAGAACAAATTATCGCAAAGAATATTTTTGCAAACACCATATACACATTTGCATGGTGGCTATTGTCCAAAATGTGCCGAAGAAAGGAAAAGATAAAAATGCCAGATTGTCAATCAAAAACTGAAAAATTGCTAATCTCATTAATTTTAATTATAATGTTTTTAGTTGGACATATCATACTTAATTGTAAAAAAGATGAAATTGTCTTGAAAGAAAAAATAGAGATGAAAACAATCGAAGCTAATAAATACCTAGAGCTGATGAAATTAGAACTTGCAAATAAAACAATCACATTGGAGTTAAAAAATAATGAGTGAAAATAAAAAACTGCCAACATTAGAAGAGCTAAAAGGCAAATATCAACCTGAAGAGTTGAAAGATTTAACCGACGAAGATATTTTAAAAATCTTCGAAGGTGTTGAAACAGTTTGGGATTATAATCCAACACAAATAGAGAAAGAGGAAATTCCAATAGATCGATATCGTAATAAAGTTGAGTATTTTAAAAGATATGGAATCGACGATGATACTTTTGCGGGGGATTTATTCTCTTTATTTTGGTTGAGAGGAGATAACAATAAAGCTGAATATTACTTCAACCTTATTGAAGATAAAGAATATAAAGAAATATTGGAAATTAAAATGCTACCTTTTGATCTGATTAGATAATATGTTCAATGTATTCTTGAAATCTTTTCTTAAAATGCCTTCGACAACAATTTTAATTACATCTTTTTCAACTCCACTTGCCCGTGATAGATATTGAGAAATATCCTCAACGGGATCGAGCCAATCGAGCTTATTATTCAATTCAATATCATCAAAATCTTCTATTTTTACAACATTTAAAAGCTCTTTAAATCGTTTAACAAGCTTAAATGTATCATTATTTCCATTTGCTATTTGATCTATATGTTTAGCTTTTATTTTAAAAATATTTAATAATTCATGGTATCTTTTAAGTGAAAAATATTCATTAATCATCTCACCAAAACGAATTTTTGAGCCACCAGCTTCTATTTTATTAACATTTTTTCTATCAGCTCTCAAATGCAAAATTTCATGATGTAATGTTTGAAGCAATCTCTCATCATCAATATTTTCAAGTTCAAGCTTATCTTTTCTATTTAACCTAATATTTTTAAATAAATTATTTAAATTATCTGCTAAGTCTTCACGAATTGACAGGGAATCATCGGAAAGTTTGATAAAAGCTCTTGTATTTTGATTGTCATGTGTTTCAACTTTTGAAAATATTTTGCCATTTGATAGTTCTGGGTGATAGCTTAAAATAGCAACAATGCTCAAATTTAAATCATCGATTGATGAATGTTTTAAATTGCCAAAGATCTCAAAAAATGAGAAATTATTTAAATTATTTTTATCTTTTAAAAAAGCTTTTGAATAATTACCGATTTGCTCTTTGCAATTTAACAAAGTTTGTTTATAGCTATTGCAATTGATCGAAAATTTAAGTCGATCATCTTTTGAAGCTTGATTGTTTTGATGTGAATGGCATAAATTTTTAAAATGCTCAACTCGCCTAACTTCATTCTCGAATAAACCTAATTTCGATAATTTATCACCAGCTTCAGCTTTTTTGTTTTCAATATGTTCTATTTTTTCTATATGCTCTCTTTCACTTCCACACATTTCATAACCGAAACCACGATCAAAAACATCAGGGGTCGAACCAACACCCTGAACTTTTAAATTCTCTTTTTTAACTCGATATGAACTTATCGCACGAGTTGAACAATTGCAATTAAAACCATTTGGAGGCATATTCTTTTTTAACCACGGATCATTTTTTTGAAAAATTAAACCGTGTGTGTGCTTTCCAATGCGGTTCTCGATAATTTTTCTTAAAAGCCCCACCCATCGAACGAGTATGAAGATATTGAATATATGGAAGAGAGCTACTCATTTGCTTTTCACATCGCACACGACCATTTGCCATATGCATATTTTGACGAAATACAAATCGAAGACGATCATCGCTTATGAAATCTTTATCTTTGTCTCGCAAATCTTTTAAAATATTATTTTTAGCCTCTTTAAACGGTAAATCTTTTTTCATGCTTTCAGCAATTTGTTCTTGAACTTTTCTCAAAATAGCAGGTTTATACACCCCAGCAATCGTGAAAGCTCTGTGATGTGCATCAGCTTTTAATTTTAAAGCCGTCGCTTTATCAACAATTTTTTTGTCTAATAAATATTTAACTTGCTCATCGGGGCTTAGATTAAAATCTATTTTTACCATCGAACTAAACCTAAAGCTGAAGCATTAAATAATGCACTTTCTAAAACTTTCACAAGCTCATCAAACTTTACATTTTCATATTTGAGATATATATTTTCAGCAAGTTCTTCATAGCTATTTGAAGTTTCTAGCAATTTAACAATTTGCGAAGTTATCTCTTTTTTAATATTTTCAGTTTGCAAAACCTCATCAGAAAAATGACCAACTGGATCTAATTCCTTTTCAGTTGCAACAAAATTATTAATCGTTGGCAAATTTATTTTATTATTTTGACTAGCTGATGAGGTCGTTTGTGTTTGAGTGTCTTCAAAAATAAAATTAAACTCAACTTCTGAATTTGCGAAACGAGTATAAGTTAAAGCCGTTTTTATAAATTTATTAATAAATCGAGTTAAAATCGCCGTATCAAAATATAAGATTTGATCTTTACTCTTTTGTTGAACTTCGCCTAAACTTTGAGAACCGTGAGTTCCAGAATCCGAGTTGAGATTACCTCCTAGTAAAATATTTGATTTTTTCTTATCGAGATATTCGATTACACTTAAAAAATGATCACCTGTTCCTGTTGCTTCGAGTAATTTTATTTCCATATCTTTCGGAAAGATTCCAGCATTGCCACTTCGCAACATAAGAATTTGCTCAAGAACTTTATCGGGTTCTGAAGTGTCTCCATTTGCAATAATTGGCGGAATTCCAAGAAGTTCAGCATAATTTAGATAATGCGAATAAATATAATCTGTTACGACAAAACTCCAAACAAGGCTATTAAAAAGCCCGAAATCTTCTAAAAAACCTGAATTGCTTTTATGAACATATGTTAAATATTTAAGCTCATTTGTGTCAAGAAATATCTGTTTTAAACTATCGTTATACAAATACAAACGATTTGTAATAGGCTCTTTGTGAATAACAGTATGTTTAAACAATTGATATTCAACTGGAATCCAACCAATTCCCTGAACATTGTCCCAACTCAATTCAAAACTTGCAAAACCAAACCCGATCGCTGAAGTTAAGTCTTGAAGTAAAGAGTCGAAATCTATTTTATTCAATATAAGTTCAATAACATTTTTAACTTCAGGAGTTGCCTCTATTTTATAATCCAAACTTCCGATTTGCACTCGCAATTTTCTAAAATCTCCAGCAATTTGAGAATCTTTAACAAGCATTGTTTGGAACAGCATCGACCGTTGGTTTAATGTTCCATTTGAAATTATAAATTTAATTGTTTCTATATCTAAATTTGCTAATATAGAAAAGCCCTTATAACTAACAGTATTTAATCCGTTTAATATATTTTTATTTAATGCCATTTTTCAAACTCCTAAATTTGTCTAAAAATGTTCTACTAACTTTATTGACTTCCGCCATATCAAGCCCACCCCGTTTTGATAAATTTCTATCTGCCATTTCAACAGAGTCGATAAGGTCGTCGTTTTTGCCTTTTGGAAATTGATACAGTTGTTCATGTAGCTGTTTGCAATGCGGACATATTAATAAGTCGCCAGTAGATAAAGGAATTGCCAAGTCCTGAAGTCTTAAAAGCTTATTGGTTCTGCTATTTTGTTCGATTATTTTTGCCGAATATCCATCAGCTCTTAGCATTTTTTCAAACCGATCTTTTAAATCTGATTGAAAACCGTTTGTTTCAAAAACAATAATATCAGGCTCATGTTTTTTATATTTCTCAAACAGAAAATTTAAAAAATCGGTTGGATTGACTCTAATGCCTATGCTATCAAGAACATATCTTTTTTTTAGATTTTTTGACAAACCTAAAATTGAAAGTGATGAGAAATCTCCTTTTTTTCTACCAACAGCGGGATCTACTCCCCATGCGATATACAAATCATTTGGAATTTCGTTATCGCTCCATTGTTTAAATTTTGACAAAATAGCCGAATCCGAAGCAACAGGTTGATTCTGTAGTTCTCGCATAAATGAATTTGGATCTTCAAAATATTCCATCATTATCAAAAATTTATCAAGATTTTCATCGTCAATAAAATATCCATCATCATAATATATTTTTTGATTTAAATATAATTCTTTTGCTATTTCACGATCTTGTAGATTATATAGCTCTAGCCATTTGTCCATTCGGTTCGGGAACGACTTTACCAGTGGAAAATTAGCCGTATAAGTATCTTTTCGTTTTTCTAATCTTTTCGGAAAAGAATCATGATGTAGGACAGTTGCATTTACAAAAACATTAAAATTAGTATCTTGACGACTTTTTAATTTCAAAATAGCCGACTTGAACCAGCTTTCCATTTTGTCTCGAGTGTTTGGATTCTCGACATCAGTATCATTTTCTAAGTCGTCAAGATCAACTCTATTAGGTCGTCCATCGACCGTTAATAAGCCCCGAATAGCTTCAGAAGTCCAACCGTGAAATTCTAATTTACATCTATTTTTACCAATAAATATATATCTTTGTGTGCTACTCCATATATCACCACGATCGATTTCAAAATCATCGATTAATAATTTGTTTGTAGTTAACTCGATTCTGAAAATTTCAGAAATTTTTTCTGCCATCGTGGCTGTTGCTGAAATAGAAATGAAATAATTTCTTTTTAAATAGACGATTTCATGAATCCTATCAAAAATGCTTGTTGTTGTTTTTGCACCCGCACGATAAACAATATTTTGAATAATTTGATATTTTGTCTTCAGCTCTTCGTATTCTTGTGAATATTTCCAATTTCTAAAATCAGATGTTTCAGTTTCGATATTATTAATCCAATGTGAAAAATAAGTTTTAACAAAAAGAAAGAGATCGTTTCTGCAACTTTCAATTCTGTTCTGTTTTGTAACCTCATCATTTTTAAATTTTGGCTTGTTTTTTAAAAGAGTTAAAAGCTCTTTGTCAGTTTTTAAAGATGGGTTAAAGTGCATTTAAACGGTCTTTAAATTTTTAAATATTTGAAACAATAAGTTCAGCATTCGAACTTAAAAAGTCCAAAACAGGCATGTTTTCTTGTTGGATTGCTAGATTTTGCAACTTTGTTAATAAATCTTGTTTTGCTTGTTTGATAATTCGTTCAGGGGTTTGGTTTTTAATGCTTGTTATCGCTGAATATGCCTTTGAAAACTGAATAAGATCTTTCGGCTCTAATTTAATATCTTCATCATCTGAATTGATATGAGATTCAAAAACTCCAATTAATTTTGCCAAAAATTGCTCTTCTCTCATTTGGATATTTTCAATATTGAGCGATTTTTGAACTCTTATTTTATGCAACTTTTCTAATCCACCCATTTGATTTATATGGTAATAGACATTGCCTCGAGTTGTATTAAGTGCATTTGCAATTGTTCCGACAGATTTTCCAAGTTCGGTGAACATATATTCGATATCTTCTCTTAAATTCAATTTAATTTAGCCTTCTTTTTAATGTATTTTAAATGAAATAGTTGGCATAAAAATATTTTTATGCCAATAAACTGTTTTACAATTTTAAAAATTAAATAAAAGGAGGTTTTGAAATTTTGGAATTTGGAATAGCTCAAGAACTAATACTTTAAATAATCAAATGGATAATCAAAATGAACGAAAAAGAAACAAACATTAAAGCTCTTAAGTCAGTAATTGAGCAAATTAAAAATCTGACAATAGACATTGCATTAAGTAGTATTAAGTGCATTTTTCAATTGTTTCGACAGATTTTCCAAAGTTCGGTGAACATATATTCGATATCTTCTCTTCAATTTCGCCTTCTTTTTAATGTATTTTAAATGAACTAGTTGGCATAAAAATATTTTTATGCCACTAAACTGTTTTACAATTTTAAAAATTAAATAAAAGGAGGTTTTGAAATTTTGGAATTTGGAATAGCTCTCGAGCTTGAAAATCAAAAAAATAACTCTAAAGATGTAAAAACTATCAAGCTAACTCCAATCAATGCGATTGGTTTAGATGGTCGAAAATTCAAAATTGAACCTGATTATGTTATTTTTAATAGTCAAAAATATTCTAAAATTTTAATTCGCTTAGAGCATGGTGAAAATCGTGATGCTCTTGACAAGAGCATTGGTTGGATTGATGGCAAAAGTTTAAGAGTTGAAAATGATTTTATTGTCGGCGATGTTGAATTTACCGAATGGGGCAAGACTTTAATTAACAACAAAGAATATAGATATTTATCACCAGAATTTTTAATCGATGACATGGTAGATGGATTTTATGTCGTAAATGCAATTGCAGGTTTAGGCTTGGTCAATAGACCGAATTTTAAAACTCTTGCTTTAAATAATCAAAAGGACAATCAAAACAAAATGGACGAAAAAGAAACAAAAATTAAAGCTCTTGAGTTAGAACTTGAGCAAATTAAAAAAGAGAATAACTCTCTTAAAATCAAAAATTTAATTGCAGATGGCAAAATCTTACAAAGTCAAGAAAGCTTCGCACTCTCTTTAAATGCTCAACAACTAGATATTTTTGTTCAAAACAATTTTGAAGTTATGAGCAATTTAACAAGATTAAAAGGTTTGACAACCGTCAATCAAGTTCAAAATGAAACTGGTAAAAAAGAATATAACTCAACAGAGCTTGAAGTATTTAGACAATTAGGAATTAAAAAATGATAGTAAATTCAGCCGTATTACAAGCTTTAGCCGTCGGCTTATCTGATATTTTTAACACAACATTTTCTCAACTAAAAGCTAACTCTGTTTATGAAAGATTAGCAACAGTTATTAATATGCCAAATTCAACTTCAGTTGACTATGCATGGCTTAGCGATGTGCCAAGTGTTCGGGAATGGATATCTGGTGATAGACAATTAAAAGATTTACAAGCATACAAATATACAATTGCTAAAAAAGATTACGAGGCAACTATTGGAGTGTCTCGAGATGACATTATGTTTGACAGATTAGCAATCGTAACACCTCGAATTATGGACTTAGCCTCTTCAGGTGCAAGTCATTACGATGAATTAATTTTTAAATTAATTAAAGACAATGGCTTAGCTTTTGATGGTGCAAATTTCTTTGGCACTCATCTAATAAAGGACACAGCAGGAACAACATTAAGTAGCTACACGAACAAAGCAACTAAAAAATTATCTGAAGATAGTTTATATGATGCAATTGCAACGATGGCAAAAATAAAAAGTGATAGCAATCGCCCTCTAGCAGTTCGACCCAACCTGTTAATTGTTGGACCAGATAACGAGGGCTTAGCTGATCAATTACTAAATGCTCCAACAAAAGCAAATGGTGCTACCAACCCACTCTATAAAAAATTAGAAGTAATCGTAACAGCTCATTTTAGCGGAGAAGAATATGCATTATTAGATACAACAAAAAGCTTAAAACCTTTTATTTTGCAAATTACAAAAGAGTTCTCTTTTACGGCAATGGATCAACAAACCGATGAATATGTTTTCACAAAAAAAATATATAGATTTGGAGTTGATGCTATGCATAATGTAGGATACTCATTGCCGTTCTTGGCTTTTTACTCAGACGGAACGGTTGCTTAAAAATTAAATGGAAGTATCAACAACCGTCGAATCTAGTTTTAGCGATTTTTCTTGGAGTGCCTTGTGGGTCGAGGCACAATTAAGAGGCAGATTAAATAATTTGCCAAATCCAATTGCTATAACCGACGAAGCAATTCAGATGGCTGTTAATATTGCTTTTGAATTAACGATAAACAAAGATGTAAAATTAATAAGATTTAAAGTTGCTGAAATTGCTTTTTTTGAATTGAAATTAGCACATGTTGGCGAATTATCTCCAACAGAGAACACTTTAATGCTTAAATATATGGAAATTATTGAAAATAGTCCAAATTTAATTGATACGGACGGCGATGGTGTTCCAGATACTTCTGTTTTAAAAAATTACATCGTGAAAGATAGAGTTAAAAAATTTTAAATGATTTTAGATCTTGAAGCTGAACGAACTCGAATAGTTGATTTAATTAAAACTTTTGGAGTTAATATCGTCGAAATTGAAAAACGAAGTGCTGAACAATCTGGTAATTATATTAAATTATTAAGTTACAAAGACAAAAAGATATTTGGTATTTTTTATTGGAAACTAGAAATTATTGAAGTTAGTTTTGTTGGACAAAGTTCTATTTTAGAAACAGTTTCGAAAATTCTAACAGCTTTAAGATCTGACCTCATCAAATTAAATTACAATCGAGTTGATGAGGTTGAAAAAATATATCTTGAAAACATAAGCAACGGGTTCAAATATATCATCAATTTCTCATCTATTATTAGAAACACAAATTAAAGAAAGGATATAAAAATGGCAAAAAGAATCGCATATTCTGAATTATGGTTAGCAGTTGGCAGTGCGAGAACATTAACAACTCCAATTAAAGCCGTAACAGGAACAGGTCCAAATTTCACACCAGATCCTGAATATGTAAATATTTATCGAGATTTAGAAAACGATCCTACATTAACTCCAGCAATTGGAACACGAATAGAAAATTCAAATTCGCATGGTCGTGAAAATGTTTTTCATAATATTGTCAATCAACGGGCTGAACTTTCTATTACAGTGCCTTTTCCAAATTCAACAACTATTGCAAACTTTATGAGCAGTTGGATCTATAAAATTTTGCAAATATCATATAACACAATTTCAGCAAGTGGAGATACAGATACAGATTTAACTCAAGATGCTGGTGAAACTTGGACGGACATAATTGCAAAAAATCAAGATTTAGATTGTGGAAGATATGGTCAGCTTATTGTTGTAAGTCCCTCAACTGTTCATGTTTTATTAGATGTAAAAGCGAAAATAAAAATAATGGCAAAAGGCGGAGATGATGATTTCCCAAAAATGGAAGTTGTATTTTATGGACTTTATGCAAAAATGAAAGGCGACTCAACAACAGTTCCAACCCCTGCTATTTTAGGGGCAAGTGTATCCCCTGCTAATGTTGTAAAAGCTATGCAAATCGGGAATGCTTCGGCAACTCGGGTTGAAAGAGCTGACAAATTATCGATAAATTCGGTTAATATTGATTTTGCTGATGAAGTTGAATTTGATAGTGGAAGAGATATTAAATTTTATCAATATATTAAATCAGCAACAGCTAATTCAGTTGGAGCTGAATATTTAAGTTCAGGATATAAACCAAGATTAACTTTAAAGGGGTTTAGTGATGACACATTTAATAATGATTCGTTAGCAAATTTGTCTGACACTTATCCTATTTCGTTCTATATTGGAAACTTAAAAATAGAAGCCCCTGCTTGTATTCTCGCAGAAATTCCAAACAATCCTGAAACCGATGGCTGGGAAAGAACAGAAAAAACATTTGTTCTCAAAAGAGACAGCAACAGAGTAAATTATAAATTTACTTTTACACAATCGTAATTAATCAAAAAGGAATATTTATATTTTCAATCCCTAAAAGGGGCTTTGAAATATTATAGCTCAAATTTACTTAAAAAAACAAAGGAATATATATGAAATTTGAACGAAAAAAGAAAGATTTAAAAATTGATGACTTAGATTTTAAAATTAAAGTAAATCCGCTTGTGGATTTTAGTGTCGACCCTGATTTTAAAGAGATTCGAGAAGTTGAAACTCTTATGCAGGATTTGGCAAGTGTTGAAAAATTAAAAAATAAACTTGATGAGGTGAAACTCGAAGAACATCGTAAAAAAATTAATAACCAAATTGAAGACATCAAAGTAGGCTTTTTTAATAAAAATGGTTTTAGTTTAGAAAAAGCGGTTAATAATTTTCGAGGTAGAAATTTAATTGTGTCTGGACTTAAAAAAACAGTCGAAGCTGATTCCTCTTTTTGGCTATTTATTGAATCGTTCGATTCTGAAGAGCTTAGTGAATTATTTTTTAAAATAAAAGAAGAGGCAAGTTCTAAACTAGAAAAAAAGTAAAGCAAATTGCCTACATTCTCAAAAATGGCAAAGCCCCCGAAGCTTGGATTAAAAGCGGTAAATTTACACAACCTGATAATTTTGACAATTTATTAAAAGAGGCTTTTAGTTTTTGTGTAGAGGGCGGAATGGCAATTAATATAAATGCTGAATTTTTAAAATGGTTTGCAAAGGATAAAAATCTAAATAAATTAGAACTAAAAAGATATTTATCTATGCTCATATCAGAATTTACAAAACAAGGGAATAAAAATGAATGAAAGATTAATTGAAATGCTTAAAAAAGATGAAGGCTTTAAAGGTTCGCCATATTTAGATAGTTTAGGAAAAATGACAATTGGTTACGGGACCTTGTTACCAATCGATGAGATCGAAGCTGAATTATTATTAATTCATCGTTTAAATTTAGTTCAATCGGAACTGGAAATAAGAATTGATTTTTTTGAGAGTTTGCCAGAAAATATTAAAATTGCTCTTACAAACATGGCTTATCAGCTTGGAGTTCGTGGAGTTTTGAATTTTAAAAATATGCTCAATGCTCTTAAAAATGGCGATTATCAACTCGCATATGAAGAAGCTTTAAATTCAAAATGGGCAAAACAAACTCCAAATCGTGCTAAACGAACCGCTGGTTTATTTTTAAAAAGCATTTAAAGGGGGTTTAAATGGCTGTTGGCGATGTAGAAATAAGTATTAAACTTGATGGTTCTGAAACTAGTTTAAGACAATTAAGAGACCTCATCGGCGGGGTTGATAGATTAAATGGTCGCCTGAATGAAACATCAAGAAGTGTCAATAATTTCGAAAATGCCTTCAGCCGAGCAGGTCATGAATTAGGTGCAAATGCCGTTGGCAAATTTGCAAAATTGGTTGTTGGAGTTTATGCTTTGGAGGAGGCAATTCGTTTTGCAACTCACGGAGTTGCTGATTTTATAAAAGGTGGAATAGAGTTAAGTCGAACGATAGAAAGTAATACAATGGGTATTTCAGCATTAATCACAGCAAATACACGATTACATTCTTCTGTTTCAGGCACTGCTTCGACAATGGCAAACTTTTATGCAAACGGTTTAAAAAGCCAACAAATGCTTATGGACATCAAAGTGGCGGCAATCGATGCCGTGGCAACATTTCCCCAAATGATCGAACTCGTAAATCAGAGTTTGGGCCATGCAATTTCAGCGGGAAAAGCTTGGGCTCCTGATATAGATACGGCAATAAGTAGAGTGATAACCTACAATAAGCGAATGTCGAATATTGGTTCCAGCCTTGGAATGCCTCAATTTCTATTAGCTCAAGAAGTTAGAAGCATAATGGCGGAAACCATTGACAGAAATAGCTTAGTTGCAAAAGTCTTAAATATCACGAATGAAGATATCAAAAAAGCAAAAACTTCCGCCGACGGTTTATTTAAATTTCTTGAGTCCAAAATGGCAAGTTTTGACATATTAGAGAAAGAGATCACTTTCGATAAATTGGTAGCTCGTATTCAAGACAACTATGACACAATTCGCATAGAATCAACTAAGCCAATATTTAACGGGCTGTATGACCAAATGGAACGACTTAATAATTATCTAAATGACAACTCAAAACAGATAGCTGAAAACATAACTGAAACTTTCAACACAATTGGAACAGCCTCGCGAACTGTTGCCGACGGCTTATCGGTCGTAACAAATTCCACTCAAATTTTATATGATGGTCTAATGATAATTGGCAATAAAACTGCTAAATCATTAACTGGTAATGCAAAATATGAAAATAATGCAAATGAATATAAACAGGTATTTGAAAGAAATAGACAAGAGCTATTAGGTTCTCTCACAGGTGAAGACATTGCTCTTCAGGAACGAATGGAAAAGGCTTTTGACTTTTCGAAAATTAAACTAATTCCTCCAAAAGATTTAAAAGGTGATGGGCTTAAAAAGTTTTATGATACGGCTTTAAAAGAAATTGACAATGCAATAACAATTGCTGAAAAAGAACAAAAGAATCTTAAAAAATCTCTAATCGATCCAACCAACATTGAAACACTTGATAGATATTACAACCGTTTTTTAGATCAAATTACAAAAAAAACAATAGCAATTAATGCCGTTAAAGATGCAAAATTAGAACCAGTTGTTCATTCGATTGAGTCGGACGAACTTGAAAAATTCAATGAAGCCTCTGTTAAAATGCTAGAAGCTCAAGGTAAATTTCATGAAGCTTGGCTCATTCACGAGAAAAAATTTATTGCAACTTATAAAGATATGCAAACAAAAATGTTCTTACCGAACGACACGGAGTTCTTGAATAATTTAAATAATATTGATTTTGCGAAAATTTATGCCGAAGGTGGAGATGTTCAAAAGGTTTATGACGATACTTTCAAAGTTGCTTTTAAAAAACAACAAGATGAGGGATTAAAAGCTTTAGAGAAAGAATATATCGAAAAGCAAGAATCTAAAACAAAAAATCAAGCCGATAAAATCAAAAAAGCTGAAGAACGAAGTCGTAAGGCAATTGCAAAAACTGCCAAAACCGAACTAAAAAACACAATTGAATTTTTAAAAGATATTGGAGCTAATGATCAAGCTTTCGTTCTAATTGAGAAAGATTTATTTATTAATTATAAAATAAAAGATTCTGACTTTTACTAAAAACATACCATTATTTCAATTATTCAAGAGCCTAGTTAGCTGGAATATAATTTATGCTGGTTTGAAAGTTATCGCAACTCGAACAGATAATAAAATAGATGATATTGCCGTTGAGTTAATAGATAATTTGTATCACTCGAATGTGTCAAAAGCAAAAGAAAATATAATTGAACTATTAAAAAATTTAGAGAAAGGAGGTTGAAAAATGATTGAAAATTTAAGTAATTATACGGAAGTTTTAATTGTGTTAATAACAGGATCTGGTGCTTATTTTAGATTAACTTATTCTTTGGATTATCTAACAAAAACATCGGAAGGACAAAAAGTCAAAATTGATGAACTAGATAAACATGTCGTTCAATTCCGAATTGATAAAAATCATCTTGAAAATAAAATTTCTATTTCAGAAAAGCAATTAGAAAAATTGACGAATGCAATTGAAAAATTAAACGAAAAGCTCGATTTGATTATAAACAAAACTTAACTTAACTTAAAGGGGACGACCCAATGGCAACAAGTTCAACTCAAAATATTTTATTTCCACCTTTCGCTTGTTATAGAGTTGAAACTTTTGAATTTGTTTTTGCTATAAAGTTGAAACATTTGAATTATGCTATACACAATGACACGGAAACTAAGAATAATAAAAACTTCACATACAAACAAAACAAAATACATGTAATTTCAAAAAAGCCCGTTTTAACTTCCACAAAAAATCTATATTTATACAATGGTAAAATTTTGCAAATTTAAATAAATAATTAATCAGGAGTTAAATTGTCATTTATTAATAATAACAGTCTGGACAATAATATAAATATAGACAATCTACGAAACAATACTGAATTTATTAATCAGCTTAATGAAGCTGAACGAACGGCTTTAATCGAACAAGATATCGAAAAATTATATGATGTCCTTGATGCTTTGCTTTTATTGGGTGATAACAACGATAGAATCGATAAAGTTTATAACTCAATTCTTGAAACTGCACTTTCTCATTTTCATGATAAATTAGAACAAAATGAAAATTTCGATCTTTCTTCGAATAGAGATCATTTAATTTTAAGAGCTATTTATGAATTTGCTATTGAGCAATATCGAATCGGTGCTTTGATCGAAGCTGAAGAACTTTTTGTCATGCTTTCGATAATTACAGATCATCCTGTTTTTAAAGGTGCAATGCAAATTCATCTTATTTCTATTCTTAAAAAAATAAATTTTGATAAATTTATTGAAGAATTTGTTGATATGAACAAAATGAACAGCGAAAATGAAAGCTTTTTTATTTTATATTTCAAAGAAAAAGCTAATTCGTTTTTACATGCAAATAGCTCGTTATTAATCGATGCGATTAAACGATCACAGGAGATCAAATAAATGAAAATACACCTCATCGGAATAGGTGGAATTGGAATATCTGGCTTAGCTCAATATTTATATAAAAAAGGTCATATCGTTTCTGGTTCAGACCAAAAAAAAAATAGAATTACAAATGATCTTGAAAAAATCGGAATTAAAATAAATGTTCCACATTCGGCTGAAGCTATAAATGATCAAGATTTAATAATTCATTCGGCAATTATTAAAAAAGATAACATCGAAATTATCGAAGCTAAAAAAAGAGATATTGAGATTTTATCTCGAAGTGAAGCATTGCCAAAAATTTTAACGAGCGATAAAGTTTTTTCTATTTGTGGAGCTCACGGAAAAAGCACAACAACGGCAATTCTTTCGGTAATTATTGATTCAAGTTCAATCGTTGGAGCTTATAATAAATATTTTGGCTCAAATGTTAATTATCGTTCTGATTGCGATGAGGTCGTTTTTGAAGCCGATGAAAGCGATGGCAGTTTTTTAAATTCGAATCCATATTTTGCAATTGTTACAAATGCAGAACCTGAACATATGGAATTTTATAATTATGATTTAGAGAAATTTCAAAATGCTTATAAAAAATTCTTAGAAATTGCACCTCATCGGGTTTTTAATGCTGAAGATCCTTTTTTAAGTTCATTGGAAAATTTATCTGGCACACGACTTTTTCCATCGAAAGATATAAAAATTATCGGATCAAAAATAATCGACGGTGAGCCATATTTAGAATTTTCGTTAAAAGATTTTGGCAATTTTTCAGTTTGGGGATTTGGTTTTCATATTGCGATTGATTCGTCGTTGGCAATTTTAACGGCTCTTGATTACGGTTTGGATTTAAATACGATTCGAGAACGATTGTTAAGATATCGCGGTGCAGAAAAAAGATTTGATATTTTGCAAAAAAAGGATAATTTTATTTTAATTGACGATTACGGTCATCATCCGACTGAAATCGAAGTAACTTTGCAATCGGCTTTTCAATATGGAAAAATGATGGGAAATGAAAAAATTATTGCAATTTGGCAACCGCATAAATATAGCCGAACAATCGATAATATTGATCATTTTATTTCATGTTTTGCTGGTGTTTCGAGATTAATTATTTTGCCTGCTTGGGAAGCTGGAGAAACCGCTGTTCATATCGATTTTGCAGGTTTATTTAATAATTATAATTTGTCATTTTCAGATAAATTAATTGTAAAAGATCAAAAAGTGATCTTATCAAACGGTGAAGAATTAACAGACGGCTTAATTATTGGTTTTGGTGCTGGAGATATTACATATCAACTTAGATATATTTAATTTTTATTATCTACCCATAGAATAAAACTATGGGTTGCAATCATCATCTTATTTTGGTAAATCGTTTAGGATTCTTTTTTAGCTTCGATAAATATAGATTCTCGAGGTTTGTTTTCAATAACAATTAATTTCGCAGTTTTAGTTAGATTTTCTACAGTTGCAATTTCACCATTTTCTGAAAAAATATCATTAATGTTATATAACTTTATGATTGCATCAATCTCTCTTTTAAGAAGAATAGGATGAGAAACTCGTTTTTTAGCTTCTTCGATTGCTTCAAGTCCAGCTTCAGCAATTGCCGTTTTTAATCGTGGAACATCTTTATCTTGAATAAAATATTCAATTTCATCAGGTAATTTACCTTCATTGATAATTTCTTTGTCTAAACCAATTGCTTTTATAGCATCATTCACTATACCTAATGATGATAAACCAAACTCTTTTTTTATACGAGACGATGAACTCATACTTTTCTCCTAATTATTTTTAAGATTTTAGGAATTATAATATTTGCTATGAACAAAATTTATCTTAAATTTCCAATGTTTAATACTTTCGATAAAATATAAAATAAAATTAACAAAAGGGTTGAAACTGAAAAAAGCTAATTTTTTAGAATTTCCTATTGATCCATTATCGAATGGCAAAGAAAAAGTCTCAAATCTTATTCGAGAAAACCTCGCTGAAATTGATCGTTTAATTGAAATTAACGATAAAAATTATTTAAATTTTGTCGCTCCACTTTCGGATTTACATCGAAAAATGCATGAATTAACTGTTCCTATTTCTCATATTCATCATGTTCAAAATAGCGAAAAAAGCAAAGATGTTTATAGTTCGATTCTTCCAGAATTATCAAATTATGACAGCGAAATTTCTCAAAATTTACAACTTTATTCAAGTTTAAAAGAAATTTCTCGCGATAATTTAAACATCGAACAGCTCAAAGTTTTAAATGACTTGCTTTTAGATTTTCGTTTAAATGGTGCTGAACTTTCAGATGAAAATAAATCTCGATTAAAAGATATCGATTTAGAATTATCTGAATTGTCAAACGATTTTTATCAAAATAGTCAAGACGATATCGATAAATATTCGCTTGAAATATTTGACAAAAATGACCTCATCGAAATGCCAGAAAGTGAATTAAATTCGGCACGATCAAAAAATACAGAACGAGAAAGTTGGGTTTTTAATTTAAAAATGCCAAGTTATTTAGCATATATGACCTATGGAAATAATCGAAATTTGCGAGAAACTTTATATCGGACATATACGACAATTGGCGAAAAAAACAGCGAAATCATCGATAAAATTCTTGCATTACGAGACGAACGAGCAAAATTAATCGGTTTTAATAATTATGCAGAATTATCAATTGCTGACAAAATGGCAAACAGCACAAATTCAGTTTTGAAATTCTTAGAAAAATTAGCTGATAAATCTCGAATTCGAGCAAAAGATGAGGTCGCGGAACTTAAAAAATTTGCAAATCTTGAAGATTTATCTTCGTTTGATCTTGCTTATTACAGTGAAAAATATCGAAAAGAGAATTTCGCAATTGACGAAGAAGCTTTCCGTCCATATTTCGAACGAGATTTAACGATTAAAGGCACTTTTGACTTTTTATCAAGATTATTCGAAATCGAATTTATAAAAATTAATAATATTAATTTATGGCATTCTGATGCTGAATTATATGAAATTTATGAAAACAGCGAATTAATCGGAAGATTATATTTAGATTTAGAATCTCGCGAAGGCAAACGAAACGGTGCTTGGATGGAAGGCTGGGAAAGTCATCGAATTCACGAAAATATCGAATATCCAGCTTCGGCATTTGTAGTTTGTAATTTTCCACGGGCGACAAACGAACAAAAAGCACTTTGGCGACATGACGATTTGCATACTTTTTTACACGAAATGGGTCATGCTCTTCATCATATTTTGTCTCGAGTTAATGAATCGCCTATTTCTGGCACGGACGGAGTTGAATGGGATGCCGTTGAATTTCCTTCGCAATTTTTAGAAAATTTTAGTTACGAATCTCAATTTTTGCAATCGTTCGCAAAGCATTATTCTACGAATGAGCCGTTGTCTAACGAAATGATTTCTCGGTTAATTCGAGCTAAAAATTTTCAGTCAGCTATGAAAACAGTTCGACAATTGGAATTTGCAACTTTTGATTTTAAATTGCATATGGGCAAATTTGCAGGAAACGAAATTCAGAATTTATTAGATTCGATTCGAGAAGATTTAGCTCCGATAATTCCACCAAAATACAATCGATCGCAAAATAATTTTTCTCATATTTTTTCTGGTGGTTATTCAGCTGGATATTATAGTTACAAATGGGCTGAAGTTTTAAGTGCTGATTTATTTTTAGAAATGGTTGATCTTGGCATTTTTGAAAGCGGTTTAAATTTAAAATTTCGCGATGAGGTGCTTAGAAAAGGTGGATCAGCTTCAATGTCGGAACTATTTTTTAATATTTTTAAAAGAGAACCTGATGAAACAAAACTTTTGAGATTGCATGGCATTTTACATTCATCAAATAATCAAATTAATTAATAAATAGATCGGGTCAATTTGAATTACAACAACAATAATAATATACAAACTGCAAAAATTGTAAAAAAGAGATTTTCTATTATTTGGATAATTCCAATTATAGCTTTATCGTTAGCTTTATATATCGGTTATCAATCTTGGGAAAATAGAGGTCATATCTTAGAAATAGAATTTTCTAGTGCTTCAGGTATTGAAATAGGCAAAACAAAAGTTAAATATAAAGATGTTGAAATCGGTAAAGTTATAGGATTATCTTTAACTCAAGATTTGCGAAAAGTTGTTGTAAAAGTTGCACTTGAACGAAATATTGCTAATAAAATTCACGAAGACTCATCTTTTTGGGTCGTTCGTCCAAAAGTTACAACACGAATGGTTAGTGGCATCGGAACTCTTTTATCAGGTGCCTATATTTCGTTGTCAATTGGTGAAAAAGGTCATTTAAAAAAATATGTCATCGGTTTAGATGAAGCACCAATTATTTCTGATGTAAATGATGGCAAAAAATTTATTTTAGAAGCCGAACGATTAGGTTCAACAGATATCGGATCGCCTATTTTTTATAAAGGCATGGCAGTCGGTGAAGTTATTTCATATAAATTACTTGATAACGATAAAATGAATATTTATATATATATTCGTTCTCCATATGACAAAATCGTTAATAGTAAAACAGCTTTTTGGAATGTTAATGGTCTAGATTTTCGTTTTGGAAGTAATGGTATTGAAGCTCAACTCGAATCTTTTTTATCGTTAATGCAAGGTGGTATTGCCTTTGAAAATTTATCTGCTAATGGTTTAACTGTTCCTAATGAAACCAAATTTCAGCTTTATCATAATAAAGAAACCATTACAAAAATTGATCCTAAAAACAAAATTTTATATTTAATGTTATTTAAAGATGGTATTTCTGGTCTTCAAGAAGGTGCAAAAATAAAACACAAAGGTTTAGAAGTCGGTGTTGTTAAAAAAATAGAACCAAGATTTAATAATGATAAATTATCTGTTGAGATACCTGTTATTGTTGAAATTTGGCCCGAAAGATTATCGATTTATGAAAATAATAACAGTCTTGCTCTTATTGAACAAATGATTATTAAAAAAGGCTTAAGGGCAAAATTAAAACCAGCTAATTTTTTAACAGGTCAAATGGAAATAGATTTAACTTTTGTAAATATTACAAAAAATAATCAGCAAGTTTTAAAAATTAAACAAGATGGTGATTATGCTATGTTTCCAACAGTCGAAACAGATTTTGAACAATTATTACAAAGAGTTGATAGTCTTGTCGCTAAATTAGAAAATGCTCCAATTAATGATATTTTAAATGAATTTCACGAAACTATTATAAATTTAAATAAAATAATTAATATAAATAATCGAGATTCAGTAGTGTTTCAAAGTGGTGAAATATTAAAAAAATTAAATAAAACTCTTGAAAATATGGATGAATTACCTCATCAAATAAAATTAGTGTTAAAAAATACTGAAACAGCGATGCAAAAATTAAGTAAAACACTTGAAACAGGTGAAAAAAATTTAAGAGATGATTCGTTGATTCAACATGATATTAGATCGTTGTTAAAAGAAGTTTCTCGTGCTTCAATTGCAATAGAAGGTTTGGCTGATACACTTCAAAGAAAACCGAATTCAATAATTTTTGGAAAAGATTAAATAATTTTTTGTTAAGATAGATATAATAACCGCCTATTAATTTATTTAATTTGATTACAATTATGTTTAATCATGATTAAATACTAAAATCAAAATAAGGTTATTTCGTTGAAAAATCTAATTATAGTTGAATCGCCAACAAAAGCAAAGACGATTTCTAATTTTCTTTCTTCTGCAAAAGATTATAAAGTTATTGCCACAAAGGGACATATTCGAGATCTTCCAGAAAAAAGATTTGGCATAAGAGTAAAAGATAATGAATTTACTCCTTTATATACGATTTCAGAAGAGAATAAAAAAAAGCTTGATGAAATTATTCAATTGGCAAAAAAAGCGAATAAGATTTATTTAGCTACCGATGAAGATCGCGAAGGTGAAGCTATTGGTTTTCATACAGCTGTTGCTCTGAAATTGGATCCAAATAATATTTCAAGAATTTCTTTTCACGAAATTACTCGAAGTGCTATTATTAAAGCTCTTGAACAACCTAGAAATATTGACATGAATCTTGTAAATGCTCAACAAACTAGAAGAATGCTTGATAGAATTGTTGGTTACAAGCTTTCTCCTTTGTTAGGCAAAAAAATACAAAAAGGTTTAAGTGCTGGACGAGTTCAATCTGTTGCTTTAAAAATAGTTATCGATCGAGAACGAGAAATTATAAATTTTATTCCCGTTGAATATTGGAAAATAAATACACAATTTGAAGACAAACTTGATGCACATATTTATGAATTTCGTTCCGAAAAATTAGATAAATTATCTGTTAAAAATATCGAACAAGCAACAGAAATCGAAAAATCATTATCGATAGATAATTTTATTGTTAATGATATCGAAACAAAAGAACGAAAAGTAACACCACCGCCACCGTTTATGACTTCGACTTTACAACAAGTTGCTTCAACAAAATTAGGATTTTCACCTAAGAAAACAATGCTTCTTGCTCAAACTTTATATGAAGGTGTTGAATTGCCAGATGGTCAAAAATCTGGACTTATTACTTATATGCGAACAGATAGTTTAAATTTATCCGAAGAAGCAACTTCACAAGCAATCGAAAAAATAAAACTTGATTTTGGTAACGAATATGTAAAAGATGGAATAAGAAAATATATTTCAAAATCAAAAGAAGCTCAAGAAGCACACGAAGCGATTCGACCAACAATTATCGATTTAACTCCTGCTAAATTAAAAAAAAGTTTAACGACAGATCTTTATAAATTATATAATTTAATTTATAACAGATTTTTCGCATCTCAAACTGCTGATGCTGTTTTTTATCATCAAAATATTGAAGTTTCTGGTGCCGAAAGTCGTTTAAAAATTCATGGTCGCCGTCTTTTATTCAAAGGTTTTTATCAATTTGCTGATCTCGATGAAGATATTTCGATTATTCATAATTTAAATATTGGTCAAAAATTAAATTTAACACATTTATCAAAAGATCAAAAATTTACTGAACCACCAAATCGATATTCAGAAGCTGGATTAATTAAACGACTCGAATCTCTCGGTATTGGACGACCTTCGACTTATGCTTCGATTTTATCAACTTTATCTTCTAGAAAATATATTAATCTTGAAAATAAACAAATGAAACCTTCTGAATTAGCTTTTGTAATTACAGAGATTCTTGAAAAAAACTTCCCTGAAATTGTTGATGAAACTTTTACGGCTAATATGGAAGATAATCTTGACCTCATCGCTAGAAATAATGTCGATTGGCAAAACATTCTTCGAGATTTTTATTTTCCGTTTATGACTCAAATCGATAAAGGTAATATTAATATCGAAAGTTTGAAAAAAACAGAACCAGTTGGTAGAGATTGTCCGCAATGTAATTCTCCACTTGTTAAACGAAAAGGTCGTTATGGTGAATTTATTGCTTGTAGTGGTTTTCCTAAATGTCGTTATATCGAAAAAGAAAACGGTGAAAAAGTTGATGAGGTAAAAATTAGCGAAGAAAAATGTGTTGTTTGTGGCAAAGAAATGCACATAAAAAATAATAAAGGTGTAGAGTTTCTTGCTTGTAGTGGATATCCAACCTGTCGTTATACTAAACCAATCAACGAAAAATATATCGAAGAAGTAAAATGTCCTAAATGTCAAAATAAAATTGTTGAACGAAAAGGCAAAAAAAATAGCTATTTTCGCTGTGAAACTTATCCAGCTTGTAATTTCTCTTCGTCGTTTTTACCAACAAAAACTAATCATAAATGTTCAGCTTGTGGTAAAATTGTTGGCGAAAAAAAATTCAAAAAAGAGATTATTTACGAATGCTTTAGTTGCAAACATCGAGAAAAAATATAAATAATAAATTAAAATTATTAAGAAATTAATTATAAATAGGAGATGATTTATTGAAAATAGGTGTGATATCAGATTCCCACAGAAAAATTGGTAGAGCAAAAAAAGGTATAGACTTTTTGTTAGATAATGGAGCTGATTATATTATTCATGCTGGTGATATCGTAAAAATAGAAGTTCTTGAATATTTAAAAATTATGGCTGTTCCGTATATTGCTGTTTATGGTAATAACGATAAAGAACTAATTCAGTTTCATGAACAATTTAATCTTGTTCAAGAACCGTATTATTTTCAAATTAAAGATCTGAAATTAAAATTAATGCATCATCCATATTTTATGACTCCAGATGTAGATATTTTAATTTATGGGCATACACATATATCTCATTCTCAAATGAGCAGTGGAACACTGTTTATTAATTCAGGTGAAATTTGTGCAAGAGATCATCCGTTCAGCAAAATTGCAATGATCACAGTTAATGAACACGAATTTATTGTTGATATTTATCAACGAGAAATAAAACAAGATGAATGGATTAACAAACAAACGATTTATAGTCGCACAAAAGAAGATGAAGAGGAGAAATAATCATGACCGATAATTTATATGATGTCAAAAATAGCATGGATAAAGAAGGTATTATTCTTAGTTATAACGGGCCAATTAATCAAGATATTATCGAAGGACTTTCCAGTGTTGTAAAAGAAAAATTGAAATTTGAAAATTTATCAATGACAACAACTATGAAAATATTTTCTGTTTTTATCGAACAAGTTCAAAATATTCTTTTTTATTCTGTTAATCCAAATGGATCGTCAAACAGCTCCGAAGATAAAACATTAAAAAACGGTGTTACGATTATCGGTAAAACGATCGATAATCATTTTTTTATTTTAAGTGGTAACGAAGTTGCAGAACATCAAAAAGTTAGACTTGAAAGCAAACTTGAAAAAATTAATGGCTTAGATAAAGATGCACTTCAAAAATTATATAAAGAAGCTAGAAAAGTTGAAAGTGCTGAATTTAGCAAAGGTGCAGGTTTAGGTTTTCTAGAAATGGCTAGAAAATCTAGCAAACCAATAGAATATTCGTTTAGAAAAATAGAAAATGACTGTTTCTTCTTTTCGCTTAATATTGTTGTATGATATTAATACAAGTAATTAAAAGAAAGGCTTATAAAAAATATTATGGAAAAGTTAAGAATTGAAGCAACAAAAAGCACTCCAATCGTAGATTTTAATCCAAATACTCATGTTCATTCTGTAATAGGTGAAAGTTATCCTGAAAACTCTCGAGAGTTCTATAATCCATTAATGAATTGGATTAGACAATATCTTGATTCTGTTAAAAAATCTCAACACATCGTCTTTAATTTTGAAATGATCTATTTTAATAGTAGTTCGTCAAAAGCTCTTCTTGATCTTTTTTATTTATTAGATGACTATGCAGTTGATGGTGAAAGAAAAATAGTTCTTAATTGGATTTATATCAGTGAAAATGAAGCAGCCGAAGAATATGGCACTGAATTTTCTGAAGATGTGAAACACTTAAAATTCAATTTAATCAAAAAAGATGAATCAAATAATCTTAGTTCAAGATTCAAGATTCAAGTTAAACAAAATTAAAAATATACACAAAACAGAATTTTTATTAATTTGGAGAGTATCATAAATGGCTAAACATCTAATTGTGATTGTCAGTTCTAATGTAACTGTTATCGACAAACTAACTAATATTATCGCATCTATTGAAAATCAGGAATATTTAATTAAATTGTTAAATAGTTCAGAAGAACTGTTAAATCAAGGTTTTGCTATTGATGATGCAATCGTATTAATCGATGTCTCAAATAGAGATATGACCGTAAGAAAGTTACATGAACGAATAATTGGGCAATATGGCAAAACAAGATTTTCAATTGCTCTTTTAATTACTGATTTCGAAGATATCGATAATATCGAAGAATCTATTAAGCTTTTTTCTACGGTTACTATTCGGCATCCTTTTGTTCGTTCGGAAATTGCTTTAACTATTCAATCTATTATTGAAAAAATGGAGTTCAAGAAAATCTTGAAAGAACATTCACGATGTCAAAAACAGCTTGATAAAGTTATCGCAATTGGCGATCGTCAGCAACTTGAATTAAAACATATCACTGAAAAACAAAAAGAAATTATCGACGAAGCTACGATTGAAATTCGTAATTTAAATAAAGAAATCGAAGATACTCAAAGAGAAGTTATTTTTACTATGGGTGCAATTGGTGAAAGTCGAAGCAAAGAAACAGGTAATCATGTTAAACGAGTTGCTGAATATTCTTATTTATTGGCTCTAAAATATGGTCTTTCGAAAAATGAAGCCGAACTTTTAAAACAGGCTAGTCCAATGCATGATATTGGCAAAGTTGCAATTCCTGATGCCATTTTGAATAAACCTGGAAAACTAACTGATGATGAATTTATTATCATGCAAAGACATGCTGAATTAGGTTATGACATGTTGAGACATTCTCAAAGAACTTTATTACAAGTTGCTTCAATGGTTGCATATCAACATCATGAAAAATGGAATGGTCGAGGTTATCCACTTGGATTAAAAGGAGATTCTATTTCTATTTATAGTCGAATAACTGCTGTTGCCGATGTCTTTGATGCTCTTGGTAGTGATCGAGTTTATAAAAAAGCTTGGGCCGATTCACAAATATTTGACTTATTTAATAAAGAACGAGGTGAATATTTTGAACCTAAGTTAATCGATCTATTTTTTGAAAATTTATCAGAAATTTTAACTATTCGTGAAAGTTTAAAAGATGAATATTATGTTTAATAAAAATAATTTTATCGGTGCTCATATCAGCTCAAGTGGTGGAATCTGGAATGCTCCAATTAATGCAAATGCTATTGGTGCGACTGGGTTCGCTCTTTTTACAAAAAGTCAATTACAATGGTCAAGCAAACCATTAGATCAAAAAAGCATAAATTTATTTAAAAATAATATGGAAAAATTTAATTTTGTTCCTGAAGCTGTTTTACCACATGATAGTTATTTAATTAATTTAGGCAGTCCTGAACTTGAAAGTCGTGAAAAATCGTTAGCAAGTTTTATCGATGAGGTCGAACGAGTTTATTCTTTGGGTTTAAAATATTTAAATTTTCACCCTGGGAGTCATTTAAATAAAATATCCGAAGAAGAATCTTTAAATTATATTATTGAAAATTTAAACAAAGCATTAGAAAAAACTAATGATGTAATTTTTGTTATTGAAAATACTGCTGGTCAAGGTAGCAATGTTGGTTATCGTTTTGAACATCTTGAATATATTATAAATAATATAAACGATAAAAATCGAATAGGTGTATGTTTAGATACGGCTCATTTATTTGCATCTGGTTATGACATAAGAACGAAAATTGATTATGAAAAAACAATGAATGAATTTGAAAAAATAGTTGGATTTAAATATTTAAAAGGTATGCATATTAACGATTCAAAAGCTAAATTTAATAGTCGAGTTGATAGACATCAAAGTTTAGGTTTAGGTGAAATAGGTTTCGAGCCATTTAAATTAATTATGAATGACTCGAGAATATCAGGAATTCCATTAATTTTAGAAACAATCAACGAAACTATTTGGTCGCAAGAAATAGAGCTATTAAAAAGCTTTATTAATAATTAATAATATTTATTAAAATAAACAATAAGTTGAATATAACTTTTGTTTATTTTAAATTTTCTACTTTTTCTTCAACTATTAATAATTCTTCGATTAATTTATCACATTCTTTTTGAATTTTTAATAAATCATCTGATAATTTTACGATTCCTGAATTTTCATAACATTTAGGTTCAGACAAACATTTTTTTAAATTATTTATCTCTTTTTCTAAAAGTTCTATTTTTTGCGGATGTTTTTCTAAAATTTGTTTTTCTTTAAACGACAATTTTTGATTATTGTTTATATTTTTATTATTCTCGATAATAATTTTATTATTTTGCTCTTTTTCGCTTTCAGTAATCATTTCATCAATTTGAGCAAGTTCTGTTTCAAAATCTAGATATTCAGAATAAGTTTGATAACTTTCTTCGATTTCGCCGTTGCCTTTAAAAATTAATAATTTCTTAGCAATTTTATCAACGAAATATCTATCGTGCGAAACAAAAATAATCGCTCCGTGAAAATTATTAAGCTGTTCTTCAAGAATATTTATCGTTGCAATATCAAGATCATTTGTCGGCTCATCAAGAATTAAACAATCTATTTTTTTAGTAAAAAGCAAAGCAAGAGCAACACGATTTTTTTCACCGCCAGACAACAAACCAATTTTCTTATCTAAAAACTCTTTTGGAAATAAAAACTGTTTTAAATAGCCAAATACATGCATATTCGAACCGCGAACATCAACTCGATCGCCACCGTGCGGACAAAAAGTTTCAATTAAATTTTTATCGTCATTTAGAATTTCTCGATGTTGGTCAAAATAGCCAATTTCAAATTCGCCTCGTTTTATCGTTCCACTATCAGCTTCTAATTTTGATAATAAAATTTTTAATAAAGTTGATTTGCCTGTTCCGTTTCGTCCAACAATTGCGATTCTATCTTTTTGAACTATTCTTAAATTTAATTTATATATTAATTTTTTTCCGCCTAAACTTTTGGACAAATCATTAAGTTCAAAAAGCATTTTTTGACGATTGACACTTTGTTCTTGCTGAAAATTTTTCTCTTCCCGTTGAAGTTCTAATTTCATTTTGCGAATTGCCGATGGATTCGTTTTTGCACGATCTCGCATATCCATTAATCGAGTTTTTCGACCTTCATTTCTTTTTAATCGTGCTTTAACACCACGAGCGAACCATTCATTTTCCTGTTTCAACAATTTTAATAAATCTTCGTGTTGTTTTTGCATTGACATTAATAACAAATTTTTGCCATCAAGATAATTTTGATAACCGCCAGAAAATTCAACTATTTTGCCATTATCGATTTCTATCGTTCGAGTCGCGATTTTATCGATAAAATATCGATCATGTGAAATAAATAAAATATTATAATTTTCACGAATAATTAAATTCTCGAGAAATTCGACCATATAAACATCCAAATGATTCGTCGGTTCGTCTAATAATAATAAATCAGGTTTTTGCAAAAGCAAACCAGCAAGTGCAACTCGTCGCATTTCGCCACCAGATAAACTATTTACAGAACGATTTTCTAAATCTTTTAACGAAAATTCGTTTAATACTTTTTCGATTTTATTATCGATATTCCAAGCCGAATGATGATCTAAAAATGCCGAAATTTCAGAATGTCGAGAAATTAAATCTTGATTTTCGAAATCTAAGATTAGTTTTTGTGATAATTCTTCATATTCTTTTAATGCTTGATAAATTTCATTTAATTGAATTTCGATAGCTTCTCGAACAGAAATTCCAACAGGAAAACGAGGATGTTGTGAAAGTGTTTTTATATCGATGCCGTTAATAACGATTCTGTCGCCACTGTCGGCTACCTCATCGCCATTTACAATTCTTAATATTGTAGATTTTCCAGCTCCGTTTTTACCAATAATCGAAATGCGATCACCATGATTAACAGAAAACGAAATGCCATCTAAGATTTTTTTTATATCGTATTGTTTTTTAATATCAACTAAGTTTAATAATGTCATTTAAATTTTCATGTAATTACTTCGTAAATTTTTGTTTGAGAACGATTAGCTATTTTTAAAGCATCCAATGTTCGACTTAAATTAAAATTTAATTTTCTGCCAATTTGAAGTTCAGTAATGCCAATTTTAACGATAAGTTCAATTTCTTTACCAGCAATAATCATCGATTTTGATTTTAAATTTTCTATAAATTTTTCTATTTTTTTGACACCTGTATGTAGATTAGAATGAGGTAACAAAATAGCAAAAATATTATTGCCATAATAGGCAACGATATCACTATTGCCGAAACTATCGTTCATGACTTTGGCAATAGCTTTTGCGATAATTAAAGCCAATTTTTGAGTTAAGTTTGGAGATGTTAATTTGCGATGAGGTATTATTAAAGCAACAGAAGATTGATGTTGAAAAAAACTCATTTTTTCAAGTTCGTTATTTGCCGAATCAATAAAAAATTTGCGATTATAAATATTAAATTCACGGTCAAATATCGTTTTATTATAAACGACATTAACAGATTCAACAGCTCGAGAATATAAGCCTTTTAAACTGTCATTTTGCTTACTCAAGACATCATTTAACTTCTCTAAGTCAAATTTAAGAAGTTGAACCATATCTCGAACATTTTTATTATTAACCTCATCGTTTCGTTTAGTTGCAATATTTTTCATAATAGAAACATTGTTATAAACTTTAGCAGTAATCGAAAGAATTTGTTCGCTAACTTTTAAAGATTGTTGAAGAGAATCTTCGATATTACGACTTCGAGCTAATTCTTGTTGAGGAGATTCTCGTTTTAACATTTCTTTAACTTTTCGTTGAAAAGATTCAGGTTCTTTTTCTAACAATTCCAAAAAATATAATTTATAATTTTCAGGAGTTGAGGGAAGATTTCGACTTTCGATTTCAGTTAATACAAGTCTAGAAAACTTTTCAACAGTTGATTCATTTTCATTAGAATTAAATTCGTTGTTAAAATCAATTTCTTTGTCAAGTTTGTCAAAATTAATAATTTCTTCATTATTATCTTCTAAACTAATATTTTCATCAAATTTCAGTTCGTCAGCAATATTATAATCAAACTTAGGATTACTTTTTTTGCTTGAATTATCATAGTCACTTATGCTTTTATTTTTTGTTTCAATAATTCTTGTAGAATGTGAGCTTAACAACTCATCTAAATCGAAATCTTCACCCAAGTTTATCGTTGACCTCTGTTATTTTTATTCATGTCGAGTCAAAACTTTATCGATTAATCCATAAGTTCTAGCTTCTTCTGAACTCATAAATTTATCTCGTTCTGTATCATTTTTAACAATTTCAATATCTTTACCGCAATTATCAGCAAGGATTTTATTTAAATTAAATTTTAATCGTAATATTTCTTCAGCTTGAATTTGAATATCTGTTGCTTGACCTTTAGCACCACCAAGAGGTTGATGAATCATGATTCTAGCATTTGGAAGAGCATATCTTTTACCTTTTGCACCAGCAGACAATAAAAAAGCACCCATCGAAGCGGCTTGACCAATACAGATTGTTACGACATCAGGTTTAATATAATTCATAGTATCATAAATACTTAAACCGCTTGTAACGACTCCACCCGGAGAATTAATATAAAAATATATATCTTTTTCAGGATCTTCAGCTTCTAAAAATAAAAGTTGAGCAACGATAGACGATGCAACGGCATCATCAACTTCACCGCTCAACATTACGATTCTATCCTTTAAAAGACGAGAATAAATGTCATAAGATCTTTCACCTCGACCACTTTTCTCAACTACATAAGGAATATAACTCATCTGTTATGATCTTTTAATTTTAGAGTCAATAATAAATTCAAGAACTCTATCTTCAAGAATAGACATTTTAACAAGTGGTAAAATACCTCGTTCTTTATATGTTTGTAACATTAAATCAGGATCTTGACCGCTCATGATAAACTGATATTTTAATGACTCTTCGACTTCTTTATCATCAACATGAACTTTATTTTCTTTTGAGATTTTGTCAACAATAAAAGTTAATTTGACGGCTGTTAAAGCTTCTGGCATAAATTTATTTCGAAGTTCTTCTAATTTTTCAGGACTATTTTTAACTGTTTCGATTTCTTCAGCTGTCATATTTCTAGCACTATTATTAACTCTATTTTCAAGTTCTTGCTCTAAAATTGCTCGTGGAACATCAAAAGAAACACTTGTTAAAAGTTTTTCTCGAATAGATATTTTTAGCTCATCAAATTTAGCAAGTTTATTTTTAATGAATAATGAGTTAGAAATTTCTCGTTTAACAAATTCAACGGAATCAATATTTGGAGTTTTTGCTCTTAATTTTGAATAACTATCATTGATAATTTTTTCAGCTGTTTCGTTATTTAACACTAATTTTTCAGCTTCTTCAATTCGATTAATTTTGCATTTAAAAATAGCATTTTTGCCACTTAAATCTGGACTATAATTTTCTGGAAAAGTTACAGAAACATCGATATTATCACCAGCTGAAGAACCAATTAATTGACTTTCAAAGCCATCGATAAACGAACCGCTACCTAAAATTAAATCAAAGCCAGTTGCTGTTCCGCCGTCAAAAACGACACCATTAATAGAACCTGAAAAATCTAAATTTACTCGATCTCCATTTTCAGCTTTTCGTTCAACAGTTGTGAAATTAGCAATTTTATTTAAAAGTCTAGAAAGTTCTTTGTCTGTTTCTTCAGTTGTTGCTTCAGGAATATTAATTGCATCTATAAGCGAGTTTATATTAATATCTTGAATAACTGGTTTTAAATAAACTTGAACAGAAACTTCGATGTGTCCGCCGTCGATTCTTTTGAAATTAACGATATCAGGTTCAGAAATTAAATCACTATTTTTAATACCTGTTTCAGCGAGACCTTTATCTAATAAATTTCTCAAAGCTTCAGCTTCGGAATCTTCAGTTAATCGAGAACCGTAATATTTTTTTACAGCACTTGCAGGAACTTTACCTTTTCTGAAACCTGGTAAATTTGCGGTTTTTGAGAGTTGTTTAACAATTTTCTCAATACCTGAAGAGATATCTTCGGCTGTAATCAAGCCATTAATTACAAGATTAGCAGAATCTAATTTTGCTATTTTTACTTCCATAAAATTTTAACCTTTAAAGTTATTTAAAATCGTAAAGAAAATTATTAATAATATTTATATTATTTATAATAATATTCTCAAGACATTTTTCAATTTGTCAAAATTGTATCATGAAATAATAGTTCTATTAATTTAATAATTATTTTTATTTGCAATTATTAATTAATGTTTAACATTCGTTCAAGGGCTATTTTTGCCCATTTTGAACTTTCTTGATCAACATTTATTTCATAAAATGGTTCGCCATCTTCGATACTTTTTAATGTTTTATATAAATCATATAAAGTTGTTTCATTCATTGTTGGACATTGTGGTTTTGTAGAAGATAAAACATAAGTATTTTTTTCTCGCATTCGATTAACAAGATTATATTCAGTTCCAACGGCAACTGGTTGATCAATTGGCAAAGAATTAACATATTTTATTAATTGTGAAGTTGAACCGACAAAATCAGCATTATTAACAACCGACGGATCACATTCTGGATGAACGGCAATTTTTATATTATTAAATTTTTCTCGATAAAAATTAATATCATCAATCGAAAAAAGTTGATGAACAGAACAAAAACCATCGTAACAAATAATATCCGAATTTAAATATTCATTATTTTTTTTATCACCATCAAAAATAGATACGACGGAACTTTTCAATCCCATTTGATGAGCTATATTTTGACCAAGACATCGATCTGGAACGAATAATATTTTTTTGCCACTTGCTAAACCGTGAGTAATTATTTTATGAGCATTTGAACTTGTGCAAACTAAACCGCCCATTTCACCAACTCGACCTTTAACTTCGGCACTTGAATTTATATAAGTTATAGGTAATAAATCATTTTTATTTATTCCATTTTGTTCAAGAATAGCTATCGATTTATCAAAATAATCTCCGCTAATCATTTGAGCCATTGCACAACAAGCTGTTTTTGGCATCAAAACTCGTTTTTCTGGATTAAGAACTTTGACACTTTCACCCATAAAAGTTACACCACAAAATATAATAAATTTACTATTTGTTTCGGCTGTTCGTTTTGCAAGTTCTAAACTATCACCAGTAATATCAGCAATATTAAATATTTCGTCTCGCTGATAATAATGAGCAACTATTGTTACATCAAGATTTTTTTTTAACCTCTCGATTTCAGCGATGAGGTTTTCGTTATTTTCAATATCAGTCATTTATTTAATTAATATTTTTTATGACATCATAATATCGTAAGGTCGTCGAACCTCATCGGCAAGTTGTGCAGGACTCATAGCTCTTGATTTTCTCGAAAATTCGCGACCTTCTAAAAAAACGATAATAGTTGGTGCTGTAAAAACAGAATATTGAGCTGGAACATCAAGAGTTTCAGAAATATCAACAAAATATCTACCCATTTCTGGAAATTCTTCTCGCATTAATTCCATGACTTTTGGACGAAGAGTTTTGCAAACATTGCATTTTGGAGAAGTAAAATAAACGATTGTCGCTTTTTCAGTTTGAAGAGCTTTTTTTATCTCTTCGATTGTTTTAATCTGTGTATCTAACATATATTTGCTCTTTAAAAAATAATTGAGAAATTTTAACAAACTTAAAGTTAATAATAACAATTAGAATAATTAGAACAATAAGTTTTGATAAATATCCAGATCGTCTAGATATAATTTTAAAAAGTAAAAATTTAACTATTATTTTTTATAAACAAAAAGGCTATTTTACATGACACATAAATTGCTTCTTTCAAATCTATCGATAGTTGTAACTTCAATATTATTTAGTGGTTGTCAAGAAGAAAAACCTTCAGGTGAGTTTTTAACAGCTAATAATTCGGTTATAACAACTGATAAACCAACAACAGATTCAAGTTTAACAACAAATTCAGCTAGTGCAAAAAATATTGATTATTGGGGAGAATGGGAAAGCACAACAGACAGTTCTCAAGTATATATTACCTCTCAAACAACAACAGTCATTGAACAAGTTGAAGATAATTTAATTAAAATCGACGGCAAATATTATATTCGTTCAAGTGAAAAAAATGTTAGTTTTCTTGGGTCTGTTTATTATGCTGATAATATTCAAACAACATCAATCGAAAATATCCCGATTGTTTTAACAAATATAAAAGATAAAAATATAAAACAATCAATGAAATCAGATCAAAACGGCACTTTTAAAGGTAGTTCGTTACCAGTTGGCAAATATATTTTAGCGATTACTGATAATAATCGAACAATTGAAGCCAATGTTTCTTTAGTAACTAACGGTCAAAATATTGGAGCTTTTCAACTTAGCCCCGTTGGTGTTGCAAATTTTCAAACAACTTTTGATACTTCAGCTGAATTTTTTTATTCTGATCATAATTCAACTTATAACGGAAATATAATAATTAAAAATATTGGTTCAGCTGTTGGAACAAACTTAACTTTTGAAACAACACTTGAAGATGCAAAAAGCTTTAAACCAACAAGTTCAGCATTATCAAAAAGTTCTTTAGCTATTAATTCCGAAACAATTATTCCTGTTTCCTTTTCGTTTGATAGTCAGCTTGAAAATGAAAAAAATTATATTCTCAAAGTTAAAATATTAGACGGTTCAAATCGAATTTGGCAAAATAATATAAATTTAACAGTTTATAAAATGAGTTTTGAGTTTGTTTTGCAATCGAATATAAATTTAACTGGAACAATTAAAGCTCCAAACGGCAAAATTATTAATTTAAACGGCAAAACTGGTTCGGTAACTTTGCCAAGTTTATCAGCTGATAAAAGTTACACTGTTGCAATTATGAATTATAATGATGTCGTTCAAGAAGGTGCTTACGGCTTTTCAACATCTGGAAATGCAATTTCAGCAACAGATTTATCAAGTTTTTCTGATAAATATAAACATGAACCAAATGATAAATTATCATATTTAACTTCTTCTACAAAAATGGGAAGTGATAATATTATTTCATATGCAAAACATAACGATACTGATTATTTTCAATTATATTCACCGCAAATAAATAAAACAGCTGAAGAACTAAAAAACAAAGCTCCAACTATGAAACTTTCAGCTCCAACTTCTGCCCCGAAAGATTCAAATGTCTCTTTTTCATTTGTTGGTTCGTTTGATGATGTTGCAATCGTTAAATACGAACTTAACTCATCTATCGATAAAAATTTATATTCTGGATTAAAAACAAATTTCTCAACCTCATCACTTTCTGATGGTAATCACACAATTTATTTATACGGTTACGATAAATGGGGTGCTTCTGGTTTTGCAAAAACAAACTTATTAATTAAAAACTCAACAGAACTTGAAACAGAAACTAATTTGACAATAAAACCTATTTTAAAATTTAATTACATTGAAGATAATGACACTATTGAATTTGGTTTTTTAAAAGATGAAAATAACAGCGATGAGGTAGTGAAATTCGAGTTAAATTCAAGCATTGACGGATTGTTATATTCTGGAGCCGATTCGAATTTTTCGATTTCATCGTTAAATTTATCTGACGGAAATCATACGATTGTTCTTAAAACTTATACAGCTTCAGGTTTAGTTGGAACAACAACAATCGAATTAATAATTCAAAATACAAAAACTTTGATTGCTAAGTTAAAAATGCCAACAACCATGAGAATTGATGAAAATGCAACTTTTGAGTTCAACGGAAGTATTTCAAAAAGCGATGCAAAAATTACTCAATATGAACTTGTTTCAAATATAGATCAGCTTTTATATGTTGGTTCTGATAAAGTTTTTACTTCGAAATTATCAGAAGGTAATCACACGATTATTTTAACGATAACAGATCAAAATAATAATACAGATGCAGATTTTGGCTATTTGCTTGTTTCAAATGAAAAACCGATTGCCGTTTTAAAAACAAGTTTGCCTGATATTTTTACTCCAAATGTTGGAACAGAATTAACTTTTGATTTTTCAGAAAGTAAAGATAATGTTGAAGTTGTTCGTTATGAACTTTATTCATCGATTGATGGAAAAATATATGACGGAAATGCTTCATTAGGAAATAGATTAAAAATTAATTCGTTAAGCGAAGGCAATCACACGATTATTTTAAGAGCTTTCGATGAAAATAATCTTAGCAGTGATGCGAATTTATCAGTAATTATTGCAAATGATACACCGTTGGCTCTTTTATCGTTAAGTTCATATTATGCATATGATGACGAAGATTTAATGTTTTTTTATGAAGGTAGTTCGGATAGAACAGGTATTTCACAATATAAACTTTATTCAAATATTGATGGTTTGTTAAATACTACGGAATTAAAAAAGCCTATTATTGCTGGTGCAAATGGTTTAATTAGCATCGCAACAAGCACAATTGCACCTGATTATTCAGTTGGTGGAGATTCAATAAAAGATACTGAAACATATTTTGCTCTTTCACCTTTGGGCGAACTTCTTTCAGACGGAAATCACACGATAACATTAAAAGCTTGTGATCAATGGAATAAATGCGGTGAAACAAATGCTTCATTAACTGTCAAAAAAAATAAAGCTCCAATTCCAGTTTTAGATATTTCTAATTTAGATGGAAATACAACTTTTACGACAAAATCAAAAATTAAAATTAGTGGCGAAAAATCAACAGATCCAGATATCGAAGGCAAAATAAAACAATATTTGATTTCTAGTTCGATTGACGGTTTATTATTAAATGCTGAATTAAACGGTTCGCTTGAAACAAATTTATCAAAAGGTGATCACACGATTACATTAACAGTAACAGATGATCGAGAAAAAAATGCTTCAATTACTAAAAAAATCAGTGTTGTTTATCCAACTCCAACAGTTGTTTTAGACTCAAACTTTACATCAGTTGATAGAAATCAAACAGCTGTTTTTATAGCAACATCAAATCTCGAAGAAGCTACTTTTGTTTGGAGCATAAACAAAGTCAAACAATCAGAAACATCAAATATATTTAAACATAGTTTTTTAACAACTGGCGATCATAATATTTCGGTTGTTAGTGTTGCTAATGAAATTAATTCAGCATCTGCAAGTTTATTAATTTATGTTCGACCATATTTAAGAACACGAGATGTCAATCTTTCTGTTTTATTTAAAACAGGTCAAGAAAAAGCTAAAACATTAAATGACGACGGAACTTATCAAAAAGGGGTTGAACGACAATATACCCGAGATGATTCTCTTGAAATTGTTAATGATCTTGTTACAAAATTAATGTGGGAAGATGGAAATCCATATCAATCAGATTGGGTAAATGCAATGAATTATTGTGATAATTTATATTTTGGTGGTTATTATGACTGGAGAGTTCCAACAAGAAAAGAACTTTTAACATTAATTCAATTTGGAAGAAATGCTCCTGCGATTGATCCTATGTTTCAAAATACTGTAAGCGATTGGTATTGGACAAGTATTGCTGGTAAAAATGCAAACGATACAGGCATGAGTTGGGGAGTAAATTTTGGTTATAGCATGAGCGACGATATTAATCAATCAGAAAATTTTTATATTCGCTGTGTTAGATGACATAATTAAATTAAAAGGATTTTTATATTTATGAAAACAAAAATATTTTTTTTAACGGCTGTAACTTCAAGTTTTTTATTTGCTGAATTACATCGAAGTAATAGCATCGTTACAGATCTTGAAACAAATCTAATGTGGGAAGATCAAGTTTTAATCGCTAAAAAAAGCTGGAATGAGGCTATTTCATATTGCGAAAATTTAACTTTTGGCGGTTATTTAGATTGGCGACTTCCAAATGTTATTGAATTACTTTCAATTATTGATCAAGACAGATCGAAGCCGTCGATAGATCCGATATTTCGAAACACAAAAACTTCTTATTATTGGAGTAGCACTGTTAATTATTCAGATCCAGAATCGCCATATTATGAAAGTGATACTGCAAAAAGCTGGAGTGTTGCTTTTGATGATGGTTATAACTATGCAAATCCTCAAACAACAGCTTATTATGTTCGCTGTGTTAGATAATTTTATTATTTAATTTTTTTACATTTGGAATGATCATGATTTGATCATTCCGTGAATTTATTTTTTAT
This sequence comes from Campylobacterota bacterium, assembly GCA_030152305.1. GTDB lineage: Bacteria > Campylobacterota > Campylobacteria > Campylobacterales > Thiovulaceae > Thiovulum_C. Next base: position 130,110 of record JASKOM010000004.1, read on the forward strand.
AATTATTTGTTAAATCAAGAAATAATTTTAAGCCCCGTTTGCTTTTCCAATTACAAATAAAACTAATTTTTTTTAAATAATTTTTTATATCAACAGATCTTAAATTGAGTTTTTTGCTTTCTCGGTTAATAATATATGTCGGAATCCAACCTTGATTTTTAACAAATAAATTTTCTAAATTTTTAATTATTTGACCATTTCCGTGAAAACACAATTTTGCAAAAACAAAAGGTAAATTATATTTTTCTACCCATTCTTGAGCTAAATCGATAGCTTGTCCGCCATTTAATTTGTATTTCAAAGCAGGATCACCAATTAAGACTTTACCTTTTTTGTTTAATATTTTTGCTAAAGCATTCGAAGTTTCTGATGATGAATCTGTTTGTTCTTCGCCTTCGATTAATAAAACAGATAAAACTTCCCCTTTTGCAATAATTCCAAGATTTCCGCAATTCATATTTTTTGAACGAATACTAGATATAAAAGCCGAATTAATATCTTTGCGAATAAAAGCCTTGTTAATTTTCGATGGAACATCTTGAAATCGTTCAGAAACTTTATGAAACTGAATATTCGATATTTTTTGTTGAATAAACACTCTAAAAGGTAAAAGATTAAGATATTCTATTTTACCAAATGTTAATAGACCCATTTTAAAACTACTCTTTGTTTATATATAATTATTTATACTGAAATATAAAATTATGTTAGATTCTTTAACACCTTGTTTAAAAAAAACCAACATAGATTTCATAATATTATATTTTATTTTATTCCTAAATTAAATCATGATATTTACAAAATTTGCAATATATTTAATATTTTTAATAAACATTTAAACTAAACAAACTTGACACTAATCGACTCAATGTTATATAATTTCGCCGAATTTTTAGAAAAGGAGAAAGGTATATTGTGGAAGACCAAAATGTAAAAAATGAAAACGAAAATGTAACTGGTTCAGAACAAAAAGCTGAATTAGTTGATGAACGAGATTCTAAAATAGAACAACTCCAACAAAAATTAAAAGATTTCGAAGATAAATATGTCAGAGTTTTTTCAGAATTTGAGAATTATAAACGAAGACTTGAACGAGAAAAAAATGATATCGTCGCATATTCTCTTGAGAAATTCTCAAAAGATTTGTTGCCAGTTGTTGATGCTTTAGAAATGGCAGTTCAATCAGCAAATAATCATTCTGATGTTTCAAAATTAAAAGAAGGTGTTGAACTTACTCTTAGAAATTTATCATCAGTTTTAGATAAAAATGGTGTTGAAAAAATAGCTACGAACAATGGATTTGATCCAAATGTTCATCAAGCTGTTATGAAAGTTGATGGCGGAAATATTAAAAGTGGCGAAATCGTAGCTGTTTTACAAAATGGCTATAAATTAAAAGATCGTGTTTTACGAGCAACAATGGTCAGTGTTGCAAATTAAAATAAAAATTAGGAGAAATATAAAATGGCAGTAATCGGTATTGACTTAGGAACAACTAACTCATGTGTCGCTGTTTATGAAGCAGGACAAGCAAAAATTATCCCAAATAAAGAGGGTCGAAATACAACTCCTTCAGTTGTTGCTTTTACAGATAAAGGCGAAGTTCTTGTTGGTGATCCAGCAAAACGACAAGCTGTTACAAATCCACATAAAACTATTTATTCTGTAAAAAGAATCATGGGTCTTATGATGAATGAACAAAAAGCAAAAGAAGCACATGACAAAGTAAGTTATGAAATCGTTGAAAAAAATGGTAAAGCATGTGTAAAAGTAGCTGATAAAGTTTATACACCTGAAGAAATTTCAGCGAAAATTCTTTCTAAATTAAAAGAAGATGCTGAAGCTTATTTAGGTTCGCCTGTTACTGATGCAGTTATTACAGTTCCAGCTTATTTTAATGATGCTCAACGAAAAGCAACAAAAGATGCAGGAGCAATTGCAGGACTAAATGTTCTACGAATTATTAACGAACCAACAGCTTCAGCACTTGCTTATGGCTTAGATAAAAAAGGTGATGAAAAAGTTCTCGTTTATGACTTAGGCGGTGGAACATTCGATGTTACAGTATTAGAAATCGGTGATGGAACTTTTGAAGTTCTTGCAACAGATGGAAATGCTTTTCTTGGCGGAGACGATTTTGACAACAAAATAGTTGATTTCTTAGCTGGAGAATTTAAAGCTGAATATGGTCTTGATTTAAAAAATGACAAAATGGCTCTTCAACGATTAAAAGATGCTGCTGAAACTGCTAAAAAAGAGCTTTCTTCGGCAACTGAAACAGAAGTTAATCTTCCGTTTATTACAGCTGATATGACTGGACCAAAACATTTAGTTAAAAAAATTACTCGAGCTAAATTCGAATCGATGATCGATAAAATGCTTATCGAAACTAAAGATCATATTACTCGTGCTTTAAAAGAAGCTGGTTTATCAACAAGCGAAATTAAAGAAGTTATTATGGTCGGTGGTTCAACTCGAATTCCTAAAGCTCAACAAATTGTTTCGGCTATGTTTGGCGGAAAAGAATTAAATAAATCAGTTAATCCTGATGAGGTAGTTGCGGCTGGTGCTGGAATTCAAGCTGGTGTTCTAAAAGGTGATGTAAAAGATATTTTATTACTTGATGTTACACCGCTTTCTCTTGGACTTGAAACACTTGGTGGAGTTGCTACAAAAATTATCGAAAAAGGAACTACGATTCCAGTTAAAAAATCGCAAGTTTTCTCAACTGCTGATGATAATCAACCTGCTGTTACAATTCATGTTGTTCAAGGTGAAAGAGAATTTGCAAAAGATAACAAATCTTTAGGTAATTTTGAGTTAAGCGGAATTCCAATGGCTAGACGAGGCGAACCACAAATCGAAGTTACTTTTGATATCGATGCAAACGGTATTTTAAGTGTTTCGGCTAAAGAAAAAACAACTGGTAAAGAACAATCGATTAAAATTACTGGAAGTTCTGGATTAAGTGATGACGAAATCAAACGAATGGTTAAAGAAGCTGAATTAAACAAAGATGCTGACATGAAACGAAAAGAGATCGTTGAAGTTCGAAATCAGGCTGATGCAATTACACATCAAACAAGAAAAACACTTGAAGAAGTTGGCTCGAAAATTAATCCTGCAGATAAATCTGATATTGAAAAAGTTGTTTCTGAACTTGAAGCTTTAATCAAAAATGAAAATGCGACAAAAGAGCAAATCGACAACAAAATCAAAGAACTTACTTCAGTAAGCCAAAAAATGACAGAAGCATCTGTAAATAATCAAGCATCTCAAAATAATAACAATAAAAAAGATGATGATGTTATCGATGTTGAAGCAAACTAATTAAATAAATCTACATAAATTAATTAAATTTATAAACGGTCAAAATCTTGACCGTTTCTGCATATTTCATCTCTCGTGAATTTCACAAAATCACACATTTTAAATCCTTTTATAATATTTCTAAGTTGGGTTTTCAGCTTTATTTTTAGATAAAATTATGCACAAGCTAAATTTGTAAAATAAATACGAAACAATTAATATTTATTAATATTTTATATTTATAATAAATCTTGATTAATTTTGATTTTAGAAAGGCATGTAAAATTGGCTAAGAAATATATAGATGTTATGGATACAACTTTTAGAGACGGATTTCAATCTGTCTTTGGTGGTAGAGTTCTTATGGACGACTTTTTTCCAGCTGTCGAAGCGACTCGAAAAGCAGGAATAACTCATTTTGAATTTGGCGGTGGAGCTAGATTTCAGACTCTTTATTTTTATCTTCGAGAAGATGCTTTTAAAATGATGGAGAAATTTAGATCGATCGTTGGACCAGATGCAAATCTTCAAACACTTTCACGAGGTGTTTCATATGTTGGTCTTGATGTCGGTTCAAGCGAAGTTATCGATTTAAATATGCGATTATTTAAAAAATATGGTGCTTCGACAATTCGAAATTTTGATGCTTTAAATGATGTTAATAATTTAAAATTTCCAGCTGAAGCAATTAAACGATATGGCTTAAATCACGAAGTCGTTGTTACGATGATGGATTTACCTCCAGGTTGTGAAGGTGCTCACGATGTTCCATTTTATGAAAAAACTTTACGAGCTATTTTAGATTCAGGTTTGCCTTTTGATTCTGTTGCTTTTAAAGATGCTTCAGGAACTGCAAATCCTAAAAAAATTGGTGAAACAATTCGAATGGCAAGAAAATTACTCGGCAAAGATATGCACATTCGACTTCATACACATGAAACTGCAGGGGTTTCAGTTGCTTCTTATTTATCAGCACTTGAGGCTGGTGTTGATGGTATCGATTTAGCTCAAGCTCCTGTTTCTGGTGGAACAAGTCAGCCTGATATTTTAACGATGATTCATGCTCTTAAAGGCACAGATTTTGATCTTGGACTTGATAAATATAAAATATTAGAATCTGAACGAGTTTTAAGTGAATGCTTAAAAGATTATTTTATTCCGCCTGAAGCTACTCAAGTTTCTCCGTTAATTCCGTTTTCACCAATGCCGGGTGGTGCTTTAACTGCAAATACTCAAATGATGCGAGATAATAATATTCTTGATAAATTTCCATTGGCTATTTTAGAAATGGAAGATGTTGTTCGACGAGGCGGTTACGGAACTTCTGTTACACCTGTTTCACAGTTTTATTTTCAACAGGCTTTAAATAATGTCATGTTTGGCAAATGGAAAAAAATTGCTCCAGGTTACGGTCGAATGGTTCTTGGCTATTTTGGAAAAACACCAGTTGAACCAGATCAAGAAATTATCAAAATTGCTGAAGAACAATTAAAATTAGCTCCAACAACAGATGAAGCATTAGTTATTGCTGATCGAGATCCTAAAAAATCGATTGCTCATTTTTGGCAAATGTTAGATGAAAACGGTCTTGAACCAACTGAAGAAAATTTATTTATTACAGCTTCATGTGATATGAAAGGTATTCAGTTCTTAAAAGGCGAAAGCGAATTCAAAGTCAGAAAATTATCAGACGAAAAAAATAAAGAGGAGAAAAGTGTGAGTAAAAAAGGTGAAGCTCGAGTATTTACAGTTAATGTCGCAGGTCAAAGTTTTAATGTTACAGTTGTCGAAGGTGCAAATGCTCAAATAGATATCAAAGAAATCGTTTCAGCTGAATCTGGAATTAATATTGCTCCAGTTCAACCTGCTCAACCAGTTTTTGAAGGAACAGAACATATTCTTTCTCAAGTTCCAGGGAAAATTTGGAAAGTATTAAAAAAAGCTGGTGATCCAGTTCGAGAACATGAAAAAATTATTATTATCGAATCTATGAAAATGGAAATTGACATTGTTTCACCTCGAGATGGTGTAATTGTTCATATTAATGTCAAAGAAGGTCAAGACATCGATACAGAGCAATTACTAGCAACAATCAGATAATTTATTCGGATAAATATAAAAATGGAACAATCATCAAATCAAGTTCAAGTTTCAAAAAGTCTTGAAAATATGTCTGATTCTGAAAAAGCAAAAATTATTTCTGCAATCGTCGGAGTTATTTTAACTGTTACAACATCAACAGAAAAATAAACTATAAAAATCATATCCGCCTAAACTAAAAATTTATAGGCGGATTTTTATTTATTTCACTTCTGATCTCTGTTGCATGCACACGGAATTCTTATTGTAAATCTGGCTCCATTATGTTTATTTTCAACAAACAAAGAACCACCCATATTTTCTTCGATTATTGTTTTTGACATGTAAAGTCCTATTCCTGTTCCTTTATTGCCATCTTTTGTCGTAAAATATGGTTCAAATATTTTATTCATAAGTTTGTCTGGAATTCCACCGCCGTTATCTTGAACTACGATTTCTTTTAAATCTATTGAATAATTATTAATATAAATGTTAATTTCACCTTTTTCTATATTCTTTTCAAGAATTGCATCTTTTGCATTATTTGTAAGATTTAAAATTACCTGTTTAAATTCGTTTGGATATCCGATTACATCGTAATCTTCACCTTCGATCGAAATCGATATTTTATGATTCTTTAATTGAGCCGTAACAATTTTTAAAATATCTTCAACTGCTTCTCGTAATTTAAAACTTTCTTTCGTTTTACTTGGTTTAAAAAAATTTCTAAAATCATCAATAGTTTTTGACATGAATCTTATATTTTCCATTGAAAGATCTATAAAATATTTCATATATTTTTCATCTAATTCACCTGATAAAAAAGCATCTTCAACATCTTGAACAGCCAACGAAAGAGTATTTAAAGGTTGTCGCCATTGATGAGCAATATTTCCCATCATATCTCCCATTGCTGCCATTTTTGATTGTTGAATTAACAATTGATCTTTTTCCATATTTTTTTTTATTTCAATTTTAATTCGCTCCTCTAGACTTTTATTAATTTCTTCGATTTCTCTTTGTCTTTGAGACACGATTTTTTCGACTTGAACTCGATTAATAATATCTTGAAACATGATTAAAATTAATTCTGTATCGATAATTTTAAACTTTCCAGCTGTCATTTCAATTGGAATTTTTGTTGAATGACAATTTTCAAGAACATCATCGAAAGATAATTTTTCATTTAAATTTAATGTTCTATGCACTAAATCATTAAATTTATATTTCTGCAAAGTATCAAACAGTTTTTTTCCGCCTTGTTTTATTAATTCTGATCTTTCGTAACCAAGAACTTCACAAGCAAATTTATTAACATCAAGTATTTCACCTATGTGATTCATAATTAAGAATCCATATGGAACTTGTTCAATTAAACGATGTTCATCTTTAAAATTTAATGATTGATTCAATTATTTTATGCCTATTTATTTTCTGAAAATCTTGAGATTAATTCAGAACAGACTCGATAAAGTTTTTCTACCTCATCGATTGAAACTTTTTCATTTACAGAATGAATCAAAGTATTTAAAACACCAAATTCTGCAACTTTAATGCCGAATTGGGGCATAAATCTTGCATCTGAAGTTCCACCACCAGTAGTTAAAACGGGTTTAACTTTACAAACATTTTCAACAGATTTAGCTAATAAATCGACGATTAAACTATTATTATCTGTTAAAAAAGGTTTTGAACCGACAGATAATTTTAAATTATAATTTAATCCTTCACAAACTGAACGAACATAATTTTCGATTTTTTCAAGATTTGTAGCTGTTGAATTTCTAATATTAAACATAATTTTTAAATCATTTGGTGTAACATTTGAAACTTCTATTCCGCCTCGAATATCAGTTATGACTAATTGACTTGCACTAAAATATTCATCACCTGAATCAAAAAGATGACCTGCAAGATGAGGTAATTTATTAGCAAAAAGATGAACTGGATTGATTGCTCTATGTGGATAAGCAACATGTCCTTGTTTTCCCATAATTGTCAAAACTCCAGAAATCGAACCGCGACGACCAACTTTAATAACATCACCGATAAATTCTTCAGAAGTTGGTTCAGTAATTAAACAATAATCAGGCAAACGATTTTGTTTTTTTAATTCTTCGAGAACATAAATAGTTCCATCGATAGCTTCACCTTCTTCATCACTTGTTAAAAGCAACGAAAGAGTTCCGTTAAAATTTTTTACTTCACTTAAAGCGACAACCATTGAAGCGACACCTGATTTCATATCTTGAGTTCCACGACCAACGATAAAACCGTTATGTTCAATAGCTTTAAATGGATCACTATTCCAACCGTTTCCTGCTGGAACGACATCAACATGTCCAGCAAAACAAAGATGAACACCGTCTTGAAATTTTCTATGTAAAAACAAATTTTTTACATTATTTCGTTCAAAAAATGTCGCTTCAAAATCTTGAAGGTAGTTTGCTATATATTGCAAAATCATTCCATCATCTGGTGTTACAGATCGCATCGAAACGATCTCTTTTAACAGCGAAATTACTTTACTCATAATTTTATTTATGGTTTATAATAAAATAAACCAGACTCCTTTGTTATTTTATTTAATAATTTTAATTTTACCGAAATAAGCTATCGAGCAATAAAAAACGGATTAATAATTAATTAATCTAATATAGCGATAAAATCTTCCGTTAGCATTTGAAACTGCAACAAGTAAGCCTCGCCAACCATCTAAAAAACCAAGTTGTAAAAAATAAGTTTTAACAAAAGCGAATATCGTTTTTAACATGATAATTAATAACGAATATTTTTTTGTTGTTTTTTCATCTGCTGAAAGTTTTGAATATTTTGCTATTTTTAACAAAAAATCGTTTGAATCAAGAACTGCAAAATGCAAAAAACTATTTTGTAATTTAATTATTTGTGAATTTGTGGTTAATTCTATTTTTTCATGAACAAGTTTATTTGAAAATTGATGATTATTTTTATTAAATATTCTTACTAACCAGTCATTAGCTAATCCGCTATGTTTCATTTTTCTGCCAAGAACTATATTATCTCGTTTTATTTTATAGACTATATTTGAATTATTTAAGTCTAATTTAGATATTTCTTGAGACAAAGCTTCAGGAATCATTTCGTCGCTATCCAACGATAATATCCAATCTGTTTTTGCAAAAGAAACGGCTTTATTTTTTGTTTCACCGAAACCGTAAAAATTATCTTGAACAACAGTAACATTAATAAAACTATTTGCAATCGCAACAGTATTATCTGTTGAAAACGAGTCATAAACAATTATATTATCAAAATATTTTAGCGAAGCCAACGATTTTTGAATTGTTTTTGCCGAATTAAAAGTTATTAAAACAGCTGTGATTTTTTTTGAATTCATATTATCTTTTTTTCATATTAAATAAATAAACTGACATCATTGCGATTCCACCGCCGATAATTGCCCATATTTCTATTTTTTCGTCATATATTAAATAAGATCCTAATATTGAACCAAGTGGAACTAGAAAAATAAAACTACTTGATTTTACCGAACCTAATTTGCTAACTGCAAAGAAATACATTGTTGTTCCAAAGCCTCCAGCAATTCCTGCCATAAATAATAAATTCCATAAAAAAGTTAGGTTTTTATCAAAGATTGACATTAACGATGAGGTTTCGCAAAATGGCAATGAAATTAAAGCACTAATTAAACTCATATAAAAAGTAAAACTTCCAGCTGATGAAAATTGCGAAGCTTTTTGTGAAAAAAAAGTTACAAAAGCAAAACCTAATGAGTTAATTAAAAAAAATAGATTTCCGCCATCGATAATTTTTGAAATATCTAATTGCCAAAATTGGAAAATTATCATTGCTCCAAAACTGCCCAACAAAAGAGATGAAATCTCGAATTTAGAATATTTTGATTTAATAAAAAGCATTGCGATAAATAAACTAAATAATGGTGAAGTGGAATTAAAAATTATACTTCCGAGACCTGCATAACCAATTTCAAGCCCTTTAAAATTAACAATTTGAGCAATTCCCATTGAAACACCGCCACCAATAAGCATAAGTATTGATTCTTTTGGAACTTTGATAGAAATTTGACCAAAAGCCAATAAAGTTATATATGCAAAAATTGCTGTTACGATAAATCGCCAAAAAGTTAATTCCATAAGTGGCATATTCATTGCAAGATATTTTGCACTTACCCAACTAAAACCCCAAAGTATCGTTACAAAAATTATTAATAATATTAAATTTTTATTTGAAGATAATAAATTCATTTATTTATATAATATAACTTTCTATATGTTCGATATGTTTTTCACCAGTTGGAATAATTCGTATTCCAACAACTGTAACATCATCTTTTTGTTCAACTATTTTTTTATAATTATTAAAAAATTCCAATAATTTATTTTTTTGTCTTTCCATTAATCGCGATTGTGTTTCGATAATAAGTTCATTACATAAACGATTACCCATTGATAAACCTTTTTTGCCACCAGTTTGATCAGTAAAACCATCAGTCGTAATATATAAAGTTGCTGGATTGAATATTTTTATATAATGATTTTTATATTTTTCGATATCTTGTCTATTTCGATAACCAACAGAACTTTTATCACCATGTATAATTTTCAAACTATCATTAGTAAAAATTCTTAAATTTGTTGAAGCTCCTGAAAAATTAACAATATTAGTTTTGCGATTAAAATAGATTATTGCACCATCAAAACCATTTTCAGCATTTCGTAAATTTTGACCATGATTTAAAATAGCTTTTAATTCGCGATCAAAAATAGAAAGCATTTCATTCGGCAATGATGGATCTATTTTGCCAAATTTAATATCATTTAAAATTTGTCGTTCAATTGCTTTTACTAAAAGTGTTATGAAAGCCCCTGGAACTCCGTGTCCTGTGCCATCGATTACAAAAATAAGGACCTCATCGTTAGAAATCTCTTCGATAAAATAAATATCACCGCCAACAATATCTCGCGGTTGCCAAATCACAAACCAATCATTAAAAAATTTATCAAATATTTTATGATCGGGTAATATTTTTTCTTGAATATGAAGAGCATATTTAATAGAATCTGTAAGAAACTTGTTTTCGATAGCTGTTTTAATTTGAAGTCTTAATAATTTTCTATTTCGATAAATTAATAAAGCTAAAAAAATAGCAATAAATAACAAAAACTTTTTGATCGAAGATTCATCGAGACCGTCATTTTGAATTTTGATATCTAATAAATTACTCATTGCGTTTTTTTTTAATTCATCTTCATTTGAAGTTATCGTTTTGCACATAATCTGTTGAAGTATTGGTTCTTTTATGGTTGTTCCAACTGAAATTTCATAAGGCAAATCTAGTTTGCCTGTTACGGCGATTAATCCAGAAAAACTTTTTCTGATTTCATAACCAATCGATAACAAAGTATCGATTACACCGTATATTTCACCTTTTAAAACTTTTGTCAATCCATCTTGAATAGAATCGACATAAATCAAATCTAAGCCATATTTATTTTCTACAATATTTTGAATGGCACTATTTTGAATAACAGCTATTTTTTGCCTTTAAGCAATTCGATATTTGTAACAAAAATTTCATCACTTTGAGTTGCAACAACAAGCGGAAAATTAATATAACTTCTTGAAAAATGTATATATTCATTTTTTGAACTATCATTTTTGATCATTGGTGTCATTTGACAATCACCATTTTTTAAAGCATTTAGACTATCTTCCCAGCTATTCGTTTTTACAAACGAAAAATTAGTTTCAAGTTTCTTTTCAAATAATGAAATAAAATTCTTAGAAAGACCTTCATGTTTGCCATTTATAATTTTTTCATATGGCATCCAATCTGGATTAATACAATATTTTATATTTCCAATATTTTTTAAATAGTCTTTTTCATATTTTGTTAAATTAACAGCATTGATTCTATAAATAAAATCAGTTGAACCACTTTTTGGTGAAGAAATAAAACCTAAAAGTCTATAAATGCCTTCGGCACTTTCCAATCTTTTTTCGTTGATATCACCAAATGGAACACCACTTTTTTTAGCTAATTTTAATAATTCTCGAGCTTCAAATAAAAGAGCATTTCGTGATTTTTTTAATGATTGATTATATTTATTTAAAATAATATCAACGGTTTCTTCGATATTACTAAAAGCATATTCCCAGCCTTCAATTGTTGCTTCATAAAATTTTTTAACAAGTTCGCTATCGAGATCTATTAATTGTTGAGAAGTAAATAAAATATCATCATAAAAATCAAAACCAACATCATTAGGAGAAAAAATCGAATATGAAATATTCATTTCATCAAGAATAAAAGGTTCATTCGTTCGATACGAAAAAAAGCCATCGATTTTATCTTCGATTAATAAATTTAAATCAAAATTATTTGGAATATTTTTAATACCAGAAAAACTGATGCCACGAGATTGTAACATTGCACGAATTCCAGCATATGAAATATCGTTATAACTAATATTCAAAGTTTTATCGCGAAGATCAGATATCGATTTAATATCATCTCGTTTTTTGGTTAATAAAACAGCGGGAGACGATTGAAAAAAAGCAGATAAACCACGAATTTGACGACCCATTGTTCGATCAATAATTAACGATGAATAACCGACACCAAAATCAACTTTGCGATTTAGAACATCTTCTACGATATTTTCACCATTAAATTCTCGAAGTTCAACATTTAAACCCCGATTTTTATAAAAGCCTTTTTCGATAGCCATATAAAAACCAGCAAATTCAAATTGATGTTTCCATAATAACTGAACAGAAACATTTTGTAAATCTTTCTGTTCAGAATTTAAATTTGAATCGCCGAATAAAAAAATACTGGCAATCAAAAAAAATATAAAAATAAATTTATTGTGTTTCACTAAATTAATGTTTAATTATGACTATGTGGATCTTGAGTATGTTTATTTAAAATATAAACAGAAATGACCATGATTAAAATAGATCCTGATATCGTTAAAACAGCCAAGTTATTCATATCTTTTATATCAATCGTTAAAACTCTTGCGAGAGCTGTAATCGAAACATATAATAAAAAATTAACTGGTAATTTATGAGTTTTAAAATAAATTCCAATCATTGCTCCAATTTCAAGATAAATAAAAAGCATTAATATATCTTTTAATGTAACTGAATCTTTTATCATATGTAAAAAACTTTCACCAGCCATATAAACAACAGCCGAAAATAAAACAAAAAGTCCGATGAGGTGAAACCAATCAATTAATATTTTGCCAATATTTTCAACTTTTTTTATTGCACTGTCATGTTCGGTATTTTCGAATTTATGATCTTTGTCGCTATTAAAATCTTTTATTCTGGAATGATCCATTTCGGGTTTTACTTTATTTTTAAAATTATTCAACGGAATAGATTGCTCGGTATTCTTCATAACTACCTTTGAAGTCTACTATTTTGCCATTCGGTTTAATTTCGATAATTCTATTTGCAAAGGAGTCGAGTAATTCGCGGTCATGACTGACAACAATAGCACTGCCTTCAAAATTATGAATAGCTTCACCAAGAGCAATAATTGCTTCAAGATCCAAATGGTTCGTTGGTTCGTCAAGAATTAAAAAATTGCCACTTTCTAACATCATTTTTGAAAGCATCATTCTATGTTTTTCGCCACCGCTTATTTCTTTGACACTTTTTTCTTGTTCATCACCAGAAAATAACATTCGACCTAAACAGTTTCGAACTTCAGCAAGATCACCTTTTGGATTAAAGCTTTTTAGCCAATCATAAAGCGATAAATCACCTTTGATAATATCAGTTGTATTTTGAGGAAAATATGTTGGTTGAATAGTTACTCCCCAATTAATTACACCTTTTTGCGGTTTCAAATTTCCGATAATTAAATTACATAAAGTAGTTTTACCAACACCATTTGAACCAATCAAAGCGATTTTTTCACCTTTTTCGATTTTAAGCGAATAATTTTTAAATAAATCTCGACTGCCTTCATATTTAAAATAGACATTTTCGAATTTTAAAATATCATTGCCGATTGGTCTTGACATTTTAAATACGATACTTGGATCTCGACGACTTGACGGTTTAATATCTTCGATATTTAATTTTTCAAGCTGTTTTTGTCGCGAAGTTGCCTGTTTAGCTTTTGAAGCATTTGCCGAAAATCTTCTAATAAACGATTCAAGATCTTCTTTTTCTTTTAATTTTTTATTTCGTTCAAGCTCTTGCTGTTTTGAAATAACTGTTGAAGCCAAATACCAATCATTATAATTTCCAGTAAATTCTCTTATTTTTTGAAAATCTAAGTCAAAAATATTCGTAACGACTTCATTTAAAAAATGTCTATCGTGTGAAATTAAAAGCATTGTGCCTTCGTGTCTTTGAAGTTGATGTTCGAGCCAAGCAATTGCATCTAAATCAAGATTATTTGTTGGTTCGTCAAGAAATAAAATATCAGGTTTTGGAAACAGAACTTGAGCTAAAAGAACTTTGAATTTATCAGAATTTGAAAGCGAACTCATTGGATTATAAATCGCTGACGAATCAATTCCAAGACCTTCAAGAATTTTTGTAATATTTACTTCGTATTCATAAGTTGGATCTTCTTCAACAGAAATAACTTCGAGTTCAGCAAGTCTATTATTTACCTCATCGCTAAAATCAGCTGCATTATATAAAATTTCTTTTTCTTTAATAGTATCAAATAAACGACGATTGCCATATAAAACAGCATCAAGTAAAGTAAAATCTTCAAAAGCATATTGATTTTGTCCAAGAACACCGACTTTAAGTCCAGATTCAATAGAAATTTCACCATCGAATTCATCAACTTGACCAGAAATAATTTTTAAGAAAGTTGTTTTTCCAGCACCATTTGCACCGATTAAGCCGTATCGTTTATGTTTATCAAGCTTAATATTTATATTTTCAAAAAGAATTCTTTTACCAAATCTTTTAGTTAGATTGATAGTTTGTAGCATTTATATATAACCTTATTATAAGTAATGAATCTTAAGATTATCTAGTTTTTTTATAAAATATATAATAGTTTTTATAACTAGACTCCGAAATTATATCAAAGCAAATAATTATTTATTGATAGTTGCTACTGCAATAGCATAATCACCATCATGTGTTATCGAAATAGCTATATTTTTAATTGAAAACTTTTGAATAATATTTTGGTTTAATATTGCAACAGGAGAGCCTTTGATAGTTTTAGAAATTTCAACATCATGAAAAGAAAACTCTGAACCAATTCCAACACCAAGAGCTTTTGAAATAGCTTCTTTAACAGCCCAATAACCAGCAATTCGTTTTATATTATTTTGACAAAGTTCTATTTCATATTGAGAAAGAAATCGCTGAAGTCCGCGATTTCCAAAACGATCGATAAATTTTTTAATTCGTTCAACTTTTATTAAGTCTATACCAATCATCTATTTTTTTATAACTATTCTTTTTTGAAGAAGGCTTTTTGTAACACCATCAAGAAGAGATTTATATTTTTGAATAACATCACTAATTTTAGATTCTTCGTCTGTTAATCTTAATTTATATAAACTAATAAGTTTTTCAACTCGTTTTCGTTCAGCCATTGATTCGTTAATATTTTCATTAGTTTCATCTAACGATGGTTGTCGTGAATTAATATCAGCTAATCTTTTTATATATTTCGAATATTCTTCTTCGTTGCGATAAAAACTTTCTGTTTGTTTTAAATATTCGCCCATAAATCTAGTTATAGCAAAAGAATTCCATCTAACACCGCTATCATCTTCAACAAAATGATTTTCAAAAAATTTAAATACACCTCGTGAAATATTAGAATATTCCAAGACTTTTTTTGCAAATTCAATATGAATATAATTATAATTATCTCGCAAAATCGTATTTGTAATAGCACTAACAACAGACGATGAATCGCTTTCGATAACAACCATTATTCGACGATAAATAGCTCTTTGCAAAAGCAATATTTTATTATCATCAAAAAACGATATTGTTATTTTGCTAAAATCAAGAGTTGTTGTTGATAATTGTTGAATAACTTCATCAATAATACCTTTAATTTTATCTTCACTAAAATGTTTAATAATTAAATTATTAACTTCGTCTTTTAATATAGGTTTATCGTTAGATACATTATTTTCATCTTTCGTGTGTTGAGATACATGTTCTTTATCTTTTAATATCGTTCTATATTTAAAAACTTCTCGTTTATAATTTTCTATTTCATTTTTTAAGACTTTTAGATCTTCTTGATGAGCCGATAACAATTCTCGTTTTACTTCAATAAATTTACGATTCCTATCTTTTTCTTTTGTTAAAAGCTTGTCAAAACTTAAACATAATTTTTTATATTCTTTTGCTAAAAGCAAATATTTATCCATTGGAACAATTTCTTCATACTCTTCAAGTGTCAATTTAATTTTATCTAGCATTTTGACACTGTTTTCTTTTTCTTCTGTTATTTCCATTTTTGTAACTTTTTCGATTTTTAATCTACTATCATACCATTCTTTTATTTATAATATGAAATGTGAAATACCCACCACTTCTAAAAATCTTAAACGGATTTTGAGAAGTGTGGGCTTCCTAACTAACCTTATCGCTAATGCTTACGGAATTTGAAAGGCTTTTGTTTTTAGTCGAAATCGTAACATTCGCTGTTCATACTTCCATATTTTTATATGCTTTTTCAGAATTTTTTCTAGCTTGTTGAGTTGTTACGGTTTTAAATGGAAGTTTTCTTTCAGCAAGTGTATCTTTCACAATTTTGTCAATTTGAGCTGGTTTTAGATATTTTCTATCTTTTTTCTATAAATTTTTGTTACTTTCCAACTCTTTTTGTTTCAAATTTAGGCAAATATTATAGGCTTGATTTGCGATAAACATTTGATGATCTAAAAGCTCTTGTTGAGTTTTACTCGGATACATTCTATATTTAAATCCGAGTGTTATTGATTTTTTCATTTTGTAATCTTAGCATTTTTAAGACAAATATTTATCGAAAGTCGCATTCATCCGCTACCTAAAGAGGTGGGGGTTTTAAGCTCCATTTTTGATAAAATCGCTATTAAATTATAAATAAAGGAGATAAAAACAATGCTCAATCCAATGCTGACCTCATCGTATGATTATTTTTTGCCACCTGAATTAATCGCTCAAAAGCCTGTTTATCCAAAAGAAAATGCAAAATTATTAATTTATAATCGAATTGACAAATCGATAATACATTCAACATTTAATAATTTTATAAATTATTTGCCAAAAGATATTGCGATTATTTTTAACGACACAAAAGTTATAAAAGCACGAATTTATGGCAAAAAAATTAGCGGTGGAGAAATCGAAGTTTTAATTAACCGACCGTTGCAAAATAATATTTTTTCGATTTTTGTTCGCGGACGAGTAAAAATTGGAACTGAAATATTTTTCTCAAATGGTTTGAAATTAATTATCGAAAATTTATTAGAAGATGGCAGTCGTGAAGGCAAATTTTATTTTAATAATTATATTTTAGATTTTGATAATTTATTAAAAAAATTAGATGAAATCGGAGAGATTCCGCTTCCGCCATATATTGACGAACGAAACAGTGAAAGCGAAAAAGATTATCAGCCAGTTTTTGCTCGAGAACTTGGAGCTGTTGCTTCACCAACGGCTTCTTTGCATTTTTCAGAAGAAAGTCTGAAAAATATTTCGGATAATTTCGAAACGGCATATTTGACTTTGCATGTTGGAGCTGGAACTTTTAAACCTGTTGATGTCGAAAATATTCTTGAACATAAATTACATAGTGAAACTTTTATAATTAATGATCAAGCTAAAAATATTATAAATTCTGATAAAAAGATTCTTGCAATTGGCACAACCGTAACTCGAACAATCGAATATTTTTATAAAACTGGACAGACTTCAGGCGAGGCAAATATTTTTTTACACGAAAATAATAAGCCAAAACGAGTGAATTATTTATTGACTAATTTTCATTTGCCAAAATCTTCGTTGTTGATGCTTGTTTCGTCTTTTGTTGGAATCGATGAGGTTCATAAAATTTACGACGAGGCTATAAAAAATAATTATCGTTTTTATTCGTATGGCGATGGAATGCTAATTTTATAAAAATATTTCACATATTTTGTATCTCCCCGCAATTAATTAATAATTAGCGAGGATTTACAGCAAATTAAATATTAATATAATTCATTCATATTTGGCATTGCTTCATGAGAAAACTTTTTTTTGCTTCCATGATTTGAGTGATGATCGTGATTTCGTTGAGAATTTTTTGAATAATTATTATTCGATGGTTTGATCCATTTTTTTATAAAATAATTTTTCATATATTTTAAATATTGATCATATTGAATTATAAATTCCGATGATTTGTTAATAACTTCAAGTTGCTCTCTAAATGAAAGTCCTAATAAAATCATTTCTTTTATTTCATTTGAAATAGAATCAAGAAATAGTTTTAAACTATCTAATTTACAAATTACTGCATATTTACTTTGAACATTATCAATATCATTTTTTATCGAATTTTTTATATTTAATATATTATTCATGTTAGTTCAATAAAATTTTTTAAAATTTTGAGTCCGTTATCATGACTTTTTTCTGGATGAGGTTGTAATCCATAAATATTTTCATGTTGAACTGCACTTGAAAATTCTATTCCATAATGAGTCGACCCTATTCGATATTTATTTTCTGTTTCAACATAAAAAGAATGAACAAAATATAAATAAAATTCATCAGGTAAATCTTTAAAAATTATTGAATTGTTATGTTTATGCAAAAGATTCCAGCCCATATGAGGAACTTTTAATTCACCTTTTTGGAATCTTTTTACTTTGCCATTAATTAATCCTAAACCTTTATGATTACCAAATTCGTCACTTTCATCGAATAAAAGCTGAAGACCGAGACAAATTCCAAAAATTGGTTTCCCACTTTTTGCAAAGTCAATAATTGCTTCATTAAGACCGTTATTTTTCAATGAAATCATTGCTTCACCAAAAGCTCCAACACCAGGTAATATAATTTTGTCGTAATCTTTTATTTTTGATGGATTATTTTCGACGGTAGCAATATTTCCAACGGTCTTTAAAGCATTTAATACACTTGCTAAATTTCCCATATTATAATTTAACACAGCTAGTTTCAATTTATATATCCTATTTAAATTAATTTAACTTGTTATGTTATATCGATAACATCGATATATGCTTCATCTTCATTAGGTTCAAAATCTGAATTTTGATTAGAAATATCTTCAAAGTTATCTTTTGATATTTTCATCATTCCAAATCCTTTCATTGTTTGCCCACCGATTCCAGTCTGCAAAAGAAGATTAATCATTTCGATATCAGCTTTTAATTTATATTTTGCTGTCCAAGTAAAATACGGCTGTCGATTATAAAAAATTCTAGTTTGTTTATTACTGCTTGACAATAATTCCAATTCCCAAGGATCTTTATATTCTCGTCTTAATAAAGTCTCAAACTTCTGAAAAGATTGAACTTGTAAATTATCAAGAAAAACTGGATTACTTGGTTTTAAAAATTCTCTTGAACCAATTTGATTTTTATTTGACATTAAAATATTAGATACAAATATTAGTTCTTGTTTTGACCAACCTCTATTTTTGACAAACAGTTGTTCATTAAAAAATTTAATATTAGCTAATTTCATTCCATTTTGTTTTACATAATCAAAAAATAAATCTTCTGTTTCAGGCATCAACGATGTAAAATAAAATTTAAAAACATTGTCTTCTGCTTTATAAGTAAAACGATAATTCGTAGATTTAAATACTTTTCCTGACGAATGTTTAAAACCATCATGTTCATAAGGCACAATATTATTATATAAAAAGCCTTGAATTAATCTAGAAAGAACATCATAAACTGGTAAATTACCAAATGTTTTAGCTGTAAAAATTATCATGTTTATAATTTACTGAAAATAAACAGCACCAGAATCAGCCATAATAGAATGTTGTTTCATGATAATATTTATATCGTTTCCGTATTTGCCAAGTTTTGTATATAAACTATAAAATAATTTATCTTGACTATTTGGAATAGATGGTGCGAGAGTTAAATAAACATTTTGACTTGGTAATTTTTCTTTAAATTTTTCGTCTAATTTTATTTTTACAGCAATAGTTACACCTTGTAAAAAAGATGGATTATTAGTATCGATACCATTATTAATCGATTTGCCTAAAATCTTCCAATTTGTTAAATCTAGTTCAGCATTTTTCACTTCGAATTGACCATAACCAACAGAACTTCTTCTACCAAAACCAAATTGTCCAATTAATTCAAGATTATTTTTTATTTCTGCTTCAGTAAAAACTTCTTCGTTAAATGCAATATAAACAACTAAATCTTTTTGATATTTCGTAGCATTAATTACAAACAAACTATTATTTTCATGTTTGCCATTATTTCTCGAAACAGTATTTCGTGCGAATCTTTCTTTTACATAAAAATTGTCATTCATTTTTAAGAAACTTTCATCCGACAAAGGTTGATTTAATTTATTTATTGCTAATAAACTTTGTTTTTTAAACTCTTTTTTTGAAACACTATCTTCGGCAATTCCAAAAAACTGAATAGGCATTGTTGGTTTATGTACAAAACCGTCATATAAAAAATCTGAAAATATTATATTTTGATTTTGTAAATAATCTTTTAATTTATTAGTTTGATTACTTGAAAATAATATTTTTGCAAACATTCCAAAAATTGTATCTCCCTTAGGTAAAGATGCAAAAGGAGACTTTGGAACAACAATTAACTTAATTAATTTCATTAATGTTACCTTTAGATGTAAATAATTTTTCATTTGATTCTCGTTGGCGATAAATTGCCATCATTATTGACGGAATAGTTTTTTCACCATTTTCAGCAATTAACTTTTCAAGTTTATTGTAAATCTCGTCTATTGCTTTTATATTTCTTGAATATGTGTAATTTAATTTACTTTTCCATAAAAAATGTTCAACAAAGAATTCATTATCTTGATTTGTATTTTTATTTTTGAAGTTAATTGATTGCTGACTCATTCTTGCAAAACTCATTAATCGATATAAAAACGATGAGGTAACTTTTTCTTTAGGCAAGGCATTAATTATATTAATAAATTCAGATTCAATATTTAAGAATTGAGAAAATTTCATCGAATAATTAAATATATCTATGCCATCTCGACTATTATTTTCAACGGATTTAGCTCGTTTTTCAGCATCATCTGTTAATTCTGATATATCTTTTAGACTTCCACCTTTGAACATAACAATACCGACTGACAATGTCGTTGTTTGATTTGAGAATTTATGAAATTTATTTCTTAAATCTTTTGCAAATCTAATAATTTCTTTCCATTCGCCAATAACAAAAACATCATCACCGCCTGTAAAAATAACATAAATTTTTTCTTTATAATTTTCATCTTTAGCGATTAACGAAGAAATATAATCAGAAAAGAAAAAGTCAAGTTCTCGAGAAAGACGAATAAATTTTTTGAAAGGAGCATCTAAATCATATAAAAAATCTTTAAAAGTATCACCAAGCATATCAACATCAGCTTTTAATGCCATTAATCCAGACGAATTACCTAAGATTTCATCAAAAGTTTTTGGACGATAAAAATTATAATCTGTATCTTTTGTGAACGGAATTCTCGAAGATAAAGACCAATATTTTAATTTTGGCATTTTTTCAAGCCACGAAGTATTAATATTTTCTTTTGTGCTTTCCAAAATATTAAAAATAGCTATATCGCTGTTTTTAACATTTGATTCTAGTGTATCGAATGTTTTATAAAATTCAAGACCATAATTAATATTGTTAACAGTCATGATTTGAATAGCATTTGTTGAATTTTTCACAACTCGCATAAATTGATTGTTATTTACAAGTTCTTTACCAAGATCTATATTTGATTGACAAATATCACAGCTATTAACAACCTCATCACTATTTTTATCTTTATGTTTTTTACCAATTCGCAAATTGCAAAATTCACACATTTCATCGTGATTAGAAAGATTTTCAAAAGAGTTAACTAAAAAATCACTATCAGATTTTCTGTTATGAAAATTAAATTTTGAAAATTTATTCATTTCATTTTCATATGATAAATTATCAAAAACTTGTTTGATAGTTTGCGACTTATCAGAAGATACACCATTTTTTAAGACTTCGACAGAAGTTTCAGTTGCAGAAAGTATTAAACCAGAACGACCAAAATAATTATTAACAAAAAAATTATCTAGTTCAGATTGAATAAAAGTTAATTTATCTTGCCAATTAGATTGATGTTTTGCCAAAATAAGAAATTTTCCAGCACCAATTAAAACAGTATCGCCATCAAACATTTCTTCAACGATTTTTGAAACGATGAAATTAATAATTTGAACATTAGCTGATCTAGATCGAATAATTTTTGTTGCTCTTTTTTTAGCTAAACCATCAAAAATAAATCCTTGAATACCCCAAAAATCACCAGAAATCATTAAAGCTTTATCATTGATTTTATTATAAATCATGTCAAGATTAATATCATCAAATTTAGAAATATAGTCATTTTTATTACTTTTTAAAGCATTAAAATAAAGAACATTATTGTTATTAATTTCAGATGAAGAAAGTTGAGTTTGTTCTGATTTTTGCTCGATGAGATCTTTGATGTATTCAGTTGTATAAGGTTGAGAAGGAATAACTTGATCTTTTATTCGATTTTCAAGTGTCTTATTTTTTTTAACAAGGTTAAAAATATGTTGTATGCCCATTTATTACCTATGATTTTGTTTTATTGAATATTAACATGAAAATACAAAGTTACTTTAAAAATCCAAAACGGATTTGTTGAAGAGAGGTTGCCAAACTAACTTTACTTATCGCTATTGCTTATGGAATGTGCTGGGATTTTCTTTTTAGTCAAAGACTAAAGACTTTTTTGAGAATGTTTGTTAGAAGTATTTCTTCGAGATGTTCGATATATCGGCACTCTTAAGATTGATTCGGTATTTTACCAAAACAAGCCGTCAAGCAACTAGTTTTCGCTATACGGAGTGTGTCAAACGAGTATATAATAATTATCATTGATATAATTATGTCAAAATTGATAAATAGTTTCTATGTTCTGAAAAAGTTTGTATAATTTAAATTAGATTATAAAGCTATTTATTAAGTTATTTTTAGAGAAAGGCTCTGCTAATTTAAGTAATTAGGCAACATCAATGACAATAGAAAAATCAAGAAAAAAAAATATAGAAGAATTAATTATTTCTGATAACATTGAAACAGTGATATTTATTTTAAAAAAATTATTTCATGCTGAAAATGTAATTATTTGGTTTGACAACGGTGAATACGTTTGGAGCTATATTCAAGAAGAAAAAATCAATATTCAACGAGATCTTGTTTCGAAAATATTTGGAAGCAAAATAACAAGATTTATCGTAAGAGAAGATGATCCTGTTATTTTTAAAGAATTAGAATCTATGGCATTTCATTCGTTTGATAGCAAAGTAATAGAAAACATATTGTTTCATACTTTATTTTTACATGATACGAATTCGATAATTATCGAATGTGCAAATGTTTCATTAACATCTTATCATTTTCAAAATTCATATCATGATATTTTAAATATAGTTTCGCTTTATTTATCTCAAAATATAGAAATGATTTCAATAAAAGAATTAACAAATTATTATTATATTGAACAAAAAAAGGCATATGTAAAACAAAGAACAATTTTACAGAACGATCTTGAACAATCAAAAGATTATAATGTAACGATATTTTATAAACCATCAGATATTTTAAGTGGCGATAGCTATTCGATTTATCAAACTTCAAATGGCGATATTTTGATATATTTACTTGATGCAATGGGTCACGGAATTTCTCCATCTTTAACTGCATACACTGTTTCGGCAATAATTCAACAAAAAATCAAAACAAACCCTTCTTTTAATTCTTTGATAGATTCAATAATAGATAATTTACAATATATATTAACAGACGAAGAACAATTAACTTGTGGTTTTTTCTGGTTTTCACATGATTTAAAACAAGTTGATTATGTTGTTGCTGGAATGTATGCACCACTTTTATTAGATAACAATAAAATAATTCCTATTAAATCAAACAATATTCCATTTATGAATTTTACATTTGATTATAAAATTTCAACTATTCAAATTAATAATTTTCAGAAATTTTTTGCATACACAGATGGTTTAGTTGAAGATACAAAAGACATAAAATTTGACATCAAAAAAATGCTAAACAACGATCATTATTGCAATGAAGTCTTAGGAAAATTATCAACAACATCGCTTGACGACGATACAACTATAATTAAATTTCAGAGAAAAAAATGCTTAGCAAATACTTAAAATTTTTATTATTGTTTTTTTTAACAATAATTGCCGTATTAATATATTTAGAATTTAACGAAAGCTATAAATTATCTATTGAATCCAAACTTTTTTATGCTCTTGGTGATTATAATACTAGCTATGAATTATCTGATCAAGCTTTAAGATTACAAGAATATAACACTATGGCTCTTCATATAAAAAACAGATCAAAAGCCTCAATCGAAATTGTTGAATTTCTTAAAGAATCCGAAGAATTTGAAATTGAAATCAAAAACACTCTTGCAAAAACAAATTTAACCAAAGGTGAAATGTCAAAAATAAAAATGATGACAGATGTAATAATTAATAGATATTTAAACTTAAATAAAGTATTTATCGAAGATGATAATTTATTAAACTCTGCTAAAACACAATATTTAAAATTTCAAAAATTAAATCATGAAATAACAACAAATGCAAAATAATAATTTTAATTTTTCTTTTGATAGTTCAGCTTGTGATATTTGTAATGCAAAATGTTGTTCTGGAGCAAGTGGCATTGTTCAATTTACTAAAACAGAAATGCTAGAAATCGCTGAATATTTATCTATTTCGGTTGAGACTTTTTTAAAAGATTTTTGTAAAAAAGAAGGTTATAGCTATATTTTAAAAGAAATTCATCAAGGAGATAATTATAATTGTATTTTTTTATCTGGACATAGATGTGATATTTATGAAGTTAGACCTAAACAATGTCGAACTTTTCCATTTTGGGACGAATTTAAAAACGGTAATAATATAGACTACTTAAAAAATGAATGCATAGGAGTAAAACCGCTTTCAAATTAAAAGCTATCAACAATTTGATAACTTTTATAAATTCTAAATTACGATAATATGCACTTTAAAATTTTTTAAAGAAAGGCTTTTATCTTGAAGCAAATTTTAAGCTTACTGTCTAATATGAAATTAGCAGTTTTTTTAACTCTCATATTTGCAATTTCTGTCGCTTTAGCAACATTTATCGAAAATGATTTCGGCACAGAAACAGCTCAATATGAAGTTTTCAAAAGTCGATGGTTTGAGATTTTACTTATATTATTGACTTTGTCGCTCACAACCACTTTTATTAAATATAAAATGTATAAATTTAATAAATGGTTTGTTTCTCTTTCGCATTTATCTTTTATTATTGTCGCTTTTGGTGCATTAATAACAAGATATGTCGGCTATGAAGGTGTTATGCATATTCGTGAAGGTGATGAACAAAATTTTATTACCTCATCGGAGAATTTTATAAATATATATGTTGATAACAATATTGTAAATTCTCAAGTTCAGCTTTTTTCGAATATTAGTAAAAATAGTTTTGAATTTAAAAACGATAATTTAGAAGTTTCATTATTGAAATTTTTGCCTTATGTATCGACTGATGTTATCGAAACTAACGATTCTTCGGCTAAATCTCAAATTGATCTTATGGTTTCTCTTGGTCAAAATATGCCTCCAAAAAATATTTCATTATGGTCTGGTGAAAAAGCTGATTTAGGATTTTTCTCGATTAATTTTGATATTCCTGAACAAAACGGTTCGTCAGATTTGCGAATAAAACAAAATGGAAATCATCTTTCGCTTTTTGCAGTTGATAAAAATTTCTCACGAATGTCAATGGCAACTAGTGAAATCGAAATATTCGAAAATGAAGTTGAAATTTTGCCTCGATATTTATATTCGATTATTAACGATGAGGTCTCAATCGTTTTTAAATCGATTAAATTTCATGTTAAAGAGCAAGAAGTTTCGATGATTAATTTTCCAAAAAATGAACGAGAACGATATCCAAATAAATATATTTTCAATATTAAATATAAAAATATCGAAAAAGAAGTCTCGATTTATGGCAAAGCTGGAAATATCGGTGAAATTTTCGAAACAGATTTTAACGGCACAAAAATAGGAAGTTCTTATGGTTCGCAAATTATTCCGTTGCCTTTTGCAATTAAATTAGAAGATTTCGTTCTTGAAAGATATGCAGGATCAATGAGTCCGTCTTCTTATTCGAGTCATGTAATTTTAAAAGATAGCGAGGAAAATTTATCAATGCAATATCATATTTATATGAATCATGTTCTTGATCATCGAGGATATAGATTTTTTCAATCATCTTATGATATGGACGAAGGCGGTTCTGTTTTATCGGTTAATTTCGATCCCGGAACTCCAATAACTTATTTGGGCTATTTTTTAATGTTTATCGGTTTGGCTGGTTCTATTTTTGCACGAGATAGCCGTTTCCAAAAGTTAAAAAAATCGTTGGTTGTTTTATTTGCGATTTTATTATTTAATAATGTCGAGTTAAAAGCTGAAAAAATAGAAATCGAAAAAACTGACCTCATCTTTAAATTTGATAAAACACATGCAAATAAATTTGGTTCGTTGATCGTTCAAGATAATGGCGGAAGATTTAAACCGCTTGATTCGTTAAATATGGATTTATTAAATAAATTAAGTCGAAGTAATGATATCGCTGGATTAAATCATAATCAAGTTATTCTGGGAATGTTATTAAAACCGCAATTATATAAACAAATTAAAATGATTTATACAGCTGATGAAAAAGTTAATGAATTACTTGGTGTTGATAAAAATGAAAAACGAGTTTCGTTTGAAGAATTTTTTGAAGATCCAATTATGCTTGACGGTTATAAATTAGCTGATGTTATTGAACAAGCAATGCGAACACCAGAAAAAAATCGAGATAAATTTCAAAAAAGTATTATAAAAGTTGATGAACGAGTTAATATCGCAATGATGATTTATAGCGGTTCGCTTTTAAAAATTTTGCCAAATCGAAATGATAAAAATGGCGGTTTTGTTTCGATAATTGATGCACTTCAAAAGTTTGCTCCCGAACAACAAGAAATCGTGAAAACAATAATAATTTCATATTTTTCAGCAATTGATCAGGCTTTAATTTCTGGAAATTGGAACGAATCGAATCTTGCTCTTTCGCATATTAATAAATTTCAAATTATCGAATCACAAAATAGCAAATTAACGATTGACGAAATGCGATTCAATGCAGAAATTTTATATAACAAATTAGATATTTTCGAACGATTAACAGTTCCGACTATTTTAATTGGTGTTATCGTTGGAATTCTTGCATTAATAAGTTTAATCACAGAACGAACTTTTAACAGATCGTTTATAACGATTCAAGCATTTTTGTTAATTATTTTTACGGTTTTTACGGCTGGATTGACTTTGAGATGGTATGTTTCGGGACATGCACCTTGGAGTGATGCTTATGAATCGCTTTTATATATTGGTTGGGCTTCACTTTTGGCAGGAATTTTATCAGGTCGAAGTTCGGCATTTTCGCTTTCAGCAACAACAATTTTAGCTGGTGTGATTTTATTCGTCGCAAATTTAAGCTGGTTAGATCCACAAATTACAAATCTTGTTCCAGTTTTAAAAAGCTATTGGCTAACAATTCATGTTTCGTTGATAACAGCAAGTTACGGATTTTTGGGACTTGGAGCATTTTTGGGTCTATTCTCTTTGTTAATTTTTGCAATCAAAACAGAAAACAATCGCGAACGATTTAATAAAAAAATAGCTGAATTAAATATATTAAACGAAATGAATTTAACGATTGGTTTAGTGTTATTAACAGTTGGTAACTTTCTTGGCGGTGTTTGGGCAAATGAAAGCTGGGGAAGATATTGGGGCTGGGATCCAAAAGAGAGTTGGGCTTTAGTTACGATATTAATCTATATGGCAATTTTGCACACGAGATTTATTCCAAAAGTTTGGGGAAATTATCTATTTAGCTTATTATCAGTTGTTGGTTTTAGTTCAGTAATAATGACCTATTTTGGAGTTAATTTTTATTTATCAGGAATGCATTCATATGCTCAAGGCGATCCTGTGCCAGTTCCAGTATTTGTATATTACACAATTGGCGGAATAGCTTTATTATCGATTTTGGCTTATAGAAAAAGAAGTTTATAAGTTATAAAAAAACACGACCTCATCGCGAATATTTTTATTTTGCCGATGAGGTCTATTATTTTTCTAAACTACAAAACAGTTCGTATTTTCCATTTTATTTGACTAAAATTTCCGTTTATTTCAATTCCAAAATCACGACCTAAATCTGTTAATTTCCAAACACCATTTTCACGAACTTGAAAACCTTTATGAGCCAACATCAAATTAATTTCAACTGGACTTTTATTAATCATTTTGCCTAATTCAGTTGGTAAAAAGAATTGCGAATTGAGATCAATTTTGAAAGATTCGAGAGGAGAAAAGCTATTCGATTACAAATTGTTTAGCAATTTCATAAATTTTACAAATTTCATCTTGAGATAACTTAAACCATTCTCCAATTAATCGCTTATGTGCATATTGCGAATGCAGAAATGCCTCTAATTTTCTAGGCTCTTTAATTTTAAACTTTTGAATTAATGTTAATAAATTTGGATTGCCAGTTTGAAGTTGATCGATTCGTTCTTTTATCTTTGTCGTAAAGCCAATTTTTACAGCATTACCATCTGTAACAAGATATAGATATTCTCCAGCTGTTCTTTTTGAATCTTTCTGACACCATCGCATAAATTCGTCTGCTAAAGAATGATGAATCCAAGTTCCTTGAACAGTTTTGTCATTTCCGCCACTTTTAATAATAATTAAATCTGACATAGTTAATTCAGTTAAACTGGATACATACTCGATATATGCGATTGTTTCGCTACTTCTTCGCCAATTACTTAGGTCTTTTTTAAAAGCTTTTGCGGTTTTCGTAGCATTTAAATACGGTATTCCGTTTTTTATATCAAAATTTATTTCCGTTTCTATAAACATTTTGAGAAGAGACACTTTTTGCACCATGAATAAAAATTCTAGTTTGATCTAGTTCTGGAACTATACTACACATAATAAGCATTGTCAAGATATTTTATTCACAATTTGTGTATTAAAGAAGATTGATTCAAGAGCTAAGAATTTGTGTTTATATATTAAAGCATCTAATAAAACGGTAATTGTTCTATCAATCTCTCCTTTTGCCCATCTTGTTATTGTATATGGAGCGACCCCGATTCGTTCCGCCAACTCTTTTTGAGTAATGCCCAATTCTCGGCAGGTTTTTTTAACGAGATTTTCTTCTTTTTCGGTTTGTTCAGCTGTTTCGTTTGAAGTTGCTGGTTTAATTTTTCGTGGTCGTGCCATTTTTGATCTCCAATTTTTTAATGATTATTTTAGCAACTTTTGAATTTCATGGTATATTTTTGAAAAATTTGGAGTTGAATATTTGAAAAAATTAATAACTATTTTTGCCGTTGTAAATATTTTTAGTTTTAATATTTATGCAGAAAGCGAAACCGACAAAGATTTAAAAATAAAGCAACTTGAAGCTGAATTAAAAGATTTGAAAATAAAACAGCTCGAAAGTGAAATTAAACAATTCAAAAGTGGCAAAGTTGAATCTTGCAATTCGCGATTTTCGATTCGAGGGAAAACTTTTACAGATAATCAAAACGGTTATATGTGGGAAAAACCAAAAGTTGATAATAAAATGAATTGGCATAATGCAAAAAGTTATTGCGAAAATCTAAATCTTGACGGTTACAGCGATTGGCGGTTGCCATCGAGAGATGAATTGCACACTTTAATGACGGCTTATTACGGTGAATATAACAACGGTTGGGAAACTTGGTTTAACAATAATCAACATAAAAGAAACGACGAATTATTTCTTCCGAAAGAGATTAGCGGAATGTTTCCAAAAGGTAGTATTGGTTGGTCATGGTTTTGGACTTCAAATATAAATAATTCTTATAGTTCCTATTCATGGGTTGTTGTTTTCCCTAGTGGAAGTGGCTATTGGGGTAATCAGACTAATGATTTTTTCGTGGTTTGTGTCCGAGACACGAACTAATTTTGAATTAAATCACAAAAGCAAACCGTCATTCTGAAAGCAAAATAGTCATCCTGAACTCGTTTCATAATCTTATAAATTACAAAAATAAAACTCGCCTATTTTTAAAGTTTTTAAATTAATCAAATATTTTTCTGAAAGTTCTTTTGTTAATTTTAACGGTTCGTCCATTGGTTCATCACTTAATTTAAAAGTTCCATAATGCATTGGAATAAATATTTCAGCTTTTAAATCAATAAAACCGTTTATCGATTCTTCTGGATTTACATGATTATTTTTCATGATAATTTCAGGTTTATAAGCTCCAATTGGCATAAGAGCATATTTTATTTTATATTTATTGCCAATTATTTTAAAATGTTCGCTGTAAGCTGTATCTCCAGCGAAATATATATTTTTAATTAAAAAACTGCCCCAAAGTGTTTTATTTAAATCGAATAATGATCTTCGGCTCCAATGTTTCGCAGGTAAAAATATTATTTCTACCTCATCGAATTTTATACTTTCAAACCAATCCATTTCAATAATTTCCATATTTTTTATATTATTAAAATATTTTTTAGTTTTTAATGGTGCTAATATTTTTGGAGCAAATTTCTCAAATTGTTTGATAGATTTTAAATCAAGATGATCATAATGGGAATGAGAAATAACGATGAGGTCGATTTTGCCAATTTCATCAATCGAATAAGCCGTTTCTGTTTTTCGTTTAAATAATGGAATATTTCCAAAAACAGGATCAGTAAGAATTTTAATTTTATTGATTTGTATTAAAAATGTTGAATGTCCAAGCCAAATTATAAAATCTTGATCCGTATTTAATTTATCGTGTTCTCGATTGATTTCTGGATAAATTATTTCACGAGTTTCATCAAGATTTTTATTTGCTAATTTGGAAAATCGCCATTTTAATACATTTAGAAACGAGATATTTTTAAATCCGTTAAATCGCGAATAAAATCTGTTTCTATAAATTTTATAAAAAGAATCATTCATGAATTAAACTTGAACTTCAATAGAAAACTTAACGATTTGACCAAATAATTTTTCAAAATTCCAGTTCAAAGGTTTTAAGCTTTTTCTAGCCATAAGAATTAAACCAATTCCTGCTCCAAGTGAATGTTGTCCAGATTGTGTTTTTATAACATCTCGCATTAATATTTTTAAATCATTTTTATTTAAATTATTAATAAAACTAAGTTTTTCTCGAAGTGTAATTTCTTGAGATTCTGTGATTAAATTAGAACTATTAATAATATATATATCATCATTTGAGTTATAAAAAACTTGAAATAATCCGTCGGCTTCTTTTTTTTGATTTTGACTTCTTTGACGACTTCCATAAGAATAATTTAAAATATTTTGCAAAAGTTCAATCGAAATTTCAAATACATCTTTTATTTTTTTTTCACCAGCTCCATTTGCAATAAGCTTTTTTTCTAGACTTTTTACTGTGCTAATTATCGATTCTTCGTTAAGAGTTGTATTATTTTCAAGAATAATTTGATTATCTATTTTTATATAAAACATAATTGCACTACACATAATAATTTATCTCTTTTTTCATGAATTAAAAAGCAACTGCTTTAATATGCAACTCTGGATATTCTTCAGAATAATCTTGATAATCATCAAAACCTCGTTTGCTAATAGCATCATAAAACCAAAATATTTCATAATTTTTATAATTTGCATATTTTATAATATCAAACAGATTAAATAAAATACTTGTTGTTGCTGAATTAAAATATTTCAGTTTTATATTTATAATCGTTTTTAAATTAGTTGATTCTTTAAAATATAATTCAATCCATTCGATAATTGGTTTAAAAAACTCGAAGGCATTTTCTGGATAAGAATCACCAGATAATTCAATCAAACCTATTTCTTTATTAAGAATAACTTGCGGTGTGTTCGCTTTTTTATCAATTAAAATATTATTAATCAATAACATTTCCTTATTTAATTAATTGCATAAATTTTTGTTCATCAGGATTGTAATAAGTAATTGCTCCACTTTCGATATCAAAAATCCAACCGTGAATATTTAATTTGCCACTATCAAATTTTTTACGAACTTCTGGATAGCTTAGAATATTTTCTAATTGATAAATAACAGAAATTTCTTCTGTTATTCGTAATAATTCTTCACCAGTTTTGCCTGTTTCGATTGATTTATTTTTTGCTTCATCAGCAATTTTTAGCCATCTTGTTAAATGTGGCAATGATTCAAGTTCTTCTGGTGGATAATGCAAAGTTGCACAAGCTCCACAATGAGTATGACCGCAAATAATAATTTCAGAAACTTCTAAAACTGAAACCGCATATTCAATAGCTGAAGCTGTTGCTTGAAACATTTCATTTGAATTATACCGAGGCACAAGATTTCCAACATTTCGAACAACGAATAAATCACCTGGTTTTGTGCCTAAAATTAAATCTGGAATTACTCGAGAATCGCTACAACCGATAAAAAGAGCTTTTGGAGTTTGACCCTGTTTAACAAGCGAAACAAAATGTTCTTCATTATTTTTAAAATAGTTAGCTTTAAAAAAGGCATGTCCATCTGAAAATTTATACATTTATTATCTCCTTTAATTTTTGATTAAAAAATTTTATCTAAATTTAATTGGTCCTCGACTTGAACCACTTAGAAATTGTCGAATAACTGGATTCATTGACGATTTAAAAAAGAATTCATTACCGTAATCTATAATTTGACCTTCAAAAAGCATTGCAAAATAATCACCTGATTTAAAACTTTCGCCAATATCATGACTTATTAAAACAGATGTTACTCGTAATTCATGCTGTAAAGATCTAATCATATCCGTGATTAAATTACTGCTAACAGGATCTAAGCCACTTGTTGGTTCGTCATATAAAATTATCGATGGTTTCATAACGATTGTTCTTGCAAGTCCAACTCTTTTTCGCATTCCACCACTTAATTCATGTGGAAATAAATTTATTATTTCATCTGGTTTCAAACCAACAAGTTCGAGCGACGAACGAACGGAATATTCAACTTGTTTAGCACTAACTTGCATATGTTCTCTCAACGGAAAAGCTACATTATCAAAAACGTTCATGCTATCAAACAATGCACCACTTTGAAATAAAAAACCTATTTTTTTTCTAAATTCTCGCATCACACGATCTGAAGCCGTTGTTATATCAAAATCGTTAATATATATTTGACCTTTATCAGGTTTTAAAAGTCCGACAATATGCTTAATAATTGTGCTTTTTCCACCACCAGAAACACCAAATATCACCGTTGTTTTATTTGGCACAATCGTTAAATTTACACCTTTTAATATTTCTCGTTCGCCAAAACTTTTATACACATCTTTAAATATAATCATATTTTTTCGACCTCATCACTATCTTTTAATAAATGAGATTGAAAAATATTTCGTTTATATTGCAAAGAATTATTATCACCAAGATGAATTAACGGAATAATCACAGAAGATCTTTTTTGCCATTCACGATGAGGTATTGTTAAATCTCGACTTCGAATTTTAAAACCATCAAAAAAGACAATATCAATATCAAGAGTTCGAGGAGCATTTTTAAAACTTCGTTCTCGACCAAATATTTTTTCAAAATATAAAATTCGTCGTAAAAAACTTTTTGGAAAAATACGAGTTTCTAATAAAATAACAGCATTAAAAAAATGATCTTGTTGCAAATAACCAAAAGGAGGATTTTTTAAAATTGGTGAAGTTTCGACTAAATTAAAATTATTATCTCGTTGAATTCGACGAAATAATTTTTGAAATCGCTTTGTCGTATCGCCGATATTTCCGCCTATGCTTAATAAAACTTTAAAAGCAGTTTGGTCTCGTTTAACATTTGACATATACGGAAAATATCGTTCATAATGAAGTGAAAGATCTTCAGAAAGTTGAACAACCAAAATTATAAAACCTCGGCTCGACCATTTTTAATGGCTATTGTTTCTTCGATTCTAACACCTAAAAATTGTGGAATATATATCGCAGGTTCAACTGTAAAAACCATATTTTCTTCGATTATCGTATCTGATTTTTTTGAAATAATCGGAAATTCGTGAATATCAAGTCCAACACCGTGACCTGTTGAATGCACGAAATTAGCACCAAAACCGTTATTCGTAATAATATCTCTGGCGATTTTATCGACTTCCGAAGCTTTCATTCCGATTTTAATTTTAGAAATAGTTTCTTCGTGAGCCTGTTTAACGATATCATAAATTTTTTGAACTTTTGGACTCATTTGTGAATTTGCATAATCATTTTTTTGAACTAAAAAAGTTTCAGTTCTATCAGAACAATATCTATTAAATTTTATTCCAGCATCAACTAAAACGATGTCGCTATTTGATAATCTTTTTGCAGTTGGACGAGAATGGGGTTTTGAAGAATTTTCATTAATGGCAACAATCGGATCAAAACTTAAATCAAAATGACCTTTATTTTTTAAAATTGAAGACATTTTATAATGCAATTCGTTTTCTCGTTTGCCAATTCCTTTTAACGAAAGATATTCACGAAATTGAGAAAAAGCTGATCGTGTATATTTAGAAGCAGTTGAAATATATTCGATTTCTGTGGCTGTTTTAATTATTCGTTTTGTTTTTGAGAAATGTTTATGACTTTTTAAATTTGGAACTTTTTCACGAAGTTCATCAAATTCTAAAATGTTCCAATCATAAGGATCATATTCAATAGGTTCAGATATAAACGAACCTATTAATTCGATAGCTTTTTTAACAAGATTGTCAGATTCGATAACTTCGCAGTTTCGACTTTGAGTTTTAGCTTCTTCTGTGTATCTCGAATCTGTTATAAAAAAACTTTCTGAACCTAATCTCAAAAAAATTGAATTATCGCAACTATAACCGCATTCGTAATAAATTGCATTCTCATTTTTAAGAATAAAGTTCATGATATTTATCTTTTTTGTTCTTGTTGTTGAGCTTGTTGAACTCTGATCATTTTAATTTCATTTAACATTTGAATCATTGCGATCATTCCCAAATGATAACCAAAAGGACCAAAACCGCTAATTTGTCCAGCAACAACTGGAGCAATCATTGATTTATGTCTGAAATCTTCTCGTCTATAAATATTACTAATATGAACTTCAATAGTTGGAAGATTAACAGCCGAAAGTGCATCACGAATAGCAATCGAAGTATGTGTATAACCTGCTGGATTAATAATTATTCCATCAGCATCGCCAAGACATTCTTGAATTTTATCGATAATTTCACCTTCGATATTGCTTTGAAAAAATTCGATTTCGAAACCATTTTGAGTTGCAACATCTCTCATTTGTTTATGAATCTGTTCTAATTTCATACCGCCGTATATATTTTGTTCTCGTGTGCCTAACATATTTAAATTAGGTCCCTGAATAACTGATATTTTCATAATATCTCCAAATTTCTTTTTTTTAAGAGATCTTAGCATGTTGATTTAAATAAGAATAACTTTTATATGACCTATTTTTTATTTATTTTAAATTAATTAAATTTTTTAAGCTAAAAATTTCTGGTAAAATAAATAAATCTATTTTTTAAGTCTAGAAATAGATTTTTATATTAATTAAATTAGAATTTAATATTCTTGAAATTTGTTTAAAAATTTCTTCAATAAAAAAAGATGTTTTGAAATGAGTTTCTAGTTAAATATAAATAAAATAGAATTTCGCAATTTTATAAAAAGGATTATCTTTGAAATTACAAAAAGTTTTAGCTTTGTCTTTTCTAACAGTGGCATCATTAAATGCTGAAAATTTTGAACAAGATGTAGCAAAAGGTAAAAATGCTTCAAATTTGTTATTAAAAACTCTGGGCAGTGAATTAAAAAAACAGATCGAAACAGGAAATATTCTTCAAGCTGTTGATTTTTGTTCTAAACAAGCTTTTGATCTAACAAATCAAATTAATCAAAATTTAGAAAAAGGTATTTCTGTTAAACGAGTTTCTATGAAAAATAGAAGTTCTGTTAATTTACCAAATCAAGATGAAGCAAAAATTATTGCAATGTTTGAAAAAAATAATTCGCAAGAACCAATTTTGACAAAAGTTGAAAATAATCAAAAAGGTTCAAACGATGAGGTTTATAAATTTTATCAACCTATCAAAATTGCTAATGAAATGTGTTTGAAATGTCATGGAACTGTTGAAGATATGCCTGAAGCTGTTCGTAAAAAAATACATGAACTTTATCCGCAAGATTTAGCAACTGGTTATAAAATGGGTGATCTTCGTGGAGCTGTCATCGTAACTATAAATAAAAATAAGGAAAATTAATGCGAGTTTATCTCGATAATAATGCTACAACAATGGTTGATCCTGAAGTTGTTCGTGAAATGATCCCTTATTTCAGTGAAAAATTTGGCAATCCTAGTTCGCTTCATAAATATGGAAGTGAAACTCATCGAGGAATTACTCGAGCAATGGATCAAATTTATGCTGGAATTGGAGCAACCGATGCCGACGATGTCGTTTTTACATCTTGTGCAACTGAAAGCAATAACTGGGCTATAAAATCTGTTTGGCTTGATCGAATCAAAAACGGTGATCGAAATCATATTATTACAACTGAAGTTGAACATCCTGCGACACTTGCAACCTGTCGATGGCTAGAATCAGAATTTGGTGTTAAAGTTACTTATATTCCTGTTGCTGGTGATGGCTCTATTTCCGCTGAAACAGTTGCAAGTTTTATAACTGATAAAACGGCTCTTGTTTCTGTGATGATGGCAAACAACGAAACAGGTGTAATTTTTCCAGTTAAACAAATTGCTGAAATTGCTCATAAACATGGTGCTTTAATGCATACTGATGCAGTTCAAGCAATTGGCAAATTACGAGTCAATGTTCGAGATTTAGGAGTTGATTTATTATCGATGTCGGCTCATAAATTTCACGGTCCAAAAGGAATTGGAGCTTTATATATTCGCGAAGGTGTTAAATTAAGTCCGTTTATTCATGGTGGCGGTCAAATGGGCGGTTTGCGAAGTGGAACTCTAAATGTTCCTTATATTGTTGGACTTGGCAAAGCGATCGAACTTGCTGAATATCATCAAAGATTTGATATAAAACGAATCGAAACTATGCGAAATCGCTTAGAAGATGCTCTTTTACAAATTCCTGATACTTTTGTTATTGGCGAACGAAAAAATCGAGTTCCGAATACTATTTTGATTTCTGTCAAAGGTGTTGAAGGCGAAGGAATGCTTTGGGATTTAAATCAGGCTGGAATTGGTGCAGCAACTGGTTCAGCTTGTGCATCAGAATCTCTTGAGGCAAATCCAATTCTTGAGGCAATTGGTGCTGAAAAAGATTTAGCACATACGGCTATTCGACTTTCACTTTCGAGATTTACGACAAATGAAGAAATCGATTATACGATTGAAAAATTCAAAAAAGCAGTTGAACGATTGCGAAATATTTCGACATCTTATGCAAAAGTCAAAGCTCAAAACGAGGCTTATCCGCATAAATAATTTATTAAAAATTGGAGTTGAATTATGAATTTTTCTGTAATTGTTGAAAAAGATAATTTAGATGGTGGCTATTTTGCTTATGTTCCGCAATTAAAAGGTTGTTTTACACAGGCAAAAACATTAGATGAATTAAGAGAAAATATCTTAGAGGCTATTGCAGTTTCACTCGAAGATTCAAATTCTGATATTAAAAATAGTTCAGTCATTGATATTTGGAATATGGAAATTAATACACAATATGCCTCCATTACCAGTAATTAATGCAAAATTATTAATTGATTTTTTAGAAAGTCGCGGTTTTTATTTTGTTAGACAAAAAGGTTCTCACAAAAGATTTAAAAATAATTATGGACAGTCAATAACTGTGCCAGATCACGGAAAAACAGATTTACAAAGAGGTCTTCTTAATGGAATATTAAAAGAACTTAATATTTCTGTTGATGAATTAATAAATTTCTTGGATAAAAATTAATTTAAGCTAAAGGAAAAATAAAATGGCAAAAGCAAGTTTATTCGGCGAAGCTTTATGGGATCAATATTCTAATAAAGTTGTTGAAAGAATGAATAACCCGAAAAATCAGGGTGAAATTACAGAAGATGATGCAAAAGCAAAAGGTGGAAAATTAGTTGTTGCTGATTTTGGTGCTGAAAGTTGTGGCGATGCAGTTCGTTTATATTGGTTAGTCGATGAAAAAACTGATCGAATTATCGATGCAAAATTCAAAAGTTTTGGTTGCGGAACAGCGATTGCAAGTTCAGACATGATGGTTGATTTATGTATCGGTAAAACAGTTGATGAAGCCGTAAAAATCACAAATATCGATGTTGAAATGGCACTTCGAGATGATCCAGAAACTCCAGCAGTTCCAGGGCAAAAAATGCATTGTTCGCCTTATTTTATGCCTGTTCAAACTCCAAACGGAAAAGTTCAAATTGGTGAAATTAAAATTGGCGATGAGGTGGCAGTTTATACAGAAAAAGGGCTTGTAAATTCTCGAGTAAAACGAGTAATTAGTTATAAAACTCCAGTTTCTGATTTGGTTAGAGTTTATCTTAAAACCTCATCAGGCGGAATTCCAGCATTTTATGTATTTACAAAAGATCATCAATTATTAGACAATAAAGGTAATTGGGTTTTTGCTGAAAACTTAAAAAATGGTGATGTTTTAACAGCAGAATTTGAATATTTAATTGTTGATTACATCGATTCAGAATTAAATGATTTGCCAAATTTAAATATCGATGAAAATAACATGGTTACTGTTTATACTCTTGAAGTTGAACATGAGGCACATAATTATATTCAAAATGGTGTTATTTCAAAAAACTGTTCTGTTATGGCTTACGATGTAATTAAAGAAGCAGCGGCGATTTATAAAGGTGTTGATTCTAAATCTTTCGAAGAAGAGACAATCGTTTGCGAATGTGCTAGAGTTAGTCTTGCGACTTTACGAGAAGTGATTAAATTAAATAATTTAACGACTGTTGAACAAATTACAGATTACACAAAAGCAGGTGCATTTTGTAAATCATGTATTAAACCAGGCGGACACGAACAACGAGAATATTATTTAGTTGATATTTTACGAGATGTTCGAATTGAAATGGATCAAGAAAGATTAAAAGAGGCAGCAAATGCTTCGATAACAGGCGACTTTTCAAAAATGACTCTTGTTCAAAAAATTAAAGCTATCGATTCAGTAATTGATTCAAGTGTGCGACAATTTTTAGTAGCCGACGGTGGAAATATGGAAGTTATCGATATTCGAGAAGGTGAAAGATACACAGATGTTTATATTCGATATCTTGGAGCTTGTTCGACATGTTCAACTTCTACGACTGGAACATTATATGCAATCGAAGTTACTTTAAAAGAAAAATTATCTCCAAAAATTAGAGTTTTACCTATTTAATTTTTAAAATTACATAACCTCATCGATGAAATATTTGATGAGGTTTTGTATATTTCAGCTTATTTAAATTTTCATTTTATTATTAAATTTATTAATATATATAGCTCAATGATTTACTTTTATTTTAAGAAATTTCTAAACTAAAATTTTTTCGTGTGATATAATAAGCCCTTAAAAAGGTTATATCTTTTATGACATTAAAATATAAATATCTAAGTTCGTTAATATCATTTGTATTTGCTTCTATTTTTTATAACGGTTGCTCTTCCAAAGAAGACTGTTCTGCTAATGATGGCAATTCATCTAACATAAATAATGATATTAATAATTCAGAAAATAACTCGTCAAATAATAATGAAGAAAATTTAACTCAAGTCCTCAAAAGTTTATATTTATCAGGTGTTGCTGTTGATGGTTTAATTCAGAGTGCCAATGTTCAAATTGGCAATAAAACAACAATGACTAATTCCGCTGGTGAATGGAACATAACTATTGAAGTTCTTAACTATGACTTAGATTATAACTTTTCTGGTGAAACTATTTTAATTTCTGGTGGAATCGATTCTGGAACTGGTGAAATTTTTGAAGGTGAATTACGAGCTTTTATTGAACCAGTAACATTAAATTATAAAAATCCTCATTCTAAATATTTAGCTATTACACCTATTTCAACTCTTGTTTCTGCAATGGTCGATTCTGGAATTAATTTCTCTGATGCAAAAACTAAAATTTCAAAAAGTCTAAATATTAACGAAGATTATTTACTAAAAAATCCTATTTCTATGGCAAATAGTAATGATTTAAATGAACGAGAAATCGGAGCTAAAATTATAAAAGATGGTTTAACCGTTCAAAAATTTGTTGAAAGTATGAATAGTTCTCTTCCTGAAGATCAGTTTTTTATGTTATTTAAAGCCGTTGGTAAAAATATTTCAGGCGAAGATAATCTTTCTGATTTATTAATAAATAAAAGTGATTTTATCGCTGATGAGGTCGCAAAATCGATTAATAAACCTGAACTTTTTGATCGTTTAAAAGCAGTTGGCGAAATTTCAAAATCTACCGTTTTAATGATTAATGAAATGGATTCTAATTTATTAATAAATGGTGGCGACGGTTGGAAAGCCGTTGAAAGTGCAACTTTGAAAATTGAAGATGAAATAAAAAAATTTAAAGATTTTAATAGTTCCTTTAGCGATATTAATCAATCGGCTTTAGAAATTGCAAATGGTTTAATCGTATTTGGTGGAATCGATCGAATCGCTCTTGAAATGAAATCAGCAGATTTGAATTTATCAGATCTTGAACGAAAACCTTCTAATTTTTCAACTAAATTTTTAGATTCTGATATTTTAAAAGATGGCGGAAAATTATATGACAAATTTAAAATTAACGGTTTTTCACAAATTGATATTTTTAAATTAGCAAATGATCGTTATCGAGAAACAGATTTTAATTTAACTGCAACGATATCATCAGATTATAAAGATCGTTTGCCAATTCGTCCAGATGAAAATATTTTAACAGATTTTGAAGATAGCTGGAAACTTTTTGATAATCGTTTTAATGATAAATTTAAACCAAAAGATCACGACGATGACGACGAAAATCATACAAAACCTGAACCAATTGCTCCAAAGGTTTTTATATCAGCTTCAAAACTAAATGGCACAACTGAAGATTATTTATTATTTGAAGCAATTTCTGATAATCCAGCAACGATTTTTAGCTGGTTTATCGATGGCTCATTTTATGGACAAAATTTAACAATTGAGAAAAAATTTATCGAAGGCATTCATAATATAAAATTAATCGGTTCTGTTGCTGATAAAAATGGCTCAATTTCGCTTGATATTAACATCACAAAATATATTAAAAATTCAACTTCTGATAATAATACAACTCAAATATTAAAAAGTTTATATTTATCAGGTGTTGCCGTTGATGGCGAAATTTCTGGTGCAAATGTAAATGTTCTTGGCAAAAAAGCAACGACAGATTCAAAAGGAAAATGGCAAATCGAAGTCAAAGAAAATGAAATAAATAGCAATGTGCAAATTTCAGTTAGTGGTGGAATCGATCAATCAACAGGTGAGATTTTTGAAGGCGAATTAAAAGCTGTTGCAAAAAATGATAGTTTCTCGACTGATCAAAATGATACAAATAGTTCTGTTCCTGTAACACCGCTTTCAACTCTTGTTTCGGCAATGGTTAATTCTGGTTCAAGTTTAGAAGATGCAAAAAATAATTTAGCAAAATCGCTAGGTTTTGATGCTGATATTTTTGATAAAAATCCCGTTGAATTATTAGAAACAGGTTCGGAAGAAGATCGCAAAAAAGGAGCTGAAGCTATTAAAACGGCTCTTATGATTCAAAAAATGGCTGAAACTATGACAAAATCTATTTCGACTGATGAATCTCAAAATAATGATATTTTCTCAAAAATTATGAGCGGAATTGCTTCGACAATTGCAGAATCAAATGGAACTTTGAATATCGATGAGGTGTTAAAAAATAGCGACAAAATTGCTGAAAACAG
The DNA here is from genome assembly GCA_030152305.1 of Campylobacterota bacterium. Taxonomy (GTDB): domain Bacteria; phylum Campylobacterota; class Campylobacteria; order Campylobacterales; family Thiovulaceae; genus Thiovulum_C. Next base: position 171,815 of record JASKOM010000004.1, read on the forward strand.
TGTCAGCGATCCAAAAATGCAGGAAAAATTAAAGATTGCTGGTGCTTCAGCTCAATCGATAGTTTCGATGATTAACGAAATTGACACAAACGAATTATCAAAAGGTAATATTTCTCTTGAAACTGTTTCAAAAGCAACAGAAATTGCAACTTCCAAAATTGAACAAATAATAAGCAAACTTGCAAAAACAGATGATTTAACATCTGTAAAAGCCGAAGCTGAAAAAGTTACAAATGCATTAATTATGCTCGGTGGAGTCAATGGATTATCTACAAAAATAGTATCGGTTGCTACCTCATCGACTGATGATAATTTTTCGATTGATGCTTCAGATTTTTCCAATTTTTTAAATGACGATGTAATTAATACAAATGCTAATTTATACGAAAAATTTAAAGATTTAAATGTTAGTTCGGATGATATTTTAAAAATAGGTGCAGGATTGAGTTCAGGTGAAACTCTTGATACTTTAAGCTCGATTACTGGAGATATTAATATTTCAAGTCTTGAACAAGATGTAAAAAACACTATTTCGACTATTGATAATTTGATTCCAAAAGCTCCAAAAGTTGATTTAGCTTCAAATCTTGTTAGTGAAAAAGTTGGAAATAACATTAAATTTACTGTTAGTTCTGATCAACAAGATATTTTATTTAAATGGTTTGTTAATGAAATATATATTGAAAATAATAGTTCTGATTTGGATTATAAGTTTTTAACTGTTGGAAATCACAAAGTGAAAGTTATCGGAACTTCAAAATATGGCTTGAGTTCAACAAGTAATATTCTTGAAATTGTTATTTCAGCTCTTGATGATAATGATTCATTTACAATTGGAAATAATATTCATATTGGTTCGAAAAATTATTTTGAAACAGATCGCAATTTATCAAACAGCAAATTCGATCTTTTTTCTGTTAAAAATGAAAATCAAAAAAGCTTAACTCTTGTTAATCCTGAACTTGCAAAATCGCTATTTCATTTTAGAATTCCACTTGAAAATAAAAACATTGAAAATGAAACTGGAAAGTTGAAAGTTTCATTAATGATTAATGACTCGAATAATTCGTTTATTATTGAAACCGAAAACTTTTGGATAAAAAATCTTAATAATAATTTCTCGATAATTACAAATAGTGATTCGGCTTTTATTTATTTATCGATTGATGAGGTCAGAAAAGAGCAAAAATATATACAAGATTCGTTATATATTGAAAATAATATGCTTGTTATTAAACTATCAGATTATTTGTCAGATAATAGTTTATTGGATTCTAATTATAAAGTTAATTTAGATTTTAACAGTAGTTTTGATATTTTAAATAATACGAATATAAATGGTGAAATAGAAATTAAACAAGATTCAGCAAATAATCCACTAGAAACTCCATCTGCTCCAAGTTTATAAAAAGGATTGTGATTGACAAAAAAAATATTAATTGGACTAACAACTTTCTTTTTTATAACAGGTTGTAAAAATAAAGGTTTTAATATTTATGAAGAAATGCAACTTTCGGATCGAGATATCGAAAAAGATTCGATTGGTTTTTTGCAAAATGTTAAAGCACATGGAATTTCATTTAGTGAAGATCAATTAACTCCGAATTTAAATAATGGTAAATTATTTGGAGATTTTATTTTAAAACCCGTTGAACTAAAAAAATATTTTGTGTATAGCGAAAATAAAACTGTTGATCATCGGATTTCGATTGAAATTTCGCTTTTACCAAAAATGATTCAATATGTAAAAACTTATGTTAATCAAAAAGCTAGAATAGATCAAATTGAAAATTACAAACCTGCTGTTATCGAAGAAGAAAAACCGCAAGAAATACAAGAAGAGTTAATTATTGAAATTGAACAACCGAAACCTTCTAAAAAGGTTGAGTTTAACGATTCTTTAGAAGGTTTATTGCCTCCACGACTTCCAGATTTATCAATTGGTGTTGATAATCCTGATTTACCAACTGACAACAAAAAAAATAAAAAATAAAAATAAATTAGGAGATATATTTAATTGGATAATTATGAATATAGTGAATTATTAAAAGAGTTAAACTCGAAAGTTGAAAATGTCAGGAATATTTTAAAACCTGATTATATTAACGAACGATTAAGTGAAATAGCCGTTTTAGAAAGTAGCGAAGAGCTTTGGAAAAAACCTGAAGCTGTTGCTGAACTTCAAAAAGAGAAACGAAAATTAGAAACATCTTTTGATAAATTAAAAAAATTAGAATCGGCTCTTTCTGATGCTGAAGAACTTTTTAAAATGGCAATTGACGAAAACGATCAAGATAGCATAAATTCGCTATTTAACGAATCGAATGATTTGACTAATTTAATAAAAAAAGGTGAAGTTGAAACAATGCTTAGCGGTGAAACAGATGGAAATAATGCTATTTTATCGATTCACCCAGGGGCTGGTGGAACGGAATCTCAAGATTGGGCAAGTATTTTATTGCGAATGTATAGCCGTTGGGCTGAACGACGAGGTTTTAAAACTGAAATGTTAGATTATCAAGATGGCGATGAAGCAGGAATAAAAGATGTCTCGATTTTAATAAAAGGCGAAAATGCTTATGGCTATTTGAAAATCGAAAACGGAATTCATAGACTTGTCAGAATTTCGCCGTTTGATAGCAATGCTCGTCGTCATACTTCGTTTGCTTCTGTTTTAGTTTCTCCTGAAGTCGATGATAATATTAATATTCAGATCGAAGATAAAGAATTACGAATTGATACTTATCGATCAAGTGGTGCTGGTGGTCAGCATGTTAATAAAACTGAAAGTGCAATTCGAATTACTCATTTGCCGACTAATGTTATTGTTCAATGTCAAAATGACCGAAGTCAGCATAAAAATAAGGCAACAGCCATGAAAATGTTAAAAAGCCGTTTATATGAACTTGAACTTGAAAAACAAAATGCTGAAAAAAATCAAGGTGAAAAAAGTGAAATCGGTTGGGGGCATCAAATTCGAAGTTATGTCATGCAACCTTATCAACAAGTTAAAGATAGCCGAAGTGGTGAAGCTTACACGAATGTAACTCAAATTTTAGATGGCGATCTTGATAAAATAATTGAAGATGTTCTTGTCAGTCAGATGAGGTAATTATCGATATGTCAAATATATTTAATTTCAAAAAAATTATAAAAAATAGCTTTTTAGCATTTATATCAACAGGAGTTTTAATGGCAAATTCTATTCCAGAATATCACGAATATAATTTATCGAATGGTGCAAAAGTTTTAATTATTCCGTTAAAAAATGGCACAGGTGTAATTAGCACAGATGTTTATTATCGAGTCGGTTCGAGAAACGAAAAAATGGGTTCAAGCGGAATCGCTCATATGCTTGAACATCTTAATTTTAAATCTACAAAAAATTTACCCGCTGGTGAATTTGACAAAATCGTTAAAGGTTTTGGCGGTGTAAATAATGCTTCAACTAGTTTTGATTTTACTCATTATTTTATAAATTCGTCTGTGCAAAATTTAGATAAATCACTCGAATTATTCGCTGAACTTTTACAAAATTTGAAATTAGAAGATAGCGAATTTCAACCAGAACGAGATGTTGTTCTCGAAGAGCGATATTGGAGAACTGATAATTCGCCTTTTGGTTTGATTTATTTCACGATGTTTAACACGGCTTTTGTTCATCATCCGTATCATTGGACACCAATCGGTTTTATCGATGATATTAAAAATTGGAAAATCGAAGATATTCGTGAATTTCATGCTAATTATTATAATCCGAAAAATAGCATGATTGTCGTTGCTGGTGATATCGATCAAGAAATCGCTTTGAAATCGATTGAAAAACATTTTGGCAAAATTTACGGACGACAATTGCCTGATTTGAAAATTCCAGTTGAACCTGAACAATTTGGCGAACGACGAGCAATTATCGAAAAAGAAACAGAGGTTGAATATTTTGCGGTTGGTTTTAAAATTCCTGATTATTTAAATGAAGATCAGCCAGTTTTAAGTATGATCAGCGAAATTTTATCTGGTGGCAAAAGTTCAAGACTTGAAAAAAGACTTGTTTTAAAAGGCGAAATTGCAAATCATGTTTCAGCTTTTAATTCTGAACATATTGATCAAAATTTATTTATGGTCATGGCAATTGCTAAAGATGAAATTAAAGCTGAAGATATCGAAAAAGAAATTTGGGTTGAACTTGAAAAATTAAAAAATGAACCTGTCGAAGATCGCGAATTATTAAAAGTTCGAACATCGTTAGAATCGGAATTTGTTTATAGTTTCGAGACCTCATCGGCAACAGCTTCGATATTTGGTAGATATTTCACGATGGGAAGTTTAAAACCTTTGATCGAGTTTCAAGATAAAATTAATAAAATCACAAAAGAAGATATTATGCAAGTGGCTAAAAAATATTTCGTGAAAAATAAAAGCACAGTCGTAATTTATCGAGATAATAAATAATTTTATGAATTGTAAGCATTTCGGAGAATGTAGCGGTTGCCCGATTGGTGGCAACTACGAAACTCAATTAATCGAAAAAATAGAACGAGAAAAAAATCGTTTTAACGATTTATATAATTTAGATTTTGATATTGCTAGATCTGGCGATTCGAAATATCGCGGTCGAGCCGAATTTAGAATTTTTCATCTTGGCGATGAGGTATTTTATTCGATGCGAAATTTTAATAATTCGTTGCTTCGACTTTCTGAATGTCCAATGTTAATAAGTCCAATCGAAAAAATATTCGAACCGCTTCGAATTGAACTTTCGCAATCGCAAATTTTAAAACGAAAATTATTTAATATAGAATTTTTGGGCAGTTTAGATAACAACGAAGTTATCGTAACTTTGATTTATCATAAAAAACTTGACGAAATTTGGCTTGAATTAGCTAAAAATTTAAGTGAAAAATTAAATATTTTTATTATTGGACGAAGTCGAGGCGAACGAAAAATTATAAATAAATCATCGATTTCTCAATTTATAAAAATTCACGATTCGAATAAAATATATGAATTGGAAGCCGAAGAAGGCAGTTTTTCTCAACCAAATCCAAAAGTAAATGAACAAATGATAAATTGGGTCGTTAAAAATTCTAGTGGTGGCGAAAGTTTGACTGAATTATATTGCGGTTATGGTAATTTCACAATTCCGTTATCGAATAAATTTAAATGGGTTTTGGCTACCGAAGTTGCAAAATCTGGAATTGCAGGAGCTGAAAAAAATAGAGATATAAATAATATAAAAAATATCGATTTTGTTCGAGTTAGCAGTGCAGAATTTACTTCGGCAATAAATCGAGAACGAGAATTTTTCAGATTTAAAAATATAAATTTAGATAATTTGAAATTTGATTCGATTTTTGTTGATCCGCCACGAGCTGGAATTGACAGCGAAACTTTGAAATTATTATCTCGATACGACGAAATTATTTATATTTCATGTAATCCTGAAACTTTACATCGTGATTTAACCGTGCTTGTAAATAGTCATAAAATTATAAAAATGGCTGTTTTTGATCAATTTCCATATACCCATCATATTGAAATGGGAGCTATTCTTCACAAATGGAACTAAAACTCAACAACTCAAGATATTTGCAAATTTCTGTAATTTTAATTACAACAATAGTATTTTTTTTTATCACGATTGGCTATTGGATTTATTTAAACGAAAATTCACTAAATGGCTATAAATTTTTTAATGGCATTAATAAATTAAAGCTTCTTGACAACGAAATAGATAATGTTATTTTGTCAAATCAGCTTGAACCGTTGCAACAAAAGATAAAGTTATTTCAACGAGAATTATATTTCGTTAAAGAAAGCTCTTTTTTTAAAAATATGATTGAATCGAATAATTATATTAAAAGTATGGTTTTACAAATAGACTTGAGTTTTGAGAATAAAAAATATTCGATTCAAACTATTCAAACGAGAAATATTTCACTTTTGTCAAGAATAAAAAATATAACAAATAACCATTTAAATTATATAAAATCAGATATTAATATACTTGATATTTATCGAGATGTTTTTATTTGGTTTTCTAGTCGCGATATTAATCTTCAAGAAACATTAGAAAAATGCAAAAAAATAAAAGATAATCAAGAAACAGAAAGATTAACATATCTTATTTCTGAAATAATCATGATTGATAATTTACTTATCGAATTAACAAAAGGTGAAACTTTAAAATATATTGTTGATTTCGAAACAGTTATGACTCAAGAATTTTATAATAATAATTCAATTATTAATGCTATTTTTTATATATTAATATCTGTTTCTATTTTATTTTTATTAATATTAATATATTTAGTTATGATCGAACAACAACTTCAACATGAATTAAGAAATTTAAATTTATCACTTAGAAAAAAGATCTCAAAAGAAGTTGAAAAAAATCGAGAAAAAGATAAATTAATTTATCAACAATCAAAATTAGTAGCTCTTGGTGAAATGATTGGCAATATTTCTCATCATTGGCGACAACCTTTGAATAATCTTGCTTTATCAATTCAAGATATCGAAAATGCCTATTATTTTGGCGAACTCGACGAAGAATATATAATTAATTTATCAAACGATTCAATGAAACAGATTAATTATTTATCTTCAACTATTGACGATTTCAGAAATTTTTTCAAAGGCAATGATACTGAAGAAGATTTTTATATAAGCAATATGATTGATGGAGCAATAGCAGTTACTTTATCAGGAACAAATATCGAATCGATTAAATTAATCAAAGAAATTATCAACGATGAAGAACTCCGAGGTTCAAAAAACCAGTTTAGTCAAGTTATTATTAATTTAATAAAAAACTCAAAAGATGTATTTAACGAAAGAAAAGTTAATAATCCGTATATATTTATTAAACTTTACCGAGATGAAAACTATATAATATTAGATTTTGCTGATAACGGTGGAGGAATTCCAGAAAAAATTATTGATCGAATATTTGAGCCATATTTCACAACAAAACATCAATCAGTTGGTAGAGGATTAGGTTTATATATTTCAAAAATGATAATAGAACATAATTTTAACGGTGAATTAAATGTAAAAAATATAAATGAAGGTGCGATGTTTTCTATAAAAATAGCTAGACTATTAAAAAGTAATTAAACTAATTTCCGTGTTATTGCACGGAAGAAAATACGATTAATATTTTAAATTAAAAATGATTCGGTTTGCATTTATTTTTAAATCTTGAACCTCTAATCGCTCTACCGATAATATTAATTTTTGTGCCTGTTGCTCGTCCAATTGCTAAAACTTCTTTTAAATTTCTTGGATTAATTCCAAATAATAATTGATATTCTTCGCCTGAACAACCTATTTTTCGATTAAATTTTTTTAAAATATTTATTCCAATTTTACTCATTTTAGATAAATGACTTAATTCTGAACATAATCCATCAGAAATATCTAATCCTGCTGAAAACAAATTAGCTGATCTTTTTATAAATTTAAATTGCAATTTTGGTTTTACAAAAATCGATTTTTTCGAAATATGCCAACCTTTTAACAATCGATCTAAATCTCTTGCTGAATTGCCAACTATTCCTGTATATGCTATAAAATCTTTATTTTTAAGCCCATTTCGTTTGAGAGGTTTTCCGATTAATTTTCCAATAACTGTCAAAGAAATATCTAATTTATTATTAGCTATCGTATCACCACCGATTATTTCAAATTTAAAATCTTTTTCTGCCTGTTTAAAACCTGAAGCTAATTCAATTAAATTTTCTTTTGAAAAATCTTTTGGAATTGCGATAATTAAAATTGCAAATTTTGGCATTGCATTCATTGCATAAATATCAGAAATATTTACAGCAACAGATTTATAAGCTATTTCATTTAAAGACAACCAATTTCGTTTAAAATGAACATTTTCAAAAAAAGCATCCCCGACAATAATTTCATGATTAATTATTGCTCCATCATCACCTATTAACTTAGAATCAAATTGACTAATAAAAAAGGATTCTTTATTTAAATATTTCATCAATTTATTACTTATTTAAATTCCAATTAATTGGAATCTTTCCTTGAGATAAAAGCCATTGATTTGTTTTAGAAAAAGGTTTGCTACCAAAAAAACCTCTAAAAGCAGATAACGGAGACGGATGAGGTGATTTTATAATAAAATGCTTGGTTTTATCAATTAAAAATTCTCGTTCAATTGCATTGTTTCCCCATAAAATAAAAACAAGTTTTTCTTTATGTAATGACAAAGCTGATACAACACTATTTGTAAAAGCTTCCCAACCTTGATTTTTATGAGAATTTGGCAATCCTTCACGGACAGATAAAGCTGTATTTAATAAAAATACACCTCTATTTGCCCATAATGTTAAATTTCCATTATCTGGAGCAACAAAACCTAAATCATTATTTAATTCTTCAAAAATATTTTTTAATGATGGCGGAATCGGAACACCATTTTTTACAGAAAAAGCTAATCCGTGAGCTTGACCAAATCCGTGATATGGATCTTGACCCAATATAACAATTTTAACAGAATTAAAAGGAGTTTCTATAAATGCTCTAAATATATCTTCTTGAGGTGGATAAATATTAAAAAGTAATCGTTCCTGAATTATAAATTCTTTTAACTTTTTAAAAGATTCTTGCTTAAAACTATCTTTTAGATATGAAAACCAATCATCTGGAAACAATTAGAACTCTTTATTTTGTGATTTTTTTATTTGTGGAATATGTAAGGAAGTGGCGCAGCGGACGGGGTTTGAACCCGCGACCCCCGGCGTGACAGGCCAGTATTCTAACCGCTGAACTACCGCTGCTAATTTATGGTGGTCGATATAAGACTCGAACTTATGACAGCCACCTTGTAAGGGTGGAGCTCTACCAACTGAGCTAACCGACCATGTTTTGTAATCAATTCATTCACTCTTTGGCGACCCTTAGAGGATTTGAACCGCTGTTTTTACCTTGAAGAGATATTGTCCTTGGCCAGACTAGACGAAAGGGTCTCAAAATGGTGTCCTGTGTTGGAATCGAACCAACGACCACCTCATTAAAAGTGAGATGCTCTACCACCTGAGCTAACAAGACAAACAATAATCAACTTCTGATTACGAGCGAAATTGTATAAAACTTTACCTTACAAAAAGCTTAAACTCATTTTTATATATTTTTTATAACACAATGCAAACTTCTCTTGTTAATTTAACACCAAATTTATCAAAAACACGAGTTTCTGCCAAATTAATTAATTCGATTGCTTCGTGAAATTTGCCACCGCCTAAATTAATTAAAAAATTTGCATGAATATTTGACCAAGCCATATCGCCAATTCTAAAACCTTTTAAACCGACCTCATCGATTAATTTTCCAGCTGAATAACCTTCAGGATTTTTAAATAAACTTCCTGCACTTGGTTCTTTTGGTTGATTAGATCTCATATTTTTAAATAATTCAACAAGTTCATGAGAAAAACCAAAATTATTAGCGATAAATTCAGCTTCTATAATTGGTTCATCGATTCCACTAAATCGATATTTAAAATTTATATCTGCACGGTTTTTTTTGCCTGACAAAGTAGAAACAGAATGAATTATATTTGCAATTTCATAATTTTTCATTCCAGCATTCATTTTTATTAAACCACCCAGTCTCGATGGAATATTTTGTAAAAATTCAAAACCTGTTAAATTATTTTTTTTAGCAAAGTTAAAAATTTTGCCATTTGGAGTAGCTCCACCAACTCGTAAAATATTATTTTCTAAATAAATATAATCAAAATTTTTAGAAAGCATCATTAATTTAGTTTCTGGATTTTCACTAACTAATAAATTATTTCCGCCACCAATGATTTTATAATTATTAAAATTTTTGAATTCGTCAGCCGATTCGATAATTGCAACATTAACGATTCCGCCGATACGAATACTTGTCTGTTTTGCAAAATTAATTTGTTCAAATTTCATGATAACAATTAATATAATTCCGATACATCTGGCATAGCTTGATGTTGAAAAACAACTCGATTTGGACGAGAAACAGCTTGAGGAATCGGCTCTCGTTTTATTTGAGTTTGATTAACAGCTTTAACAGGTTCTGGATTTTCAATTTGTCTTTTTATAATTGGTTGAGAATTATTAGACTCAAAACTAGAAACCCGTTCTTCTCGATGAATTCGTTTTTTAGGAACAACATCTTCTTCTAAATCTTGATCTTCGTTTTTTGCACGACTATTATGACCCCGATAATGACGATTAAATTCACGGCTTTGAAATAAATTTTCTGGTTTTTCAAGAATAAATAATTTTACAAATTTTGTATAAGCATCATATTTAATGCTTCGACCTGATTCGCGATTAATTATTTCGAGCTGTTCGCTATATTTATAACCTTCGTCAATTAAAAATTCAATTTGAGATCTAATTAAATCAAGATAAGTTTCATCACTTAATGAATCAAAAAAGAAATCTGCTCGTTCTTTGCGACTTCGTTTTTTATCTTTTCGTTCTTCGATAATGTTCATAACACCTTTAGTAAAAGCATAGACACATAACATGTTATTTATTGCCTCCGCTGTAATTATTTTTTATAAGTTATTATAATTCTATCAAATATATGAAACAAAAGAAATTGATTAACAAAATAAATATTTATATATAAATCTATCTATTTAATTAACAATAAAATGTATATACTTGAACCAAACAGACTCAATATATATGATATAATTTATATAATAATTAGAAATGAAAGGAAAAATAATGAATAAAAATTTGTATGATATTTTAGGTATTACACAAAATGCAACACAAGATGAAATCAAAAAAGCTTATAAAAAATTAGCTAAACAATATCACCCAGATATAAATAAAAATGCTAAAGCTGAAGACAAATTTAAAGAAATAAATGGTGCATATGAAATTTTAGGCGACGAGAAAAAACGAGCTCAATACGATAGACTTGGTAACACCATGTTTGGTAATCACAATTTCAATGAATCATCAAAAGCTAATTCTAATGTCAATATTAATGATTTTTGGGAACATTTATTTAAAAATAATCCTAGTGGAAATCCTTTTGGTAGTGGTTTTAAACATAGTGGATTTAGCGGATTTACAAATGTAGAAGATTTAAACATTGAAGCTAGATTGCAAATTAGTATTAAAACAGCTATAACAGGCGGATTGGAAAAAGTAAGACTTCAAGGCGATGAACTTGAAATTAATATTCCAAAAGGTATTCGTGATGGTGAAAAATTGCGAGTTAAAGGCAAAGGCAATAATTACGGCAAACAATTAGGTGATTTGATTTTAATAATTACTATAAAACCAGAAAATGACTATGAAATATTAGATGATGACCTCATCAAAAATATTGATATTTCACTTAGAATGGCAATATTTGGAGGTGAATTATCAGTTAATACTATTATTGATAAAATAGTCAAAATAAATATACCTGCTGGTGTAAAAAATGGTCAGAAATTTAGAATAAAAGATGGTGGGTTTTTTAACAAAAAAACATTAGAAACAGGAAATTTATATCTAAAAGCAAATATAATTATTCCTAAAAAAGAAGAATTGTCTGAAAGTTTAATAGAAAAGTTAAAAACGGATCTACCAAAGTAATAAAATAGGAAGAAGAACATATGTCAAATAAAATTTATGACATATGTTTTTAATATAAAAGATTTAGTCTTGAACGACTGGAGATTTTTTAGATCTAGCAACTGATGTAACATCATCTCTGTGAGATGGTGAAGAACCTATTTCGTTCCAAACGATACAACCTTCGGTTGGACATGCAGTAGCACAAGCTGGAACATCATGATGTCCTACACACTCTACACATTTGTTGCTATGAACATAGTGATATTCTTGTCCTGTTGGATTTTCATCTTCATCGACAATTGCTTCAACTGGACATTCATCTATACAAGCACCACAATTAATACAGGTATCTGTTATAAACACTGACATTTTGTAAATCCTTTAAAATTGATTTGTCGTATTGTATCAAAAAAATAATATAAAAAGTCAAGATTTTATGAAATATATTGTTTAAAAAATCTTGACTTGAGTCTTTTAGTTATATTATTGTAAAAGTTTTAAGATGTTTTGTTGAACAGCATTAGCTTGAGTTAATGCATAACTTCCAGATTGAACAAGAATATTCATTTTTGAGAAATTAGCACTTTCTTCTGCAAAATCAACATCTCTAATAATAGATTCAGAAGCTTTAACATTTGTTTGTGTAACACTAATATTGCTAATTGCCGCTTCAAGTTCATTTTGAGCAGAACCTAAACCAGATCGAATTAAATCTAATTGTTTAATAGCTGAATCAGCGATATCCATAACAGCCATAGCACCTTCAAGACTTGTTACACCAGCACCAATTGGACTATTATCATCAGGTAAATTATTACCAAAAACTGTTGAATCTTCATAAAGTAAATGATTTTCGTTTGCAAAAGCACCCATTGCATCAGCTTGTAACGAAGAAAAACCATTTAATGTTCCTCTTAAGTTAAAGTTAGCTTCGGTCATAGCTCCGTTGTTCATTGCTGTTTCAAGAGCGCCACCAGCCATATCTGTAACACGAATGTCAATCGCTCCATTTGTAACAAGAGTTAATCGACCGCCGTAGAAAGTGCCATCACCTTTAATTCCGAAGTCATCCTCAAATGATTTACCATTAGCATTTGCATCGCTTTCTACTTTGATTCCTCGACCATCAATTGATGTTAATTTTAGTCGTCCTCGTTCGTCAATAGCTGCAAAAACACCAGTTTCATCTTTAGCTTCATTAATTGTAGCAACTAATCTACCGTCAGCATCATTTGCTTTAACATCTGTTAGATTACCAAATTCAATATCATTTATTTTCAAGTTTTTAACTGAAGAACCATCCTCAATAGCTTTACTTCCTAAAGCTTCGACTTTATAAGAAGCTCTTACTCCAAGAACAGAACTATTTTTATTAATAACTTCTGCCAAGTTTCCAACACCTTGACCTGCTTTGTAGCCTATTTCAACACTTTCAAGTGTCATTGAGTTATTTGGAATATGTGTTCCTTCAAAAGTTAATTTTGAAGTTCCTTCAGTTATTTTGTTAATTGCAGTTGTTTCAGCTCTAACATGACCTAATTTATCTGTTGAAGTTGCTTCAATTGATGCTTTTACAACATTTCTTGAATATGCTCCAATTTGAAATTCTTTATTTACGAAATTTCCTGATAAAAGTTGTTTGCCGTTATAACTAGTATTTCCAGCGATATTATCAAGTTGATTCATTAATAATCTGATATCACTTTGAATAGCTTTTCTTGATGATGTTGATTGACCGTCTTGAGCTGCTTGTGTAGCTTTTGTTTTGATTGTATCAACAATTGCAACTTGTTCAGACATTGCTTTATCTGCAATTTGAATAATTCCAACTGCCTCATTTGCATTATTTAATGATTGTTTAAGCGAATTAGCTTGTGATCTAAGTGAATCGGCAATAGCTAAGCCTGAAGCATTGTCAGCTGCTCGGTTAATTTTCAATCCAGAACTTAATCTTTCTAATGATGATGTTAAACCTCTGCTATTAAGGTTTGACTGTGTTGTAGCAATCATTGCTGTTGTGTTAGTATTAACTATAAAACCCATTTTAAGAATCTCCCTCTTTTAGTGTAGTTGATATTCTAGTGAAAATTATCGTCTAAAGATTAATTTCTTAAAGTTTAATCAATAGCTTTCACTAAATTTCTTCCATTATTTTTTGCAACATACAAAGCATCATCAGCTCTTTTTATAAGAGACTGAAGATAATCTCCAGATTTGTATGAACTTACTCCAATACTTACTGTTTTATGTCCAACTGTTGAAAATATAAAGTCGGACACTTTGTTTCTTAATTTTTCAGCTAGAAACATCGCATTTTGTAAATTTGTATTTGATAAAATGATCAAAAATTCTTCGCCTCCAAATCTTCCAACAAAAGCTGATCGTCTTATTTCGTTAATAATAATTTGTGAAAATTCTATTAAAACTATATCACCGACTTGATGACCATATTGATCATTAACTAATTTAAATCTATCTATGTCAAGCATTAGAATCGACAAATTAGTTCCTAATCTTTCGGCAGAATCAAATTCGATATTAAGCACTGAATCTAATTTTTGACGATTATAAAGTTGTGTCAAATGATCTGTTTGAGCTAATTTTTCATTCATTTTTTTATCAGTAATATCTTCGTAAAAACCGATATAACCGATTTTTTCTCCATCTTCGTTGTATTCCGATGAAATAGTCGAATTTATATGATACAAATCACCATTTTTTTTTCTATTAACAACTTCACCTTGCCAAGTTTTATTTTCTTCAAAAATAGTTTTCCATAAATTTTGATAAATTTCTTGACTTGTTAAACCTGACTTTAGAATTTTGTGATTTTTTCCAATTAAATATTCAGCAGAATATCCTGAAAAATTACAAAATGCTTCGCTAACAGCTGTTATATTTCCGTATAAATCAGTCGTTGAATAATTAACATATTTATTAATTATTGCAAGTTGTCGTTTTTGTTCTGTTATATTTTCTATTAACTGTTTTTTAAGCGAAATATTTTCCATATGCCTGTTTATTCTTATGGTTAATTCTTCTTTGCTAAACGGTTTTGTTACAAAATCAACAGCTCCTAATTTAAAACCTTCGATAACAGCTTCTTTTTCATGTTTTGAAGTTACAAACATAATATCTATTTTTTGTGTTCGAGGATCGTTTTTTAATTCTTGAGCAACTTCAAAACCACTTTTTTCAGGCATTAAAACATCAAGAAGAATTAAATCGATGTCTTCATGTTTTGCTATGTTTATTGCTTTTAAACCATTGTTAGCTATTTTTAAGCTGTAATCTTCGAATAACAAAGAAGCCATTATTTTTATATTTAACGGTTCGTCATCAACGATTAATATTCTTTTTTTTTCTGATTTCACAATCAGCCTTTCTTGAAATACATATTTAACATGAATATTATTTTTCTAATGTTGAATCTTTTATAAGAATTGTTTTTATTTTATCTAAACAATTCATAGCTTCCCTAAAATCATAATTTTCAATGTAATTAAAAAATTGATTTACCTCATCAACAGATGCATAAGAATGAAGACAATCTTTAAAAGCAACTATATCATTGTAATGTATCGCTTCTGAATGTTTTAAATGTTCCTCGAGTTCAAAAAAAATAGATTGACATTGATTGTAATTTAATGTTTGAACAGAAGTTGTTTGAATATTTTTATTATATTTTTCAGAAATCAAATAATTAATTTCATCTAAAACTTCAGTGATAATTTGTTCAAATTTGGATAAATTGGGAATATTTCCAGTAATAACTTCGGATTCTAGATATTTAACTTCATTAAAAAGAGCTTGAGCAGAAATTTGACCACTTAAACCTTTAATAGTGTGTAAATAACTTTTTGCATCAGTTATTTTGTTATTATCAAATAATTCTTTTAAATATTTATGTGCAAGATTGTATTTTTTGTAAAAACTATCAAGAAGTTGATAATAAAGATCTTCATCATCTAATAAATATTCCATACCTTGTTTAGGATCTATTAATTTAATAACTCGTTTAATAGGTTCAGCTTTAGGTAAAAATTCTGTTGTTTTTATTTTATCTTGTTTAATGTGATTTATTAAATTTGTTTTTTTACTCCATTTATAAATCATCTTTTTTAAATCAATTGCTTTAAAAGGTTTTGAAATATGATCATTCATTCCAACTCTGAAAGCTTCTTCGCGATCTTCTTTCATAACGGCTGCACTCATTGCAATAATTGGCAACAGATTTTTTGAATAAAGTTTTCTAATATGTTGTGTTGCTGTGTAACCGTCCATAATTGGCATTTGAATATCCATCAGGATTAAATCAAATTTATCGCCACCTTTTAGTTCAATTAATTCTGTTGCTTCTGCACCATTTTTTGCTGTTTCATAAATGACTCCAAATTTTTGAAGATTTTTTGATGCAACAATTAAATTAATATCATTGTCTTCAACAAGAAGAACTTTAATACCTTCGATTGAGCCGACCTCATCGTCATTATTTAATTCAGAATTATCAACTGTTGACATAGGAAGAATCTCAAATTTTGCTGTAAAATAAAAATTACTTCCAATACCTTTTTCACTTTTAACAGAAAGTTTACCACCAAATAAATTAGCAAGTCGTTGAGAAATTACTAAACCTAAACCTGTGCCACCATATTTTCGAGTGTGAGAATTATCGGCTTGAGAAAAAGGTTGAAATAATCTTTGAAGTTTTTCTTGTTCGATACCGATTCCACTATCTTTAACTTCAAATTTCAGTTCGATAATATTATCTAGTTTATTATTAATCGAAACATCTAATTCAACTTTGCCGTAATCAGTAAATTTAATAGCATTTCCAACGAGATTATTTAATATTTGAGATAATCGCAAAGTATCACCTTTTAGATTATTCGGAATATCATTATTAATATTGCAAGTTAATTTAAGATGTTTTTCTTCGGCTTGATACTGAAATAAATCACAAACAGTTTGAACAGTTTTTTTAATAGAAAAAGGATTATTTTCGAGTTCTATTTTTCCAGCTTCAACTTTTGAATAATCAAGAATATCATTTAATATATTTAATAAAGCCTTTGATGAGGTCTTAGCTTTTGACAAATAATCTTTTTGAGTTTCATTTAAAATTGTTCCAAGAGTTAAATCGATAAGACCAATAATGCCATTTAAAGGAGTTCGAATTTCGTGGCTCATATTTGCAAGAAAAGAGCTTTTTGCACGATTTGCCGATTCTGCATCATCTCGAGCTTTTATTAAACTTTCTTCAAGTTTTTTACTTTCTGTAATATCTGAATGAGTTCCAACCATTCTTGTTGGTTTGCCAGAACTATCCCATTCGATAGCAATTCCACGATCAAGAACCCAAATAAAATTACCATTTTTGCATAAAACACGATGAGAATTAATATATTTATCAGATTTGCCAGATAAATAATCAGAAATATCTTTCTGGACAGTTGCTAAATCATCTTTATGAACTCGTTTTGACCATTCTGATAAATCATTGCCAATTTCGTTATCTTCGAAACCAAACATTGCTTTCCATTCTTTAGAAAAAGAGACATGATTTTTTGCAATATTCCAATCCCAAAGTCCGTCGCCGTTTCCTTCGATAGCAATTTGAAATAATTTTCTGGATGCTTCGATTTCAAGTTCGCTATTTTTAATATAAGTTATATCAGAAATATAACCTAAGAAATGAGTAACTTCACCGTTGTCATCTCGTAAAATTCTCGTGCTATCAAGAAGCCATTTAATTTCACCTTGTTTTGTAATTATTCGATAAGGTCGATGGGTGAAAAATTTTTTACCAGAAATAACAGATTCAGTAACTTCTTTAATAACGATATTTAAATCATCTGGATGAATAACAGACGAATATTTAACTTCACTTTTAAGAAATAAATTTCGTTCGTATCCAAAGACTTTATTAACACTGCGAGAAACATATTCAACGGACCAATTAGGGTCATTTTTCCATTTAAACATGACTATTTCGCCAACATCAAATAATGATAAAACTCGATCTTTTTCTTTGTTTTCTTCGGTCATTCGCTCATAAGTCTTTTGTAACAAGACTTCGTTATTTTTAAATTTTTTATATAAATAAACAGCTAAAGAACTCGAAATAATAGAGATAGAAGGGAAAAAATAAGTAGTAACAATAGTTAAATCCATGTATAGCTTTCATTAATATTTAAGATAGTAGAAATTCTATCACATAATATATTTATATATTTTTGCGGGAAAAATATTTCCCACAAATTTAATTAATTTTTAGTTAAATTTCATATCAAATATACAGCGATTATCTTCACTTGATATTGAACAAAATTTTTCGCGAACTTCGACATTATCGTTAAATATTTTAGAAAAAAGTAGCTGAAACAACATTTCATAAAAAGAACAAACTGTTTCTTCTTCAAGTTTTACTTTTTTGCCAAATAAAACAGTCATCGAATCATATAAATATATTTCAAAACCCATTTTTTTGCTATCATCTGTTGATATATGCAATTGAACATAACCAAGTCTATAAGTTAATAATAATTTATTTAAATATCTTGTCAAAGACTCAAGATCGCTATTTTCTTTTTCGTTAGTCTCTTTTTCTCTAGCTAAAAACGGTTCATGATTTAGAATTTCTTCAAATAAATTTCTTGCGATTTCTTCACTTATATATTTAAAATCATCAAAATCACCTAATTTTAAAATTGTCTCTAAACTTTTTATAAATAAAAGTTCTGGACCATTACCGATTGCTCGTAAAAGTTTTGTTTCTGCTAAATTTTGAGGAATTAAAATCGCTGAACTATCTTTTGAGCTTTTATTTTTTTCATTTTCTGGTCGTTTAAATAATCTTGCCATTAAAACATCCTTTATTTTAAAGCTTGATAAGCTATATCTGTTCTGAACTGTTTTCCTGCAAAATGAATTTGCCCAGCTAATAAATATGCTCGATCTCGTGCTTCTTGAACATTATCACCAACACCAACAGCAACGATAACTCTTCCGCCAGTTGCAAATAATTTTCCATCTTCATCACTTGAAACACCGCCATAAGAAATATGACTATGTTCACCTATTTCATTTTTATGAACTACCTCATCAACAACGATTTCAGCGGGTTGCGATGAACTATATGGATAATTTTTACTTGCAATAACAACACCAACTGATTTTTTATTTGAGATTTTTATATCGATTTCAGCGAGTCTATTATCAGAAGCCAAATATAACATTTCAGCGACTGAACTTTCGAATAACGGCATAAGAATTTCACATTCTGGATCACCGAAACGAACATTAAATTCAAGAGTATAAGGTTCATTATTTACGATCATTAAACCAGCAAATAAAACACCTTTGAATGGATTTCCATCTCGTCGCATTCCGTCAAGTGTTGGACGAATAATTCTAGTTTCGATTTTTTCCATTAATTCATTATCAATTAAAGGAGTTGGAGCATAAGCACCCATTCCGCCTGTATTTGGACCTTCATTACCAGTTAATAATCTTTTATGATCTTGAGCTGGAGGCAATAATTTAAAATTTTCACCATCAGAAATAGCAAAAACCGATAATTCATAACCGTCAAGAAATTCTTCGATAACAACTTTTAGACCAGCTGAACCGAATAAATTACCACTTAACATTTCGCCAACTGTTTTTTTCGCTTCGTCGTAACTTGTTGCGATAATTACACCTTTGCCACCACATAAACCATCAGCTTTTATAACAATTGGTAAATTTAAATTTTCAATAAATTTATAAGATTGTTCAATCGATGAGGTTTCAAGAAATTTAGCAGTCGGAATATCATAACGATTAAGAAATTTTTTCATGAATACTTTTGAACCTTCAAGTTGAGAAGCTCGTTTTGAACTTCCGAAAATTTTCAAACCTCGCTCTTCAAAAATATCGACGATTCCATCAACAAGAGGCTGTTCTGGACCAACAATCGTTAAATTAATATTTTTTTTCTCAACGAAATCAGCTAATTTATTTAAATCAGAAATATTTATATTTTCGCCTAATTTCGAAGTTGCTCCATTACCAGGTGCAAAAAATAGCTCTTTGACACGGGGATCTCGTTTTATTGCAAGAGCCATTGAATATTCTCTTGCTCCGCTACCAACTATTAATATCTTAGATAAATCCATAATTTCTCCATATATATTTTTTATTTTTTAAATTATTTTAAATGCAAAAGCCAAAACTAAAATCCAGATCAAAATCGTTAAATTAATCGTTAAAAAAACGATTGTCGCTCCTAAATCTTTTGCATTTTTTGCCAACGGATGAATTTCACTTGTGCATAAATCGACAACTCGTTCAATTGCCGAATTAATCGTTTCAGCGATAATATTAAAAAAAAGCGAAACGACTAAAATAGCTTTATAAATATTTTCGATTGGCAAATATAAAGCTGTTATTCCAAAAAATATAAAAGCTAATATTTGCAAACGAAAAGAACTTTCATTTTGAAAGGCATCTTTTAAGCCATCAAGTGCATATTTCGTATTTTTAAAAAAATGATATTTTGGCTTATTTAATTTCACGATAATTTCGAACCGTTTTTTCGTTCTCGTTCAGGTCGAACTAACGAAAGACCGTCATTATCTTTAACGGCTAAAATCATGCCTTCAGAAGTTAATCCCATTAATTTCGCAGGTTGTAAATTTGCAACTACACAAACTTGACTATTTAATAATTCGTCAGCCGAATAAAATTCACGAATTCCTGCGATAATTTGTCGTGGTCGCGATTCGCCTAAATCAACTCGCAATTTATATAATTTTTTGCTTTTTGCGACCTCATCAACAGAAACGATTTTACCGACTCGCATTGAAACATTTTTAAACTGATCAATCGAGATTAAACCATCACCTGATAATTCTTCAAGTGGAGCTAAATTTTCTTCAATTTGACTATTTTGAACAATATTATTTTTTTGAGAAATATTATTCGATTCGATTTTTGGTTCAAACTTTGGAAAAAGTGGCGGAACAACCGTTAAATTAAACGATTCGATTTTTTGAGATTTGCGAATTAACAAATCATAATTTTCAGCTGAAATTTCAATGCCGAGCGATTTTGCAATTAATTTACTGCTATCTGGAATAATCGGATAAAGCAAAATAGAAACTTTTGCTAATAAATTAGCGATAAAATCTAAAAGCGATTCAACTTGTTCAGGATTTGTTTTGATTTTTTTCCATGGTTCGCTATTTTGAATAACACGATTTCCAATTGCCAAAATTTCCCAAACATCTTCAAGATATTTATGAATTTGCAATTTAAACATTAAATCTTCTAACCGTGAAATAATTTTCTCGATTTCGATTTCTTCATTTTTAAAAACAGCTAATTTCGACGAGAATTTAAAATCGAAATATTTTTCAGCCATTCCAAGAAGTCGATTAAGCAAATTGCCTAAACTATTACTTAGATCACCATTTATTCGATTAATAAGAGCTTTTTCAGAAAAATCGCCATCTTGACCAAATGGAACTTCTCGCAATAAAAAATATCTAAACGGATCAAGACCATAAGTTTCGACAACATCTCGAGGTTTAACGACATTTCCGATCGATTTACTCATTTTTTGACCATCGCGAGTCCACCAACCGTGAGCTCCAATATGATCAGGCAATTTCAAACCGAGACTCATTAAAAATGCGGGCCAATAAATCGCATGAAATCTCAAAATATCTTTTCCGACAAGATGTAATTTTGGTTGCCAAAACTCCATTTTTGAATTATCTGTTCCATAACCGAGAGCCGTTGCATAATTTAATAATGCATCAAGCCAGACATATAAAACATGATGAGGTTCATTCATTTCAGCTGGAAGTTTTACACCCCAATCAAAACTTGTTCGAGTTACGGATAAATCTTTTAAGCCATTTTCAACAAATGCGATAACTTCATTTCGTTTTGAATGAGGCAAGATAAAATCAGGATTTTCTCGATAATGAGTTAATAATTTTTCTGTGTAATTCGAAAGTCTAAAAAAATAGCTTTCTTCTGATAAAACAGATGTAACTTTGCCACAATCTGGACAAGCAACACCTTCAATTAATTGAGTATCAGTAAAAAAAGCTTCGCAACTTACACAGTAATTTCCTGAATATTTATCTTTATAAATATCACCGTTTTCTAGCATTTTTTTAAAGGCAAACTGAACACCAGATTTGTGATTTTCGTCAGTTGTTCGAATAAAATAGTCATATTCTATTTTGAAATCATCCCAAAGTTTTCTAAAAGAATCGCTAATTTCGTCGGCATATTCTTTTGGAGATTTGCCATTTTTTTTAGCTGACTGTTCAATTTTTTGACCGTGTTCATCTGTTCCAGTTAATAAAAAAGTTCGATATCCTAAAAGCTTAGAATATTTTGTTACAGCATCGGCAATAATAGTCGTATAAGCATGACCAATATGAGCTACATCATTTACATAATAAATTGGTGTAGTGATATAAATATTTTTACAAGACAAAAGAACTCCTTGATAAATTTTTTCCTATGTCATAGAAATCATAACATGTCGGTTAAAAATTAAATCTAAGTTTTGCTTTTGTGAAAATCGTATCCCTAAAGCGAAAGCCGTCATTCTGAACTTGATTCAGAATCCACGAGCTAACTTGAAGATTGAAATTGCAAAAAAAAGATGAACTTGAAAAACGGTTAAACGAGAAAAAGTTACAAAAGGCAATGGTAATAAATTATTATTTTTTATATTAAATTATTAAATAATCTTAACTCAATGTCATAAAGTCTGTATCTAATTAATTTATATTTTTCAGATTTTTCGATATCGATTAATTTAAAAGCTTCTTCAAGAACTCTTGCCGATTCTTGTCCTCGTTTTAAATTCGATGTAATTAAATCTTGTAATGTTGTTCGTTGATTTTCTATTTGATGTAAAGATTCTTTGAGAGGATCTCCAGCGATATTTCTAAACTGAAGATATTTTTGACTTTCGTCGTCAAGTAGTGTTGATAAATGTCGTAATGTTTTTAGCTCTTTTGCTATTTCGCCATTGTCAAGAACAAATCTGCAAATGTCCTCAACAACTCGAATTCCTTCTTTTAATCGATTTAAATTTGCATCGATCAGGCGGTATAAACCGCCAAACTCATTTGAGTTCAAATTTATTATTCGTCTTTATTTAAAAAGCCAAATATTTGTAAAAGAGCTGTGAATAAATTTAAAAAGTCAAGATAAAGAGCAACTGCTCCATCGATTGGTGTTTCGTAATTACCTTGAATAATATTTTGTGTGTCATATATAATAAAAAAGCTAAACAAAAATACGACTGCACCTTGAATTGCAATATGTAAAATAGGATTACCTAAAAATATATTAATAACTGATGCTACAACAATTACGATCAAAGCTATAAAAAGTGGTTTTCCAAAAGATGTAAAATCACTTTTTGTATTAATTGCAAACATGCTTAAAGCACCAAAAATAATTGTTGTCATTGCAAAAGAATTAGCAATTATTGCTGTTCCTCCTGCCATTCCTAGAAATTTAGCAAGAAGTGGTCCAATTGTTAAACCGCTAACAAATGTAAATGCAAACATAACTATTAAATTTAACGGTGATGTTCTTTTTGCAAAATGCAATCCGATTAAAAGTCCAATTTCAAGAATAAAAAACAGCCAAAACATTGACTGAATAACAGGTGCCATTCCAATACCTACATATGCTCCTGCTGTTCCAGCAAGCATTGCACCAGCAAATAATTTATAAGTCTGTTTAATAAACGAGACTAATTCAGCATCAGATCGATAACCTACACCGTATCCTGCTTGAGTTGGTTGTTGTTGAAACTGAAAATTAGAGTGTTGTTGTTGGAAACCACTCTCACGATTGTTGTTAAAAAAATTGTTGTTCATAACAATCCTCCTAAAAAATTTATTTACAGTATTCTACCGATAGATTTTTAAGTTTGCAAAAAATAATAACTATGAATAGATAATTTAAGACTTGTTTAAACAAATTTTAATTTATATTTTTATATAAATATAT
Source organism: Campylobacterota bacterium (assembly GCA_030152305.1). Classification (GTDB taxonomy): domain Bacteria; phylum Campylobacterota; class Campylobacteria; order Campylobacterales; family Thiovulaceae; genus Thiovulum_C. Next base: position 195,442 of record JASKOM010000004.1, read on the forward strand.
TACTTCGATTGATATTTTTTTTATCGAATTTGTTTCTCTCAACCTCATCAATAATTTTAAATCAGCTTTATTAACACTTCCAGATACTCCACTTTCTCGAATATATCTTAATAAATCTATTGAATTTAAAAACTCGAGTTCATATTTTTTTATTTTATAATTAAAACGATCTGCCGTATTGATTATTTTTTCTATTGATGGAATCGGTGATAAAATATTTAAATATTCGTGAAGTTCAACAAAAGTTTTATTTGTAAATATCGATAAATAAATTTCACTATTTGTAAAATTATTTAAATTTTCAAATATTTTTTTTATATCTGAACTCCATTGAAGTGCCGAACTTGAAATAATTTTTGTTGGTTTCCAATCTTTTAATAATTCCCAAAATTCATTATTATCAAAATTCTCACATATTTTTTTTATTCTTATATCGTCTGTATGTTTTTCAAGCATTTCTTTTGAAAAATCTATCGATATATAATTATCTGGTTTCTTTTTTAATAATTCCCAAATTATTCCTGTTCCTGCTCCAATATCAACTATTCTGTCTAGTTCTGTAATATTTATATTTTTTATTAAATTCTCTGCTATATCTCGCTGAATAAAACCTTGTGAGTTGTAACTTGTTGAAGCTTTTGAAAATCTTTGTTTTATATTTATCACTTTTTTATTTTATTTTAATATTTTATTCATGAACGATTCTTCGTAATGGACTTTGACAAAATCACCAAATTTTATTTTTCGGCTTTTGTCTAAGTTTTTAACTTTTATCCATGTTGATGAGGTAGATATTTGATTAGAAATAACACCTTGACCAATTTTGATTTCTTCATTCGAAGTTTCGTTTGTAAATGGATTAGCTGTATTTTCAATAGTATAAATATCGATGTCGTTACCTTCTTGAACACCGTCATTATTTGTTAATGTAGTTTTTATAATAAATTCACCATCATCTTCTCTAACTTCTGATATATAACCTTTTTTTGAAAAAAAGTTCATTAATTCGTAATAAGCCGTTTCAATGGCATTTTCACCAGCTTGACGAACCAAACCATCATCTTTAATAATAGGTTTCCAAGTATAAGGAATAAGAGGATTAACTTCGACATTATTATTTTTACAATCTTTAAAAGCAACAGTTTTTTGAGAAACTTTATCTGGCAATGAATAAATCTTAGAAGTTCCTGTAACACAAGCAGTATGAACATATTTTGGAGGAAAAATAATAGTTTTTCCGCCTACAACAAGTTTAGTTTCATCATAAAATTGATAAGTATATGAAGCATTACTTATTTCTCCGTCAATAATATAATCAACTTGTCCAACATCACTATTATCTAACTCGATAGATTTTTCTTTTGCTAAAACTTCTGTTTTTATCAATTGTTCTTTTGATTGATTGTTATTATTAGTTCTTGAAATAACTTGAACAATATTATTAACAGATAATTTACCATTTAAATAACTTGCAATAGAAGATCCTAAATGAGCTTGAACACTTGTTTCGATATTTTTATCATCGAAATCAAATACTACTAATTTAGGTTTTGAATAATTTTGAAAAACATCTTTTGAAGGAATAACAGCAGATTTTTCAATATTTACTTTTGTGTAATCTTCAATAACAATAGAGGTTCCACAACCATTAATAAAAAATAGAATAGTTGTTAAACCTATGCTATGAAAAAAAAGATTTTTCGCATTCATTTGTTTTATAGACTCCGTTATTAAAATTAAAAAGATTTTACAATAAAATATTTTCGTTTAAAAGATAATTAATAATTTGGCGAATATTAACTAGGAAACAATTCGGTTACTTAGGTTTAATTTAATAATTAAAATATTTTATTGACATAAATTATATTTTGATAAAACCGATAAATATATAATTTTATTTAAGATTAATCTTTGTAGATAAAGATAAAATTAAGTAATTTAATGGCATGATTGTTTAGCAATATCAAAGCAAACATAACTGAAATAATAAGGAAAAAATCATGTTGTCTATACCTAAATATTCAACTCTTTGTATAAAATGCAATGAAAATCAATACGATAAATTCTCATATTCTCAACGAAAAATTCTTCATCTGCTTGATATCGAAATCTCAAACAAAAATCCGTATGTTATTTGTCAAATCGAATGTCGAAATGAATCTTTGATTTTTACTTTTGACAACGGTGTTTTTAATGTAAAACATGAAACCTCATCAACTGAAGCTTTAATTCAAAAAGTGATAAGTTTCAAAGAATCAATAAAATATTTGGAATGCGATTTAGGAGCTACAAATTTTCTTCAAAATGAAATTCAAGAACAAGAACTTAAACAAAGACAAAAATATGAAGGAACATTTGTTAGATATAAATTAAGACTTCAAAGCACTAATTTAAGTAAGATATATAAACAATCAAAATATTTTTAAAATAACAAGTTTTGTATAAGTTATTTAATATATAACTTTGCGTTATAAACTTAACTTTAAGGTAAAATAGTGCAAAATTGTATATAAAAGGAGTAAATAACTAACATGATTGCAATTCCAAAATATGCTACATTTCGTATTCAATGTAGCGAAAGTCAATACAATAAATTTTCACATGCTCAACGAAAACTTCTTCATCTACTTGATATAGAAATCTCAAACAAAAATCCATATGTTATTTGTCAAATCGAATGTCGAAATGAGTCTTTTATTTTTACTTTTGATAACGGTGTCTTTAAAATTAAACATACAGCTTCATCAACTGATGTTTGAATTGAAAAAATTAGAGAATTTAAAGATTCTTTAAAAAGTCGTGAATGTGATTTAAATGATTCGAATGTGCTTCAAAATGAAATGAAAAACAAAGAAATTGAAGAAAGAGAAAAAATAGAAGGTAATTTTGTTAGATATAAATTAAGGTTAAAAAATAAAAAATAAGCAAATAGAATTATTCCTGCTTGATATAAAAAAAGCAGGAAACAAAAAATCAAGACAATAGCATTAGTTTAGCTAAACCTAAGAATGCAAAAAATCCAAAAATATCGGTTGCTGTTGTTAATAAAACAGAACTTCCAACTGCTGGATCAAATCCAAATTGTTTTAAACTCAACGGAATAATCGATCCGAAAAAACCTGCAATAACTAAATTTATAATTAATGCTAAGCCTATGACAACTCCAAGCATTGGTTGACCGAACCATAAATATGCCGTTAATCCTGTTAAAACTGAAAACATCATGCCATTGGTTAAACCGATTGCAATTTCTCGTCGTAAAACTCGCATACCATCACCCCGACCGATTTCATTTAATGCAAGTTGTCGAACAACAACAGTTATCGCTTGAGTTCCTGCATTTCCACCCATTGAAGCAACAATTGGCATAAGAACAGCCAATGAAACTAAAGCTTGAAGAGTAGATTCGAATAAACCAACAACAGTTGAAGCTAAAAATGCTGTGAATAAATTTATTAAAAGCCAAGAAGCTCGTGTTTTAACAATTCCTAAAAATTTTTCTTGAGATTCGACTTTATCATTTACACCAGCCATGTTATAAACTTGTTCTGTTGCAATTTCAGAAATCATGTCATATGCATCATCGCTAGTAATTCGTCCAATCATGCGACCATTATCATCAAGAACAGGAACGACTTGAAGATTATAATTTTCGAATAATTTACTAACTATTTGAATATGTTCAGTGCCTCGAACAGAAACACTTTGATATTCTCGTTCTTCGATAATTTTTACAAATTTTTCAGATCGTTCATACATTAATAGGTCATCAAGTCTAATAGAACCCAAAAGAGTCATGTCATTATTGACGATAAAAACTTGATAAATTTCTCGTAATGTTTCACTTTTTTTTAAATCTCGTAATTTAACAATTGCATCTTGAACACTGTTATGAGTAAAAACATAAAGAAATTCTGTTTGCATCCAAGAACCTGCTTGGTCTTCTTTATATTTTAAAATTTTGTTGATTTCTATTTTATTATTATCATCAATTAGCGATAATACTTCTTCAACTTTATCGCCACTGATTGATTCAATTTCTCGAACAAGATCAGAAGCATCATCGGATTCAAGATTATTAGTTGCTTCTGATAATTCTTGTGGTGTTAAATGTTCGATAACTTCGTTCATTAATTTATCTGGTAATTCAAGAATAATTTCACCAATATAAGCTGTATCAAGACTTTCTATGTATGTCAAAAACAGAACACGATCTTCTTGATAAACCATTTTTAAAATATTGGCTATTTCACTTGGATGAAATTCATGTTCATCTTGTTCTGTGTTAAACAACCAGTTATCAAATTCTTTTTTTAATTGTTCTAATTTTGTTTGCTCGACAATATCATTATCTTTCATATTGCACTCTCTTGTTAAATAGCGATAAGAATAGCAATAATAACATTATGTATGTTAGAATTCCAATTAAGTATTCGTTCAGAGTTGAGGACAACTCTTTTGTGAAAAATAGCTAAATATATTTCATAAATAAAAATTAGTTTTTATTAAAACCATAAACTATAAAACAAATCCTTGCTCTGTTTAACACAAAAAACGAGGGCTTTAAATCCAGAAGGAGTATATATATTGAAAAACTACGAACAAATTTTTATTCTTAAACCTAGTCTTTCAGCTGATGAAATTACGACAAAAATAGCATCTATTAAAGATGTTATCATTAATAATGGTGGTGCAATTTTAGGTTTCAAAGATATCGGCATGAGACGACTTGCATATCAAATAGACAGACAAACTCGAGGTTATTTCGGTGTCTTTTATTTCACAATTGAAACAAATGCAATTTTAGAATTAGAAAGACTTTTCAGAGTTTCTGAAGATGTTCTTAAATTTATGACTATTACTTATGAGTCAAAAATAGAATTAAAAGCTTTTGCTGACATGGTTGATGTTGCAAACGGTAAAAAAATCGAAGAAAAAAGAATTAGTGGCAGACTTCCAAGAGAAGAGGATTATGACGACGAAAGAGAATAGTTCTTTTGATCGTAAATTTAGAACTTTGAGGAGATAAACTATGAATAAAGTCATTCTACTAGGTAACCTAACAAGAGACATCGAGCTTAAATACCTACCAAACGGAACAGCCGTAGGCAAAAGTGCAATTGCCGTTAATAAAAGAATTAAAACTCAAAACGGTGAAACAAAAGACGAAACAATGTTTATTGATTTAACTTTTTGGGGCAGAACGGCTGAAATTGTTCAACAGTATTTTCACAAAGGTTCTAAAATCTTAATCGAGGGTAAATTAATTCAAGAAAGCTGGACAGCTCAAGATGGTTCTAAAAAAACTAAGCATACCGTTTCAGTGGAATCAATAGATTTTGTCGATTCTAAATCTAGTAACGAAAATGCTAGTTATAGCGATGAACAACAAAGTAATTATCAGCAATATAATAATAAAAATAATGCTTCTACTTCAAATTCATATGCTTCAGCTTCATCTTCAGCGAAAAGTTCTGCTTATACTCAGCAAAAAGCTCCACAGCATAATAAAGCTAGAGAAGAAACATTACCAAGCATCGACATTGACGATATGGATGATAGAGTTCCATTCTAATAAATACTCTAAAAAAACAAATAGGATATAACAAAATGGCAGAAAAACGAAAATTTAAAAAAAGATACTGCAAATACTGTGAAGCAAAAATTGATTATATCGATTATAAAGACATGAATTTATATAAACATTCATTATCTGAAAGATATAAAATTATGCCTCGAAGACTAACAGGTAACTGTAAAGTTCATCAAGATATGGTTACTGATGCAATTAAACGAGCTAGACACATTGCTCTTGTTCCTTACATCGTTGATAGAAAACAAGTTACACAATACTCTTTAGACTAATATTGGTCTATATCTTCTTGCTGGGATTTTTTTCCAGCTCCCCATCTATTATCAACTCCTATTAACTATTATTATAAATAATAAAGGTTACAACTTTTGTTTATAGTTCCTCTTGAACAAGTTTATAACATTCTCAAGAAAGATAATAAACTAAGTTGGGTTGATTTTCAACAAACTATTAAACAAAAATTAATTATTAATAAAGATTTTACTGAAGATCATGATGAAGTTTTTTTATTAAAACAAGGTGTTCATAAATTAGCTATTTTATTTCAGAATGAAAGTATCTTAGAATTAATTGATGAGGTTTTGTTGGAAACAGAAAAAACAAAACATTTATCTACATTAGAATATAAATTACATGAAATTATTAATAAAGTCGCAGATAAATTACTAAAAGAAGATAATGTAAAATTAGAAGATTTAAGACATTTTGTAATAATCGTAGAACAAAGTAATTTATTATTTAATAAAAATGCTGGACTGGTTTCTAAATTTGGAGATTTTATATCTTCTACAAGAGACAATGCTTATAAATTTGCTTCAAAAACTGAAGATGATGCTTATAAATTTGCTTCAAATATGAGCATGGATGCATATAAATTTACTTCTGATACCAGAGATAAAGCTCATGATTTTGTTATGAAAACCGAAGACGATGCTTATAAATTTGCATCTCATATGGGTAAAGATGCTTATCAATTTGCTTCAAAAGGTATGGAATATGGCTATCAATTTGCCTCAAAAGGTGAAGAAGTTGGCGAAATGGCAAATCGAGTCTTATGGATGGCTTCAGAAATAGGAATTATGGCTGATCGTATTGGAGAAATGGCTGATAGAATAGTTCATACAGAACATTTAATAGTTCATACAGCAATGCTTATTCAAAATTTTGGATTATTAATTGACGGAACTATGAAAAATTTAACTGATTCTATGCTTTATGCTATTTCTATGTTGCTCAATAAAGAATTTATATCTCCTCAACGAGATATTAATATTTCTACAATTTCCGAAATTACAATGGAAATAATAAGAAAAAATCATGAATATGATATGACTGTTCTTGAAAAACAAGCAAAACTTAGAGAAGTTACTATTTCAGCATTAGATAAAATTAATAAAAAATATTAAAGATTCGTTTGTTATAATTATCAAGTTAAAAATATTTAATTTAATAATTATAGTATTATCACTAGTTACTAGAATGATAATAGCTATTATATTAATAAATGGTATAATATTGTAAATAGAACCGTGATGACTACGGGGTTAGTCTGTGGAGATATAAATTTATAAAATTTATATTAATGAAGCAGAAATTACTTCATTGCGAAATGAAGGACTTCTAAATTTGAAATATTAATTTATGAAGATTGTCAATTTTAAATAGATACAGGGTCGATAATGGGTCAAATGGCTACAAATGAAGAGTTGGAAAACAACGAAAATTTTGCAGATATGCTGGATAACTATCTCGGTAATGACGGGAAAGGTTTGAATAAAGTTATTCAAGGCAAAATAGTTGAAATAAGAGAGACTGAAGGTAAAGTTTTAATTGCTGTTGGCGAAAAAAAAGAACCGTATATTCCTCTAACAGAAATTCAAGATAGCGAAGGGAAACTTCTTTTTAAAAAAGGCGATACTATTAATGTTGTTGTAACCAGCTCTAAAGGTGGAAGCATCAGAGTATCATATTCAAAATTTGTAGAACAAGAGCTTACAAAAAAATTTATTGATGAGCTTGGTGTTGAAAAAATCGAAGGTATGATAATCAATGGTACTATCAAAAATGTTAATAAAAAAGGTTATACACTTGAAGAAAATGGTGTAAAGTTCTTTTTACCTATTACAAATGCTTTTTTATCTAAAAAGAATGAAAAAGAAAATAATGATAGACAACTTCAATCTGACAAAAAAGTTAGAGCTAAAGTTATTAAAGTTGATAAAGATAAAAATTTAATTATCGTTTCTCGAAAAAGATATATTCAAGATGAAATCAAAAAACGACAAGAATCAGTAAAAAATATTTTAGCAAGAGAATCTTTCCAAGCAAAAGTTATTGCTGTATTAAAAGAAAAACTTGTTGTCGATATTGACGGATCCATGAAAGGTTATATTTCAGCTGATGAAATTAGCCATAAAGGTAAAGTTATTCCTTTTAGAACTCATAAAACAAAAGATATCGTAACTGTTAAAGCTATGAATTATGACGACAAAGAAAGAGCATTTAATCTTTCTATTAAAGCTATTACAGTTGATCCATGGTTAGAAATCAAAGAACAAATTGAAGAAGGCGATGAAATAGAAGTAACTGTCAGCAATATTGAAAAATATGGTGCTTTTGTTGATATTGGCAATGGTGCAGAAGGTTTTCTTCATGTTTCTGAAATTTCTTGGGATAAAAAAATAAATACTCCATCCGATTACTTAAAAGTTGGTGATATTATTAATGTAAAAGTTATTGAAGTTAATCCTATTGAACATAGATTAAGAGTTTCCCGAAAACAACTTTTACCTGAACCATTTGTTGTTTTTGAACAAAAATACAAACGAGGTAATATCATCGAGGGAGAAGTTACGAACTTAACTGATTTTGGTGCTTTTATAAAAATCGATCAAGTTGAAGGTCTATTAAAAAATATGGATTTTGACTGGAAACAAAACACACGATGTAAAGATAATTTAAATGTTGGTGATAAAGTCAAAGTTAAAATATCTGATATCGATTCAAGCACAAGAAAAATTACTTTAAATAGAAAAGTTCTTCTTGAAACTCCTATCCAAGAATTTGCTAAAAAACATCGAACTGGTGAAATTGTAAAAGGTAAAATACGAGATATAAAAGACTTCGGAGCTTTTGTTACAATTGGCGAAAATGTAGATGCATTAATTCGAAATGAAGATATGCTAACACAAAATCAAGACGAATTTGTAAAAGGTCAAGATATTGAAGCAATGATTATCTCGATTGATGCAAAACGAGACAGAATTAGATTATCTGTTAAAAGAGTTGAACGAGCAAAAGAACAACAACTTTTAAAAGAAATTAATGCTGGAAGTAATCAACATAATAGCTCTTTCGGTGAATTAATTAAAGAAAAATTAAGATAATTTAAACGATTAAAATTTAATGCAACCCCATGTAGTTTTTCCAATTATTATTTTTGCATTTGGCATGGGGGTTTTTCTCTCTACTTTTGTTGGAGATATTAGTCAAGATTTTAATAATACTAGAATTAACGAATCTAATATTTTAACAAAAAATGATCTGTTTTCATCACTAGATAATAATAAATCTAGTGATGTTTCTAATTTTGATAAAAAACAAAGTTGGTCAGAGCAATTACAGTCTTATAATAAAACAGATTACCATTATCCAGTTACAGAAGTAACTATGAAAATAGCAATAGCAATTGAAAAAAATGTTACTGCTCCTACTTATTCTATTTCAACAGGTTATCTCGAACCATATCAAAATTTTTGTGTCAATCAAGTTCTTAATGATCTTAAAGGTATAAAATACCGTGTTGTCGAAAGTGGCGATAAAATTAAATTTATTATCGACTCTCAAAATAAATTAACACTTGATAAAATTGCCACAGAATTAAAATATCATGATATTGATATTTCACGAAAATAAAATATAAATAAATTCAATGGAAAAAAATAATGCGAAAACCGAAGATAATTGTCTGTGATCATATTCATGAAAAAGGTATTGAGCTTCTAAAAAATGATAATAGAGTTAATGTAGAAAATTTAGCTCATCTTAATAAAACAGAATTATTAATTAATATTAATGATGCTGATGTTTTAATTACTAGAAGTTCAACTGATGTAGATTTTAAATTATTAGACAGTAGTAAAAATTTAAAAGCTATTGTTCGAGCTGGTGTTGGTGTTGATAATGTCGATATTCCAGAATGTAGCAAACGAGGAATTATCGTTATGAATGTTCCAACAGCTAATACAATCGCAGCAGTTGAACTAACAATGGCTCACATGTTAAGCAATATGAGAGCTTTTCCTTATGCTCATAATCATTTAAAACTTGATCGTGTTTGGAAACGAGAAAAATGGTATGGTTATGAATTAAAAGGCAAAAAATTAGGAATCATCGGTTTTGGCAATATTGGAAGTCGAGTAGGAATTCGAGCGAAATCTTTTGAAATGGATATCGTTGCTTATGATCCTTATATTGATCCTGCAAAAGCAACAAATATTGGAATTACTTATACTGAAAACTTTGAAGATATTCTTAATTGCGACATTATCACGATACATACTCCTAAAAATTCTGAAACAACAAATATGATTTCATACAAAGAAATTGAAAAAATGAAAGACGGTGTTGTTTTAATTAATTGTGCAAGAGGTGGTTTATATAACGAAGAAGCTCTTTATGACGGCTTAAAAAGTGGCAAAATTAGATTTGCTGGTATCGATGTTTTTGATAAAGAACCTGCAACAAATCACAAACTTTTAGACTTAAATAATATAACTGTAACACCTCATCTTGGTGCTAACACTTTTGAATCTCAATTAAATATTGCACTTCAAGCTGCACAATCAGCAATCGAATCAGCTATTGGAATTGCATATCCAAATGCTTTAAATCTTCCTGTTAGTTCTGGCGGACTTCCAAAAAATATAGAACCTTTTGTTAGTTTAATTCAAAAAATAGGTTTTATTTCTGCTAAATTAAACAAAGGCAATGTTAAATCTGTAAAAGTTTATCTTGAAGGAGAAGATGTTCTTCCTTATTTTGAATCTCTTCAGACATCAGCTCTTGTTGGTATTTTAAGAGAAAGTCTTGGTGAAAATATTAATTATGTTAATGCAAAAGTTCTTGCTGAAGATAACGGGATTTTGATCGAAAAAGGTAATTTTTCATCTGGATCTGGATTTAAAAATAGAGTTGGAATCAAATTAACAACTAATAAAGATATTATTCAAATTGCTGGAACTATATTTGGTGAAAGAGAAGAACGGATTATCGAAATAAACGGTTTTGAACTTGATATTAAACCAGCGGGTCGAATGATTTTATTCACAAATAGTGATGTTCCAGGTGTTATTGGCGATGTCGGTAGCATTATTGCAAAACATGGCATTAATATTGCTGATTTTAGACTTGGACGAGATAAAAATCATAAAGCTTTAGCAGTTATTCATACTGATAGCGAACCAACTGAACTTATGTTGAACGAACTTCAAAATCTTCAAGCTTGTATTTCTCTTTCAACTGTATCACTAGTTTAATTACGAAATAATTTATTATGTTTTTCTGTGCTGGTCGCGATGAGGTTTTTTCATTTGCGAAGCCAATCGGTGTCGGTTCTTTTGAAGTAGCTACAAATTTAACAAAGTTTCTAACTTCTTTAAAAGAATTACCAAAAAATATAATTTTTATTGGCACTGCTGGAAGTTACGGAAGAATTCCATTATTTGAAATAGTTAATTCCAAAAGTGCATCTCACATTGAATTAAGTTTTTTACAAAAACAAAGTTACACACCAGTTGATAATATAATCTCAACTGGAAAAACCTTAATAGTCAATTCTAGTAACTACATTACAACTGATATTAATTTATCAACAAAATTTATAAAACTCGGTATTGATTTAGAAAATATGGAGTTTTTTGCATTTTTGCATGTTGCTAAAACTTTTAATATTCCAGCAGGTGGTATTTTTGTAACAACAAATTTTACTAATGAAAATGCTCACACTGATTTTTTACGACATAGAAAAATAGCAATGAATATGTTGGAAGATTGGTATAAATATTATAATAAATAAAAGACATTTTGAAAATTATAGGTATTGATCCAGGAACAATAACACTTGGTTACAGTGTCATTGAATCGATTGGAAACAGACTTTATTTATTAGAAGCAGGAACTTTAGATTTAAAAAATAGCGGATTTAAAGAATCCATTGAAATGTTCAACGATTTATTAAATTCACTTTTAATTAAATATGAAAAAATAGATTCTGTTGCAATAGAAACTATTTTTTTTAAAATTAATCCTCAATCATTAATTAAACTTGCTCAATTTCGAGGAGCTTTATTATATATTTTATTTCAAAAGTTTGACACAATTGGTGAATATGCTCCAATGGAAATCAAAAAATCTGTAACAGGAAACGGTTCAAGTTCAAAAGAACAAGTTCAATTTATGGTTTATAAATTATTAAATTTAAAACCAACTGATGAAAAAATAAAATTAGATATTACAGATGCAATTGCTATTGCTATAACTCATTTTCAAAAAACTAACTTTTAATTTAATAATTTATTTTTAAATTATCTCCAACATTATTTATAAATTGATTTACATTTTCTCGATTTTGTTCGTCATCGATATTTAATTCTTTTAGAATAGTTAAAATTTTCAACGGTATATTGAAAGCTCTTTTGCCTATTTCAAATGGAGTTGAAATTATCTCTTTTGCTAATTCTGTTGAAATTTCAGGGTCGTTTAAATCACCTTTGATATGAATTCTTGTTGCTATTGAACCGTCATCACCCAAAATTAAATAATTTGCAATTGGTATATTTTCTATAACTTTATCTATATATTTAATTGCTGAAATATCTAAAAATAGATCGATTTTTTGTTTTGCAAAATCTATTTTTCCATAACCTGATAAATCTACACTTTCGCCATCAACTTTTAAATCAACTATATTTAACACATCTGCTTTTTTATTGAATTGCAAATAACCAGCTGTTATTCTTAAACCATTATGATTAAATCCAGGTTGTGAAAAAGTCAATAAAGCTGGAACAGTATTAATAAAAGCCAAAATATTATTTATTAATTCTAGATCTTTTATTTTTAACTTTCCAAATTGCAAAAGTCCGTCAAAATCGGAATCAGAGCCTTTTATATATAAATTATAATCGCCTCCAGACAAACCGTGAAAATTTGATATTTCGGAAATTGTATTTCCTCTTAAACCAACTCCACGAACAACATAACGAGAATTTTCTGTTTCAACTGTTATTGTTCCGCTTTCTGCGGGTTTGCTTTTTACAAAAATAGAATTATTTTTCATTTGTAAATATGTCGATGAGGTCGCATAGCTATTATTTCCATCTGCAAAATAAAACTTGCCATTTTTTAAATTAACAGTTAAATTTGGCAATTCGATTGAGCTGTTTTTTTCTGCAACATCTTTTTTATCATTTTCATTTTTATCGATATATTCATTTAAACCAGAAATATTAAAATCGTAACCGTCGATCCAAATTTTAGTTTTATTATTTTTATTATGAACAAATATATTTTTATTTGCACTAATTTTTACCTCATCGTTTGCAACAAGACCAGAAATATTTAAATCATTAACAAATTTATCACCAATTTTTAATATTTTTTGATCACTTAAAATTAAATGACCTGTAAATTTTATATCTGAAGAACCAGTTAAAGAAATTTCTCCACCAATTGCTGGAATTTTATTTATCGATTCTTTGACGATTGAGCTAATTAACGATAAATTTTTTAATTCAACTCGCCATTTATTTTCGTCAAGCATCAAAAATGAACTTTCTAAAGTTGGAATATCGATTTGAAGCCTATTTGGTGTTTTCAAATTTATTTTTAACTCTTTATTTTTTATCACCAACGGTTGCACATTTATATTATTTAACGAAATATCAAAATTACCAATTCCATTCGAAAGATTATAAATTCCAGAAACTTGAGAACTTAAATTTAACTCTTTTTCAAAAATATCAACTTTCCCAAATTCAATTGAATCACCTGCGATAGATATTTTTAAATTAGAAATCTTCGAATCGAATTGCTCACCAGAAATTAACAATGGTGAAGTTTCGATATTTAACTTCGAAATTGGATCTCCGTAAATTTTAAATGGCACAGGTAATTTATTAAATTTTATGTTTTCAACATTCAAAGTATCGATTTTACCGTTTAAATTTAACATTGATTTTTCGATATCGAAATAACCATTTGCTGAAAGCGAAGCGAAATTTCCATAATTTGCTTTTACATTAGAAACTTTGACAATATTTTGCGGATAATAATAATTTGCTGAAGCTCTCGAAACTGTTGGTTTTTCTGATTTTATATTTCTCTTTTTATTATTAATTTCAGATTTCACAGCGAATTTAAGCGGAACTTTTGTTTCATATAAAGGCAACGACATAAAAAATTTTGCTGATGAGGTATCTCCAATTTCAACAGGCAACTCTTTGAGCGAACTATAAAATTCTATTGTTTGATTTATCGTTTTATCAAAAATAATTTTATCTATTTCAGATTTAATATATAAATGCGGTTTCGTAAAAAGATGAGAAATTAATAAATTTGTATTTCCCGTCGTTTTTCCAAACTTGAGCGAATTTGTCGAAGCATATAAATTTCCAGTTTTTATATAAAATATCAGATTTTCGATTTCTGCATTATTTAATTTCTGTTCAAATCGATTGTTTAATTTAGCGATTTCGCCATTAACTCGAAGATTATCAAGAATAGATTCAGGTTTTGATAGTTTGAATTTTGTTTCAGCAAAAAGTTTAATATTTTCAAATTTAGTTTTATCGACTCCCCAAACAAAAGCATCTTTTGGAAGTTGCAACATTTTAAATAATTCAAATAGTGATGAAATTTGTTCTGATTTAACTTTTATAAAAACCTCATCGAAATTTATTAATTCTCCACCAATTTTTAATTTAATACTATTTCCTAATTCTGTATTTAATAAACAAAGCCCATTATTATTTTCAGTTTGAAAAGCAATTTGTCCGTTAATTTCTATTGGAATATTTTCTCGATAAATTTTTAATTCATGAATATTTAATAAAATATTTTTATTATCTTCGATAATCGAACTATTTAAATCTAAATTGCCAATTTCGGGCAAGTTTTTAATATTTCCATATAAATAATTATTATAATAATTTACATTAAAGTTCATATTTCCGTAACTTAGATTAGAAATCTCTATTTTATTAACAAATAATTTAAATAATTTTATATATTCTAAAATTTCGTTTGGAGTTGGAATTGTCGAATTTTCTTCACTTTGTGTTTCTGGAATTTTAAAATCAGAAATATTTAATATTAAGCCATCGCTATATTTTATATACAACTTCCCAATTTCGATATGATGACTTTTCAAAAAGTCTTTAAAATCAAAACCTGTTGATAAGGTTGTCAAGAGAGCAGAAATGACAAATAGAGCCAAAAGCAATAAAATAAAAAATGTGTTATACATTGTTGCCACTGTTGTAGCTATGAATTTAGTAGCAGTCATAATTTTTATATATTTCCATATAAATGAGAAGATAGAGACACCTCAAACTTTATTTATTCCTAGAGGGTCAATCTCACAAATTATATCACACATAAACGACGAATTAGGGGAAGTTGTTCTTATTCCTGATGTCGATAAATATCTATTATCTTATTTTGGAAATCCTCAAGCTGGATGGCTTAAATTCGATGAGGTTCAAATGACTCGAGGCGAATTCTTAGAAGCTCTTACAAAAGCAAAAGGTGTCTCAAAAGGAATAACTTTATATCCTGGAGAAACAACAGAATATTTTATTTACACGATAGCAAATAAATATAATAGCGATTATGATGAACTTTTAAATTATTATTATTCAGCTTCGCCAATAAAAGAAGGCTTTTTAATTCCTGATACATATCAAATTAATTCAAATATAGACTTAAAAAAGTTTATTGCTGATATTATCAAAAAATCGGAAGATAAACACAAAGAACGATTAGAAAAATTAGGCATAAAAAATAAAATCGATGATGACGAATTCAAAAAAATTTTAACTGTTGCTTCGATTATTCAAAAAGAAAGTGCTTCTATGAACGAAATGCCAGTAATTGCTTCTGTGATTTATAATCGATTAGATTCAAAAATGCGATTGCAAATGGATGGAACTTTAAATTATGGACTATTTTCACATCAAAAAATTTCACCTCAACGAATCAAAACTGATAATACACGATATAACACTTATAAATTTTCTGGTTTACCTTCAGATCCTGTTTGCAATCCAAGTTTTGAAGCAATTAAATCGGCGATTAATCCAATTGATACAGATTTTTTATTTTTCTTTAAACGAAAAGGTGAAAATGTTCATATTTTTTCTCGAAATTATTCTGAACATTTAGCGGTTATCGAAGGCAATATTTCAATAGGAACAGATAATAACGGAATTTTATTTGCACAACCGCGACAAAAAATTATTAATTCTCAAATTGGAATCGAAGATATTAGTTTAAACGAAGAAATTAACTCTGAAAAAGTTTTATTAAATATATTTGCCGATGAGGTATGTTCTGAACAAATATTTTTTCAAAAATAAAATTAAAGATCGATATATCAATAGGTCAAACTTTGAAAGGTTTTTATGAGCTTAGAAAAATTCTATCCACACGACCAAGAAGGTTATTCTATTATTGAAATTAATATCGATAAATTAGATGAACTGTTTCACTCATTGGATCATTCTGTTATACATAAAAAAGACTTAGATCCAAATGTAGATCAATATATTTTTGAATCAGTTGAAGAATTAGGAACATCAAAAAAACGAATTGCTTTTTTTTGCAAAAACGGTTGTGATGAGCTAAAAAATATCGACATAGCAGAACGAGGAGTTAGACAATATTTTAACTATCGTTATGATTTTTATAAAGGACATTTACAATCAAAGATGTTTCAAGCCGTAATTTCGTTAATAATAGGAACTGGTTTTTTATTTTTATATGTATTTCTTAGTAATTTACATACAGATAATATGACCGTTGGAGTTATCGAAGAAGGTTTTTTAATAATTGGTTGGGTCGCTCTTTGGAAACCAATAGAAATTTTATTATATGATTGGCGAATAGAATTTAAAAAATATAAAATTTACAGTGAAATAACAAGAACAGATATATCTATAACAAATCACAAAAATTAAATTAAATCGAAAGACTAGAAATGAAATTCTCAAAAATAGCAATGCCTATAATTCTTTTAACAACAAGCTACAATGAAATTAATGCTGATTTTTTACGAGCTGAAGCAGGAGCAGGAGCTTGGTATTTAAAAAGCACAGGTGATATTTCTTACAAAGGAACACCAATATCTTTAAACGATGAATTAGGATTAGATTCAACGATTTCAACATATGTGTGGGGAAATTTTAAACATTTTATTCCATTAATTCCAAATGCAAGACTTGAAGCTACATCATTTGGAACAGATGCAGAAGAAAAAATACCAACAGGTGTAAAAAAAGTTTTTGACGATTACAATTTAACAGGCAAAAATATTTCATCAAAAATTCAACTTGATCAAATAGATGCAATAGTCTATTATAATTTATTGGACACATTAATAATTTTTGACATAGGAGCAGGTGTAAAATATTATAGCGGTTCAATAGACATAGATAAAAAAAACTTAGATATTAATTTTCCTATTCCTATGATTTATGGTCGGTTAGCAACAGAAATTCCATTTACAAACTTTGGAGCAGAAATGGATTTAAAATATTTTAAATTTAGTCCTCTTGTTGAAGCTGAAATGTTTGATTTTCGTATAAAAGCAAATGCAACAATTTTATCTTTGGCAATGCTTGATATAAATTTAGAGGTCGGATATCGTGTGCATAGACTTCAAATTTTAGCAGGTCAAAATAGCTTTTCTGGATTTAATGCAGATATCAAAACAGAAGTGTCAGGATTTTTTGGAGGTTTAAACATAGCTTTTTAAAAAAAACAAATCTTTTTACAATTACATAAAATTCATTTTTCGCTTAAGCTTATTTTAAGATAAATATATATACAATTCCACTCGTCAAAAGGAAATTTGGTAAAGAAGATTTATCACTCAAAAAATTGACGTGTTCTTTTATATAAAAATGAAAAATGAATTATTGAAAACTAAGCAAGTACCAACTTCTACAATTTGAGTTTTGTCTCGCAGAGAGTCAGAATGTCAGGAAATTAAAAATTTCCATTTTTATGGAGA
>JASKOM010000005.1 GCA_030152305.1 Campylobacterota bacterium
AATTATTAATTCATTTTGTGGAAAATTTTTTAAAACCGACGGTTTAAATATTTGCATATATTAGCCTGTGAATAAAATTTATATTCAGCAATTTTATCAAAAGCGAAAAATATTAAAATTACGAAAATATCAAAATAAATAAAAAGGATTTATTCATGAGCGAAGTCGAAAAAGAAGAAAATCTCGTTAAAAAAACATGTCGTGAATTGGGCATAACTCAAAAAGAATTGGCGGAAATTATGGGTGTAAGTAAAACAACTTTATCTGATTGGTCAGTTGGAAAAACACCTATTTCAAAATTAGGATTAAAAACTTTAGAATTGTTAATTATCGAAAAAGAGTTTATTAATTTTAAAAAAACTATTGGATCTTCTTTAAAACTTCAAAATCAACCTTCTTGATTTTAATTTCAATTTAGTCTATAATTAGACGAGCTAGAGGAAAAACACCACTAATCCCTCTAACAAAAATAATCTTACATTTATGAGTGAAAATTATGTTGGAAATTATAACTAATCAATTTCAAGATCATCAAATTAAAGTGATTTTGATAAATAACGAACCTTGGTTTATCGCAAAAGACATCGCTGATGTTTTGCAATATAGTGAAACAAATGCAATGACACGAAAACATATTGATGAAGACGATGTGAAAACGATCCGCAAAACTGATGAAACGATCCGATTTTTAGACGGATCGATATTTGGTAATCAGGGAAGCATCATGCTGATAAACGAATCAGGTTTATATTCAGCAATTCTTGGAAGTAAAAAACCAGAAGCTAAACAATTCAAACGATGGGTTACAAACGAAGTTCTTCCGTCAATTCGCAAAACTGGAAATTATTCAATTTCTCAAAACTTTCAACTTCCAAAATTAACAAACGAAACCGAACAAATTACTGAACTTGACAATTATTTTGTGGCAACTGAAAAGTTAATTTCAAATTTGCAAAATATGAAGCCGATTGATCTTTATCGACTTGATAAATATGTTCAGCGAACTCGTAATTTTTCTCCTCTCAAAACTTTCGAAATAAATTTAGATTCGCAATTTTTCCTTCCAACTGAATTAGGAAAAATGATTAACAAATCAGCGGTCGAAGTTAATTTGATGATTGCAAATCGCGGTTTTCAAATTCGAGAAAATGGAGTTTGGAAATTAACAGAAACAGGTCGTGATTTTGGAATTGAGATTATTGGTAAGTTTCATCAAATTAAATGGAAGATAAAATCGATAATTTAATAAACTTAGATCCCGAAATGGATTACAGGAGCTATCGCTTCGGGATGACTAATTTGATTTTGGATGACGGAGAAGCACGGGATGACAAAAAAGCCAGTCATTCTGAATTCATTTCAAAAGCGAAAAATATTAAAATTACGAAAAATTGGGAAAGGTCTAAAAATGGATGATGTTAACAATAAATTTGATTTAAAAACTGAATTAAAAGCTCTTGGCATGACTCAAAAAGATTTCGCAGATTATATAAATATTAATCAAAACACTATTAGTAGATGGATTCGCGGAGATTTATTAATGCCAAAATGGATTGAACTTTTTATTTTTCATTATAAAAAATCGAAAACTTTAGACAATATGCAAAAGTTTTATCAATCTTAAGATTATAGTTATATGTCTATGGTGTAATTTGTGAAATCTGAATTGAGATCATTTTTCCACAAACTTCTTCAATTCAGATAAAAATCAAATTAAGGATTTTCAATTGGAAATCATACCTTTTTTATTCGAAGACCGCAACGAAATTCGAACAATTAGAGACGAAAACGGAAATATCTGGTTTATCGCAAAAGATATCGCAGATGTCTTAGATTACAGCGACACTTACTCAATGACACGAAGTCATATTGACGATGAAGACATTAAAAAAATCAAAACCGCAGAAATTACGGGTTTGACAAAATACGGTAATAACGATATTTCTATTATCAACGAATCAGGCTTGTATTCGGCAATTATCGGAAGTAAAAAACCAGAAGCCAAACAATTCAAACGATGGATTACAAGCGAAGTTCTTCCATCAATTCGCAAAACTGGAAATTATTCAATTTCTCAAAACTTTCAACTTCCAAAATTAACAAACGAAACTCAACAAATTACTGAACTTGACAATTATTTTGTGGCAACTGAAAAGTTAATTTCAAATTTGCAAAATATGAATCCAACAACACTTTACCGACTTGAAAAGTTTTATCGCAAGTTTCATAATTTTTCTCCTCTCAAAACTTTCGAAATAAATTTAGATTCGCAATACTTTTTGCCGACGGAATTAGGCAAAATGATAAATAAAAGTCCAGTTGAAATTAACTTGATGTTAGCTCATAAAGGTTTTCAAATTCGTGAAAATAATGTTTGGAAATTAACAGAAACAGGTCGAGATTTCGGAATTTTGATCGTTGGAAAATATAATCAAATCAAGTGGAAGATAAAAACGATTTTGTAATTCGTAGGGAATGGTCGCCGACCATTCCGTGAAAAAAGATGTTGAATTGTTTGTTTCGTTGTTTGAAATGACGGTTTGGTTTTTCAGACTTTTTTGCGACCCGCGACTAGCCGTCGCGGGGAAAAGATTGTTTTGCTTTGTTTGGTCCAGCCACGGCAAAAAGCCGTGTCTAACAAGACCTATGAATTTCTAGCTTTATTTAAAAGCCAAAAGTTTCATAGGTCTCGGACACAAACCACGAAATCACCATTAGCCTGATCAACCCAATCGTCATCCCCATTATAGAAATCAACAATCCAAGCACCAGCAATATTATCAACAGTTCCAGCAGAAGATGAACTCCAACTATATGGAGGCATAAATCCAGCTATCTCTTTTGGCACAAATAAATTATTAACCAATTTGTATTTATTAGCTTCAAACCAAGGCGACCAACGATTAAGATAAACTTCCAATTCTTGCTCAAGAGTAGCTAAAGATCGTGGCCTAAAATCTTCGCCGTAATTTGCCGTTCGCAAAGTTCTTAATTCATCTCGCGACGGCAATCTCCAATCGCTATAACCGTCAAGATTCAATCGATCGCAATAATTAATTGCTTCTCTCCAGCTATATTTTGGCTCTGAATAACTTTCTGGATCTCCATAATAACGACTTTTCTTTTGCCACATTAACCGAGAAATCTTATCCGTAAAAGTATATGAACCTATAGAAAAACGGTTATCAATCATTCTGTTAGCAAGTTCTTGTTCAGAAATTCCTAAATCAGCTAAACCTTGACTTATTAAATCTTTGTCATTTTTCTTTAAGCCTTTTAGCAATTGAATTAATCCGTATGGTTTTGTCTGAATCATTTGTTTTATTTCACTATCAGAAAAACCTAATAATTCTCTTAACGAATAACCCAAAAGCTTTAAATCTTCGTCGGGAAGATTTGCCAGTTTAACTGCAAGTTTCTCATTTAAAACATCTTCAGTAAATCCCATCGAATCAAGAATTTTGCCTAATCGTTCAAGTTTATTATCGCTTATCGCCTGAACTATCTCTTTAAGCTTTTTCGGGTTTTCATCAAATAATTTATCGATCTCATTTTGTGAAAAGCCAAGCTCGAAAAAGAAAGCCGTCAATCCATCTCGTTCATCTTGAGAAAATGTAATTTGAGAAACTGTCTGTTTTTTAATTGCTTCAAGTGAAACATCAACATCTAAATCGCTATGCAATTTAACAGTTAATCTTTTTGGAACAAAACCAGATTTTTCAACCAAAACCGTATATTTGCCTTCTTTAAGAGAAATGCCATCAAAATAGTTTTCTTTTATATTTTCGATAGTGATTTTACTATCAGACGGCACAGGTTTTATATTTAAAGCAAATTTCTTTTCAGCTTGTTCTTCAATAACAAAAGAACTTTCTTTCGGTTTAATAGCTTTTGTTTCAACGGTTTTTGATGAGTCATTCGAAGTATAAACTTTTGCTGTTTCTATTCCATTTTTATCATTTGAAATAAATTGAATAGAAATATGTTGATTTGCTGTGCTATTTGTTTGTGTTGTTGGAATATCTGTTTTTTCAGCTCCGCAACCGTTTAATAAAATTAGCCCAATTATTGGAACTAATATTTTTTTCATAATTTAAATACCTTTTTTTAACATCGCAAAATATTAACATAAATATTAAATTTTAATTTAAAGTTTAGAAATTGTTGTATTTAACCTCATCGAATTATTTTATCGATGAGGTCGTTTGAAAGTTTGAAGTTATTTGTGAGTTAAATTATTTTTTTCGTTCGATATATTTTGTGTCGTAGTTATTTGTGTGGAAATCAGGATTTAACATCATTTCTCGATGGAATGGTAAAGTTGATTTAATGCCTTCGATTTGAAACTCATTTAAAGCTCGATACATTTTTTTAATCGCTTTTTCTCGAGTTTCCGCATAAACGATTAATTTACCAATCATCGAATCATAATACGGTGTAATCGTGAAATCTTGATAAACATGTGTATCAGTTCGAACATCTTTTCCACCTGGAAGCATCCATTTTGTTACTTTTCCTGGTGATGGAAAGAAAGTTTTTGGATCTTCAGCTGTGATTCGACATTCGATCGAATGACCTTTTAAAACGATTGAATCTTGACTTGGAAGCTCTTTGCCTTCAGCAACATTTATCATTAATTCGATTAAATCTAAACCGCTGACCATTTCGCTAACAGTGTGTTCAACTTGAAGTCGTGTATTCATTTCCATGAAATAAAAATTGCGATCAGCATCAACTAAGAATTCAAAAGTTCCTGCACCTTCATATTTAATATATTTCGCTGCTTCGACTGCTTTTGATAAAAGTCGTGATCGAACTTCGTCGCTAAGAATAACCGCTGGACTTTCTTCGATAACTTTTTGATGTCGTCGTTGTAAAGAACAGTCTCGTTCGCCAACATGAATAACATTTCCGTGAGAATCGCCAACAACTTGAACTTCGATATGTCTTGGACCTTTGATATATTTTTCCATATATAAAGTTCCATCGCCGAAAAAGCTTTTTGCTTCTCGTTCAGCCGATTGATATAAACTTTCGAGATCAGCTTCTTGTTCAACAACTCGCATACCTCGTCCGCCACCACCAGCTGCGGCTTTGATAATTACAGGATAACCGATCTGTGTAGCAAGTTGAATTGCATCAGCGACATCTTTTAAAGCACCGTTTGAACCAGTAATAACAGGCATTCCTGCTTCTTTCATGACATCTTTTGCTTTGCTTTTATCACCCATAAGAACCATAGTTTCAGCTCGTGGTCCCATAAATTTAATGCCATTTTTTTCACAAGCATCAGCAAAATCTTCATTTTCACTTAAAAAGCCGTAACCTGGGAAAATAGCATCAGCTCCTGAACTTTTAGCCGCTGAAATAATAGCTTCGATATCTAAATAGCTATTTGTTTTTTTATCAGGCGAATCAATAGCAATAGCTTTATCAGCCATTTTTATATAACTAGCATCTTTATCAGCATTTGAATAAACGACGATTGCCTCTTTGCCCATTTCTTTAATAGTTCTTAAAGCTCGAAGAGCAATTTCGCCACGGTTTGCAATTAAAATTTTTTGAAGTGTTTTCATTTTTTAACTTTTTTTCCTTTCAAGATATTTTGTATCATAATTATTATTTAAAAAATCTGGATTAAGCATAATCTCTTTGTGAAATGGTATTGTTGTTTTTATACCTTCAACTTTAAACTCATTTAATGCTCGATACATTTTGATAATAGCCTTTTCTCGAGTTTCAGCTCGAACTATTAATTTACCAATCATCGAATCATAATGAGGCGGAACAGTATAATCTTGAT
This sequence comes from Campylobacterota bacterium, assembly GCA_030152305.1. GTDB lineage: Bacteria > Campylobacterota > Campylobacteria > Campylobacterales > Thiovulaceae > Thiovulum_C. Next base: position 5,804 of record JASKOM010000005.1, read on the forward strand.
AAACATGTGTATCAATTCGAACATCTTTTCCACCTGGTAAAACCCATTTTGTAACTTTCCCTGGTGAAGGAATAAAAGTTTTTGGATCTTCAGCTGTGATTCGACATTCGATCGAATGACCAAATAATTTAATATTATTTTGATCTGGCAACGATTCACCTTCAGCAATTTTAACCATTAATTCAATAATATCTAAATCGCTGACCATTTCGCTAACTGTGTGTTCAACTTGTAAACGAGTATTCATTTCCATGAAATAAAAATTTCGATCGCTATCAACTAAAAATTCAAAAGTTCCTGCACCTTCATATTCGATAAATTTAGCGGCTTTAACAGCGGTTTCTAATAAATGATTTCGAGTAACTTCATCGAGAACAGTTGCTGGAGTTTCTTCGACAAGTTTTTGATGTCGTCGTTGAAGAGAACAATCTCGTTCGCCAATATGAATAACATTACCGTAAGAATCGCCGAGAACTTGAACTTCAATATGTCGAGGACTTTTTATATATTTTTCCATATAAATTGTCCCATCGCCAAAAGCATTTAACGCTTCGCTTTCAGCGGCGAGAAATAAATTCTCGATATCTGATTCTCGTTCAACAACTCGCATACCACGACCGCCACCACCAGCTGCCGCTTTCATGATAACTGGATAGCCGATTTCTTTTGCAATTTTTTTAGCATCAGCGACATCTTTTAACGATCCATTTGAACCAGTTATAACAGGAATTCCAGCTTTTCGCATGACATCTTTTGCTTTACTTTTATCACTCATTAAAACCATTGTTTCAGGTCTTGGACCCATAAATTTAATATTATGATGTGTGCAAACTTCGGCAAAAGATTCATTTTCACTTAAAAAACCGTAACCTGGGAAAATTGCATCGGCTTCAGCAATTTCGGCTGCTGAAATAATTGCAGGAATATTTAAATAGCTATTAACACTTTTTTCAGAACCAATACAAATAGCAAAATCTGCCATTTTTACATAAAGGGCATCTCGATCAGCTGTCGAATAAACGACAACAACTTCTTTGCCCATTTCTTTAAAAGTTCTTAAAGCTCGAAGTGCTATTTCACCTCGATTTGCAATTAAAATCCTTTTTAATTTTTTAGACATTAAATTTTCTCTACTTCAAATATTGGTGTTCCATATTCGACTGGACGACCATCTTCGACAAGAAATTTAACGATTTTACAACTAAAATCAGCTTCCCATTCGTTCATAATTTTCATGGCTTCAAGAATTCCAATAGTTTGACCTTTTGTAACTGTGTCGCCAACTTTAACAAAAGAAGGTGCATTTGGAGCTGGAGTGCTATAAAAAGTTCCAACCATTGGAGAATTTAAAGTTATTGCTACTTTACTATCATTATTACGATTTTGTTCTTCAGTAAAATTATTTTGAACTCGATCAACATTTATATTTTGTCTAATTGGTTGTTGTTGTTGAACAACTTGAATATTTTCAACGGGAGTTCCCCCTTTTTCCAAGGCTATCTCTGTTTCATTTTGTTTTATCGATAGCTTAGAGATTGTGCTTTCACCAAATATTTTGATTAATTCTTTTATCTCTTCAAAGCTCATATTTTCCTCTTATTATTAAAATTAGATTGAAAAAATAGCTATTTATTCATCTAATTTTTTCAATTATATCACAAAGATAAACATCAAATTAGTATTTGATACTATCAAAAATCATATAAATATATTTTGTTAAATAAAAGTTTTGAATGTTTTCAAAGTTAGATTTATGTAGATTTATGTTTAATTTTTATTTTTTATTTCGTTTAATATTTTATGACTATTGCAAAATAGCCAATTGTTGAAAACCAAATGACGAACCAATTCCATCATCAATTTTAATAGCATTTCCCCAAAATTTAATCATTAAATTACCATGATTTTTTATAATATTTTTATAAATTTCTATGTTTTCGTCTCGATACATTGTTGGCAAAACATCGGGAATTTTATTCATTTTTTCTAGATATTCTAAATTTTTATTTAAAAAATATATTGCTGATGCATCAACTTTTATGGGCAATAATATTTTATTCGAAGCTGAAATAGCTATTTTTAATAAATTATTATTTTCGATTTGCGATGAGGTGTCAATAATAATTGACTCAAATTTTCCATTTAGATATTCTAAAACAGAATTAAACCCGTTAATGCTATGTAAATTATTTACATTATTCCATTTAATTAATTTTGGAGTTGCTGGAATAATAAAAAGTTCTGGAACTGTGCATTTATTAACAACTTCAGGAAAATCTCTATTTTTACTTAAAATATCATCAATCGAATATTTATTATTTTTAATGCCAAAATATTTCGAAGCATTTGCGATCGGATCTAAATCGATCAACAAAGTTCTACCGCGAGTGGCTAAACTTTTTGCTAAATTAACAGCAACGGTTGTTTTGCCAGAACTATTTTTTAAATTAAACATCGTAATAATTTTTCCCAATTTATTATTCCTCTTTTAGATAATCTTTTAAAAATTGATATGAATTATGAATTTCTTGAAATTTTTTGGTGTATAAATTAACAATTGTTTCATTTTTGTGCATAACTCGGTCAGGATGATACATTTTTGCAAGTCGTCTATAACCGCCTTTTACATCTTCGTATTTTGCACCATATGATAATTCAAGAGTATTATAATGCCCTAATAAAACAGGATCTTGATAATAACCTTTGCTGTTAAAACTATTTTCTCGATTAAAATTAAAACCACTAGATTGATTATTATTTGAACTATTTTCCCAGTTTTTACTATCACCTTCGTTATTATTAATATATTCATTAAACAAAATAGTAAGAAAATTCTTGCTATAAGTAAATTTAAAATTAAAAAATAAAAAGCTTTGTCGTTTTAAAACACGATCTAAACGGCTTTTACTTCGTTCGCCAGAAGCATTTAAAAATATTCGTCTTGAATCGTGTTCAGTAACAAAATGGGCAAGTTGCGATGAAAAATAGGCAATTATCCATGAATTATTTTCTTTTAATAATATTTTTACTTCTTTGCTTGAAATTGCATCTAAATAAATTTCAACATCGCTCATAATATTGCCCTCTTGTTTAAATTCCAATTTAATAGGCTTATGGCGATATTTTAATAAATTATTTAAAAGCTGTTCATAATAAAATTCACTTTTTTCTGAATATAATTTAGCTAAACGAGTTAAAAATTCATTTCGTTTATTAGAAAGCATTTCATCAAAAAAAATAACAATCGACATTGGCAAAAAGATCATATCTTTACTATGAGACAAAATAAAATCTCCGAACCATTCAACAGATAAAATAGAAGAATCTGTTTGAATAATAAGCATATTCGATTTAATAAATATTTTCATAACTATTATAAATCTACTTTATTTCCCAAGATAAACATTAAGTATGGTTTATAACCTCTTAAAATTATATGAACAATAATATCTTCTATTTTTATAGAATTATCTATTTCAAAAAATATCAAATCGCTGTCTCGTCCAATTGCGATTTCACCACTATTTAAATTTAAAGCTTTTGCTGGAATCGATGTCGAAGCCAAAATTAATTCAACGGCAAAATTATTTAACTGTTTATGATAATGCGAAAAAATAGCCGACCTCATCTCATCAATTTGATTAATCGAAAAATTTGAACTCATTCCATCTGTGCTAAGAATCCAATCTATATTAAATTTATTTAATAAATTTATATCAAGAATTTTACCGTCAAGTAATCTATTTGAAACTGGAGAATGTGAAACTGTCCAATCTTGATTTTGAAATAAATTTAATTCTTGTTCTGTTAAATATGAACCGTGAGCAAAAATAGTTTTCAATCCGTCAAACTGTGATAAAAATTCGAAACTATTTACAAATCGATTAGCTCGACCGTAATTTTTTAAATAGAAATTTTTTAATTCGCCTGTTTCATGATCAAGCCATTCTCGTTCTTCGCGAGATTCTAAAAAATGAGTTGAGATCAAATAATTTCGAGATTTTGCAATTTCGATAGCTCTATTTTGCAAAATAGAATGAACAGAAAACGGTGAATGAATTGCAATTGCAGGAATAAATTTATCACTTTTTAGCGATTCAGATTTATTAATTCTTTGTTCAAGATCGTAAGTTGCCCATTCGATGGCACCAGTTTGAGAACCAATAATTTCGTTAAAAATAATTTTTCTAATTGGTGATTCAGCTAATAATTCTAAATCTAAACCTCTTGATGAAATCGCTCCAATTGTTGTTGTTCCACTTTGCAAAAGTGATTTAATGCCATTTTGAATAGATTGTTTATTTATCGAAACATTTAAATATTTAAAACTATCAAAAACAGTTTGAAGCCAATTAATATATGAACCATATTTATATTCACCAATGATGTTATTATATTCTAGATGAACATGTGAATTTATAAAACCAGCCATTAACAAACTATTATTTTTTAAACTTAAAATTTCAGCATCGGGATAAATATTATTTAATATTTCAAATTGATCAATTGCTAAAATATTTTTATTAAAAGCAATTGCTAAACCGATTTCTATTTTTCCATTAATAAAAATATATTTAGGATTAGCAATAAAGATTTTATTCATCTTTAATTTTTAACTCCAATTAAATTTTTTTGACCATTTATAATTTGTTCAACAAAGCCTTTAACAACTTCGATTTGATATTTTCCAGATTTAATATTAAGAAAACAACCAGAATTTTTTAAAACTTTCAAACTATTTTTATCGATTAAATCGATTTGTGCTGATGAGTTGTAACTTGTAACGATTTTATCATTAGCAAAAATTTTATCACCAATGTTTGCAACGGTTGTATTATCGCCACGAATTATAAATACAATGCCATCTATAACAGCAACATTACCAATTTCAGCATTTGGAGAAATTGGTTCGACAAAATCACCATTTTTGATTTCTAAACTTTCACCTTCATTAACGACAATTGTTTTACCTTTTATTGTTACTCCGATTGAACCTTTTGTACAAGCTAAACTTTCTTTACCAGGGGCAACATCACCTTCAAAAGCAGTTCCACGAACACCGATTGTTGCTGTTTTTGTTTTTAAAGCAAATTTATCTGGTGAAATTTTTCCAATTTGACCAGTAACGGCACTAAAAAAACCATTTTTAACTTTAAAATTTGCAACATTGTCAGCACTATCTTTATTATCAAATTTATAATTTTCAACTTCAAAAATAGAACTTTTTCCAACCGTAACAACAGTTTTGTCTATAAATTCTATTTTTGCTTTTGATTGATCTCCAGTAACGATAATATCTTTTGATAATAATTTATATCCTTGAAATGTTTCAACTGTTTCAAGATTTCTAATTACAAAAACATCATTTTGTTTGATTACAAGTTCGCCAATAGGTTCATTTGCAAACAATACAACACAGGAAAATGTGAATAATAAAGAATAACTTATTTTTTTCAATTTATTTCTTTAGGTAATAAATCAACATTAAATTTGATGAGGTTAGGATAATCCTGAAGTTCCATGAGAATTTTATGAAGGCTACTTTCTTTGACATGATAAATATAAACTTCGATGTCGTTTCGTTTTAATTTATTTAATTCTTCGTCAAGAAGTTTAGGAGTTAAATGTTTGCTAACTTCGGCTAATCGTGCAAGAAAAGATTCAAAAGAAACTTCGATGATAATATATTTGATTTCAGGATCGTTATTAACGATTTCCCATAATCGATCAGTTTTATAAGTATCACTAGATAAAGCAAAAGCTCTTTTATTTTTTTTAACAACAAAACCAGCAGTTGGAATAATATGATTAGATTCAAACGGTGTGATAAAAATATCATCGATTTGAACAGTTTGATTAAAATATATTTCTTGGAAAACGATTGATTTTTCGCCTGTTGTTAGCAATGGAATTAATGAAAAATCAGGCCAAATATAATCATTAAATATAAATTGTTTAATATGAGTAATTGTTTCAGGTAGACCATAAATATGAAGCTGTTTTCGTCTTGTTGTAAAACCGTTTTCTATTAAAAAAGGCAATTCTAAAATATGATCAAAATGGGAGTGTGAAATAAACACATGTTCGATTTCATTTGTGTCATACTGATATTTTTCAAATATATTTCCAGCATCAATTAAAATATGTCTATCGATCTGAAATGATATGGTTCCAGTTGTTTTTGTTTTACTACCACTTGCTCCTAAAACTCTTAATAGTTTTTCCATTTTGCTAAACTCCCAATTTGATTAATTTTAAATGTTGTTTTTTGTTTAAATTAATATGTAGCCATAATTTTATCTACATAGTCCCAAGAAGAAATATTTGAACGATTACTTAAAATATGTGAGATGTATCTCGCAAAAAGATCTGTTTCAATGTTAACTCTTCGTCCTTTTGTATATTCTCCAAAAATAGTATTACTTAATGTATGATTAATAACAGTTAATCTCATTATCGAATTTGAAATATCATTAATTGTTAAACTAACTCCATCAACTGCGATACTACCTTTAGGAACTACAAACTTTAAAATATCTTTTGGTAAAGATATAAAAAAATTATAGCTGTTACCAAAATTTTCTATTTTTTCAATTTTACCAATTCCGTCAATATGACCTTGAACGACATGACCTTCAAAACGATCGCCCATTGCCATTGCTGGTTCAAGATGAACCATTGATCCACTTTGAAAATTTTCTATTGCCAAAAGTTCTTCACTTTCAGGTGAAAGTTGAACAGAAAAAAAATCAGAATTATTTTTTATTGCTGTTAAACATGCTCCATTAATTGCAATGCTATCACCAATTTTTGGTTTAACAGTTGATGATTTTACTGTTAAAACAGAATTTTTATAGCTTTCTATTTTGCCAATATCTCGAATTAAACCGTTAAACATCTTTTTGATTTCTTGATCTTTCTTCTATTTTTAAAATATTACTTTCTAAATCTCTGTTTCTTTTTTGAAGATATTCATATTCTTTATTTAGTTCGATTTGATCTTCAGAAATATATTTTGCTTTAATAGTTAATTTATCAATTTCATTTTTTATTTCGACAAGATTTGTTCGTTTAATATTCATGATTTCATCATTTTCATGTTCAATCTTTGAAATTCGTTCTCGAAGACTATTTCGTTCTTTTATAACACTTTTTAACATTTGAATTTGATAAAGAGTAACTAAAGACAAAAGACCGATAATTCCTAATTGAATAATCTGTAGTTCTTCAGATATCATTATTCAACTCCTGAACAAGCATCGTATTCTTTTTTATAAAAACGAAACTTTCGCAAGAAATCATTTTTTTGTTTTTGTTCATTTTTTAAATCAGACAAACATTGATTTAATTTTTGATCATTATTTATATTTTCAGTATTTGTATTTTCTTTATGAACGATGATAGGAACAACTTTATTTTTATTTGATCTAGATTTTAAATCTTCTAATTCTAATTTTAAACTAGCAATCGAATCATTTCTATCTTTAAGATCATTAGTTAATTTATCAATTTTATTAATATATTTATTAATATCTCTATTTAAATCATTAATTTTTGAGTCAAATAATTTTTGTTCAGCTTCGAATTTACTGTGTTCAGAATACATATTAATATATGAATAACTAAAAGGTAAAATTAAAAACATAGCAATAGCACTAACTACTGCTTCAGTTTTATATTTATTAAATGTTCCGCCAACTTTGTCAGAGATTTTTTCTTTTAATTCTATTTTTGCCCATTCTTCGGCATCTTTAAGAAAAATAGATCTAGCTTGTTTATCAAGTTCTCTAGCAACAGATAAATACATTTCACCTTTTTCGATATCAATAAGAGATAAATTAGGAAAATAGGCAAACAATGTTGAAAAATTTTCTGGAAATATTTCACTTAATAAAAATCTTTGTAGTTTTGTTTCAAAAACAGGATTTAATTTATATTCTACGACTGGATGTCCATTTTCATCAGTTGTATTAATTGATAAATATAATTCTGCAAAATGACAAAATCTTTTTTCATTAATATCTGTATCAAAAGCAAAATTTACTTCATATTTATCAACAAAAAACTTAATAATATTAATAATTTGTGAATATTCTGTTGAAAATCCGAAATCACTATTTGGAAAATCTTCTATTGAATTATTTATGGCTTCAACTAATTCTTCATAATCAAACAAAAATAAAGTTGTTAATTTTCTAAGAATTACCTCATCTTCAGTTACGAATAAAAAAGAAGTTCCGATAGCTCTATTTTTATTATCAATTCGACCACTATCAATATCCATAACGAGCAAATAATATTCGTTATTTACAAATTTACCTAATACGATGCCAAAACCATCAATAATTGGTAGTTTTGAAAATTCTTTACTTTCCCAATAATTTTTACTAACAGAAATTCCGTTATCTTCATCAAGAGAAAACCATTGATAATCTCTTTCGAAACTTCGTGTATTCAAGTAAATTCTCATATTAATCCTTTTAAAAATCGATCAATTATAGCACACGGTTAAGATTTTTTTCGAGAAGCCTCTGCCTCTTCTTTTTCTTTTTGAACTTGAGCATCTCGTTCGCTACTTAATAACCAAATAAAAACTTCTGCGACTGCTTTATATAATTTAGGTGGAATATTTTCGCTAATATTTATATCTAACAACGAATTAGCGAGAGCTTCATTTTTAAAAAAAGGAACATCAAATTCTTTTGCTTTAGCGATGATATTATCAGCAACAAAACCGCGACCACTTGCAACAACTTTAGGAGAATTATCAATACCACTTTGATATTTTAAAGCTGCGGCTTTTCTTTTTAAGAAATCACTTTTATCATACATGACTTATCTTTCATTTTATAAAAATTTTAACGAATTTTATTTTAACAAGTTTATAATGACAATTATTCGTCATTCTGTGCATCAACACGGAATCTAAGAATTAATTATTTGTAAGTTTTATTATTTTGAAACAAGTTACAGGAGCTTCATTTTAGAATGACAGATTCACGGTCATAACTGGCAACTTCGTCATTCCGTGCTTGACACGGAAAATAAGAATTAATTATTTGTAAGTTTTATTATTTTGATTATAAAAATTTGCTAAATATTTGAGGCAAAAGACTATTTTCTAAACTTCTTTGATTAAATCAAAATCTTAATCTACAAATTAAGAAGCTGTTCTAAAGCTTGTTTCACTTCTTCATTTGTTGCTTTATGCAAACTATCTTTATTGAGTGATAATCTGATTTTATTTAATATATCATCAGTAAATAAAATAGAAATTAAGCTTGAAGCACTAAGCATTCTATTTTTATCTCTTAGTTTTTGCAAAAGATGTTTTCGAGTGATTCCATTTCGTGATATTAAAAACAAGAAATTAATATTTTCATCACTTAAATTATCAACAGATATATCAAATAATAGTTCTGATTCAACTTTTATATTTGAATTAATATAATAAAGTTGCCAATTTTGTAAATTTGTTAAAACAACCAACTTGATTCCAGAATATGCACCGTATGATGTTGCCTGAAACACCTGTTTATCTTTTAGGGGCATTCCAGCTTTTTTAACTTCTACAACAATATAATCAGTTTCATTAACTGATAAAACATAGTCAGCTCTTCTTCCAGAAATCTTTTGTTCAGTTTTAATTTCATCTATTTTATAACCTAAAACATCAGTAAAAATTCTATCAAGAATCATTCTTGTATCACTCTCATTATATTTATTTGTGATTGCAGAATCTATACTATTTTTATATTTTTTTAGGTTATCTTTTATATTAGAGCAATACTCATTAATAACATCACTAGATTTTTTTCTAAATTTTTCTTCTTTTTCATCTTTAGACAATTTTGATAAATCTAATCCATAATATTCAGCAATAGCCTCTAAGCCTTTATTGAATCCCATACCCATTGCTCTAAATTTCCAAAGATTATTTCTTAAATAGAACTCTCCAACAATAATAGATAACTCGTTAGTAATATCATCAATTACAAAACTTGCTGAATTTCCGAGTGAAAAATTAATATTAGTTATCTTAACAACTCCAGTTGAAACTATTAAAACTTTATCTATATTTTTTGGCAACAAATTAAATTTTAGTTCGATAGTTGCTAAGTTTTTACTCTCATCAAGCTTAATAAAGTCTTTAAACTTATTATTAAAATATATAAAATGTGATTCATCTATCAATTTTTCATTTGTTAATAATAAAACAGATAAATCAACATTTCGATCGCTCATTTGTTCTATATTGGCTTTTACATAATCTTGAGTTTCAAGAGTTATATTTTCACCTCTAGTTAATTTTTTCATTTCTATTCCTTTCTTTTTATATAAAAACCACCTCATCAAATTATTATTTAATATCGATGAGGTAATAAAAACTAAAAAATTATCTTTGAACTTTTAAGTCGCTTGTTTCAGCAGAATTTGACAAAATGCCAAATTTATCAATTGCAAATATTTCATAGCTATATTTTGAACCATTAGCAACATCGCTATCAATAAATGAAGTCGTTTCTGAATAATAAGTTGTTTCTTGTTTGTCCATTAATGAACCAGTTGTTCGAATAATTTTATATTTCACTGCTCGATTATCTGTTGATTCCCATTCGATTCCGATTTTACCGTTATTCATACTTGTTTTTGTTATGCTTGGAGCTTTTGGTTTGCCTAAACTTGAACCAATAACAGGATTACGATCTTGAGAACCTTCAAGTCCGTCGTTATCAACCGCAACAACTTTATAAAAATATTTTTTTCCATCTTCTTTTATTTTGTCTGAATATGTAATTCCGCTTGTTTCACCTAATTTTGAGTAGCCCCAATCTTTCGAAGATGAACGATAAATTCGATAACCACGAATAGCTGATTCTTCGCTTTCTTGCCAACTAATTTTTATTTCTCGAGGTAAATTATTTGTAGTTTTTACATCGATAACAGATTGAGGAAGTGGTTTTGTTTTTGTATCGATAACATCACTTGGTTCTGAAACAGTTTTGTCAAAGCTTTTTGCTCGAACACGATATTTATAAACTTTGTTAGGATCTAACTCGTGATCGATGTATTCAACATTGTATCGATGTTCAAGTTCGCCAACTTTTTCCCATTTTTCTTTAGTTTTTGATAATTCTTGCCGTTCGATTATATAACCAGAAACACGAGGATCTTGATGAGGTCGCCACATTAATTTTGTCATATTTGGCAAATTCGGAACTGTAACAATAAAAATTGGCGGTAAAATATTTTTAATTGTTAAAGTTTCTACAAATTCCGAACCAACAGATTCTCGTTCATCTGCTGTATAAGTCGTGAATCTATATTGATATTTTGTTTCTGGTTTTAAACCTGTATCAACATAATGCGAAGAATATTTATCTTCGATAACAGCGATTCGTTCTAATTTGCCAGATAAATTACTTTCATCTGAAATTTCTTTTCGATAAATATTGTATCCAGCGATGTTATCTTTTACGAGATCCCATTCAAAAGCAACCGCCGTCGTATCAGGAAGAGAATTAATTTTATTAACAGTTTTTAAACTTTTATCACTTTTTAAAGGTTTATCAAGATTATTATTAAATTGACAGCCTGTTGTTAGAATTCCCAACCCTAAAAAGATTGTGAATGTTTTTAATTTTTTCATCTTTAATCTCCAAATTAAAATTATTTTTTATATATTTCGAAATATCAAAACCAAGTTCAGCTTCGATAAATAAAATTTCATCCGTTTTTGGATGACGAAAATATAAAGTATTTGCATGTAGCATAATCGTATCGATTTTAGCACGATCCTTTTTAAAACCGTATAAATCATCGCCAATTATATTTCTGCCAATTTCTTTTAAATGAACTCGAATTTGATGAGTTCGACCAGAATATAATTTAGCAACGATAATTTCTTCGAGATTATTATTCGAAGTTGAATATTTTTTAAAAAGAGTTTTTGCTGATCGACCACCTTTTTCGATATCGACGACAGCCATTTGAAGACGATTAATCGGATTTCTGCCAATTGGTGCATCAACGATAATATCTTCTTTTAATGGCTTATTTATAACAGCAATATAATATCTGCCCATTGTGCGATCTTGCAACTGTTCCGATAAAATCGAATGAGTTTTATTATCTTTTGCAACGACAATTGCTCCAGTTGTTCCACGGTCAAGTCTATGAACTATGCCGTGTCGTTCGTCGCCATTTAATGTCGAAAGCGAATAATTTTTACTTTTTAGCCAATCAACAAGTGTCGGTTCATTCAAATCTAACGAACTTGCTTCATGAACAACTAAACCACTTGGTTTATTTAAAACTAATAAATATTCGTCTTCATATAAAATTGGAACATCAAAATCAACAAGATTAAAATTTTCACTTCGTTTTTTTTCTTCTGGAAAATTAATTAATATAAAATCATCTTTTTTAATTTTTAAACCGCCTTTATTTGCTAATTTATTATTAATAAAAACATGATTATTTTCGATTAATTTTTCGATTTGATTTCGCGATACATTTAACTCTTTTGATAAATAAATATCAAGACGAACCTCATCGCCGATTTCTAAATTTGCGATTAAATCTTTTGTCATAATAAGCCTCTTATCGATTCTGGAATTTGTGAATAATTTAATTTTGCTCTTAACTCTGTTGAACTGATATTTTCATTGACATTTAATTTTATATATTTATCTGGAATAAAAATATCGCCTCGAGTTGCAACAGCAAAATTAACTAACTTTTCGATATCTTCGAATTCGTCCCATAAATGAAGTTTTGGCAAATTATCGCTACCAATGATGAGGTAAATTTTTTCGCTTTGTTTTGCAAAATAACGAACACTTTCAATACTTTTGACTGGTCGTCCAAGTGAAACTTCAAAATCAGAAACTTCAACACGATTCAAATTTTTAAACATTTCTTTTAATAATTCAAATCGTTTTTCTGGCGAATACAAAGTTTTATTTTTCCATGGATTTTGGAAATTTGGCAAAACCGTGAGAACATCGATATCAAGAGTTTGAAGAGCCTGTTCGACTATTTTTAAATGTCCAATATGTGGCGGATCAAACGATCCACCAAAAATAGCTCGTTTCAAGATTAATTAGCCTTTTCGATAATTTTTATATTTATTTTCATGATATGTTTACCAAAAAATCGTTTATTATGAATTGTTGCATATATTGACGGCAAATAAAATAAATTTAAAATTGTTCCCCAAACTAAGCCAAAACCTAACGAAATTGCAATTGGTTGTAAAATTAAAGCCTGTCCAGTTGCCCAGAAAATCAAACTAATTAAACCGATAAAAGTCGTTAGCGATGTAATAATAATTGGTCTAAATCGCAAAGAAGCCTGTTCGAGCATTTCGTCAAAATCGCGACTATATCTAATAAATTCGAGAACAACGATTCCGTTATTTATTACAACTCCAGCAAGTCCGAGAATTCCGATAACTGAAGGCATTGCAAAATTTGCTCCAACGATAAAATGTCCAGCAACTGCACCAAGAACCGAAAGCGGAATTACCGATAAAATCAGAAGAGTATCCGAAAACGAGTTAAATTCAATTAACAAAGTTATAAAAATTAAAAATAAAGCCACGGCAAAAGCGATGCCCAATTCGACCATTAATCTTTTATTTTGTTCTTGTTCGCCTTTTAATTGGATTTCAACACCTGAAGCTGATATTTCATCAAATAATGGCTGTAATTTTTCCAATAATTCAACTGCTGTGATAATATTATTATTCACATTTGCAAAAACAGTTTTAACTGCAATACCATTTTCTTTATAAAGTGAATCAAAATTTTGCAAAGTCGTAAAATCAGCGATATCTCGAAGAGCTACAAAACCTTTACCGTCTGGAGTCGAAAGCTGAAAATTATATAAAAGCTTTGAGCTATCTAATTTTTGTTCTTTCGTAATAATTTGAACAATTCCTTCATTGCCTAAACCACGACTTTGTTCAGATTGCAAAAAGAACGGTGAAATTGCCGACGACAAAAGAGCCTCTGAAAATCCGAGAGATTCGCCATATCGATTTGGTTTTAATTTTAATTCGAGAATTCCTTTTTTTGCATCGTCGCCAAAAGTTGCAACTCCGTTAATTTTCGAAAGTTCATTTTTTAATTTATTTATCGAATTTTGCAATTTAATATTATCAGCTGTATTTAATAAAATCTCGACATCATATTTCGTAACCGCTGGTTTATCTCGAATTACTAATAATTCTTCAAGACCTTCCAATTTAACCGAAGCAAATATTTTTTTAACTTCTTCAACGACATCAGCGATATCCATTGTTCGCTCTTGATCACTTCCATCATATCGAGGCGACAAAACAGGATTTATATATTTATCAAAAAAGTTCTGTGGCACACGACTTTTTAATTCGATAAAAAACTCAAAAACATTTGGTTTAATATCAGCTGATCCGAGAGTTGAATTTTTATAACCCATTAATAACGAAATACTTTTTATTTTTAAATTATCTCGATTATCCAAAAGCTTTTTCTCGACAAATTTTAACTTTTTTGATACCTCATCGACTGTATGATTTACTGAAAAAGTTCCACGAACAAACATTTTGTCTGAATCAAAATCAGGAAAAAGCTGATATTTAATATTTTGAAATGCAATTACAGTTAAAAACATAATCGAAAATATAAATAACGGAACTGTGATTTTGCCGTGTTTAACAACAAATCTAAGAATATTTTTATAAATATTATTTACTGGTGTCCAATCTCGTTCCCAAGTGTCTTTATTAAAAAGATGTAACGAATGCAACGGTAAAAATAAAAAGCTTTCTAATAACGAAGCAAGAACAAGAACAATAACAGCTACGGGAATCATTTTTAAGAATTCGCCCATTTCACCAGTTAATACAAACATTGGCGAAAATGCAAAAACGGTCGTAATGCTCGAAGCAGTTACAGGAATTAAAACTTCTCGAGTTCCAATTATCGCCGAATGAAGTTTATCTTCACCTTTTTTAATATGTCTTTGAATATTTTCAGAAACGATAACAGCATCATCAACAAGAACACCGATTATTAATAAAACTCCCAAAAGAGTAATTATATTTATCGAATAGCCTAAAATATAAATAATAAATGCTCCCATTAATAAAGCCGTTGGAATTCCTAAAGTTACGACAAAAGCAACTCGACCGTTAATTAAAAACCAAACAGAAAGAAAAATTAAAATAATTCCAAACCAAATATTCGAAAAGACAGTATTTAATCGTTCGCGAACAATTTTAGAAGCATCGTTATAAGTATCAATTTTTAATGTCGGATATTTTAAATTAAGCTCTTTTATTTTATTTTTTACGGCTTCAGCAAGTGCGATTGCATCACCACTTTCATTTTTAAAAACTCCCATTTCGACATCTCGTTCGCCGTTAAATCTCGTGATAATATCAACAGTTTTATATTTACTTTCGACTTTTGCGATATCTTTTAATTTGACTTCTTTGTTGCCAATAACAAGAGTTGTATTTAAAATATCTTCGACATTAACAGCACCATTTAATGTTGAAACAAAAAGATGTTTGCCACTTTCTTCAACTTTGCCACTTGGATAAATATAAGAAAACTTTTGTAATTGAGAAATTAATTGCATTTTATTTATGCCATACATTTCGACAAGTTTCGAATCTATCGATATTTCGATCGAACGATCATTTTCGAGATATAAATTAACTTTTGAGACACCATTAATTTTTGTAATTTCTCGTTTAATTTCTTTGCCGAGTTTGATGAGGTCATCGGAAGTTTCACTATCGCTCGAAACAACAACGGCAATAACTGGAATATCTAATTCAGCAATTTGCGCAGTTGGTTCATTCATATCAGAAGGAAAAAATCTTTTAACATTAGAAATAATATCTTTCGAATCGTTAAGAGCTTTATTAATATCAGCTCCTCGTTCAAGAGTCAAAGTAATCATAAAAGAGCTATTTTTTATACTACTTTCCATTTTCGAAATACCTGAAAGACTTCTTAGTTCGTCTTCTAATTTCGTAACTGCCATTTTGTCAAGAATATCAACACTTGAGCCAGGATAGCCACCTGTTACGATAACTTTATCAAGTTGAACAGGCGGAAAAACATCTTTTGGCAAAAATATATAGCTTAACCACCCTATAAATATTACAAATACTAATAAAGTATAATTAAATCTGCTATTTTCCAAAAAGAATTTAAGAAGATTGTTCAAAAGAACTCCTATTTTATTTTAAAATTATTAAATTTGCTCCAAATTGATCTCGTTCGAGCAATACACGAGTTGGAGAAATTATGTAAGTTGTTTGTGAAGAGCCTGTTAAATTTAAATTACAAGCTAAAGAATGATCCGAAAGTGAAACACCAAATAACGATGACAAAATTTCAACGATTTTATCTTTATTTTTTAATAAAATTTGTCTATCACTTTCAGTTCGTTTGCCATCAAGTTCAATAACTCCGATGGCTTCTTGTTGGTCTTCGTCTATATTTTTCATAGACTTAGCAATCTGAAAATTTTCAGAAACGATTTGACCTTTTTTTAAAACAGATTTATAACTTAATATATATATATCACTATATAAATTTAAATTAAAAAATAAAACATTAATAATAAAAATTATTTTTAATTTAAAATTTAAGAAGTCCATTAAATAAAGTTCCATTTGGCAAAAAAGTCTGCCAAAGTTTTGCATAAAAATTTTCAGACGAAAGAATATTAAATAAATGAGATAGATCTATATTTGGCAAAAACATAAATATTAATAAATATATTGCAAAAGTGCCGACTAAATTATCTCGTTTATAAAAAGTAAAAGCTGTGCCAAATGAACTTTTTAATCGTTTATTAAATAAATCGACACTGTAAATTTCATCGAGAATTAAATGAACCAAAAAGCCAAGAGCAATAAAAAATCCGCCCCAAACGGCTAATTTGCTATCAACAAAAAATAAATTTTTTAAAGCTACCGTAAAAATCATTCCAGCCAAAATTCCCATTGGAACGGTATGAAAAATTCCACGATGAACCGTTAATCTAATAAATAATTCCATGACTATATATTTCATAAAAAAATATGTTCCAAGCCATAATAATAAAAGCTCAATTAACGAATAACCAGCTTTACTAAAAATCATGGCAAAAGCGGTAAAAACTGAAAGCAAAGTAAAAGTAACTTTAAACGGGATTGAACTTTTTGAGTCAATATCAGGAAGCAGACTTCCGATAGTTCCAAGTGAAAATATTAAAAAAGCTCCACTTGAAGAGACTTGCCCTGTTGTTAGCAAGGCAGTCGAAGAGACTCCCGAGAATGTTGCACCAACAACCATGTGAGTCTTGAAATTAGCCATTATCTTATTTTTTATTTCCCATAATTATCATTGATCGTAAAATATCAATTCCTGATTTTAATTGAGAATCTTTGCTTATTTTCTCTTTTGTAATAACAGTTTTATTATTATCTTCGAGTTCGTTATTTTCTAAATTATTTGTTATCGTTTGATTAACTTCAACTTTTTTGAGTTCATTTTCTAAATGTTTTTTTAGATTTGCCTCTCGAACTTCAAGATTATCTTCACTTTTTTGTGGAACATCGCCCATGAAAACTTCGATGTCAGGTTCAACACCTGAAGCCTGAATTGTTCGACCACTTGGCAAATAATATCTAGCAACAGTTAATTTTATCGCTTCACTACCGTCAATCGTGATGGGCCAAACAGCTTGAACACTGCCTTTTCCGAAACTTTTTTCGCCAACTAAAATTGCTCGTCTATGATCTTGCAATGCTCCACTTACGATTTCACTTGCACTTGCACTACCGACATCGATTAAAACAACCATAGGAATATTTATATATCCGCCTTTTGTTGCTTCATAAACTTTATTTTCGCTTTCATTTTTGCCTTTTTGAGAAACGATAATGCCTTTATCAACGAATAAATCAACAAGATCAACAGCCTGATTTAATAAACCACCCGGATTTGATCTTAAATCTAAAATAATTCCTTTTCGATTACCTAAACTTTTTTCAAGTCCTTTTTTAACATCGGGAACAACTTTTTTATCAAAATTCGAAACACGAATATATAATAAATCATTATCAATCGTTTTTACAAAAACAGAATCTATTTTTATAATTTCGCGAACAATATTAATTTTTAAAGGTTTTGTTTCATTTTTTCGAATAATCGTTAAATTAATTGGAGTTTTTGGTTTGCCTCGCATTAACGAAACGGCTTCATCAAGAGCCATGTCCATAGTTGCTTTGTCATCTATTTTTAAAATAATATCTCCAGCTTTTATTCCAGCTCGATAAGCAGGTGTGTCATCAATTGGAGCAATAACAGTCAAAGCTTTATCTCGCATTCCGACAGTAATTCCCAAACCGCCAAATTCACCTTCAGTCTGAACTTTAAAATCTTTATAATTTTTTTCAGAAAAATAAGAGGAATGAGCATCAATTTCACTCATTAAACCAGCAATCGCTTTATTAATAATATCCGTATAATTTAAATCATCGACACTATTTTGTTCAACAACGGCTAAAACAGTCGCTAATTTTCGCATTGCTTCAACTCGTTCAATCGAATCATCAGATTTTGCACCAGCTTGAAGTGAAGAAATTGAAAGCATCGAAGCAACTCCAACCGCCGAGAAACCTAAAATAAAAAATTTATTTTTTAACTTATTTTTTATGTTCATCATTTTTATTTAATTCCTTTTTTTTATCTAATTTTGCTTTTCGTATTAAATCTTCTTCGTTATCAAATAATACAGAACTCATTAATTTATCTTGATCGTCAAATTGTTCGGTTTTTAATCCCCAAATGAAAGCAAATAATCCCAATGCACCGAGTAATGTCGATGCACCGAGCATTAAAATAATCGTATCGTCGCTCATTTTTACCTCATCGATTCCTATTTTTATTTTTTATTTTAAAACATGTCCGACATTTTTTATTAAATAAACTGTCGAAAATTCTTTAAAAAAATTAAAAGCTTCTTGTGAATCGATAATTATATCTTTTGAACCAATATATAACTCAATATTAACACCATTTGTAACTAAATTATTTAATTCTGACTGATTCCATTTAAAATTTAAAAGTTCTTCTAACTCGCTAATATTTCCATCTGTTAAAAAATCAGTTTCTATATCGTTATTTGGATAAAAAGCATTTTTTAAAAAACTATCAATATAATCTTTTTGATTATTTTTAAAATAATAAATTTGAATTCGAGCGAAACTTTTATCTTTATTTTGAAAAAACGACGGAGAAAAAAGCTGTAAGTTATCAACTCTTTCTCCGTTTTGTATTTTTTTTACGGTTTCGTTAAAAGCACGAATTGCTCCTAAGCTAAAACCTGCAATCGTAAATTCAGAATCGATTAAATATTTTTCAAATAATTTTTGTTCATTTTTAAATAAAAAACCGCTGAAAAAAATCATTTATTTATTAAAAACTCAAGCCAATTAAACTAATATTTTCTGAAAGTGGTTTATCACCTTTTGCTTTATCAAACTCTTCAGTAAATAATTTTTGTTGAGCTGAAAATTCATTTTTAACGACTTTGTTCATGATTTCTAAAACACCGTTTCGACCGAATTCTTCTTTATTTTTATCTTTTTTAATTTGTCTAAAAAAGCCGTCAGTTGCAATATATAAATTTGTCGAGCCGACTTCGATATCAATCGAATAATCTTTTATGCCTTCACCGGGAGGTGCATGTGGCGAACGATCAGCAAAAGAGCCGAAATCATCATAAGTCGATAATTTATTATTTCCAAATTTAATAATCGTTACACCTTTTGAAGCATATTCGAATTTATTTGCAACTTTGTCATAATGAAAAGCGATGCCTCTAAAATCGATTCCGTTTATTGGATTCATGTTTAATTCGCCGAAACGATTTCTTATTTTTTTATCAAGAAATTCTAAAATTTTACTTAGTGAAATATTTTTATTATTTCCAGCTTGTTTAATTAAAATATCTCGTTCAGCATCTTTTAAAATTATTCCAATATCTGATGAGGTCATTCCGACTGGCGAACCGTAATCGACGAGCATAAATAATAAATCTTTATTTTTATCAAGTTCGATAAACATATAAGTATCACTGATATCTTCGCGAACACCACGAGAAAACATATAAATATCTTTAACAAATTTTTTAATCGAATCTCGATTTGGATTTAAAAATTGTAAAATTCTTGAAGCTGTAATCGGAACAATTTTTGCATCTGGAACTTTTTCAGTTTTTTGTTGTTCTTTATCTTGTTCAGATTCAGCATTTTCTTTTTTATCTTCACTATTTTTTAAATATAATTGAATAAGATTATTTAACAAATCTCTAAAAGTTCGTTCTAATAACGAAAGCGGATGACTATATTTTAAATCAATTGGCACATATTCTTTATTTTGAATAATCGATTCAGCTTCGGCTAAATAATCAAAAAATAATTTTTTAAATGCCCAAAATATCAAAACAAAAATCGTTAAAGTTTCGATAAAAGTTTTAAATAAAATAAGAGCAATTGTCTTTTTTGAACGACCAAACATTGCATCGCTATCAGAATAAATTTCAATTTTGCCAACACGAACATTTTTTTTATCATACGAATAAATAATATCTCCAAGATAATTTATTTCGCGATCTCGTCCAGATTTTACTTTTTCGACTTCAACATAATTCGTATCGCTATTTATAATTCTTATAGCTGAAACATCATAACTTGCCAATAAAGTATCAACAGATGTTTCTATTCCATAGCGATTACTTTTCCAGATTGCTTCAGCCAATTGATTATTAATCGAAAAAGCCAAATATTTAAAATCTCGTAAAATCTGTTTTTTCGAATCTCGATAATCGCTAATGCCGAAAATAATCGAATTAAATAAAGCCACAGAAATAAATATCACGATAAAAGTTCGCATAATATTTGAACTCATCGTATATTTAATAATCGTAGGTTTTATATTTTCTAATCTTTGACTTCGTTCAGTAGATCTATTTTTATTATTAAGACTAGTAGATATTGTCTCTGGCTGGAAACTCTCCATTTGCAACCTCATCTATATATTTTTTTACAGAATTTTTTACAAGTTCAGCACCGTTTAAATATTCTTTGACAAACTTTGGTTTAAATGCCTGAAAAAATCCGAGCATATCAGACCAAACAAGAACTTGACCATCAACATCACGACCTGCACCAATGCCAATAACTGGAATAGCCACAGAATCGCGAATTTCTCGAGCGACAGTTTCAAGAACACCTTCGAGAACAATTGCAAAAGCTCCAGCTTGTTCAATCGCTTTTGCATCGTTAATTAATTTTTCTCGTGAAATATCATCGCGACCTTTAACGAAATAACCGCCATCACCTCGAACATTTTGAGGCATTAAACCAATATGTCCGCAAACAGCAATTCCGTTTTCGACTAAATATTTAATTATTTCTGCTCGTTCGATTCCACCTTCGATTTTGACAGAATCAGCTGAAGTTTCGCTATAAAATCTCATTGCATTTGTTAAAGCAATTTCTTTATTTATTGTCGAACCGAAAGGCATATCAGCAATAATAAAACTATTTTTTGCTCCGTTACAAACAGCTTTCGTGTGATAAATCATAACTTCCATTGAAGCCGACAAAGTATCGATTTCACCTCGAAAACTCATGTTTAAACTATCGCCAACAAGAATAATATCGATATCGCTTTCGTCGAATATTTTTGCAAATAACGAATCATAAGCCGTAATCATCGATATTTTCTTATTATTTTTTCTTTTTTTAATTGCCGAAACTGTTAGCTTTTTTTTCATAATTATTTATTATCTTTTCAAGCCATTAACAGTTTGAAGCATTTCATCCGAAGTCGTAATCGCTTTTGAATTTGCCTCATAAGCTCGTTGTCCAGTGATGAGGTCAGTTAATTCGATAACTAATTGAACATTGCTCAATTCGACAAAACCTTGTTCAATATTTCCGATTCCACTTAAACCGGGAGTTGAAACAATTGGATCGCCAGAAGCATCAGTATTTAATAATAAATTATCACCAAGAGCATGAAGACCAGCAGGATTAACAAAAGTTGCTAATTCAAGTTGAGTTAATTGTTGAGCTCCTTGTTGTCCAGCTTGAATAACAGAAACAACACCGTCAGCTCCAATTGAAATATCAGTCGTATCAGTCGGAACAACGATTTCAGGAATTAATTTATAACCTGCACTATTAACGACTTGACCTTCTTGATTTAATTTAAAAGCACCATTTCGTGTATAAGCAACTTTGCCATCTGGTAATTCAATCTGAAAAAAACCATTTCCTGTAATTGCCATGTCTAAATTATTTCCAGTATTTTGAAAGTTACCTTGAGAAAATATTTTAGTAATTGCAGTTGGTCGAACACCTAAACCGACTTCAAGTCCAGTTGGTGAATTTGTCGTTGCACTTGTAGCCGTTCCAGCATATTCAGAAACTTGATACATTAAGTCAGCAAATTCAGCTCTTTGTTTTCGATAACCAACTGTATTGACATTGGCGATATTATTCGATGTTGTATCGATTTGTGTTTGTTGAGCAACCATTCCAGTTGAAGCCGTATAAATAGATCTAAGCATTTTTTAGTCCTTTATTTTATTAAAAAAACAAATTTATTGTCGTTCGAGAATTGATCGGTAATAACTCTCAAATTCTCCAATTTCATTTGTGCCTTCACCAAACCAATTTGGATTTATTTTCTCGATTCGACTATAAAAAGGTTTTTGCAATTCACCAATTCGACCAGAAAAAGAGTAATTTTTTATTTCTCGCATTGATAAACATTCAGTTTCAACTATTTTATTTTTAAAACCGAAAAATATTCGTCCAACTGAATTTTCTTCGCAAAATTCTATAAAATCGCTTAATAATGGCGATTGATGACCGTTAATCGTTAAAACTGTTGCAAATAAATCAGGATGAATCCAATCGCGGTCAAATTTTTTTTCGATTTGTAAATATTTCTCAAAACTATCAGCAATAATCAAAGCCCGATTCGAATTATTTTTAAATTCGATAATATCACCAACTTCTGGCAACCATTTGCCTTTTGGTAAATTTTCTTGACGAAGAGCATCAAATTTCAAAAAATGAACACGATCGCCACCAAGAAATTCACCGTATGCAATAACTATTTTATTATTATTTGCCAATTGTTTAATAACAAAGCCTGTTTCACCAATTTCTAAATTTTTTGCTGAAATCTTGCCGAATTCTCTATTTTTTTCAATTTCATTAATTTTCAAATTATCAGCAAACAAAGAAACGGAAGCCGAAATCAAACTTAAAAATATGCCTATTTTATTTTTCACTATATATTTTTATCCCGTTTTATTTTTATTTATCTATTTCTAAAAATAGTTAAATTATCATCCATTGAATTATGTGAAACAAATTTATACCAACCGTTATCATCGAGATAAAAATTAGTAAAACTGCTATCAAAAATTGCTCTCAACGGTGCTAACATCAATAAATTATAAATATCTTTTGATGGAGTTGAACCGTAAATCGTAATTTTTTTCTCGTCAAATTCAACTTTTGACAAAGTAATTTTTTCAGGAACAATATGCAAAAGATTTTCAATAGAATTTTTTAATTGAAGATTATGTTCAACGACAGATGTTGATTTTTTTAAACTTTTTTGCAAAATGTCTATTTCGCTATCAATTAACGAAGTTTGATATTTAATCTGTTCGGTTTCATGACTAAATTTTAATTTTAGATCTGAATACATATCAATTTTCATAGATAAATACCAGATCATTACAAAAATAAAAATAAATACTAGACCAAAAAAAGAAATTAATAGTCCAACTTCTGGCGATAAAATTCTTTTTTTTCTTGGTTGAATATAACTATATTTTGTGTGCAATTTCTTCTCCAATCATTTGAACAATAAGTTCAGCTAAATCAACTCTTATTTTTTCAGTTTCAAACGAAAATTCTGATTCTATTTTGCTTAAAAAATTGCCATCAACTTTCAAACCAGTTAATATATAACAATTTTCTATAAAATCAGAACTATATAATTTATCGTGATAAAAACGATTAACATTTTTTTGAATAGCAAAATATAAAAGTTTATGATTAACTTCTGATTCGTGCATTCGTTCTTCTTCGGCTTTTAATTCTTCTTCTAAACCTTCTGTTAGCATTTTTTCTAGTTCAATGCTATTAGTTTTTTTCTTATTATTTGCATTAGAATCAGCTGTTGAGTTTTTTTGTTCTCGAGAATCAGCAAAATCTAGTTTTAATAATTCGTCTTGAAGCTTTTCGTCATCTTCAGGAGTCGAATGTTTTATATCAGAATCTAACAAATCAAGTTCGATAGCTCCTTCATCAAAAAAGGCACTATCGGCTTGACTTTTATGTTTTGCAAGAGTTTCTATTTTTGAAGGCATATGTTGAACTGTTGATAAATTTTCTAACATTTCGTCAAGTTCATTTTTTACCTCATCGATAATTAATTCGTTTCCATCAACATCTTTTATTAATTCACCAAATAATAATTTTTCACCTTTAAAAATCGTAAAAATAATTAAATTTTTTTCAGCAATAATAAATATAGAAGCATTTTTAGAAAGTTTTAGGTTTTCTCTTGCCGAGACGGGAATTAAAAACGGAGAAAATATAAAATCTATACCCGAATTATTAAATTGATTTTGAATTTTTAGAAGTTCAGAATTAGAAGTATAAATAGCCCAACCACCCATTTCGCGGAAAAAAACATCATTAAAATCATTAATTTTTTTTATTTCGTCAAATTCCAAAAATTTAATTTTGCCTTCAACAGGTAAAGCACCTTGAATTAAAGATTGATCTAAAATGGCAATATAAGTAACGATATTTTCACCTTGAACTTTTTCGAGATATTCAAACAGTTTTTCAGTTTCGACATCAGCATCAAAACTTAACATTTCGCTTTCAATTTTTCCAGATGGATAAATTCGACGAATTGATAAATCATAAATTCCATTATTATTCCAGATTCCAATATATGTCTTTGGAAAAAATCTCTCGGCAAATTGCAATAAACCCATTGACTATTCCGCAGTTATAATATAAAACGATAAATCTAAAATTTCTTTATGATTTTTTATAAAATTATTCAAATCATCTAACGAAAGAGCATTAATTTTTTCAAGCTCCAATTTTGCATAACCAATAGGTTTATTCATTGAATATTCATTAAAAGCTCGTTGCATTCTTTGAGATAACGATTCTGTTCGTAATGGCTCACTACCAAGAATAAATTTTTTAGCAGAATCTAATTCTTCTTGAGTTGCTCCATTTTTAACAAAATCTTCAATTAACAAAATAACTTTATCTTTTGCTTTTTGTAAATTTGCTGTTTTAGTTTGTAAATGTCCAGAAAAAAATGACCGAGATAAAGTTATTGAACTTGATGCTGTAACAGAATAAGCTAGACCTGATTTAACTCTAATTTCTTCCATTAGACGACTTCCGAAACCAGATGAACCTAAAATAAAAGATGCAACTTTCATTTTATAATTTTCTTCGTCTCCATATATTAAATTTAACGGAGAACCAAAATAAATATAAGCTTGTTTTGTATCTTTTTTCTCGATTTTTTCTGTGCCTTTTGATGAGGTTACAGAATAATTAATATTAGAACCAGCATTGCCAATCGGTAAAACAGAAGCAATTTTTTGAATATTTTCTTCAACTTCTGAATTATTTAAATCTCCGCCAATAACAACAACAAGATTTGAAAGAACAATTTTAGATTTATAAAAATTTTCGATATCTTTTAAAAATATCTTTTGAATATCTTCAGCTGTTCCGATTGATGGTTTTTCAAAAGGTGTATTATTAAATAAAACAGAATTTAATCCAATTTGAGCTACATAATCAAAATTTGAATTTCTTTGAAGAATTGAACTTAAAATCGTATTTTTAACTCGATTAAACGGTTTTTCTTGAAAATTTGGATATCGTAAAAGTTCAGTTAATAATTCGATACTTCGAGAAAAATGTTCTTTTAATGTATCAAGATTGATAACGAGAAATCCATCTCGTGCTGAAACACTTAAATGAATTGCTCGTTCATCTAATTTTTCCGAGAAATTTTCATCACCAGAAATTAAAGTTCCTTCGTTAAGAAGTGATGCAGTAAAATTACCAATTCCTGATAAATTTTTATCATCTGAAAGTTCTCGCAAATTTCTAAAAACTAATTGCAACGAAACTATTGGTAATTGATGACTTTCTTCATAAATATATGAAATATTATGATCTCCGATTTGAATCTTATTTAAATTTGATCCCATTAAATACTCCGAAAATATAAATAAACTCGATAGAGTTGATGTAATAAAAAATCTTATCATTTTTTAACTAATTACCTTAACTTTTAAAATAATTTTTGCAACTGAAAGAGCAACTTTTGCAAATTTTTCTTCAGTTGGTTTATAATAAGCAACCTGTTTAGTATATTTAGCAGATAAACTATCTTTTTGTGTTTTATATTTTTGATTAAATTCTTTGAATCTAAAAATGTGTTTAGCTTTTTGTTCTAATTCTTGCAATCGAGCATATTCACGACTTTTTCGCATTTCGTCATTAATTATTTTTTCGAACATATCAAATTTTTCTTCAATAGGTAAATTTTTATTTAATTCGCCTTTAAGCGGATGATTCGTTGAAGATTCAGTATAAACAAGATTCTCAAAATCTTTTTTAATATTATCAAGATCATTTGTTATTTTTTGGATATCAGCCAAATGTTCAATAAGTAATTTTTGACCATTTGATCGTTGATTAATAATTTGAATCATAGAAATAATGTTCCATGTGCCATCTTTTTCATCACTGCCAACAAGTGGTTTTTGATAACGAACTCCGTTAGAAGCTATTTCAACTCGACCATCATAAAATTTTAAAAATTTTGTAGCATTGTCGTCTTTACTACCGATAGCTTCAAGCAAATTCATACTCAAGAAAAATAAAATTCGATTTATATAAAGTTTTAATAAATAATCAACAGTTGGGTTAAGATATCGACGACATCTTGTTAAATAGCCGTTATTTGTGCAACGATCTCGAATAGATTCAAGTTCTATTTTTACCCATTTTCTAATTAATTTTTGAGCATTTGCAACAAAATAAAAATTATCAATTTTTTTGAAATCGATATCACCACTTTCAATTATTTTATCTGCAATATTTTTTATAGAATTTTCTTCGAATAAAAATTCAGAATTGATATATTTCATAAGATAAACGATTTGATCGAGATCTTCTGTGTCAAGTTCTTCTAATGATAATTGAGTTTCTTGTTGAGTTTTTTTATTATTCAAATTAGAATTTTGATTTGGAACAACTTTATGATTCATAATATATTGTTCTTGATTATTTTCAATGTTTTGATTTTTAGATTTTAACAAATCGCTTAATATTCGAATTTCGTTTATTAATTTTGAATTATCGATTCTTAATCGTTCATTTTCGCCTTTGACTCTTTTTAATTCATCTTCAACTTGAACTATTTCATCGCTAATATTTTTGATTTTATCTTCGTATAAAATAGCTGTTTCTCGATGTTTTGCAAGAATCTTTGTTCGAAAATCTATATTTTTGCGAGTTCTAACTTTGATATCTTCTTCCATATCTTGAATAGAACCTATAAGTTTTTGTTTGTCATTAACGATTGATATTTGTGTTTCTATTCTAGAAAATAGTTCTAAAATATCATAAGGTTGTTCAAGAACATCGTTTATACCTTCATGTAATAATTTTGCAATTAACTTAGAATCATTAGTTTCGATTATTGTAATAATAGGCATATTAGATAATTTTATATTATTACTTGAACGAATAAATTTGCATAAATCTAAAGCTGTTAAAGTTGTTTCATTTTCATAAACAAGACCGCCATCTTTAATAAAATTATAATTACTAACAATTAAATCAGGAAAAATAATGGCTTTTGATAAAAAAACTTTTGCTTCTTCGATATTTCGAACAACTGAAGTATTATACAAACCGTCAAGAATATATTTTAAGTTTAAAGCTCTTTGACGGTTAGCTTCAACAATCAATAATGTGTATTCAAATGGTGAAAATTCTCCATTTTCTTTGTCAAAATTAGAAGCTTGTTCCATTGTAAAACTTCTAAAAATTAATGATTATTTTCATAAAAAATATAATTAGTTGAATAATCACTTATTTCAAAATAGCTTTTTTTCTCGTCGTTATCAATTTTAAAATTAAAGTTTTCATCAATATATCCATAACCGAATCGATAAGGTCTTTCGAGGTTATTATCTGTTGAAGTAGCTGTTGTTATTTTATCAATGCCTATAAACCTTTTAACTAATTTGTCTCCAGCATAAACATCTAAAACACCATTTGTTCCAGTCCAATTTTGCATAGCTCTACTAAATTTATTTTGTCCTTCTTGTGTGCAACCAGACAATAATAATGTAGCAACAGAAATTATTGCTATTTGTGTAGTTTTCAATTTCACTAGTATCTCCTTGTATTTTATTAAAATAAAAGTTATTTTATCAGAAAATCATAGCTGAAAACCTTTTTATAGATTTTTATATTTAGCCCTCTCATATAATTTGAGAGGATTTTTTTTAATTTAAATTAATAAATTTGCATTGTTAAACAGTGCAACGAACCGCCTTGTTGAATAAAAAATCTCGAATCGACTGGAACGATTTCGCGATCTTTAAATACAGTTTTGAATATTTCGATAGCTTGGTCGTCTGTTTCGATTCCGTAAATTGGTAATAAAATTGCATTATTTACAAAAATAAAATTTAAATATGTTGCTGGAAATTCACCAAAATTTGCATGTGGAACTTTGATTAATTTCATATTTGGCAATTTTTGAGATATCTCTTCGCCAACTTCTGGCAATGCATATAAAATCGTATTTTTATCAGAAAATCTAGCCAACATATCGATATGTCCGTCTGTGTCATCTCCAGCTAAAAAACTATTTTTCAACCAAATAATCTCTTTTGCTCCGAGATATTTTTTTAAATTCAATTCGACCTCATCGCGACTATTTTCTTGAAATCTATTTTCGTTTAAAATCGAGCTTTCAGTCAAAAGAAGAATTTCACCGTTTGTTTCGATTGCTCCACCTTCGATAAATAAATTCTCAACGAACATTTCGTTATTTTCATAAAAACCTAATTTAGCGAGTTCAGCGGAAATTTTATTATCAAGCGAAGCATCAAATTTTCCACCCCAACCGTTAAACTGATATTTTATAAATTTAGCTTTGCCGTTATTATCAAATATCGAAATTGCGAGAGAATCTCGTCCCCAAGTGTCATTAATTTCAATTCCAGAAATATTTTTTATCTCATATTTCGAAATTAAATTTAAATTTATTTGTTCTGTCGAAATTAAAAAAACTGGTTGAAAATCTGCCATTTTTTTAAGAAATTCTTTAAATCGAATTTCGACTTCGGCAAAACAACAACCCCAATCTGAATCTCGATTTGGATAAATTGCAATTGTGCCTCTTTGTGTTTGCCATTCAGCTGGATAATAAAAAGTTTGATTTTGTTCCAAAATATTTCGCCTAAATTACATTTGAATTCGAGTGATTTCTTTATAAGCTGAAAGTGCTTTATTTCGAACTTCAACCATAGTTTTCATAGTTAATTCAGCTTTATCAATAGCAATTGCCGCCGAATGAAGATCTTTGACATTTCCAGAAGCTAAATCAGCCATTGCTCTTTCAGAGACTTTTTGACTTTCGTTTAATTCTTGAATGCTATTTACAAGCATTTCACTAAAAGTATCACCTGCTGATTTTTTGCTATTTTCACCAATTGGCATAATAGACTGTTTGTTATTTCCTAATTGTTCAATTTGATCAGTATCAAAATTGATCCAAGATTTTACACCGCTAATCATTTTTCATTTTCCTTTATATTTAATTAACTCATAATACTTATGGCATTTTCGACCATAGTTTTAACACTTTGAACAGCTGAAACATTTGCCTGATAAGATCTTGTTGCTTCGATGAGGTCAGCCATTTCGACAACTGGATTTATATTTGGATAAGCTACATAACCTTTGCTATCGGCATCAGGATGAGCAGGATCATATTTCATTTTTGGTTCGCTATCGTCTCGAACTATTTTATCAACAACAACACTCATAACTGGTGGAGTTGGAACTTTTCCGCGATCGCCTTCTTTTAATGGATCTTCATATTTTAAACTATCGTTATTTTTTTCAAGTTCAGCATTAAGCACCTCATCAAAATTAACAGCTTTAAATAAAACTTCTTGTCTTCGATATGGACCACCTTCAGCAGTTCGAGTCGTATTTGCATTTGCGATATTCGAACTTATAACATTAATTCTAGCTCGTTGAGCAGAAAGACCGTAACCGTTTATATCAAAACTAGATAAAAATCCCATGTGTTTCCTTTATAAAACTCTATTAAATATTTTTAAATTATAAAAATAGAGTCAAACGAATTTTATATTAATTTAAATAATAAAATAAACACATGTTAAATAACAGGCAAGTCTTCAAAATAATAGAAATCATCGTTAGTTATAATTAGAAAAATTTATCATAAATGAGTATTAATGAAATATTACATGTATAGCTTGTTACCAATTAGCATAACAACGGTTTTATCTTCTCAAGATCAATGGCTTGTAAGTTTTTCAGGTTCAAACGATTTAAAAACTTACACAAGTCGTGATGTTACAGCGATTGGTTCATTTGGCGGTGGAGCTTTAAATTCGATTAAACTTCAAGATAAAGTAAATGCTGATCATGTTTATAATATGCAAGGTATTAAAATTGGTAAAAATTTTGATTTTTGGCGACTTTATGCTGAATATGATATTTTTACATATGAAAAAGACAAAAACGAACCTTTTGATAAAAATGTTGATGGTTGGATATTAACTTTAAATTCTGACTATTTATTTAAATTACCTTCGGTTGATAATTTTGCATTTTTTATTGGTGGAGCGGTTGCCGTTGCAGGTGCAAAACCTGAAGGTCTTAAATCTTCTTCAGCTCCAGCAATTGGCGGACAAACGGGTTTTATTTTTGATTTTTATAAACGACCAGATTATACTTTATCTCTTGAAGCAGGTTTTAGATATATGGTTATGAGTATCGAATTTAAAGAAAATATAACAGATCCTTATCTCGTTGGTGCTACAGAATCTCAACTTAAATATGTTGATCCGTCTGCAACTTTAACATCTATTAAATTAGAAGCTGACACAACAACTTTAAAAAATACATATTTAAGTTTAAATATTTTATTTTAATTAATGCAATATATTTTTATTTTTGTTATTTTTGTAACTTTTTTAAATTCCAGTGATTGGATTGAACGATTAAAGAAAAATAATATTATCGTTGAAACTCGTCAAACTGAACTTTCTGATATAGATGAATTCAAAGCAACAGCTTTGATAAATTCTCCGTTATTTAATATATTAAATGTTATTGAAAATCCGAAACTTTGTTCAACTTGGATTAAATATTGCAAAAGCGATGAGGTCATAAAAATTATCAGTTCAAATATAAAAATTAAGCGAACAATTACAGAAATGCCTTGGCCTTTGCAAAATAGAGAATCTGTCGTGAAATATATAAAAACATATGCAAAAGATAAAAATCTTGTTTCGATTGCATTTTTTTCAGAATCTGAAAATTATCCCGTTGATAAAAATAGCGAATTCGTTAGAATTGATTTGTTAAAAGGCTTTTGGATTTTGGAAGAAATCGAGCATAATTTAACAAAAGTGATTTATCAAGTTTTAGCTGAACCAAAAAATATTCCTGCTTGGCTAGTTAATAGCGGGGTTGTTGAACAACCATATGAAACATTATTAAATTTAAAAAATATGATGGAGGCGAAAAAATAGCCATGAAATTAATGATAGTTGATGATTCAGTCATTATTCGTAAAGCAATTCAAAAATATAGTGCAAAATATAATTTAGAATTAGTCGGAATGGTTGGTGATGGAAAAAGTGCATTAGAACTTTTTGAGAAAACTCTTCCAGATATCGTAACTTTAGATATTACAATGCCAGAAATGGACGGTTTAACGGCTCTTGACAAAATGTTAGAAATTAAATCAGATGCGATAATTATTGTTATTTCTGCTCAATCTGATAAATCAACAGCATTGTCAGCTCTTGAAAAAGGTGCAACCGATTTTATTGGCAAACCATTTAACGAAGAAAAATTAGACAAAGTTTTACAAAAAGTTTTAGAGGATGTTTAAAATGAGAGAAATAAATCTTGACTTATTTACAAAGTCTGTTGAAAAATATTTCGCTGAATTTAATGAATTAGATTCGTTGATAATTAAAAATTATGTAGTTGTTTTATCAAATGATTCAAAATATTTAGCAAAATATGTTTTAGATTATACGGCGGCTGTTTCAATTGGAGGAGATTTCATCGGAGCTGTTTATGTAACTTTTGATAAACAAGTTCTGTCAAATCTTATAAATGTAATTTTAGGATCAGATAATCCCGAACATGAGGAACTCGTTGATATGGCTGGTGAAATCGTTAATACTTTATCAGGTAATGCAAGAGAATTTTTAGGTGCAAAATTTAATATTTCTATTCCATTTGTTATTAGTGGCAACAATGTAAATATAGAATTTCCAAGATTAAAATCACCAATTTATATTTTACCTTGCAGTTGGCACGATAATAATTTTTCTGTTTGTGTGAGCTTTAAAAATTCACATTAAATTTATTTAAGGTTTTCATGCAATTTTATTTTTCTGGATTTAGTATTGGCTTTTTAACAATAGCAATTGCATCATTTATTTTTATTGGATATTTATTTAGTGTAAAAAATAGATCAACAGCAACAAATTATATGATTGTTTTGATGTTTAGCATGATCATGTCTTTTATAAATTTATTTTTTGTTTTTGCCAGTTTAAACACGGTCGTATCTCAAGTTTTTTTATGGTTTCATCATGTTGCTGTATTAAGTCTTCACGGTTTATTAATGTTCGTTTATCATTTCCCACGAGATACTTATAAAGAAGAAGCTAGTTTAGTAAATAAGATTTCACTAACGAGTTCAATAATAGCAATATTGTCATATGTTATTCTAAGTTTTTATCAAAAACCTGAATTTCAGTTTATTGCTGATGCCTATTTTTTTAATATTAAAATTCCTGCTATCGTTGTTGGAATACAGTTTGTTTTGATGTTTATAGTTATGTTTAGAAAAATTTATTATTATTCAGAAGAAAAATTAATTTATAACATAGAAGACGAACCAAATATTTTAAAAAAAGTTTTGCTATTTTTCAAAGTTGTTAGATTAGCTAAAACAAAACGAGCAAAAGCCCTAAAAGGTTTCGGAGTTTTATTTTTATATGCTTTTGCAGTTCCTGTAATTATGCTATTAAATTATTCTGGTGTTATTAGTTGGGTTACTACAGCATATTTATTTGGTGTTGGAATATTAATACTTTTATTCTTTTTTATCGTATATACTCTTAATCATATGACAGAAACAACAACATTTCAAGTGAAATTATTAGGAATTACTCTTATTGGTTCATTGGTTGTTATTGGCATCGTTGGAACTTTTTCAACCGAAGATAAAAAAGAAAATTATATAAGTTTAAAAAAAGAACAAATTGAAAGTATTAAATATATAATAATAGAAAATAAATTCGATAAACTAAACAATGTTAACGAACTAGAATATATATTAGAAATAAATAATAGCAAAATTGAATATGTTTATTTGAAACAAGAAAAAGAAAATTTAATAAAACCTCATCTAAATTTTAATGAACTTTCAAATAAACGAATAAAATATAATGCAAGGTTGAATGAACTATATTTCAGTAAATTTGAAGAAAATAACAAGAATTTATTTTTTGTAAATTTTGATGTCATGATAAATAATCAATTATACGAAATAGGTTTTAATTATATATCTTATCGACAAACTATACATGAAACAGCAATTAAAGTATTATTAATGCTGATTTTTGCAACGATAATTATTTTAACACTTTATCCTTTGTTTTTTAGAAAAAATATCGCTGAACCATTAAATAATTTACTCGAAGGTATCAAAAAAGTTCAAAACGGTTCGCTTAATGTTGAAATTCAAATCATTTTTAAAGATGAAATAGGTTTTTTAACAGATGCTTTTAATTCGATGATTAGAACAATTAAAACTTCGAAAGAAGAATTAGAAAACTATGCTTCAAATCTAGAATCAATGGTAAAAACAAGAACTCAAGAGCTTAGCGATGCAAAAGATGAAACCGACAGAATCTTGGAAAATGTCGATGAAGGTCTATTTTTAATTATGTATGAATATGGCAGATTTATCATGGGCAGTCAATATTCGAAAATATTAAAAAATATTTTTATGTCTGAACATTTATCAAAAGTTGAATTTAATGATTTAGTTTCAAAACATATCGATAAAAATAAAGTTGCAGATTTAGACAAATTTTTAAAATTAATGTTCAAAAAAAATATTGATGAAAATACTTTGTATGAATTAAATCCTTTAAATAATATTAAATTTGTTTTTCAAACAGAAAATAAATATTTGATTTTTAAATTTCGTCGAGTTATAAAAGGTAGAGTTGTTTCACATTTATTAGTTACGGTTAGAGATGTTACAGCCGAAGTTGAACTTGCTGAAAAACTTGCAAAAACAGAACATGAAAATAAAACTCAAATGGAAATATTGTTCAAAGTATTAAATACTGACACAGCTTTATTAAACGATTTTATTTTTAGTGCTGATAACGAAATTGATGAAATCGAATTAGCTTTAGAAAATCAAAATAATTTATTAATAAATTTAGAACAACTTTATCGTTCGACTCACACGATTAAAGGCAATGCATCGCTTTTAGATTTAACATTTTTAGCTGAAACAGCTCATATTTTAGAAGAACATTTACAAAATTTAAAAAATAAACACTCTATTTCTATCGAAGATTCAAAAGAAATTTATAAAGGCTTTGAATCTCTTAAAAAATCGATAGTTTCGATGAATGAAACAGTTCAGAAATTACTTTTATTTAAAAATAATATTGGTGATCAAAATTTAAATATTAATAACATGACGATAAAAGCTCTTGAAAATTTAATCGAAAAAAATTCAGATGAAAATAAAAGCTTGAAACTTGAAACGATTAATTTTGATCTTACAAATTTAGAAACTAAAAAACGAGTTTTAATAAAAGATATTTTAGTTCAATTTGTTAGAAATTCGATAGCTCACGGAATTGAAAATCATGATGAACGAATTTTAAACGGCAAAGATAAAATAGGCACAATAAAATTAACCAGCAGTTTGGAAAATGGCATATTTAAATTAATTTACGAAGATGACGGAAAAGGAATTAATATCGAACGAATTAAACAAAAAGCTATCGAAAATAAAACGATTTCTGAAGATCATGCTAACAAAATAAGTAACAACGAAATAGCCAATTTAATATTTTTATCTGGAATTTCAAGTGCAACAACAACAACGATGATGGCTGGTCGTGGTGTTGGTTTGGATCTCGTCAAAGATAAATTAAATAAAATTAATGGCTCTATTTATATTGAATTTGAAAAAAATAAATTTACAAGATTTGTAATAAATATATAAATTATGTCTTATATTAAATATGATTTAAATAATAACAGTTGCAGTTTAAATAAAAGTTGTGTTTGTAATCTTGATTATAAATTAACTGGAACTCATTTGAATGCTTCAATGTTGTTTTTTGATTTACGAGGTTCAACAACAATTGCAGAAAAATTAGAACCAATGATTTTTTCAGAATTTTTAAGTGAATTATTCACAGATATTATGGATCTAATTTATGGCAACGGCGGAACAGTTAATAAAATTATGGGCGATGGAATTTTTGCAACTTTTGGCTGTCCCGAAACCACTGGCGATGATGCATATCAATGCACAAAAACGGCTTTACAAATTCGCGAATATTTAAATACTTTTAATGATGTTAGACCTAGTTATTTGGAACATGAAATTAAATGTGGTATCGGGATTTCAACTGGTAAAGTTTTTGCTGGAAATATCGGTTCAATAAGGCGAATGGAATATACGGTTTTGGGTGATGCCGTTAATACTGCTTCTAGATTAGAATCATTAACAAAAGATATCGGTCATGATATTTTAATTGACGGAAATACTTATAATATATTAAAAGATAGGATTAATATCGAAACAACTGAAATTAGTCATGTTAAAGGCAAAACAGAGGTCTTGAAAATTTTTAAATTAATTAGCTTAAAGGATAAATAAAATGACAGAATCGATTAATTTAATTTGGAGTTTATTTGTATTTTTTTATAGTTATAAACTGATTTTTATTTTTATTACTCAAGAATATTTTAAAAAGTTTTCTAAAAATAAAGCAGATAGACAGCCTTTTATTTCGATTATTGTTCCTGCAAGAAATGAAGAAAATAATATTTCAAATTGTGTTCAATCTTTTTTAAATCAGAATTATCCAAAAAATAAATATGAAATAATCGTTGTTAACGATAATTCGACTGATAAAACAGCTGAAATTGTTCAGGAATTTTGTAACAAATTTAATAATATAAAATTGATTAATGCTCCAGTTTTACCAGAAAATTGGACAGGCAAAAATCATGCTTCGTATCTAGGTTATTTAAATGCTCAAGGTGAATATTTATGTTTTATTGATGCTGATGTAACAGCAGTTAATAATAATATTTTACAAAAAAGTATAAATTTTGCATTGTTTGAACAAACTGATTTGTTTTCATTGAGTCCAATGCAAACAGTGGTTTCTATCGAAGAACAATTATTATTGCCAGGGATTTTTTTAGCTATTGCAGGTGATTTAAATATAAGACTTATTAATAGTTCAAATAAAAAATATGCCGTTGCAAGTGGTCAGTTTTTAATGTTTAAACGATCAAGTTATGAGCAAATAGGCACACATTTGGCAATAAAAAATATTATTAACGATGATTTAACTTGGGCAAGAATTATTAAAGCTAATAATTTAAAATTAAATTTTTCATTGGCAAAAAAAGATCAATTATTAGCACGAATGTATACAAATACAGACACAATTATCAAAGGTTTTATAAAAAATCTAGCTGATATGATTGCACCTACTTATCAAAAATTAGTTTTAGAAATATTTTTTATATCAACTATAAGTTTTGGAGCATATTTTGTTCCAATTTCTTTATTTTTATTTGATTTGCCAAATAGCATATTTTTGACATCGATTATAAGTTCAATCAGTTTTTGGTTAATAATTATTTCGTCGTCGTTGCAATTAAGATCATCTCCGTTAATAATTATCTGGACACCTTTATCGTTTTTTATTTATTTAATTTTGCTTTATAAAAGTTTTATTATTAAAAATGAAAATCGAAAAATTATTTGGAAAGATAGAATTTATTAATTTTGAAGTTTTGTTCCTGTTTTTATAAAAAATCAGGAACTTGTTATTTTGTTAAAAAGTAATTATTTGTTTTGTTTAATTAATGACTGTCGCTAATATGAACAGCACCAGCTAAATAAACATATGTAAGAATCATAATAATAAATGCTTGAAGAATAGCCGAAAATGCCAAAAGAGCAAATGCTGGAAGTGGAGCAATCCACGGAGCAAGCATAAGAACAACTGCTAAGAATAAATCATCACCTTTTATATTTCCAAAAAGTCGAAATGAAAGTGAAATTATTCTTGAAATATGTGAAATTATTTCGATTGGAAACATTAACCATGATAGCCACCAAACTGGTCCTGAAAAATGTCCAAAATATTTTGCAAAACCATTTCGTTTAATACCTTCATAATTATAATAAACAAAAATTGTAATTGCTAAAGCCAATGTAAAATCTAACATACTTGACGGTGCTTCAAATCCTGGAATAATTCCTATTAAGTTTGCAAAAAATACAAAAAGTCCTAATGTTGCAACAAGCGGTAAATATTTTTTTGCATCATCTTTACCGATTGTCTCTCGTCCCATTGACAAAACACCTATTAAATATGCTTCCATCAAATTTTGAACTCCGACTGGAACTAGTCGCATAGATTTAATAGTTATATTAGCCATGATCATAACAATCATTGCTACTAATAACATGTGAGAAAGATAAATCCAACTGTGGTTATGTGATATCAACCCAGCGAATGTAAAGAGTTCATGCATAGTTACTCCTATGAATAATAAAATATAATTTCTCGAAATTATATCTTACAGTTTCGATAAAATAACAGCTAATTAATATATATAAGGGAATTTATGGGTGTTTTATCCAAACGAGCAGGGCAACTTGCTGAATCGATCACTATTGCAATCACAACTTTAGCAGGTGAATTAAAACGAGAAGGTCGAGATATTATTTCGTTTTCAGCTGGTGAACCAGATTTTGACACTCCTCAACAAATTAAAAATTCAGCAATCGATGCTATTAATAGCGGTTTTACAAAATATACAGCCGTTGATGGTATTCCAGAATTAAAAAAAGCGGTTGCTGATAAATTAAAACGAGAAAATGGTTTAATTTATGAACCTAAACATATTATCGTTAGCAACGGTGCGAAACATTCGATTTTTAATCTTTTTCAGACAATTATTGATGACGGCGATGAGGTAATTATTCCTTCACCATATTGGGTAACTTATCCAGAACTTGTTGTTTATTCTGGCGGTAAAGTCGTAGAAATCAAAACTGATGATTCAAGTAATTTTAAAATTACTCCAGAACAATTAAAAAATGCAATTACTCCAAAAACTAAATTATTAGTTTTAACTTCGCCATCAAATCCGACAGGTGCGGTTTATTCGCGAGATGAATTAGTTGCTTTATCAGAAGTTCTAAAAAACACAAATGTTTTTGTCGCTTCAGATGAAATGTATGAAAAATTAGTTTATGACGACAAATTTATTTCAACAGCATCAATTAGCGAAGACATGTATAATCGAACTATTACGATTAACGGCTTAAGTAAATCTGTGGCGATGACTGGTTGGCGATTTGGATATTTAGCAACTCCACATCTTGAATTAATTACAGCAATGAGAAATTTACAAAGTCAAAGCACAAGTAATATAAACTCAATTACACAAAAAGCTTCAATCGTTGGTTTATCAGCTGAAATTGCTCCTGAAGTTGAAAAAATGGTAAAAGCATTTCACGAAAGACGAGATTATGCAGTTTCTCGAATTAATTCGATTGACGGCTTAAGTGTTGTCAAACCAGCAGGAGCTTTTTATTTATTCGTGAATATCTCAAAAATTTCTAACGACTCAATGAAATTTTCAAAAGATTTATTAAATAATGAAGGTGTCGCAGTTGTTCCGGGAGTTGGTTTTGGTGCTGAAGGTTATATTCGAATGAGTTTTGCAACAAGCATGAAAAATATCGAAAACGGTTTAAATCGTTTAGAAAAATTCGTTAAATCAATTTAAAACAAACTTTTTTGTTATGTGGAATAGTTAAAAAAGCTATTCCACAAATTTTAATAATTAATATGTCGTGTCAGTATCACTTCGAACACAACGAACATATTGAATATTATCAGGATGTTTTGTATCATATTCACCAGAAGCAAAATCTACACTGTAATAAACTTGATTTGAATCTTTACTAGAAGTCCAATACCAATCACTCAAAGTATTTTCAAATATCGAATCTATCGTTGGTGTTCTGTCATTTTTAACAATACTTTTTAATTCTGTATAAGTTGGTAATCTCCAATCTGAATACTCTTCAAGTTTAAGACCTTGACAATAAATATTAGCTTCTTCATAATTATATTCTTCGTTATTAGGTTGATCTTCCCACGAAATACCCTTATCGTTATCCAATATAATTTTTGATCCGTTTATTTTTGAAAACCGACCATCAACCGATTCAATCGTATCTTCTGAAGATAAACAACCACTATTTATTAACATGATTGACGAAATCATTGCATATATTTTATATTTTAATTTCATAATTAATTATTCTCCTGTAAAAACATTAAAAATTTTATCAGAAAAAAAGTATTAATTTTTAATTATTAAAATTGCAATCATGTATCATTTCGAAAAATATATAAATCAGGACAATAAAAATATGTTCAAACAGTTTTCAATTGATGGCGGTGTAACAGCTCCATCTGGTTTTTATGCCGACGGAATTCATGCTGGACTCAAAAAAAATGAGCTTCTTGATATGGCTTTTATTTATACTCCAAAAGTTGCAAATATCGGATCTATTTTTACTAGCAATCGTTTTCAAGCTTCACCACTTCGACATTTTCAAAAACATAATATAAAACAGACAAATTTTATTTTAATAAATTCTCGAAATGCAAATGCAATGACTGGCAAAAAAGGAATCGAAGATATCGAAACTTTATTTGGACATTTGTCGCAAAAATTGCCAATTATTAATCCAGTTATGAGTTCAACTGGTGTTATCGGTGTCTATTTGCCATTAGAAAAATTAATCGCTGGTGCTGAAAAATTTGATTTAAATATCAAAAACGGTGATCGTGCGGCACAAGCAATTATGACAACTGATGCCTATAAAAAAGAGATCGCTATTCGTGTTGAACTTGAAGATGGTCGAACTTATTCAGTTGGCGGAATGGCAAAAGGTGCTGGAATGATAAATCCTGCGATGGCAACAATGTTAGCATTTATCACGACTGATCTTGAAATTTCAACTGACGAATTAAATAGATTATTACGAAAACATAGTCGAACGACTTTTAATGCAATCAGTGTTGATGGCGACACTTCGACAAATGATACTGTTTTTGCAATTGCAAACGGTGAAGCTGGTTTTTACGATGAGGTCTCTTTTGATTCAACTCTCGAAATGGTTATGAAATATTTAGCTTTACAAATTGTCGCTGACGGCGAAGGTGCTAAAAAATTAGTTAGTTTTCATGTTCGTGGTGCAAAAAGCGATAACGATGCTGAAAAAATTGCAAAAACTCTTGGTGATTCGCTTTTAATTAAAACTGCTTTATTTGGTGAAGATCCAAATTGGGGACGAATTGCAATGGGAATTGGTGCAAGTGGTGTCGAAGTATCAGAAGAAACTTTAACAATTGCCTATGAAGATGTAAAAGTTTTTGAAAATGGTTTAAATTTATTTAATCGAGAAATCGAAGAAAAAGCATATGCAATTATGCGACGAAAAGAATTTACGATTTATTGCTATTTGGGATTAGGCAACGGCGAATTTAAAAGTTATGCTTGTGATCTTGGCTACGAATATGTAAAAATAAATGCTGATTATCGAACTTAATAAATTAAATTAATATTTAAAACCCACTTTTTATAATTTGTGGGTTTTACAAAACTCAATAAAAAAATCGTTCAATATATATTTTAATTTTTAATTAATTTAAATTTGTATATATATTTTGAACATCGTCGTCATCTTCAAGTTTTTCGATGAGGTTCTCAATTCGTTCTCTAGCTTCATCTGAAAGTTCAACTTTATTTGAAGCAACCATTTCGATTTTAGATTCTAAAATATTAATTTTTATTTTTTCTAATTTAGAAAGCAATGAATTTAATTGACTTGGGTCAGTTTCGATAACGATTACCTCATCGTAATTATCAAAAATCTCTTCAGCTTCACCTTCCATGGCAATTTCGATAACTTGATCATCAAGTTCAGATTTCGAAACAACAAGAATTCCTTTTTTTTCAAACATCCAACCAACAGAACCACTTTCACCGAGATTACCACCAGCTTTACCAAGAGTTGCTCGAAGATTAGAAACAGTTCTATTTCGATTATCAGTCATAACTTCCATAAGAATAGCAACACCATAAGGACCGTAACCTTCATAAACGATGTTTTCATAAATGACACCTTTTAAATTGCCAGTAGCTTTATCGATAGCTCGTTGAATATTATCCATAGGCATAGAATTTTCTTTTGCCTTTTGAATAGCAAGTCGTAAGCTTGGATTTCCAGTTGGATCGCCTCCGCCTTGTCTTGCAGTTGTAACGATATCTTTAACTAATTTCGTAAATAAAGCACCTCGTTTACTATCGATTAAACCTTTTTTTCGGCGAATCGTAGCCCATTTACTATGTCCAGACATATTATTTTCTCCTATATTTTAATAGTTAATATTTTAATATTATATATTGTGTTTGCAAATACTTACTTAAAACTGATAGAATAGAACGAAAAAACAGGGGGTCTATTTTTTATGACGACACGAGAGAATGTAATCTCAACACAAATAGCTAGAGGTTCAAGAAAAGCCTTTTCGCTAATCGAAATTATGATCGTTATCATAATTTTAGGTTTATTAGCATCATTTGTTCTTCCGAATTTAATTGGTCAAGGCGATGAAGCTAAGAAAAAATTAGTCTGTATTCAGATGAAAAGTGTGTCTGAATCACTTAAAACATTTAAATTATATAACGGACTTTATCCAACAACAGAAGAAGGTCTTGAAGCACTTGCAACAAATCCAGATCCAGAAAAATATACAAGTTATCCTGCAAATGGTTTTCTCGATGAAGGTAGATTACCACGAGATCCTTGGGGTGCGAAATATATTTATACAAATAACGAAGGTGATTTTAATTTAATTTCACTTGGAGCTGATGGCAAAGAAGGCGGTGAAAAAGACGGCAAAGATATCACATATGCTGGTTGTTTCCAAAAATAAACAATTTATTCAAGAAGAACATAAAGCTTTTACACTTGTTGAATTGCTTCTTGTTCTTGTTATCGTTGGAATTATCTATTCTTTTGTTGGTGGAACGATTATCACAACAAAAGCAACAACACCGCTTAGATTAGATAATTTGCCTGATGTTCTTCGAGAAGTTGGCAAACAGCCAATTCAATTAAAAATATATGGTTCAGATTGCGATAAATATTTATTAATGAGTGATAATGAAAATATCGAATTAAAAAATCCTATTGATATTCCATTAAAAGATTTAATATTTTATAAATTTGATATTTATGGTCAATTGCAAGAATTTAAATTTTTGCAACATCGTGAAGAAAATCGAGTTGAAGAAACTTGTTTAGAATTTGATATTTTTAAAAACGGTGCAAATAGTTCATTTATCGTTAAAATCGAAAAAACAAATAAATTTTATTTATATAAACCATATTTTGCAAAACCATCTATTTTTAATTCTCTCGAAGATGCAAAAGAATCGCTAATTCGTCGAGATTTAAATCCAAAAAGCTTATAAAATGATTTGTCATATAAATTTATCTAGATTTTATAATGCTCCAGAAAAACAGCTTGAAATTTTAATTAGAAAACTAGCTGAAATCGGCAATTGCACTCAAAGACTTTTTTATCGACATAAAAAAAATAATCGTTTTAATAATAATCCAAAAATTTCACCTGAAATGAAAATGATGTTTAAGATGAAAATGAATATGTATGAAAATCTTGAACATTTAGTTAAAACTGTTAAATTAGATATTGTCGAATTTGATTATATATATTTAATATCTTTGTTGAAAGATAAATATTTAAATTTATTCAAAGAATGTAAGTTTATTCATGCTCATGATCGTAAATCTTCGTTAGTTGCTTTTTATTTATATAAAAAATTCAAAATTCCATATGCAATTACATATCACAAAGCAAAAGCTCCAAATGAAAAAATTTATCAAAATATATTTTATAAATATTTCAAAGATGCTTATGAAAATGCTGTTGCAATTATAACTGTTAGCCATTTCGTAAAAAATAATTTATTAAAATGGAACGACAAATTAAAAAATATAAAAGTTATTTATAATACACCATCATTTTTAATCTCTGAAATTAATAAAGCTGAATCAAATTTTCATAGAACTCCATTTAATCACATGGTTGTTATTGGAATGATAGGCAAACATCTTGAAACTAAAAATTTTGAATTAGTAACTGGTTTAGCTTTGCGATATATAAAAAAAGCTCCAGATATTCAATTTGTATTAATCGGCGATGGTCCAACTGATGCAATTTTGCGAGAAAAAACTAAACATCTGTTTAATTTTAAAATGTATGGCTTTATTATAAATATCGAAGAACATTTAGAATTTTTTGATGCTTTGATTATTCCATCAAATGAAGAAGCTCTTGGTTCTGTAATTATCGATGCAATGGAATTAGGAAAACCTGTTATCGCTTCAAATGTCGGTGGAATTCCAGAAATAATTTCTCACGGTCAAAACGGTTATCTTTTTGAAAAAAACAATCTTGATGATCTAGAACAAAGATTAGATTCTTTAATTAGCGATCAAGTTCTTGTTGAACGATTAAAACAGGCAAAAATTCCATGGTTGGAACCAATTCGTTACGGTGAATCAACAGATTTTATTAAATTTACAAAAACAGCAAAAGAAACAGCAAAAGAGTTATCTC
The DNA here is from genome assembly GCA_030152305.1 of Campylobacterota bacterium. Lineage (GTDB taxonomy): Bacteria > Campylobacterota > Campylobacteria > Campylobacterales > Thiovulaceae > Thiovulum_C. The sequence continues at coordinate 50,270 of JASKOM010000005.1, forward strand.
GAGAAAACTTCTTTAAAAATCATTGGGAAATATATAAAAATTATCAACCTTGCGATTAAATATTTAATAATATTCAAGATCTAAAAGATAGTCTTTTAGATCTGAATTGATTATCTTCAAAAATATTTTTGCAATAAGTTTATTGATAGTTGATTATGAAGATTTATTGTAGAAAAAAAATTATTAATATCCTTTAGCGACAATTTTAATAATTTTTATATTATAACTAGCGAATTTTATTAATTGCCATATCACACAAGTTCTTGTCCATTTTGCAAAACTACCAGGTTGCATCCATGTGTTGCCTAATTGACTATATGGAACATATTTAACTTTCATTTGAGACTCCTAATAAATAAATCTTAATCTGGAATTAACGACCAGCCGAAATTACCTTTCATTTTATAAATGAAAAGGTGATGTAAAAGAGCTTTTAACCAATGTCCCGCAAGACCTTGATCTCCAAAAGTTGCATCCATATCTCGACCGTATTCAAATCTTTGATAATCAGGAACAACTGGATACATAGCAATAACCGCTGCACTTCCTCGTGTCATTGATTGACCCATTGAAGCAACACAAGCTGCACCAAATTCAACCATTGAAGCTGTATGTGTAGGTTTTGTTGATTTTCCATTTACCATGTCAGCAATGCTTAAAGCAACTGCATGACCAATAATTCCAGCTGCCATACCTGTTCGTGGAGGTGAAGCAACAATTGGAGTTCCATTTGGAGAAGCAAAAGGTTTACTAATTGGATGAGGTGGAGCGAACGAAATACCAGCGGCAAAAATATTTGAATATTTTGGATTTTGATAAGTTGTTGGCCAATCTTCTTTTTTCCAGTTATCAAATCCTCGAGCTGCCGATGTATAATCCGCATCAACTTTTAACATGCCATTTGGAACACATAATTCACTTGTAATATCTGTGCCATCTTTTTTAACATATTTAATTTGAACACCTGCAAAAGCTGGAATTAACATAGCAAAATCAAATTCTTGAACTTTTTCTTCAGAAGATTCAATCGTAATATAACTTGCTTTACCTTTTTCAACTTTTGTTACATGAGCTCCAGTAATCCAATGCATACCTCTTTCCATGAAAGATGCTTCAGCGAATATTTTTCCAGAAACTGTATAACCACCTTTACCGATGACCATTCCGCCAACACCAAAATCACCAAGAGCTTGTTCATTAGACAACCAAGTAATTTTAGCTTTATCTAAAAGTCCTCGTTCTTCTAAGTCAAAAGCAATATTATGAATATATTCGAAAGCTGCACCTTGACAAGTAGCCATACCGTGACCTGTTCCGATAAGCATTCGAACATCTTCACCTCGTTCCATTCGTTCAACCATTTTTAAATATTCTTCACCAGCTTCAGCTGCATGATTTGGAGTACAAATAGAAACTGTATGACCATGATCTGGCCCTAAACCTGGGGTAGCTGCATAATTTAATCGTGGTCCTGTTGCATTAATTAAATAATCATATTCAACTTTTTCAGTTCCACCGTTATTTAACTCAACAAAAACATAATTTTCTTCAACATGAATAGCTTTCGCTAGACCGTTAACATATGTAATACCTAGTTTTTTATAAACTGGTTCTAATTCGAATTGAGTTTCTTTAACATCCATTCTGCCAACTCCAACCCAAACCCAAGATGGAACATATCCATATTTTTTGTTTGGAGTAATGACAATAACCTCATCTTTACCTTTTTTTAAATGTTTTCTAAGGTTCAAAGCTGCTATTTGACCAGCGAATCCAGAACCTAAAACAACTACTTTTGCCATATCAATACCGATCTATTTTACTTAACAATTTTTATATTTTTTTACAATTACTAACTGCGAGTTTTAACTCGGGGAGATCTCCCAAAGCTTTCAACACAATGTTAAAAGCACCTAATAAGCTAAAGAGACTTAGACTCAATACCTTTTTATAAGTTGAGCATATATTTTATATAAATAAATTTAATCTCAAGCCACAAAATCAATGTAGCGGTTTAAGTTTAATGGCTTTTCGCTTAATAGTTTCTTAATATAAATCTGAATACTAAAAAAATTTTATAAAACAAAAAAAATAAAGATTATCTTCGAATTATTAATTTCATTTGAATCATAATATATGATAATAACTATAAAAAATATCGTGATCTCGATATAATTTCGGGCAAAATCTCAATAACATAAGGAATTATAATATGAGCAAAATTAAAGAAAAAGTTCATAATGATATTAAAGATGCTATGAAAAACAAAGATGTTTTTAAGCGAGATACTTTAAGATTTCTTGCAAGTGCAATGAAACAAATTGAAGTTGATGAACGAAAAGAATTAACTGATAGCGATATGATTAAAATTTTGCAAAAACAAATTAAACAAAGAGAAGATAGTTCGGCTCAATATAAAGATGGCGGTCGCGAAGATTTATATCAAAAAGAGGTTGCTGAATCTGATTTATTTAAAAGTTATTTACCGCAACAATTAACTGACGATGAATTAACTCAAAAATTAAAAGAAATCATCGAACGAGTTGGAGCAAAAACTCAAAAAGATATGGGAAAAATTATGGCTGTTGCAACAAAAGAGCTTGAAGGCATCGCCGACGGCAAACGAATTAACCTCATCACAAAATCGATATTAGGATAATTAACATGATCGCTGAATTATTTGCTTCGCATGTTTTTACAACGGCTGTTATTTTTGCACATGTAATTAGTGCTGTTGTTTGGGTTGGCGGAATGATCGCTCTTCGATTTGCTGTTCATCCGTCAATGATGTTAATCGCAACTCCTGAAGTTCGAATTAGTCGATCACTTCATTTTATTAGACGGTTTTTTTATATTGTTGTTCCGTTTATTTTAACTCTTTTAGCAACTGGAATTTTAATGATTTACGGTTTAGGTCATAAAGGTAAAATGATTGTTCATATTAAAGAGGCTTTATGGTTAATTATGGCTTTAAATTTTATTTCGATGTTTATTCGACGAAGTAAAGCAGAACAATTATTAAAAGATGGCAAAATCGCTGATGCAAAAGCAATTATGGGATTAATTTCAGGTTATATGTTACCAGCTAATATTATATTTGGAATTGTTGCTATTTATTTCGGTGTATCTTTAAGATTTTAATTAAAAAAGGCTAAATTAGTGAGAGATTTTCAAGCAGAATTAAAATTAGAAGGTATCGAAGTAGATTCAAATTTTAATAACGAAATAAATTTATTTTTAGAAATTTTAAAAAAATGGAACAAAGTTCATAATGTTTCTCGAATGAAAGATAATGAATTAGAAGATAGTGTTATTGATTCGCTGATTCCTCTTAATTTTTTAAAAGATATTAATTTTAATTCTGTTTTGGATATCGGCAGTGGCAATGGTTTTCCAGCAATTCCAATTGCCATTGCAAGAAAAAATATACGGGTGGCAATGGCTGAACCCGTCAAAAAAAAGAGTAGCTTTTTGCATTTTGCAAAAATATCGTTAAATTTGCACAATGCAGAGATCTATTCAAAAAGAGTTGAAGAACTTGAGATTGGAGAGTTTGATATCGTATCATCTCGAGCAGTTGGTGAAAGTTCATTATTGCTCTCTCTAGCAGAACCGCATATTAAAAAAAACGGTGGTTCAGTTTTATTATATAAAGGCTCTCGACTCTCTCATGAATTGAAAGACATTTCAGACAAATACTCTTATAAAATTCTCTCTCGAGGGAATAGAAATTATATTTTATTTAATTTTTAGGGCATAAATATATGTGGAAATTTATTATATTAATCGCTCTTATTGTTTCTGGATATTTTATCGTTGCAAAGTTACAAGCTAATAAAAAAAATAGTAATAACGATAAAAAAAATAGCAATAGTCCATCTGATTTAATTGCCTGTTCAAATTGCAGAACATTGTCTGTCGAAACAGAAATGATTTCTAGAAATGGCAATTTATATTGCTCAAAATCATGTGCAGGTTTATAAATAAATGTTAATTTTAGGACACGAATTAATAAATAGTGATGTTTTTTATAAAATAAATAATTTTGATGAGGTAAAAAAAACAGCTTCGAATTCTATTGTTATTATTAAATTTGATGGCAAATTAATTTTAGAATTAATAAAAAATAAAGTTAAATTTGCTGTTTTAGTTGATAATTTAAAAGAGGCTATTTTTTCAGAAAGTTTAAAAGCAAAATATATTATCGCGAATAATTTAAATCTTGCTATCGAAATACAGAAATTGGCTGATAATTATTTATATGATTCTAAAAATATTTTTATAATAAATAGTGATGATGAGCTTGAAACCGTTGCAAAAAATAAAATAGACGGTGTGCTTTATATTTATTCGATAAAAAATATTAATTAAAAGAAAGGCAAATTATTAATGAAATTTTTTACTCAAACTTGGCTGTTTTTACAAAAAGTTTTTCGTAAATTAATCGGAACTAGAAATGATCGAGAAATTCGAGCCTATTTAAAAGAGATTGAAAAAATTAATGCTCTTGAAAATAAATATAGTTCGATGAATGATGACGAATTAAAAAAATCGTTTGAAGAATTAAAAAAATCTGTTCGAGAAGGCATTCGAACTCTTGATGAAGTTTTATATGATTCGTTTGCGATTACTCGAGAAGCAAGTAAAAGAATTCTCGGAATGCGACATCATGATGTTCAGTTAATCGGTGGAATGGTTTTACATGCTGGTCGAATCGCTGAAATGAAAACTGGCGAAGGTAAAACTCTTGTTGCTACTTTGCCAATTGCATTAAATGCAATGGCTGGAAACGGTGTTCATCTTGTTACTGTTAATGATTATTTAGCTAAACGAGATGCCGAAGAATTAAAACCGCTTTATAATTTTTTAGGTTATTCAGTTGGTGTAATTACTGAACGAATGTATGATGACATGTTAAAAAAAGAGCAATATCATGCAGATATTACTTATGGAACAAATAACGAATTTGGTTTTGATTATTTGCGAGATAACATGAAATATTCTCGTGATGAAATGGCTCAACGAGGTCATAATTTCGTAATTGTCGATGAGGTCGATTCGATTTTAATTGACGAAGCACGAACACCGTTGATTATTTCTGGTCCAACAGATAAACGACTTGATAATTATATAAAAGCTGATCAAGTTGCAAAAAAATTAATCAAAGGCGAAAAAATTCCTCCGAAAAAAATGGATGATGTTGAAACGACAACAGGCGATTTTATAGTTGATGAAAAAAATAGAACTGTTTTATTAACTGAAGAAGGAACTGTAAAAGCTCAAGAATTATTCGGAGTTGATAATTTATATAGCATCGATAATGCAATTTTGTCTCATCATCTTGATCAATCGTTAAAAGCGAATTTTTTATTTCAAAAAGATGTTGATTATGTCGTGAAAGATGGCGAAATAATTATCGTCGATGAATTCACAGGCAGATTATCAGACGGACGACGATATTCGGACGGTTTGCATCAGGCAATTGAAGCAAAAGAAAATGTTCGAGTTCGTGAAGAAAGTCAAACACTTGCAGATATTACTTTCCAGAACTATTTTAGATCTTATAAAAAATTAGCAGGTATGACTGGAACAGCTCAAACTGAAGCGACAGAATTTGCTGAAATTTATAATTTAGATGTCGTGTCGATTCCGACTAATTTACAAGTTCAACGAAAAGATCTTGACGACCTCATCTATAAAACTGAACGAGAAAAATTACATGCTGTCGTAAATAAAATTATCGAAGTTAATAAAATTGGTCAGCCAATTCTTGTTGGAACAACATCGATCGAAAAAAGTGAAGCTTTGCATAGAATATTAAAAGAGAAAAAAATAGCTCATTCTGTGTTAAATGCGAAAAATCATGAATACGAAAGTGAAATTATTAAACGAGCTGGTGTAAAAGGTGCTGTTACGATTGCAACAAATATGGCTGGTCGTGGTGTTGATATTCGTCTTGGTGAAGGTGTTCGAGAACTTGGCGGTTTATATATTATCGGAACTGAAAGACATGAAAATAGACGAATCGATAATCAATTAAGAGGTCGAAGTGGTCGTCAAGGCGATCCAGGTGTTAGTCAATTTTATTTAAGTCTTGATGATAATTTATTAAGAATTTTCGGCAGTGATCGAATTAAAAAAATTATGGATCATCTCGGTGTCGAAGAGGGCGAACATATCGAGTCTGGTATGGTTACTCGAGCAGTTGAAAAAGCTCAAAAACGAATCGAAGGTATGCATTTTGAACATCGAAAACATGTTGTTCAATATGATGATGTTTCTAATGAACAACGAAAAGTTATATTTAATTTCAGAAATCAATTATTAGATTGGAATTTTAGTGTTTCGAATAAATTATCTGAAGTTCGACGAGAATATGTATCGATTTTATTAGAAAATTATTCTATTTTTGACGGTTTGAATCACGAAGATTATAATTTAGATGGTTTAATCAGTGCTTTACAAGAAGAAATTAAATTAAAAATTAATTTATCTGAAATTAAAGATTTTGAAGCTGGTGAAATTCGGGATTATTTAATCGAAAAAATAGAATCTGTTTATAATAAAAAGATGTCGCCAATAAATGAAGATATTCGAAATAGTATCGAACGAGAAATTTATTTAAAAACTCTTGACAAAAGTTGGCGAGAACATTTACATCAAATGGATATTTTAAAAACTGGAATCGGACTTCGAGGCTATAATCAAAAAGATCCGCTTGTCGAATACAAAAAAGAGAGTTTTCATCTTTTTAACGAATTAGTTAATCATATTAAATTTGAAACTGTTAAAACATTGCAATTAATTCAGTTTTCGCATGATCCTGAAGTTGAAAGTGAAGAATTTGTTGCAAAACGAGAAGAAGAAAAATTAATCGAACAGCGACAAAACGAATTACGAACTGAAATGAATCGAGAAATTAATGATCAGCTTTCTGTTGAACGAAAACCAAAAAGAAATGATCTTTGTCCATGTGGCAGTGGCAAAAAATATAAACAGTGTTGCGGTGTAAGTGGTCCTAAAAAAGGGCTTCTTGCAAAAAATTAATTTAAATTAGGTTTGAATTTTGAAATTTGAGATTTTAGCTCGAGATGGTCGAAGTCGTCGAGGTCGAGTCACGACTTCGCACGGAACAATTGAAACACCTGTTTTTATGCCAGTTGGAACTGTTGGAGCTGTTCGCGGAGTTGATACTTTTGATTTAGAAAATTATTTAAAACCTGAAATTATTTTAGGAAATACTTATCATTTATATTTGCGACCAACGGCTGAAATTGTCGCAAAAATGGGCGGTCTTCACGGTTTCACGGGATTTAAAAAAAACTTTTTGACAGACAGCGGAGGTTTTCAAGCTTTTTCGCTTCCAACTGCAAAAACTGATGATCACGGCATAAGTTTTAAAAGTCATATTGACGGTTCAAAACATCTTTTTACTCCTGAAAAAGTAATTGACATTCAGAATTTATTAAATAGCGATATTAAAATGGTTCTCGATGATTTAATTTCGCTTCCTGCTGAAGATGGACGAATTGCAAAATCGATCGAACGAACTCGAATTTGGGCTGAACGATCGTTGATTTATCATAAAAATCAGATTGAATCAGGTTTTGGAATTGGAACGAATTTATTTGCAATTGTTCAAGGCGGAACAAGTCAAACTCATAGAAAAATTTCAGCTGAAGGTTTGGTTTCGTTTGAATATAAAAATGAAAGTTTTGACGGTTTTGCTATTGGCGGTTTAAGTGTCGGTGAAGAAAGTTCAGCAATGTATGACACTGTTGAATTCACGACTCCGTTTTTGCCTGATAATAAACCAAAATATTTAATGGGTGTTGGAACTCCTGAAGACCTCATCGAAAATATAGATCGTGGAATTGATATGTTTGATTGTGTTATGCCAACTCGAAATGCCAGAAATGGAACGATATTTACGACTTTCGGGCGATTGAGCATAAAATCAGCAAGATATCGAGAAGATCCAAATCCGATTGATCCAGCTTGTAATTGCTATACATGTCGAAATTATTCACGGGCATATTTAAATCATTTATTTAGAGCCGAAGAATTAAGTTATCCGCGATTGGCTTCGATTCATAATTTATATTATTATTTAGAATTAATGCGAGAAGTTCGAGAGGCAATTTCAAACGGTAATTTTAAAGAATTTAAACGAGAGTTTTATCGAAAACGAGAGCAAAATAAAAATAGCGATAATATCGATGAGGTAAAAGAAACATGTTTATAACTGAATTATTTTTTGTATTTTTAATTGGTATTTCGCTTGGATCGTTTGCAAATGTATTAATTTATCGTTTGCCACGAGGCGAATCGATAGTTTTACCGTCATCGCATTGTCCAACTTGTCAAACACCGATTAAACCATATCATAATATTCCTGTTTTATCTTGGTTTTTTTTACGGGGCAAATGTGCAAATTGTGAAGCAAAAATTTCAAAAAGATATCCAATCGTTGAAATTCTTGGCGGAATTATTTCGATCGCAGTTTATTTCAAAATAGGTTTATCGATTGAAACTTTTTTAGTTTCGCTAATTTTTATTTTATTAATGGCTTTATCGTTTATCGATTTTGATCATCGAGCTGTGCCAGATAATTTAAATTTAACAGTTTTAACTTTGGCAATGATTAACGAAGTTGATGTTCATAGCTTTTTTATGAATATCGAAAATGCTTTAATTTTTGCAGGTGGATTTGCATTATTGAGATTTTATGTTTCATATTTTGTAAAACGAGAAGCAATGGGCGAAGGCGATATTATCGTTGCTGGAACTCTCGGAGCAATGCTTGGAGTTTATGTCGGAGTTTTTGCCGTATTTGTTTCAGCTTTAATTTCGATAATTGCATTTATGTTTTATAAAGATCGTGAATTGCCTTTTGTTCCATTTTTATCGTTGGCGATATTTTTAGTCTGGGTATTTGAACAAGAAAGTATCTATTTTTTAAATTTAATTTTACTAGGTTAATAAATTTTTATGCGAGTTAAAATTTGCGGAATTACAAATTTAGAAGATGCTTTGATTTCGATTGATGCAGGTGCTGATGCTCTCGGTTTCGTGTTTTATAAAAAATCGCCTCGATATATTTCTCCAGATAATGCAAAAAATATTATAAATCAACTTCCGCCATTTGTTGAAAAAGTTGGTTTATTTGTTGAAAATAGCTCAAACGAAATAGATGAAATTGCAAACGAAACAAAAATTAGTTCGGCTCAATTGCATTGGGATATCGATCCGATTGAATTTTCTCGAATAAAAATAAATAAAATTCGAGTGATTCGAGCAAAAAGCGAAAATGACTTAGATTTATATAAAAATAGCTATCGATTCGTTGATTCATATGTTGAAAGTTTTGGCGGTGCTGGACATAGATTAAATTTAGACTGGTTTAAAAATAGAGACAATCGAAAGATTATTTTAGCTGGTGGCTTGAATGTTGAAAATATCGATGAGGTCGCAGGTTTTGGCTTTTATGGAGTTGATGTTTCAAGTGGAGTTGAAGCATATCGAGGCAAAAAAGATAAAAATAAAGTTATCGAATTTATAAAAAAAGTAAAAAGAATAGAGAATTAATATAATATGGAAAATAACGAAAAAACAAAAATTCAAAGAATAGTCGCTGGAGCTGATTCGTTAGCACTTGGCATTTCGATAGTTGTTTCGATTTTATTAGGTGTTGGAATTGGTTTATGGCTAAAATCGATATTTGAATCAAATTGGCTTTTATTACTCGGTGTAATTTGGGGTGTCGGTGGAGCTTTATTAAATATTTATCGAGCCTATAAACGAGAATTAATAGAATTTGAACAAATTGCAAAAGAGCGAGAAATAGAAATAGGAAAAAAATAGATGATTTCTGTTTCTGTTGGCTTTTTTACAACTTTAATTCTTTTGATTTTATCAAGATTGAGTTATAAAAATTATGTTCTTCGCGAAAGTGCAAAATTTGATAGAAATAATATAAATGATCGAGATATTATCGATAAAATAGATGATCCACATGATTTATATTCTGATGAAAATTCAAGTGAAACAGAACAAGATTTAAAAAAAGTTGTTGCAGAAGAAAAACAAAAACATAATTTGAAACAATCATTAAAAATGTCCATAAAAACTTTACCAGCGAATCTATCTATTTTAAGAATATTTGGTTATATTATTCTCGTTTCTGGATTTTTTTATTTAAAAGATAGTGGAAATTTAGAAATAGGCAATTATTTAATAGGCATCACAGCAGGAATAATTTTAATAGTAATAATAACAATGGCAAAGATTTTAAATGATAAAAGATAAAAGCTGTTTATATGATTTGAACAAACCTTTTAATTTATATACTGATCGAAAATTAAGAGGTTATAAAACTATATTTTTTGTAAAAGATGAAACAGATCTTGATAATATTTGGTTTCATATGAATCATTTTGAAGAATTAACTAAAGGTGATATTTTTGGCTTTTTAAGTTCATTGTATTTTTTCTTAAGTTATTTAAAATCGGACGAAAAAATAACAGATAAAGACGAAAGTTTTGAATTTGTTATCGAAGAAAGCGATCTTTTTTTTTATTGGACGACCTCATCAGAATATTTTATTTATATCGTTAATCATCATAATATTTTTTTTAGCGAATTTAATTTTAAAATTACGAACACAAATTTAACATTTAAATTATATAAATATAAACATTTTGAAGATAAAATAAATCATGTTACTCAAACGATAGTTACAGATAAAAATAATATTAATAAAACTGTTACAAAAACGAATACGAATAATATTGATGATGCACCTCAAAAATCAGAAACTATTAAAACTCCTACAAAAATAACATCGTCGTCAATTGATCTTGATTCTTTCGAAGAACAATACAGACAACTATTTGGAAATTCTGGAGATGAAGATAGAGGTAAAAAGAAACAAGTTTATTCTTTTATACCGAAACCGAAACTTTTACAATTACAACAAATAGGCGAAGAATTAACAGGAACTTTATTAGAAATAGAAAACGGTTATGAATTTAATAGACAAACTGTTGAATCGATAATAATGCATTTAAGACAGATAGCTAAAATTTTACATAATTATAAAGAAACTTATACAATAGCTGATTCAATGGAAGATTTGGCACTATTTATTAAACATCATATTGAAGATGTTGTTGAATTTGAAATTGAAGATATCGAACTATTCGAAACACTGTTTGCGAATTTTAATACTTGGCTTTTATTATCATTTTTTGATGGCATAGAAAATATAGATGAATATAATTCGATTATTGCAAATGATGTTCGAGAAATAAGTCAACGAGTAAATGACAAATTAGATAACGAATAAATATTTATAAACATCTTGAAAAGTCAAGCTAATTTTTTCAAGATGTTTGTATTAATTTTTAATATTATTAAAATCGATCAAAAAAACAGAACCAACATTTATTTTAGATTCTATATTTAATTTTAAATCATGAAGTTGAGCGATCCAATTAACAATTGTTAAACCTAAGCCCATTGACTGCATATGGCGATTTTTATCTGATCTATAAAATTTTTCTACAACAAGTTCAATTTCATTTTGTTCAATTCCGATACCACGATCGATAACTTTAAAAATACCATTTTTTAATTCAACAAATATATCATCTTGCGAATATTTCAAAGCATTTTCTATTAAATTCATACAAACTTGTTTTAATAATATTTCATCGCCAATAATAATAAAATCTTCTAGATTAATATTTATTTTTCTAGCTGGAAAACTTCCTCCAATCATCGAAACTACATCATTTATTGCTTGTTTTAAATTAAAACTTTTTTTATAAAGTTCGAAACTTTTTCTTTCGATTTGAAGAGCAAGACGAAGTCTATTAAGAAGTTCATCAACTCGACGACTATTTGCGATAATTTTTTCAATATATTTACGATGAAAATTATTTTGCACCTCATCGAATAAAATTTGAGAATAACCAATAATCGATGACAACGGATTTTTTAATTCATGACTAATTGCACTAAGAAGTTTTTCTTGATTATTATTTGCAAATTTTAATTTAGCATTTAATTTTTGCATTTTTTTATTTAATTTTTGCAATCGTTCGATAACAGCGGAAATTCTATTTTGAAGAGAAATAAATTCAGTTGAATATTGCAAAATCAATCTTTTTTTATAAACTTTATTTTGAATATTTTCAAAATAATCACCGATTCGTTCAAGTTCAAAAGAGATTCTTATTGCTAAGTAATTTCCAAGTAATAATGATGAGGTTGCGAACCAAATAAATATTAAAAAAAACTTAACTAAAATAGCATTTTTTAAATCGTTACCATCGAGATTAATAAAATCTTCGGTAATTAACGAATCGATAAAAATATAAAATAAAAAACTAATTAAAAGATAGCCTATAAAATAAATATTAAAAATTTGTCTTATAGATAATTTAAAGTAAAACATAATAAAAGCCTTTTAAAATTAATAAACTAAATTTTCTCGACAGAAAATTATTTCATCGTTGTTTGTTAATCCATTTGAAGCACATAACTTAAATTCGATTAAACCAGAATTTGATTTATATGAAAAATCTGTAACATTTTTTAATAATAAATTTTTATCACCTTGTGAAATATCATCACCATTCCAAGGTCGATAATTTTTATATAAATATAAATCTTGATTTTCAAGTTTTAAACCAATTGCTGTATCAGAAATAACATATTGTTCATAAAATTTGCCATCTAAATGACCAGTTTTGAAATCATTAAGAATCGAGTTTAAAACAACTTTAGAATTAGTGATATTAAATTCGCCAACAAAAACACTGATTGACATGTTATTTTCTAAACAAGTTTGAGCATTAGTTGCTTCTTTATTAATGCCACATCGCCAACCAAAACCATTAAAATCGTTTGCAGATCTCCATTTAAATAAAAGAGCGGAACAGTTTCCTTTTGTTTTGCAATTTGAAATATCTAATTTATCATTCGAATTTGCATAAATTATTTCTTGCAATGCAGAAAGATTACTTTCATTAGTGTTATCAAGAAATAAAACTGCTTTATTGTTTTGAACTGATAAATCAAGAACACCACTATAAACAGGTGCTACGATATTGTTATTTGAGTTCCAAACACCTGTGTAACCGTCAAACTCTCGACTTATCCATTGAAGATTTCCAGATTGAAAAAAAGTAAAACTACTCAAAACAGAAAAATTTTTATCACCAAATTGATGAATTTCTGAACCTTCAACACGATTTTCAAGATATTTAACGATTTGAACAGAAACATTTGAAACTTCTTGATCAAGTTCATTAATATCTCTTGCATATCTATAAGATTTATAAATATTTGTTAATAATTGCAAAGTTGATCCCATGATTATTCCCGTAATTGTCATTGCAACAATTAATTCAAGAATTGAAAAAGCTTTTTTCATTAAATAAAGTTATTTAACACTTTTAACAAGATTTTGAATTAATAAATTCCAACCATCGATCATGACAAAAACTAAAATTTTAAATGGCAAACTTATCATTGCAGGTGGAAGCATCATCATACCCATACTCATTAAAATAGACGAAACAACCATATCAATTACTAAAAAAGGCAAAAATAATAAAAATCCTATTTCGAAAGCGGTTTTTAATTCACTGATTAAAAAAGCTGGAATAACAATCGAAAGAGATAAATCTTCATATGTTTTTGGATTTTCTAAATGTCGCATTCGAACAAATAAAGCTAGATCTTTTTCACGAGTGTTTCGAATCATAAATTCTTTGAATGGTTTTGTTGATTCAGTAAAAGCTTGTTCGTAACCAATTTTTTTTTCGACATATGGCTTTATTCCGCGATCGTAAGCCTCTTTTCCAACTGGTTCCATAATATAAACGGTCATAATTAACGAAAGAGAAACTAAGACTTGAGTTGGAGGCATCTGTTGAGTTCCGAGAGCCTGTCGCAATAAACCAAAAACGATAAGAAATCTAGTAAAAACTGTTGTAACAAGAAGAAGCGATGGAGCAAGAAATAAAAGAGTTAAAAGTGCAAGAACATTAAGCGAACTGACTAAATCAGCTGGTTCTTTTGGCACACTAAAACTTAAATCAACAACTGGAATTTGCGGAGCAGGTGCACTCCATAACAAAACTGGAAAAAATATAATCAATAATTTAAACATTAAATAGAACTTTACCTCGAATATTTTTATTCAAATTTTACCGAACTAAGTCGTATGTCTATAATTATGTGATTTAAGTTTGAGATTATTTATTTGTATTAATCGAAGATTGACTTCAAATTCGTTGTTTAGACAAATTTGAAGTTGAAAGATAAAAATTAAATTGAAAAAATTTAACTTTTATTTATTGAGGTTGAACACAATTGACCCAGAAACCGCTATTTTTTGGCATGATGTTATTAGGTAATCGTGGAACCGATGGTAAGAAAGATTGATCTTGTGTGTTTATATTCCAGTTGCCATTACTGTCAAGTTTCCAAGTTGCTTTTACAAAAGTTGGTTTATTGATTGTTGATATGCCATTTGAAGCAACAACACCCATTGAACCAGTAGCTAAAGTTTCATTATAAATTTTATTGTTGATTTCTAATGTAAAACTTCTACCTAGATATTTAGACGAAAACAATAATTCACCTATTGTTTTACCTGTATCACTTAATGTTAAATTATATTCAGCTGGATTGATGTTGCTGTAATCTATTACAGTTGTTGGTTTTTGGATTCTAATTTCAGCATGAGCGGAAATATTTAAATCGCTATTTTCGAAAATAGTAAAACTTCCAACTGTTACATTGCCATCAAAAATAGGAATAGATTTATTGCCATCTGTTAAGTTTTCTTCAGCAACTATCGAACTTGATTGACATCCAAAAGTTAAAGCATTTGAATCAACACCAACACCATTTAACGACCAGCCTTGCGGATAATTATTAGTTCGAAGAGAATCATTGTTTTCATCGCCTTTGATTGTTATATTCGCATCTGAATATATCCAAGTTCCATATCTATTTTCAAGACTTGTTGTTATTTCAGGAATATTGTTATACGAATTCATACTGTTTCGTATTTTTTCAACAGGTGAATAAAACTTCCAACTATTTTTACAATAGAATGTGTCGCCTGGATAAATATCACAATAAGTTTGATTTGCTGGTGTGTATTGATAAACAATTATTGCATTTTGTGGAATAACCGAAAGAGGAATATTTGCACTGATTAAATTCCAACCTTCTTTTATTGATAAATTCGAATAAGAATCAGATAATCTAGCAACAAATGGTCCTGTGCCTAATAATTGACTATTTGACAAAGTGTAGTTATAAAAATTTCCAGTTGCAAAAATTTGATTATTGATTATTTGAATTGTAGAAACTTCTTGATCATAATTAGTAGCACCAGTAACTTGACCACCAAACGGATTATCTGATTTTATTGCAAAAGTTGAAGCATCTAATTTAGTTAAATCAAATTTATTCATAGATTTTTTATAAACATATAACGAATTTGATAAAGGATCTAATCCAAAATTATAAACTTGATTACCTATAGCATCACCATAAGAATTTAACATTAAACTAATTGTATTAGATGTTAAGTTTAGATCTAATTTTTTAACAACTTTGTTTGACAATATAAACAAAGTTAGATTCCCATCTTTTGATATGAAATCAAAGTTGTCTATTATTGGAAAATTAAAAATTGATCCTAGATTGATATCTGATACTACTGATAGATTTGCTTCATAAACTTTAATAACTGGATAAGCCGTTAAAGTATCTGGGTGAACAGCGATAATTTTTGTTGAATTTACCTCATCGGTTTTAAGAGACAATTTAAATTCTTTATATGTTGTTACAGGATAAATATGTTCTCGAACTCGATTTCCATTTTGGTCAAATTTCAAAATAAACGAGCTATATTTATTACTGTATCTATCGCTAGGCACAATATTCGAATTATTCTCATCTGATAAATTTCCATCTGTTAAACCAGAAATATAAATATTTCCTAATTTATCAACTGTTGCATCTTTTGCATAATCTCGACCAGCTGTTCCAAACTGTTTTGTCCAAACAATCGAACCGTTGTTTTCTAATTTGGTAAGAAACATATCTGTGTTACCTAAATTAACAGTATTTTGATTTATTTTGCCAGATGTTGAACCAACAACAAAAATTCCACCAGTTGGTGATGACAAAACTTTTACAGCTTCATCAGGAAAAAGACCTGCTCCAAAGGTAATATACCACGATAAATTACCATCAAATGAGTGTTTCATAACAAAAACATTTTGATCAGGTGTTGAAGGTGGGTTTTCTGTTGGAAATAGCGAATTACCTGTTGTTGTTCCAACTGACATAATGCCATCATTAACAATTGTTGATGAGGTAACTGAATTGTTAATATCAGTATTATCAATTGGATATTCTCGACTCCAGTCAAGATTAACACTGCCATATAACGAAGATGCTACTGCGAATGATAAAAACATTGCTTGTTTTTTCATGTTTTGGACTCCTTAATAATTAAGTTCATGTTTTATTCTAGCATGAATCAACAAATAAATTATATATAGAAAAATTTTTAATTAAATTATATATTTGCCATAATTTTTTGTTAATATCTTATTTTTATTTTACGGAGATATATTTTATGCAAACATTCCTGTTATCTATGAGCCTTCGAGGGGCTTCGTTTTTTCTTATTTCTATTGTTGTTATTTTTACAACTATATTTTTCTCTATTTTTTCGTATCAAGCTCAACGAGATTTATTATTTGCTGAAATCGATGGCAAACTTTTATCTGCTGTTGCTACGGCAAAACTTTTTCTTGATGATAGACACGATTCTATCGATGTTATTCAAGGTTCTGAAACAAATGAATCTTATATTAAAACAATGAAAAAATTATCTTTAGTCGTTGAAAATGTTAAATTAGAATATTTGTATTCTATTCAAAGAGTTGGAACAAAAATTTTATATACAAGTGATAGTGCAACCGAAGACGAAATGAATTCTGGAGATATTACAAGTTTTCACACTGAATATAAAGATGCAAGTAACGGTTTAAAAACTGCTTTCAAAACTAATAAAATAACTTATGACGAATATAGTGATGAATGGGGAGATCATCGTTCGATTTTTTATCCAACTCAAAGTTCTAACGGTAGAAAATACCTCATCGGTGCTGATATTTCAACTTCTGATATAAATAAAAAAATGACAGCTATTTTATTAAAAAATATTCTTATCGGTATCGTTGGTCTAATCGTTTCGATGATTATCGCTATTCCGATAGCAAATGCTCTTATTTCTCAAATTATTAAAATAAAAAATGACATCACTGAAATAAATAAAACACGAAATTTAACTCAAACTATTTCGATTATTGGCAAAAATGAAATTGTCGAAGTTGGAAATGCTCTTAATGATTTATTTAAAACTTTTCGAGAATCTATTTCACAAACAAAAGATGTTTCTTTTCATAATGTTGATATTTCGACTAAAGTTAAAAATTCAAGTGAAAAAATGCTTGGAGGCATTGACGAAAAAAACAGAGTTTTATTAAGTGCCAAAAATGAAATTCGAGATATTAATGTCTTGATTTTTAATAATAGTCTTGATATGACAGAAGTTAGAACAACGATATTAAAAGCAAATACTGAATTAGATGGTGCAAAAAATCAACTTTCAACAATGTCAATGTATGTTGATAAAAGTTTAAAAACTGGTTATGAACTTGTTAAAGAACTTCACGGCTTAACTGAATCAGCTCGTAATATTAATGGAGTCGTTGAGAAAATTTCTTATATTGCTGAACAAATTCATCTTTTAGCTTTGAATGCTGCAATTGAAGCCGCACGAGCTGGTGAAAATGGTCGCGGTTTTGCTGTTGTTGCTGATGAGGTTGCAAATTTGGCAACTGGAACTCAAAATTCACTTGAAGAAATTAACAATGTTATTAATATAATCGTTAATTCGATTAATGTAGCAAGTAGTCAAATAAAAACAAATAGTTCAAACATGACTGAATTATCAAGTTCATTTATTTCTAGCGAACGAGCAATTAAAGAAAGTTCAAAAGTTATGTTAAAAGTTAAAGATGCAATAGATATTTCGTTAAAAAATGTTGATACGATTCGAGGAAAAAATAGTGAAATCGTAATACTTGTTGAAAAAATAAACAGTCTTGAAAATAGTCATTTAATGCAAATTGAAAATATTGCTGACAATTCAGAAAATTTAAAAAATATGGCAACGAATTTACAAGAAAAACTAGAAATATTTAAAACTAATTAATATTTTATTTTAGATAAATATAAACCATTTGGTAAAGCTGGTTCTCGAAAAATCAGCTTTCCAAATAATAATTGATTTTTTAAATCTTCGATATTTAATTCACCGTAACCTATTTTTAATAAAAAACCAACCATTAATCTTATTTGAGATCTTAAAAAACCATCGCCTTCAAAAACAAAAATGATTAATTTTTTATGTTTATAAATTCTTGCTTTAAAAATAGTTCGCACTGAACTTTCTATTTCTGAACCTACTTTCATGAATGCTATAAAATCATGTTTGCCTTCAAATAATTTAATAGCTTTATTAATTTTATTTAAGTCTAAATCTTTTTTTATAAACGAAATATAATTATTTTGAAATGGATTTTTATTTTCTTCGGTTGATGCAATATATCGATAAACTCGTTTTTTAGCAGAAAATCTGGCATGAAAATTTTTATCAACTATATTAATTTTAATAATTAATAACGAATCTGGAAGACTTCTTGAAAGAGCATATTTAAATTTTTCGGGAGTCCAAAACTTTGGAACATCAATATGAAATACTGAACCAGTTGCATGAACTCCTCGATCTGTTCGACCTGCAATAACAACCGATGATGAAATATTTATTCGATTTAATGCTTTGTTCAAACAATCTTCAACTGTTAAGCCACCTGTTTGACTTTGCGAACCAAAAAATTTACTGCCATCATAAGCTATTCTTACTGCAAATCTAATCATGTTATAAAAACAACTTAATTATAAAAAGCGATTTTTAATTCAAGTTCCATCTCGTTATTTTCTGGTTTATCAAAAAACTTTAACGAAACAGCTGGAGCTGACCTCATCGATTCGATAGCATTTTTAATCGACTGAAAAACATGAAAAAATTCTCGTGAAAAAATTGACTTAAGCATAAGAATATGTTTTGACATTATAAATTCAACACAACCATGAATCATCGCTTCATAAACGAGTTTATTTTTTGCCCGTTGAACTCGATAATCTCGCATAATTTGATAATTATTTTCTAGGATTTGTCGTTCATCATCTGACAAAGTAATAATTTCATGAACTTCTTCGACTTCATGTTCTAATTTTCTAGCATATTCTTCGACATATTCTTTAAAAAAAGAGTCAAAACTTGGATAAATTTCATACAAAGTATCTAACATTTGGGAATCTGAAAATTTATGTTTCGGATTAAAGTTATCAACAGACTTTTGATTTTCTTTTATAGCTAATAATGTTCTAGCAACATGTGTTAAAGATTGAAGATAAATATATTTATCTGGTTTAGACGAATTAAAATAAATTCCGTGTTGAGAAATTGTAGGTTTGTCGCCAACATAATTAAGTTTAATTTTTTCCATACAAAATATCCTTCTGCATATATATTTTATTCTCAAATTTTTAAGACAAATAAAGAGAATACTAAAATTCTATCTAAATTTAATAATTTTTATTTATTTTTGGAGTTATGAAAAACGAGTTACAAGAAGCTATCGCTTTCAGAATGACGAAGTTTCCTGTAATTACCTTTTAAAATAAATTATAGATGATTTTTATTTTATGTTCATGGCAAAATCATAAAAATATAATTTATAAAATTGGAGTTATTTTGAAAAATAAATTAATTATCGCTACTCGTGGAAGTAAATTAGCTCTTTGGCAATCGAATCATATTCGAGATTTGATTTTGGCTAAATATCCAGATATTGAAGTTGAACTCAAAATTTTTAAAACTCGCGGAGATAAAATTCTTGATGTTGCTCTTTCGACAATTGGAGGCAAAGGTCTTTTCACAAAAGAGTTAGAAGATGCAATGTTAAACGGCGAAGCTGATATTTCGGTCAATAGTTTAAAAGATATGCCTTTTCAGATTCCTGACGGTTTAAAATTAACGGCTATTACTGAACGAGAAGATGTTCGCGATGCAATGCTTTCTGAAAAATATGAAAATATCGATTCGCTTCCAAAAGGGGCAAAAATCGGAACAACAAGTTTAAGACGATCAATGCAACTTTTGGCACTTCGACCTGATTTGCAAATTGCTCAATTACGAGGCAATGTCGATACTCGAATCGAAAAATTAAAACGAGGCGAATACGATGCAATTATTTTAGCTTCCGCTGGAATTAATCGTTTAGAATTAAATAATAGTGTTATATATATTTTTAATATTCCAATTAATGAAATGATTCCTGCGATGGGTCAAGGTGCTTTAGGAATTGAATCAACTCTTGATCCTGAAACGATAAATTTAATTTCGTTTTTGAATGATCAGGCTTCTGAAATCGAAACAACAATTGAACGAGATTTCGTCGGTTTTCTTGAAGGAAGTTGCACTGTACCAATTGGTGTAAATGCGACATTGCTTGATAACGGTAATGTTTTTGTTCGAGCGGTTATTGGTCGAGCTGACGGTTCTGCACTTTTGCGAGATACGATGATTGCTCAAAGTGAAAATTATAAAAATGTCGGTTCTCGTTTAGCTGAAAGAATGGTCGGTGCAGGAGCTTTAGACTTATTAAATAATTATAAATGATTAATTCTAAATTAGAATCTAGCTGTTCGCATTGTCATTTAACTTTTCCCGATGAGGTCATGATTCATGAAAATGATTTACGGTTTTGTTGTAACGGCTGTCAATCTGTTTATCATTTAATTCATGACCGCGAATTAGATAGTTATTATTCGAAAATTGGTGAAAAAAAATTGGCTCCGCCAAAACAGAACCTCATCGATTCGTCAAGTTTTGATAGTTCAGCTTTTTATTCGCAATATGTAAAAAAAATAGATGACAATAATAATTTATATGAAATTTATTTGCATATCGAAGGAATTCATTGTTCGGCTTGTGTTTGGTTAAACGAACAGATTTTATATGAAACCGATGGAATTATCGAGGCAAAAATTAATTTCTCGAATCATCGGGCATATATAAAATTTGATAAAAATCAAATAAATTTATCAAAAATTGTCGAAACGATTCGTTCGATTGGCTATGATGCAAAACCTTTTGAAAATAGCGAACGAGGTAATAATTTAGATCGCGAACGACGAGATTATTATATTCGTTTGGCAGTTGGCATTTTTGGAGTCATGAATATTATGTGGATTTCGATTGCTTTATATCGTGGCTATTTCACAGGAATTGACCAAAATGTCAAAACGATTTTAAATGTCGCCGAATGGATTTTATCAACTCCAGTTTTATTTTATAGCGGTTGGATCTTTTTTCGAGGTGCATATTTTGGCTTAAAAAATAAAATTATCAACATGGATTTACTCGTCGCTTCGGGATCTTTATTAACTTATATATTTTCGATTTATATTACTTTGACCGAACGAGGCGAAGCATATTTTGATTCAGTCGCGATGATAATTACTTTTATATTAATTGGCAAATTCTTAGAATTATTATCGAAACGATCGATTTCGCAAAATTTAGATTTAATTAGCAAATATCAACCTTCTGAAATCGAATTAATCGATGGCAAAAAAATAGATGTTCAATCTGTCAAAATTGGCGATATCGTTATCGTTCGAACTGGTGAAAGAATTGGAGTTGATGGCGAAATCGTTTCAGGTTCTGGTTCAATCGATGAATCTTCACTTTCTGGTGAAAGTCTTCCAGTTTTTCGAGAAATTAAAAATCATGTTTTATCTGGAACTTTATTAATTGACGGCTATTTAGAAATCAAAGTTAGTCGAGAATATCGAGATTCTTATATTTCTCGAATTGTTGCAATGTTAGAATCAGCAATGAATAGCAAACCAAATATTGAAAATTTGGCAAACCGTATTTCTGGTTGGTTTTCAGCTGGAATTTTAATTTTGGCATTTTCGACATTTATCGGTTGGGCAATTTTCACGGCTGATTTTCATGTTTCGTTTGTCGTGGCTGTTTCCGTTTTGATTATTGCTTGTCCATGTGCTTTAGCACTTTCAACTCCAATTGGAACTCTCGTCGGTTTGAATATGGCAACTCGCGAAGGCATTTTATTCAAAGAAGGCAAACATCTTGAAACTGTCGCCGAAATAAATAGCATCGCTTTTGACAAAACAGGAACTTTGACAATTGGAAAACCGACTGTTTCTCAAATAAAAATATTCAAATCTTTCGATGAAATCGAGAAAAAAAGATTGATTTCGTTATTAAATAAATCTCATCATGTTATTGCCGAATCGACTATTAAATATTTAAATATCGAAAATAATAATTTATTTGAACTTGAAAATTTTCAAAGTTTTCCTGCAAGAGGTGTTTCTGGTTTTATAAATAATATAAAAATATCAGCTGGAAATTATAAATTTATGCAGGAGCAAAATATAAATTTGCCTTTTGAATCTCAAACTTCACATTTATATTATTCTGAAAATAACGAAATTATCGCTTTATTTGAATTTCGCGATGAAATACGAACTGAAGCAAAAGCTGTTATTTCTAAAATAAAAA
Organism: Campylobacterota bacterium; assembly: GCA_030152305.1. Lineage (GTDB taxonomy): Bacteria > Campylobacterota > Campylobacteria > Campylobacterales > Thiovulaceae > Thiovulum_C. The sequence continues at coordinate 73,038 of JASKOM010000005.1, forward strand.
ATATGGGAATCAAAATCGCGATTCTAAGCGGTGATGAAAAAAATAGTGTTGATCGAATTGCTGATGAGGTCGGAATTTCTGAAAGATTCAGCGGAATGACTCCCGAAGATAAATTAAAATGGATTGAAAACGAAGAAAAAGCTGGATATCGAGTTATGATGGTTGGCGATGGAGTTAATGATATTTTGGCTTTAAAACGGGCTGAAATTGGTGTTGCAATTGGAAGCGGAACAGATGTTGCAATGAGTGTCAGCGACATTGTTTTGAAACAAGAAAATTTAAATTCGTTATCAAGAGCTTTAGAAATTGGACGAGAAACATTAAAATTGATTCGCCAAAATTTAGGAATTTCGTTGATTTATAACTCGATAACAATTCCGTTAGCAATGTCAGGATTTATAATTCCGTTGTTTGCAAGTATATCAATGAGTTTATCAAGTTTATTAGTTGTGTTAAATTCAATGCGAAGAAAATAAAAAATACAAAACAAACTTTTTACAAATTATTTATTTAGATTCCGTGTCGTTGCACGGAATGACAAAGCAAACCAGTCATTCTGAAAGCGATAGCTTCTTGTAACTTATTTCAGAATCTAAGAAACCAAAACTAATTTATATATTTTTTTATTTATTTTTGAAGTTGATATAATTTGAGAGTTTTTTTGTCTTTCACCAGAGAATGCGAATCTCTTTTTGTTAGGCAAAAAACAAAAAATTTATTGACAAGGTTTGATAATTGTAACATGAAAACAAATCAAAAGATGACGGTCCAGATAGGACATTTTGGAACTTTAAAAATCGGTCATCTCTCTCAAATGGGTGATGTTTCTCAAGTTATTGAAATGGGAAATAAGATTCGAGAAACGAGAGGACTCTCTCCAATGACAATAGATGACATCTTACGAAAACAAGAACTTTGGGAATTTATTATTGCACGGAATACTCAATTAGCCATTTATTTAAAATCCGAAGATTCTTCGGATTTACAAAATAGCGATTCTACCGTATCAATTTATTCTGATTATAGTATCCTGAATGATTTTAAAAGCCCTTCAGGTTTATTGAGATACAGCGAATTAATGAAAATGTTTCCGCATTTGATTAAGTCAAGACGAGGAAAAGGTGGCGGAACTCAAGCAGAACTTTATATTTTGTTGAAAATCGCTTCGATGTTGGATAAAGATCTTGAGGTTTCGATCTATGATGTTTTTGTAAAATCGAAAATTCTTATGTGGCGAGATGTTGGCGGAGATAATTACATCGAGTTTAACAAAATTGTTGATACATTGCCTGATCGAGCTGATAAAGATAACACATCGATTTACATGCAAATGGCTACGATTGTTCGAACAAAATTAGGAATCGAAGATACAGAAGGTTACAACTAAAAAGAACATTCTCCTGAAGTTCAAGAAGCACGAGCTAAATTGCTTGATCGTTTAACTGTAATGGTTGGAGTCGGTTTGATAGTGTCTTATCCGCAACTTAAACAAATTATCGCGAAACTTTAAACTTCTAAATCTTAAAAACCGTCATCCCGAAAGTGAAGTTCATGCAATTCATTTCGGGATCTAATAAAAAATCAAATTATTGTTTTTATATTATTTATTTCGATTCTCGATTTAATTTTGTTGTTGCTAGAGTTAAGCAAAATAATACTTTGCCATTGTTTTTTTTTATTATTTCTTCCGCTTCTATTAATGTTGAACCCGTCGTAACGACATCGTCTATTAATACGATATTTAATTTATTTATATTTCTTGTTAATTTAAATTCTCTTTTATTTGCTCGTCGAAATTTTAAACTTTTGCCAAAATATTGAACTCGATTAGTAGAAATTAAAGTTTGATACATAGTTTCTATTTTTTTATTTTGCGAATTTAAATTATTTGCTAAAATCGCTGTGTGAGAAAAACCTGAACTTGAAACGACATCATCAACTGGAATAGCTTTAAAATCTATTCCAGTCCATTCACGGGCAAACTTGCCAAAAGATAATTTAGCCAAAATATTTAAAACATAAAAACCGAAATAACTTTTTTTAGTTTTGATGAGGTCGTCAATGTCGTCATAATCGTAAAAACTATAAACTTTCAGTCCTGATTTTAGTTTTCGTTGATGAATATTTGGCTGTAAAATATTATGTTGGCAACTTTTACAAATAATCGAAAAAGACCAACTTTCACATAAAATACATCGCATAAAAATAAATTATTCAAGCCATTTTTTGAGAATTTGTTCTTTTTTCTCTTTTGAATTTTCGACAATATTTTTAGCTTCATTTATTTTAAATTCTAATTTTTCAATTTGTGAAACTATTTCATTTTGAATTTCAATCGGAGGAAATTTAACTTTAATATCTCGCAAATTTGCTGTTGAAATTGAATCAAATGTCATTCCTTTTTTTCCTTTAAAATCATCTTGATGTTGATAGATATAATATAAAAGATATTTTTGAGAAACAATTAAACCTGTTCTAATAATTGCCAGACCTCTACCAATACATATTCGATCAAAAAGGTTTAAATTAACATCTCCTACAGGAGCACGAACACTTATTAAAAGATCATTTTTAACAGATTCTTTAGTTGTTTTAGTTGTCCAAACAGTCGGATTATTTAAATAAATATCTCCAAAATCTTTTTTTCCTTGATAAAAAGGTAATCCTTCATTATGCTCATTGTAAAATTTAGATTCAGGCGATTGACCAGCAATAATTTCAGCGATATTATCGAGTTTCGCCATTTCACCATCAACAGAAGAAATAATTTCTTCTATTTCTCGTTTTGAATCTTCAATAATTTGATTTGCAGAAACGACCTCATCGTCAATTTGTTGAATTTCAGCAACGATTTTTTCTTGAATTTCAAGCGGTGGAAGTGGAATTTTCAGATCTTCTAAATATGTTTTTGAAATATTTTTTAAACCAATACCATTCAATCCGTTTGTAATCAAGTGAAAATTAACATAGTAGAAAATATAAATAAAGTCTGTTAATAGCTCTTGTTCGTTATGCGATGAAATAATGAAATTATGATCAGAAGCAGAGAATTGATTTGAAAGAAAAATAGATGAATTGCCACCGTCTCCAATAATAACAGACTTTATATTGTAATCAGCTATATCAACCCATTTATTTTGAATCTGACTAGATGTAAAAAATGGATATTTACCTTTTTCTTTTCCAAAACTTGCTGACCTTTTTGATTTTTGATGAAAATATATTTTTGTTCCCAATTTCACCAGATCCCATTTGCTTTGAATCTCAATTTTCTTGTTTATACTTAAACTTATCGCTTTATCAAAATCTGATTTTGAAAAATCAAGCATATCAACAAGTTTATAATACGAAACATGATCTTTTAAGTTTTCTGGAATTTCTCGTTTTAAGTTATTAAAATTGTCTTTTATTAAACTATTGAGTTTTGTTTTGTCATCTAAATTTTTAGGATTATAAAGAGAAGAATCTATTTCTCGTAAATTATTAAAGTTTTCGATTACTCTTTTTTCGTCTTCATCTTCAATTTCGATAGATTCGATATTATCGTTATCGTTTATAATTGTTGATGAGGTCGTGAAATATTTAATTCCTTCGTTGCCTTTTGCATTGCTCCATTCATAACCAAGAAATTTTTTAATTTCGTTATTGCCATTTGGAGATTTGATAACTAAAACATCAAAGCTATTTTTATAAGCCAATGCGAAAAAATAAAATTTATCTTTTTCGATATCTTTAATAAATTTAATTAACTCTTTTTTCTCGATTGCCTCTTTTTCAGAATCAAAAAGATCTTTATAGCCTTTTTTTGTTCGTCTATTTTTAGATTCAGTCAATTTATCAAATATATTTTTATATTCTTTAAAAGTTTCATGTTCAAAAAGTTCAGAATCTAAATTATTACAAAGCATATTTTTATATATTTCAAAATCGATATTAATATGCGAACAATATTTTTTTAAAAGCTCTTTATCATTAAAGGCATCTAAAATATATATATTACAGTTGAATATTTTTTCAGAAAGCTCTTTAAAATGACCAGATAAATTTTCTAAATCTGACTTTCGTTTTAAAAATAGTGTTACTGTATTTGTGCCTGTTTTTCCAAAAGTTCCACTACCGAATTCAGCAATTGCAACAATTTCAAAATATTTAATTAATATTTCTCGAGTTGCAACATAAATATTTTTGCCGTTACCTTTATTTAAAATAGAACTTGGAACAATAATTCCTGCGACACCATCGCTATTTAAAAGCTGTTTAGCTCGTTCAATAAAAAAAGTTTCAATCGAATTATTAGCTGTAATATTTAAATCTTTTGAATATAATTCATAAACTTCTCGTTCTTGTTGAGTCAAACTATCTAAAAAGCCTTTAACAGAATACGGTGGATTTGCAATTAAAATATCAAACGAACCATCTTTTATTTTTTGGTGAGTTTTCAAACCGTTATCAACAATAATTTCAACATTAGTTCCATACATAAAAGAGCTAACTTTTGCTACTTTTGATAAACGATACTCTTTTTCTATTCCGAAAATTTCGCTATTTTTATTTACAGAAGCATATTCATTTAAAAAATGCCCAGAACCACAAGCATAATCAATAACTTTTGGCTTTTTAAAAGTTGGCAATGAATTAATAATAAATTTAACGATTGGCATTGGGGTAAAAAATTGTCCTTCGCTTTGTTTAATACCGTTATCTAAAAATCCTTCAAACATATCACCTAAAAACTGATTTGCTTCACTTCCTGTAAGAGAAATATCCTGAATCATTCTTGAAACTTTAAGTAATATTTCAAAATTTTGATAAAAAAGCTTTTCGTTATGAACATCTATAAAAGCAAAATCATTATTCGTAAAAAATTTCTGCTCTTTTAATAATCTTTTCATTTCAAGTTTAATTACATTTAAATCAAAAATGCCAAAAACCTCATCGACCATGAAATTTTCAATATATGTAATATCTTCACCTAAAAACTTTTTCATACCGCTTTTATATAATTTTTGTAATCTATCTTGAAAATCAAAAGGATTATCATAAGATTTACCTTTCCAGTAAAAACTTAATTCTTCTGGATTTTCTCGTTCATCAGTAACTTTACATAAAAATAAATTAACTAATTTATCAAAAGCCTGTTCTCTTCCACTTACACTATGTTGTCTTAAAACAGTCGCAAATTCATGATATTTACCTTGAATATCTCGAGAAGAAACTCTTTTTAAATCATTTAAAGCAAATTTACTTTTGCCAATTTCGTAAGCCTGATTATTTTCAAAAAGTCCTAAAGTCGAATATTCTTTATCGTAAGTTTTACTCCAAACTTCATAAATTTCTTCAACCGTAAAAGCATTTTTATAACTTTTCAAATTCATATTATTATTTAATAAATCTTCATTATCTTTTACATTTATTAAATAATAGTTAGAAACTGTTCTGTTATCTATAAAATCAGAACTATACAAAGCTAAAAACTTTGTATTTCTATCTTGCTGAAAATATGAAAAAAGTTGTGTTGGTTTTGTTAATGTCTCATTCCAAGCTTTTTTAAATTCTCGACCATAAGTTTTACATTCGATAATTAACAAAGTTTTATTTTCGTTATCTCGAACAAGAATATCAGCTCGTCCGCCACTTGCACCATGTCCAACTTTCCATTTTGGCTCAAGTTCAATATGTTCAGGTTGATAACCTTGACTAAAAAGTCTATGAACAGATTCAAAAACAACAAAATTTTCATTATCGTTAAAAGTCGTTGTAAATTCGCCATGAATTTTTATATTTTCTGGATAAATTAATTTTTCATGCTCAAAATCAACTTTTAATTCAAAATTATCAAAACTTTTAGTAAATATTTCACTATTTTCTTCAAAATTTAAATATCTTAAAACATCTTTTAAATTTTCTTTTTTAATCAAATTTATCTCCTAGCCTTGATACAGAATTTAAATAGTATTTTACAAAATCGAATTTATTTTCCATTTAATTTGAACAAACTTACCGTTTATCTCAATTCCAAAATCACGACCTGATGAGGTCATTTTCCAAATTCCATTTTCTCGAAGTTGAAAACCTTTGTGTTCCAAAATCAAATTAACTTCGACTGGTGATTTATTGATCATTTTGCCTAATTCAGTCGGTAAGAAAAATTGCGACTCGAGGTTTATCTTAAAAGTTTCGAGTGGTGAAAAATTTTTGTTTTCGAGAATATATTTGTCAAGTCGATAGAGAGTCGTTGCTCTTAGTTTCTCTAAATTATCGATTAAGTTTGCCGTTGCAACAAGATATTTATCGAGTTCGATAATTTGTTCGGTTGAATTTCCAATTTCTGGAAGTTGAAAGTTTTGAGTTTGTGAAATTGAATAGTTTCCAGTTTTGCGAATTGATGGAAGAACTTCGCGAGTTACCCATTTTTGAAAAGGTTTTGCGATCGGTTTTCGACTTCTAATTATAAGTGAATATAATCCAGATTCTGAAATAAATGTCATTTCTTGGACACCTCCAAAGGTCATAATTTTAAATGATCCCATTTCATCGCTGTCTAAATCTTTTGTAGCTTCGCCAATGTTTGGATTATTATTATCCTGCAAAATTGTCAAAACATCTTTTGCGACAAACCAAATATTTTCATGTTCATCTTTGAGAGTTCTAATTTCGCTTGTGTCGTTAAATAAAAAAGGTATGATTTCCAATTGAAATCCTTAATTTGTGATTTATCTGAATTGAGAATAATTTTCCAGACTTCTCTCAATTCGGACAAATATATTGTATCATATTATTGATTTTTTCAATATACTGATCGCCTTAACTCATTAGAAAATAGATTTTTTAAGATACTCTCTGTTTTTTGGCAATCTTGAAGCTGTTCTTTTAATTTATAAATTTCAATAAACATTTCTATCGATCTTAATGTGTGATTAGAAATTTTGCCTCTACTAATCGATGAATTTAAACTTTCAGGTTTTACACCAATTTTTTCCGCCAACTCTTTTTGAGTGATTCCCAATTCGCGACATGTTTTTTTTACGATATTTTCGGATTCTTCAATCATAATAACCTTTCGTTTTTTATTTCTTAATATTTTACAAAAAATAAAAAATTGAGTCTATTTTATGCTTTTCGTCATCCCGAAGCGATAGCTCCTGTAATTTATTTCGGGATCTAAGTTTATTAAACTATCGATTTTATTTTCCATTTAATTTGACTAAATTTACCATTTATCTCAATACCAAAATCACGACCTATTTCTGTTAATTTCCAAATGCCATTTTCTCGAAGTTGAAAACCTTTGTGTTCCAAAATCAAATTAACTTCGACTGGTGATTTATTGATCATTTTGCCTAATTCAGTCGGTAAGAAAAATTGTGAATCTAAATCTATTTCGAAATGTTCAAGAACTGAAAAATTATGAAACTTGCGATAAAACTTGTCAAGTCGGTAAAGTGTTGTCGGCTTTTTTGATTCGAGGATTTCAATTAAACTTGAAGTTTCGAGAACATCATTTTTTAGTTCGATAATTTGTTCAGTTGAGTTTCCAATTTCTGGAAGTTGAAAGTTTTGAGTTTGTGAAATTGAATAGTTTCCAGTTTTGCGAATTGACGGAAGAACTTCGTGAGTAACCCATTTTTGAAAAGGTTTTGCGATCGGTTTTCGACTTCTAATTATAAGTGAATATAATCCAGATTCTGAAACAAATGTCATTTCTTGGACACCTCCAAAGGTCATAATTTTAAATGATCCCCTTTCATCGCTGTCTAAATCTTTTGTAGCTTCGCCAATGTTTGGATTATTATTATCCTGCAAAATTGTCAAAATATCTTTTGCGACAAACCAAATATTTTCGTGTTCATCTTTGAAAGTTCTAATTTCGCTTGTGTCGTTAAATAAAAAAGGTATGATTTCCAATTGAAATCCTTGTATTTTATTTGCAGTGGTTCTGGTTCGAAGCTTTACCACTGCTATAAAGAATTATAGCAAAAATAATTATCAAAATTTAACAAAAAAGATAATTAATTTGTCAATTGTTCTTTTATTGCAATGAACTTTTTTTCAATTCTTACGAGTTCAATTAATCTTGAAAATATTTTTGGTGGATCTGTGCGACCGTTTGCCCAATTATTAATACTTTGTCGCGAAACCCCCAACATATCGGCTAATTCAGTTTGAGTGATTCCCAATTCGCGACATGTTTTTTTTACGATATTTTCGGATTCTTCAATCATAATAACCTTTCGTTTTTTATTTCTTAATATTTTACAAAAAATAAAAAATCGAGTCTATTTTATGCTTTTCGTCATCCCGAAGCGATAGCTCCTGTAATTTATTTCGGGATCTAAGTTTATTAAACTATCGATTTTATTTTCCATTTAATTTGAACAAACTTACCATTTATCTCAATTCCAAAATCTCGACCTATTTCTGTTAATTTCCAAATGCCATTTTCTCGAAGTTGAAAACCTTTGTGTTCCAAAATCAAATTAACTTCGACTGGTGATTTGTTAATCATTCGACCTAATTCGGTCGGTAAGAAAAATTGCAAATCTAAATCTATTTCGAAATGTTCAAGCAGTGAAAAGTTATGGAACTTGCGATAAAACTTATCAAGTCGAAATAAATCAATCGGATTGAGATTTCGCAGAATTTCGATTAAGCTTGAAGTTTCTAGAACATCGTTTTTAAGTTCGATTATCTGTTCAGTTGAATTTCCAATTTCTGGAAGTTGTAGATTTTGAGTTTGTGGCTGAATTGGTTGAGATTTCTGATTTTGTAAAAGCTCTCGCATTCTAAAGAATTCAGCAACTAAACGAACTTTGAAATCTAAAACGATGTCGTTATTTCTCATCATTGAAATTAATAAAGTCGCTTGTTGTTCGTTTAAAAAGTAGGTTTTTTCAGGTCGTCCATCTTTAAGATTTGTTTCAGAAAGTTTATGGATTTCAAATCCAATAACTCCAAAAAGTTCGAATTTATGGCTATTGTCTCGAATCAAACGGGAAACTGAATGTTCTTTATTTTCTGTTTGTTCAGCGATTACACGATGAGAAATTCGCGGTTCGTTGTCGATGAGTTCGACGATATTTGTGTTAGAATTTGAGTTCATCTATCTCCAATTATTTATCTAAAATAGAAACTGCAATTTCTAAAATAGTTGGAGGAAACTATACCGTAATAATTCCTGTTTATTTAACTTAAAACAGAAATGTTTCTCTTTTGTGTATTTTTAATAGCCGATAAAATTAAATTGTAACTGTTTTCAATTTCCAGCAATTGAATCAATCTATTAAAATTTTTTGGAATTTCAACTCGATTATTTGCCCAATTATTAATAGTTTTTTCTGTAATTCCAATTTTTTCCGCCAACTCTTTTTGAGTGATTCCCAATTCGCGACATGTTTTTTTTACGATATTTTCTGATTCTTCGATCATTTAAACCTTTCGTTTTTGATTTATTAATATTTTACAAAAAATAAAAAATCGAGTCTATTTTATGCTTTTCGTCATCCCGAAGCGATAGCTCCTGTAATTTATTTCGGGAGCTAAGTTTATTAAACTATCGATTTTATTTTCCATTTAATTTGAACAAACTTACCAATAATCTCAATTCCAAAATCTCGACCTATTTCTGTTAATTTCCAAATGCCATTTTCTCGAAGTTGAAAACCTTTGTGTTCCAAAATCAAATTAACTTCGACTGGTGATTTGTTAATCATTCGACCTAATTCGGTCGGTAAGAAAAATTGCAAATCTAAATCTATTTCGAAATGTTCAAGCAGTGAAAAGTTATGGAACTTGCGATAAAACTTATCAAGTCGAAATAAATCAATCGGATTGAGATTTCGCAGAATTTCGATTAAGCTTGAAGTTTCTAGAACATCGTTTTTTAGTTCGATAATTTGTTCAGTTGAATTTCCAATTTCTGGAAGTTGAAAGTTTTGTGAAATTGAATAGTTTCCAGTTTTGCGAATTGATGGAAGAACTTCTTCCATAATCCAATTTTCAATTTTTTCAGCTTCAGGCAAATGCGATTTTATAATTAACCGCCAAACATCGCTTTCAGGTATTAATTTCGTTTGCGGATGTAATCCTTCGCCTAATAGCGGAGTTTCACCGCTATTGATTAATACAGCGATAGAAACGGCTTTTTTACAGTGTTGAGCAACAGCATCTCTTTCTCTTTTATAAGCTAAAAGTTTGGCTATATCGTTTGCGACAAACCATTCACGATCGTCTATTAAGAGAATCCTTACTGAAAAGGTGTTAAAATTTTTCACGATTAAGTTCATGTTAATCCTTAATTTTGTTATGAGTAGAGGTAGTGGCTCAACTCATAACTATTCTAACAGCAACATCTTTAATTAAAGCTTAAAATGAATATTTTGTAATTACTCGATAATTATAAAATTCTTCAAATATCAAATAAAAGGCTCATATGTGATAGAAAATGAATATATTAAAACAACATGTAATTTAGAAAAAGGAATAAAACTAGATTCTCAAAAGATTGCTAAAAAAAAGGGCATCAATACATTAACAACTTTGATTCATATTTTATTAGTTGAATACATCGAAAAGAACAAAGAAATACTAGAAAAAAAACAAACTTTTTAATTATTTATTCGACCCCGTGTCATTGCCTGTAATGACGAAGTTGTTGTCATCCAGAAGCGAAGATCCCGTAATTTGTTTTGGGATCTAAATTAATTTGAAAGAAGACCCTGAAACAAGTTCAGGGCGACGAAAAGTTTATTAAACTATCGATTTTATTTTCCATTTAATTTGAACAAACTTACCATTTATCTCAATTCCAAAATCACGACCTAAATCTGTTAATTTCCAAATACCATTTTCTTTTATTTGAAAACCTTTGTGTTCCAAAATCAAATTAACTTCGACTGGTGATTTATTGATCATTTTGCCTAATTCGGTCGGCAGGAAAAATTGCGACTCGAGGTTTATCTTAAAAGTTTCGAGTGGTGAAAAATTATAAAATTCTTTATAAAATTGATCAAGTCGAAATAAATCAATCGGATTGAGATTTCGTAGAATTTCGATTAAGTTTGAAGTTTCAAGAACATCGTTTTTTAGTTCAATTATCTGTTCTGTTGCATTTCCAATTTCTGGAAGTTGCAAGTTTTGTGAAATTGAATAGTTTCCAGTTTTGCGAATTGATGGAAGAACTTCACCAGCGATCCATTTTTGAAAAGGTAAAGCTTTCGGTTTATCTGAACGACCTATAAAAAAATATAATCCTTGTTCTGATAAAACAGCCATGTTTTGGATTCTATCTTTGCCCATAATCGGTTTATGGTCTCGCCATTCATTAGGCACATTTGCCATTAAATTATTTAATTGATTTATACTAGATTGTGGATATTCTAAGGCTATTGCTATATCTTTTGCAACAAACCAAATATTATTATCGATTACGATAGTTCGAATTTCTTTTTGTTCATCAAAGAAAAATGGTAGTATTTGCATATAAAACCTATATTTTTATTTTAACGGTAGCGACGACTTGAGAACTTGCCCTACTGTTAAAAAGATTTTAACTTATTGTTTTATAAAAGTCAAATCTCTTGAATCGATTTCTAAAAATAGTTTTCTAATCATAAAATATTGTTTTTGAATTAATAAAAGCTCAACGATTTTTTCTAAAATTTTTGGTGGTTGGATTTTATTATTCGCCCAATAGCTAACACTTTGTTTAGAAACCCCCATGATTTCCGCCAACTCTTTTTGAGTGATTCCCAATTCGCGACATGTTTTTTTTACGATATTTTCGGATTCTTCAATCATAATAACCTTTCGTTTTTTATTTCTTAATATTTTACAAAAAATAAAAAATCGAGTCTATTTTATGCTTTTCGTCATGCCAAAGTGAAAGCCGTCATCCCGAATTTATTTCGGGAGCTAAGTCCGTGCCACGACACGGAACTAATTTTTAAAATTTAATTTTTGTAGATGCTATTTTTTGATTTGTGTATAAAACAACATTTTTTATAATATTTTTTTGAAGAGCTGAAATCAAAATTTCCATTGTTTCATAATCAGGTTGATTGTTTTTTACTGGAAGTAATAACAACTGATCGTTTATAATATTGACATTAAAGCTAGAAGCTCCCCATGAAAAAGAACTAAATGTTTTAGCCATTGATGTAATAAAAAACTGTGCATTTAGCCTATTTAATTTGTTATCTTTTGATTTAATTATTTTTATTTTATCTCCAGTAAAATATGGTTGCTCTTGATAAAACATTGTTGCTGTATCTTGCCCAAAAGATATAGTGTTTCCATCATTTAAATATTGTTCATTTTCGTTGATGTATCCACGAATTCCATTATTTAAGCTTGTTCTTACTACATATGGATGTCCAGTTTCTGAAATAGTTACTTTGTTTGCATCAAACCGTTCTTTAGAAGATATTACTTCGAATAAATTACTAACTTTAAATTCTTTCCACTCAAAACTGTAAAAATCTGCTAAAAGTTTTTCTTCTTGATTTGTTAGTTCGAAACTATTTAAACCAGTTGCAATTAAATAAGCTTTAAGTTCAGCTATTTTTTGAGATTCAAGTTCAGCTATAAAACTTTCCATAAATTCAAAATCTATTTCACCGTTTTTTGTTGGGAGTTTGATTTTCTCTTTTGTAATTTTTGCCCAAGAACACATATTTTCATAACCAAATTTCTTATTCAAAAAATATAACGAATTAGTTAAAAATAAACCTTGTTTTTCTGTCATTTCAAAATTTGGTTTTAATGAAAAAACTCTTGCATGTGTTACCATTTTATACTTGAATTTACGGTAAAAAGCATTTCCAAACATATCAATTGTTATTGTGTTTTCGTCAAAGATTTTCGCTTCTACATTAGTCTTACCTAAAACACCATTTTCAGTTAATCCTGAGGTAATTACATAATAACCAATGCCATTAATATGTTCTTTCTGAATATCAAAGTTACCATTTGAACTTTCAAACAAATCACCAAGTTTAAATTCGCCCCACTTAACATTATTTAATTTTTCGCTAAGTGGGATATTTACTTTCCCTCGTTGTCATCCCGTTGTTTGAGAATTTGTGAAACTTCCCACGATAAATAATCGCTTATTGTTTTTGTAAAATCTTTTAAAGTTGGTTCGGTGTCAATTGGTGCAGTTTGATTCCAATCAGCTCCATTTTCTGGATCGATATGACCTTCGTGATATTCTTTATATGAGAATATATTTAATTTATTTTCACCAAAACGAACTAAATTAACAAGTTCTTCATATCGTTCTTTTGCTCTATCAGAATCTTTGAGATTGCTACTTGCTTTTTTGCGATTTGTTCGTGTGTAACCATCATTTGAAAAATCAATAAATTTAACAATGTCAAAATATTGATGAGGTTCGCCAACTCTGAAAACATAAATATTCGTTTGAACACTTGATTTACCAATAAATAGATCAACAGGCATTTTTATACTTGCTAATAATGTATGTTTTTGGAGAATTCTTTTATTATAATCTCGAGCTTTTCCAGAACCAGCAGAATTTTGAATAATTACAGCACCGTAACCTTTATTCATCATATTTAAAGCAGTTTCAACAAAGTTCATGCCATTTCCATTTGCAGAATATGGAGGATTAAGAACAAGAGCAGTTGCGGGAAACTTTTTATCATTTTGACCAAAACCGTAATTGCCTTCAAAATCAGTCAATGAGTTTTTATTTAAAATATTAGAACTTCCATCACCCATTAAGATCATATTCAAAATAGCCAACATATAAACACTTGATAATAATTCAATACCTAAAAGCTGTTCAGATTTAATTTTTAGCTCTTTTTGAATTAATTCATCAGGAGACTGAATTTGTAATTCAGCATCATTTAACATTTCATTCATTGAAGCAACTAACAAACCAGCTGAACCAGTTGCAAAATCCCAAACATAAGAATCTTTATTAACTCGAGTTAATTTTGCTAAAAGAGTAGCCACATAAGTAGGAGTCAAAACAACATCATTTAATTTATCTTGAGAAAAACCTAACCAGCCATACATTTCATTAAAAAGTTTGCCTGTAAAATCAGTTGTCAAACCTATTTTATAATAAAAGCCTAAATCATCAAATATTTTAATAAATACTCTTTTTAACTGTGTTTCGCCATTTGTTACTTTGTTAATATTTTCAGTCAATAATGTATTTGATAATGTTCTAACGATTAAATCTTGTTTATCTCTCGGTAAATTTTTTTCATTTAAAAAATCTACAATTCTGCGAATCATAATATCGCCGTCGCGATAGCCAATTTCAGTCAAAGATTTTAAATCAGTTTTTTCAAGAGGAGCAACTTTTCCAGCTACTCCAATTGTCGCAATAATCGAACTTGCAACAAGATAAACACGATCATTTTCACCTAAGCCTTTTTCATTTTGATAAATATCATTATTGAGATTTACTAAACTGATATCGATTTCTCGTTCTTTTTGCTCTTTTATTTCTTCTTGTTCAGCTTGAGACAAAGTTAATTTTTTTACCTCATCGATAAAATCATCAAAATTTTCTTTTTTTAAAAATGAAAAATCAGAATAATTACCAACTTTTTGACCAACACCAAAATTCGATTTTGAAACAAAATAAACAGCTATATCATGTTTAATTTTTTCATTGTCGTCTTTATAACCTGTCATTCCAATAGCGATAACATTCGTATAACTCGTATAATGCAAAATAGCAGTAGCATAATGAACAGCACCATTTACAGCATAAGAACTTATATTTTTAAAAAGATATTCATTTTTAGAATTTGAATTTTCTACTTGATTACTTTTGTTTAATTTAACAAGTTTGTCTTTATGACCTTTATATTCAATTAATATTGGATAATAATTTTTATATTTATCTTGAAGCAATAATTTAACATCAGGTCTATTTCCGCCTTTGCCACCATTTTTTGAAAAGTAATCGTTAAGAGCTTTATCAATTTCACTATTTAATGGATTCTGTTCCAACTTGTAATCTAAGTTATAAGACTTTAACCAGCCATTACCTATTTCAGCTATATTTGGTTCTATTGATTGTTTATTTAACATTTTTTATTTACAGCCTATTGTTTGTTTTTTAGTAATTATACTTATGGGAAATATATTTTAAATTTCACATTTCACAACATAACTAATTTTGCACCAGTGCCACCTTGATTTGGCGGAGCATCACCGAACCATTTTACACTTGGATGATTTCGTAAGAATTCGATAACTGCTTTTGCAAGAATTCCGCCACCAATTCCGTGAGTTATATAAACTTCCGAAAAGCCATTAATCAAAGCATTCGAAATAAATTGATCCATTTCTTCGAGAGCTTCTTCTCGTCGTTTGCCATGTAAATCTAAATAAATATCACCACGAACATTTTCACGAATAAAAACATAACTATTTTTATGTCGATCGATATTTATATTTTTTTCTGGAGCTGGAGCGATTTGTTCCCGTTTTAAATCTATTTTTATTCCGCCAATTTCAATTTGATAAAACTTGCCTTTAATCGTTAATATTTTTCCTCGATTCGATTTATAAACGACCTCATCGCCAACTTTTAATTCGCCAGAAATTATTTTTGCTCGTTCGATTTCATTTTCGATACTTTCATTTTGGTCTTTTGGCAATAATTTATTAGCCGTTGTCATATGTCGATGCGAATCAGGAACATTTTTAGCTCGAATTGCAGATTTAGCCTCTTCGATTGCACCGCTATAAATATTTTTCAATTCATCTCGTTTAACTTCAATTCCAGATAAAAATTTATTTTTTGCTTTGATTAATTCCTGTTCGGTTTCGACGATACTTTCTAATTTTTTATTTAATTCATCTCGTTTTTCGAGAAGTTCTCGTTCGAGATTTGCCCCTTTTTCGATAAGTTCATTTAATTTTTCTCGATCATCGCCGTATAATTTTCTCGCTTCATTAACAATTGTTGCAGGAATTCCATATCGTTCAGCTGTTTCAAAGGCATAACTTTTTCCAACAATTCCCTGAAGAAATCTATAAGTTGGCATTCGTTTTTCTTCGTCATAAAGAGCAGCAACAAGTTCAACTTCTGGATTTCCGCCTAATAACGAAGCAAGTCTTTTATGATGAGTCGTGATAACTATTTTCGATTCGCGATCCATTAATTTTTCGATTAATATTTTAAAAAGCGAAGAAGCTTCATCGGCATCAGTTCCAAGTTCTACCTCATCGACACCGATTAATTGGCGATCTTTCGATAATAAATTTGCAAAAGCAACCATTCGACCAGCAAAAGTCGAAATATCAAAATTGATATTTTGCGGGTCGTCAATCACGGCTTCGATATTTTTAAATTTGCCAATCGTCGAATAATACGAATTAATTTTCATTGGAATTAAATATTTTGCCAAATAAACAGCTGATAAAATCGATTTTAAAAGCATAGTTTTTCCACCAGCATTAACACCAGTAATTAATAAAACTTTCTTAGAAAAATCGATTGATAACGGTTTCGGTGAATGCTGAATCGCAGGATGATAAAAATCTTGAATTTTTATAATTTGATCTTTAACTGGCAAAACAAATTCTAAATTTCGAGATTTTGCAAAAAATAGACGAGCCTGATAATTATCAAAACGATCAAATTCGCGATCAATAAATTTCAAAAACAAAACAAACGAATTTAATTTTTTAGAAATTTCTCGACGATAATTTAAATAAATTGCCTCTCGTTCAGCTTCGTAATCGCGAATTTTATTATTTAAATTTGCGATCAAATCAGGTGAAATATAAAAAAATCCTGAACTACTTCGCCCGATAATATCACCTTTGATAACTGACGAATAACCGCCTTTCATTAAAAGAGCCTCTCGATCATTCAAAAAATGTATTTGCGAATCGACTAAATATTCAGCGATTCGTTGCGAATGAACAAGCGAATATAAACTCGAACGAATATTTTCTCGTGTTTCAGCAATTCCGATTGAAATCGAAAACAATCTCGGATCGCTTTCGTCATTAAATTTACCGTCATTATTCAATAAATTATTTAATTCAAGAAAATATGCTGGAATATTTATTTTTTCGATCCAATCTTTTGCAATGCCAACAAAATTAACATTTTTTAAATATAAAAAATATCTAACTATTTTTACGATTTCATAAATTTGAGACAAACTTAATAAGCCAAATTTTTTAACAAGCGAAATCGATTCCCAAATTTCGCTCATCGATTGAGGCGGATTAAAAACGACACCTTCATTTTCAAGCGATTTTATAAAATTCATATGAAAATTTAAATCGCCGTCAAAATCTAAATTATTATCTTTTTGTTCTCGTGCGAAAAACTTTCTAAAATCATCAATAAATTTATTTAAGTCTAATTTTTTTTCAAGATCTAACATAATTTTTAATTACACTCCAATTTTTCGGTCAATAATTGCTCGTTCAATTTTTCTAAAAATATCATTTTCTTTTGACGAAGCATCGATAATTAGCATATTTACTCCGAATTCTCGAGGCAAAGATAACAATCTTTTTTGAATCGAAAGAGCATATTCGATTCCTCGTTGTTCAATTTTATCGGGCGATCGTGCTTTTAATCTGTCCAATAAATCAGCTCGGCTAATTTCAAAAACAACAACAAGATCAGGAAACTTATTTTCGATAACTGCCAAATTCGAATTAATAATAAAATCCCGCGAAATTTTTGCACTTTCCAAACCGTAAGCAATACCCGAAAAAACGGAACGATCACTAATAATTAACTTGCTCCAATTCAAAGCTGGTTTTATAACTTTTTCATAATGTTCGCTTCGATCAGCGAGAAATAATAAAAATTCAGTCATGTCTGCTAATTTTTTGTCGCCATTTAACAAAATTTCTCTGATTTGAGTTCCAAAAGATGTTCCACCAGGTTCGCGAGTAAAAACAGCATTTAAAAAACGACTTTTTAACAATTCGATTTGTGTTGTTTTGCCAACAAGATCAATACCTTCAAGAGCGATATACATTTTATTTATCTCCTAATAATTTTCTTAAATCTGCACCTTTTGAATTAAACGGTGAAAAATTTAAATTTTCTTTTAATAATCTGCCAAGATGACATTCACGACATTTATCGATATGAATATGTTCTGGAATATTTCTCGAAATAGATTCGACTTTATGACATTGAAAACAGTCCGCTCCACATTCGGCTGACCCGATATTTTTCGTATGACATTCTTTGCATAAAAGCATTGGTTGATGTTCGTTATCTAATTTTTCTAATAACTTTGGATGACAACTAAAACAGTCGCCATCGCAACTATTTGCCGATGAGGTCGCAAAAACAAATAATAAAATAGCTGAAAATAAATTTGTCATATAAAAAATCCTGATTAAAAAAACTTATGATTATTAAATTTTATCGAAAAATATAAATGTTAAAATTTTAAAAAATTAAGGATCTAAAAATGCTATCTGATCTTGACATGATCGATAAAATAGAAAAGACAGAAAATATTCAAGTTGAAAGCACATTGAATAAACTTCTTTTTAAATTAATAAATTTCGAATGGCGAATTTCTGATCGAACGATCATCGAACATACAAAACTTCAAAAAAGAACAGTGATGAGATCAATAAACAATAATATTGAGTTATTAAAATCTTGGGGAACTATAGAAGAAGCTTTTGACTATGTTCAAACTATTGACGGAATTGTTAAAGAAAAAACATATTTTTTCACAAAACATCAAGCTTTACAGTTGTTAAGTTATATGAAACGAACAGATCATGTTTTAGATCTTATAGTTGATATCTTAAAAGAACAAGAGAGATTAGAGCCAATTGCCAAAATTTTGAAAACAGATCAAGAAGTTGATTACAAAATCGAAGATGAATTAAAAAGTTATGTAACTCATCTTAGTGAATTAATCGAGATTCTAAAACGACAATATAAACCATTTGGTATTTTTAATGATGCTATAACAAAACAATTAGATAAATATCTTTCAGCTCTTGGTGATGAATATTGGAAACCAGCCGAAATTGCAGAAATTACAAATAAAAAAGTTTCGGCTGTGAATAGACTATTAGAATCAAAGGATTATCAAATTCAAGAAAATGGTGTTTGGATAATGACAGAAAAAGGTCGTGAATTCGGTGTTGAATTAAACGGTAATTTAAGATGGCTTTTAAGGTCTGTATTATAAAAATACCTCATCGAATAAATAATAAATAAAAATTGCTCGATGAGGTTTGTGTTTTTTGAATTATTTTTTTATAAATAATTCAAAATTATTTATAATATCTTCAAAAGAAAAATGATCAGTTAATAAATAATTAAATTTAACACCTGCTGTTTTGCCAGATTGAATATCACTTTCACGATCTCCAACAAGAAGCGATTCAGATAAATTTATATTAAACTCTTGAGATGCCTGTAAAATCATTTCAGGTGATGGTTTTCTACATGTGCAATTCTCAACAAAATCTTCATGACATGAACAATAATAAACTTTTGTAATTTTTATATTTTGTTTATTAAATTCATTTAACATGAAATCAGTCAAGATTTCAAAATCTTGCTCTGTGTAATATCCGCGAATAATTCCTGATTGATTTGTAACAATAAAAATTAAATAATCGTTATTATAAAAATATTTAATAAAATCAAAAACACCATTTATAAATATAAAATCTTCTATTTTATGTAAATATCCAGTATCGATATTTATCACACCGTCTCTGTCTAAAAATAAAGCTTTATTTTTAATTACTTTCAAAAGGGCGACCTTCTGTGCAATCTTTCATATTTTTTATAACTTTTTTAGCTAATTGATCATCGGCAGATAATTCGTTGTCTTCGTTACTTAATAATTCAAGAGTTGTTTTATAATCAATTATTGATTTATCGCATATACCTAAAGTATGATAAATTTCGGCTCGTTTATTATGTGAAAAATAGTCGCCTTGATTTAAGCCAATTGCTTTTGTGTAATCAGAAATTGCTTTATCATAAATAGCAAGTTTTTGATAAGTTTGACCTCGTTTTGTGTAAAAATAAAAAGTATTTGGTTGAACACGAATTATTTTCGAATATTCTTCGATTGCATTTTGATAATTACCTAATTTATAATGACAATCACCGATTTTATCATATAAATTAATTTTATTTGTGCTTATTCTTAAAGCATGGTCATAATATTCAATTGCTTTTTCATATTCTTTTAAATCTTGAAAACAATCTCCAATTTTGTCATATAAATACCATTCTGATTTTTTTATTTGCAAAATAGTATTATAAGAATCGATAGCATCTTGATGATTGCCTGACAATCTATAAGCATCACCTAATTTATTATGAATAAAAACATTTTGACCATTTAATTTATAACTTTCTTTATAATGAACAATTGCAAGATCATATTCTTCAAGTTTTAAACATGTATCACCTATTTCTTCGTGAAGTCGTGGATCACTTTTGCCTAATTCGATAGCTTTAAAAAAATCGGCAAGTGAATCTTCTAGATAACCTAATTTTGCTTCACATTTGCCTTTTTTAACGAGGATATCAAAATCATTTTTATTAATTTCGTTTGCTTTGCCATAATCAGCGATTGCATTTGAACATTCACCTTTTTCACGATAGCAGTCGCCTCGTTTGCTGTGAAGTTCATAATTATTTGGGTGATATCTAATAGCCGTTGTGAAAAATTTAATAGCTAAATCATATTTTTTAGTCATAAAATAAATATCAGCTATTTTTTCATAAAGAGCTATTTGATGACTATCTCGCTCAAGAACTTCTAAATATTGTTCTATGGCATCTGTTAAATTGCCTGTATGCAAATCTTTATCAGCCGATTCGATAATTTTTTCTACTGACTTCTGAAACAATGAAGAAAAACTAAACATTTAAATATTTATCCTAAAGAATGAACTTCCACTACCTGAAAACAAAAAACCTTCTTTATCTATTTTATTTAATTCTGGACAAATTATTCTTGCTGGATTCCAAAGATCATTTGCAAATTCTCGATTGTCTTTTAATTTTATAAAAAGTTCTCTTGAATTAGTATCTTTCCAATCGTTAATATTTTCAAAATGAGTAATATTAAAAAAATTGGATCTAAATTCTCGATAAATCGAACCTGTATTGCAATTTATTGTCGGAGTAAAAATTTCAATATCATAATCTACCTCATCAAAAGGTTCAACGATTTCACCAATACCGCTAACATTTGCACTATTTATTTCATATAAAAAAAACGGAATATCTGACCCGACTTGTTGAACGATAACTATTTTTTCGTGAATATCAAGATTTAAATTTAAATATTCGTTTAACATATTTAAAAATACAGCTCCGTTGGAACTTCCACCACCAAGACCAGCCATAACTGGAATATTTTTTATAACTTCAATCGAGTAATAATCAAAAAAATCATTTATTCGTGAAACAAGATTTTGTCTATTTTGCGAATTTAAATAATTAATTAACGATAAATATATTTTATAAATAATATTTTCTTGAGTTGATAAATTTAAATTTGTTGAAATTGTAAATTCGTTATTTCGATGAGGTTTTTCATAAAAAGATATTTGATCATGAATATTTTTAACACGAATAAAACGAGAAAACAAAAGATGATAATTATTTCGAACACCAACAATTTTTAAAAATAAATTAACTTTTGGATATGAATTGCGAGAAATTAATTTGTGCAATTTATCGACCTTCGACATTTAACAACGATGTATATTTTTTTAGAATTGCAAGAACAATCCAAATAAATAAACTAATTCCAAAAATAATTTGCCAAAATAAATCTATATTAATAAACTGTTTATGTTGAACAAAATCACCAATGATTTCAAAAATAAACATAACTAAAATGACAGCGAAAAAACCGTTATATTCTCGTTTTAAAACATTAAGAAACGAAAAATGTAAATTAGATTTTTGATAATTTGAAAATTTTGGAAAAAAAGCGGGAGTATTTTTTGCCCATTCGATATAACTTGAACCAAATTTATTTTTTAAAAATTGTTCTTCGGCAAATATAATTCGTTCGTAATAAAGCCAGAAAAACAAAATATAAATAACTGCAACAAATAAATCATGAACAAAAACAACGATTCCGAACATCATAAAAAAGTTGCCTAAATACAAAGGATTACGAACAATCGAATAAAGTTCAGTCGTATTAAGAGTTTCGGCAACTTGCCTTTTTACATTTCTACCTGAAGTTCCTGCGGGGGTTTGTCCAACAACTAAAGCCCGAATAAATAAACCAAAAAAACTAATTAATATCGAAAAAATTTCAAGATATCTATCGGCTGTGTGGCTATTAAAAATATAATGAAAATCATCGAAACCTAATAAAGCTATTACTAAAATAAATATAGGTAAATAACTTCTCCATCGAAATAATAATTCGCCACTATGTTTAAAATGTTCTTCTAATAACATATTTTCTCCTTATAAAAGTATTTATTTATTGACAATGTTCTGTAATTTCAGCTGTTGCTTTTTTGTCATCGATGTTTTTTTCTAAATATAATTTTGCTCGTTTGCATATTGCATCAACGAAATTATTATCGATTTGTATCGCTTTAGAATAATCATTAATTGCTAAATCAATATATTGAAGATATGAATAAACTCCAGCTCGATTATAATAGGCTTCGGCTAAATCAGGAAAAATTTCTATTGCTTTTGAATAATCATTAATTGCTGAATCATAATCATGCAAATCGTTATAACCAGCTCCTCGATTATTATATGCATCAGCATCATTTGGATTTATTTCAATAGCTTTTGAATAATTTGCGATTGCTTGTTCTAAATCACCAAGATTATGATAAGCCAAACCTAAATTATAATAGGCTTCGGCATTATCAGGTTTTATCGAAATCGTGTATGTCAAATTAGAAATAGCAACTTTGAAATCGCCATTATCGATATTTTTCAATCCACGATTAAAAGATTCTTGAGCTGAAAGATTTTCCTCCAAAAATGAAACTTGTGATAAATTATTTTCCAAGTCGCCAACATATCGATAAAGAACATTTGTATCAGTGATAACTTTTATAGCTATTTCGTTAAATAATAAAATTAAAATTGGCAAAACCAATGGCAATAATGGATTCACTGTTTATCTTCTAACTCGATTCATACCTTTTAATTTTTTGATTAATTGATATTCTTCGAGAATTTGTTCTTTATTTTTCAAATGTTGATCACGATCTGGAAACGATTCACCGTCTAATTCAGCACTATATTCCATTTGAGGCAAATTTATATTTTTATCAAGAACATAATTTAATACCTCATCGTTTTCGTTTGATAATTTATTTGTATTGTTATTCAATTGTTGAAAGTTCTTCGGATTCATTTTTATCTTTATCTCCAGTTGTATGTTCAATATTTTTATTTAAGTCAAACATATGTTTTAAAACTTCTTCGATTCGAGAAACAGGAATAATTTTAATATCATCGATAATTTCAGCAGGAATATCTTCAAGATCTCTTTCATAATTTTTCTTTGGAATTAAAAAATATTTAATACCGCTTCGATGACCAGCGATTATTTTTTCTTTTAAACCGCCAATTGGCATAACATTACCGTGAAGTGAAATTTCACCAGTCATCGCGGTATCGCCCCGAACTGCTTTATCAGTCAAAGCTGAAGCAATTGCCGTTGTAATCGTGATTCCCGCACTTGGACCATCTTTTGGTGTTGCACCATCAGGAACATGAATATGAAGATCAAAATAATTATAAATATTCTTAGATTTTTTATTTAATTTATCAGATGAGGTTTCTATATTTTCTTCATCTTTCTCTTTTTCGTTATTAACTTTTGGCAATTTCGAAGAAACTAAATAGCTATTTTCAAAAAGAGTTTTGACAACACTAAAAGCAATTGTTCCAGATTCTTTCATGACTTCGCCGAGTTTTCCAGTTAATTTTATTCCGCCTTTGCCTTCTGTTTTCATGACTTCAATTTTTAAAACATCGCCACCAACTGGAGTCCAAGCTAAACCATAAACGACACCAATTTTTGGAGTTAAATCAACTTTTTCAAGATTAAACACAGTTTTATTTAAAAGCTCTTTTAAATTTTTTGCTGTAATACTAACTTTTCCGATGGAACTATTTTCAAGAATTTTTCTTGCACTTTTTCGAATAATAGTTGAAATTTGTCGTCGTAAATTTCGAACACCAGCCTCTCGAGTGTATAACGAAATCGTATCTTCGATAGCTTTTTTAGAAATAATAAGTTCATTATTTTTCAAGCCATGTTTTTTTAACTCTTGCGGAATAAGATATTTTTTCGCGATTTGATATTTTTCCATTGGAGTATAGCTACTCAAATAAATAAATTCCATTCGATCTCTTAACGGAGCTGGTATTATCGAAATATCATTAGCCGTTGCAATAAACATAACTTTCGAAATATCGATATCAAAATTTAAATAATAGTCTCGAAATTTAACATTTTGTTCAGGATCAAGAATTTCTAGCATTGCCGAAGTTGGATCGCCTCGTTGCGAACGACCTATTTTATCAATTTCGTCAAGAACAACAATAGGATTCATCTCTTTCGCTTCGATTAAACCAGCAATAATTCGCCCTGGCATTGCACCAACATAAGTTCGTCGATGACCTCGCAATTCATTAACATCTTCAAGACCACCAAGAGCAATTCTGACTAATTTTCTTTTTGTAGCTGTTGCAATCGAATTAGCGAGAGAAGTTTTGCCAACCCCTGGAGGACCATAAAAACATAAAATAACACCTTTATTTTGACTGTCTTTAACTCCGCGAAGTTCTAATAATTCACGAACAGCGAAATATTCCAATATGCGATCTTTTGGTTTTTTCAAAGAAAAATGATCTATATTTAATTGATTTTCGACTTCAGCAATAGATAATTTATGTTTTGATTCTTTGCCAAAAGGAATTTCAAGAACCCATTCGACATAAGTTTGAATCATGTTTGCATCGGCACTATCGGGATGAGCTTTTGAAAGTCTTTTTATTTGCTTATTAATTTCTTTATAAGCATCTTCAGATAAAAACTCTTTTTTAGATTCTAACTTTTTGCGATATTCTTCAATTTCTTCATCTCGTTGAACATCAATGCCAAGTTCTTTTTGAATCTGTTTCATTTGTTCTTTTAAAAAATGTTCTTTATTATGTTGAGCAATATTATTTTGAACTTTATTTTTTATATCTCGTTGAATTTTTGCTGTTTCAAGTTCGTTATCTATTTTTTCTAATAACGAAAAAAGTCTTGTTTCGATATCCGTTTCGATATATAAATCATATGCTTGATCAAGAGAAAGCGATAAAGAACTTGTTATTAAATCAGCAGATCTATCAAGTTCGCTACTATCAAGACTATTTATCATTTCTGGTGGAAATTTTGGACTCATTTTTAAAAGTTCGGCTATTTTTTCTTTTGCAATTGATAATAATGCTCTACTTTTTATATCAGAAATATAATTAGTTTCGATATGTTGAAATTCAGCCATAAAAAAACTAAAATCATGAGTAGTATTTAATTGTGAAATTACATTAATAATTTTAACTTTTTTTAGTCCTTGAAATAAAATTTTCACTCGACCATCAGGTAAAACAGTTTTTCGCATTATTCCACCAAGAACACCAGCTTGATATATTCTGTTTATTGGAATTTCATTAGAATCAGCATTAACTTTAATAGGAGTTACGATAATAGGCAATGAATGTTCAAGAACATATTCAATAGTTTTAATATTTTCTTGATTAGATATAAATAAAGGTGAAATCATAAACGGATATAAAAAATGATCCATTTCTGAAATGATTGGCACAATTTTTGGCAATTCATTAAAGTTAATTGTTTGCAAATGTATTCCTATTTTATAAAAATATTTATTGTAATCTTATCGAAAAGATTAATAAATAATAAATTAGCTTATTAAAAAATAGTTAGATTGAATATAAAAATTTGAGAGACTCTCCAAATTGGAGAATCGTAAGAAGTATAAAATTTGTAGATTATCTTTTTGAAAATTGAGGACTTCGTCTTGCTTTTCGTTTGCCGTATTTTTTTCGTTCAACAATTCTTGAGTCTCGAGTTAAAAGACCTGCAGGTTTTAGAACTTGTCTAAATGCGGCATCATATGTATTTAAAGCTTTTGAAATTCCATGTCTAACAGCATCGGCTTGACCTGAAAATCCACCACCTGATACATCAACATTAATATCAACACTTTTAATTTGTTCAGTTAAAGCTAAAGGCTGAAGAACTCGTTTCTTTTTCGCCTCAAGACCGCCTAACCAAGCATCAAGTGAGAATCCATTGATTGTAATTTTGCCTGTGCCTGGTTGTAACCAAACTTTAGCTACAGCACTTTTTCTTTTTCCAGTTGCATAAATTTTTCTCATATCAAATATCCTTATTTGCCACTATTTACTTGAGCAGTATGTGGGTGTTCAGCACCTTTATAAACTTTAAGTTTTTTCAACATTTCTCTAGCAAGATTTGTTTTTGGTAACATACCTCGTGTAGCTACTTTGAATAATTTTTCTGGATTTGACTGAAATAATTTTTCAAGTGTTTCTGTTTTAACACTTCCAAAATATCCAGAATGTCTGTGATATTTTTTATTTTCCATTTTATTATTTCCGTTAAATACAGCTTTTTCTGCATTAATAACAATTACATAATCGCCACAATCAACATGTGGTGTGTAATATGGCTTATGTTTTCCTCTTAAAAGAGTAGCAACTTGAGTTACGATTCGACCAAAAGTTTGACCTTCTGCATCAAGAACGATCCACTCTCGTTTTACTTCTTCTTTTTTTATACTCTTTGTGAATTTTTCCATCGATCAAAAAGTCCTCTTAAAAATTTTAGTTCTCGAATTATATTATCTTATAGCTTATATTTAACTTAAATTAAGTTTTATATAAGTTAAAAAATTATATATCAATTATAAATGTTTTGTAATTTGTATATAAAACATTAGCACCGTTTTGAATACGAACAAATTTTCTACGAGTTGCATCGATTAATAATTTATCACCATGAGAAAAACTTGATTTCGAAACAGAAAGTTTTGCCAATAATTTAGCTGATTCATATAAAATATGTTCGCTAATTTCACGGCGATCAGTATTAATAATCATATGAGCTGATGGACGGTCTTTTAAATGCAACCACCAATCATTTGCCTTGCTTCGTTCCAATAAATTTATATTTCCTTTTTCATTTCGTCCGAGCATAATTTTATAGCCTTCAATCCAAAAAATCTCAATTGGCTCATCTTGTTGAACGGCTTCGCGAGTTTTTTCACTTTCTCGACCAGTTAAAATAGCAATTTCTTCTAAACTTTTTGAATTATCAATTGCAAATAATAATTGCTCAAAAAAATCTAATTTGCGATTAATCGAATTAATTTCTATTGATAAATTTTCGCTTTTTTTTCTAAGCCGTCTTGCATTGTGAAAAAATATTTTTGCCATATGCGAATTATCTTTTGCTTCGGTAGGTCGTTTAAAACTAATTGGCAAACCGTTAAAATCAACTGTTTCAATAATCGAATTATATTCATCAATCATATAAAAATTAGCTAAAACTATTTCACCATATTTATTAAACTCGTCAGCTCTTGCCGAAACAGTTTCTTTACTTTCAAATTCTGCAAGATGTTTTTTTAAACGATCTCTTTTTTCTTCAATAATTTTTTTAGCACGATTTTTTTCTCTTGTTAAATTTATATTTAATAAATTAAAATAATTTTCAAGTAAAAAATTATCGATATTTTCAATTTGTTGATCGGGTATTAAAAAATTAAAGTTTGGAGCTGGAGGATTTTCTAATTTTTCACCAACTTTTACATATCTAACAGACTGAAATTCAGAAACATGATTTAATGCTTCTATAATTATATTATCTTCGTTTAATATAATTATATTTGTATGTTTTCCTGTAAATTCAAACTGAATAGATGAGTTTGTGATTTTATATTTATTCATTAATTGAACATCAATTTTAATAATTTTATCGTTATTTATTATTTCTATTTTTGATATTTTTGCTTTGTTTAATCTATTTGATAGCTGAATATCAAAAGGACGATTAAACTGATTTTGTCGAAGATCGTTATCTTTTTTATATATAAGACTCTCGCCTCGTTTCATATAAAAATATATATTATTTTTATAATCAAATTCTATTTTTAATGTAAATTGGTCAATTCTATAAATTGATTCTATTTTTTTGAATTTTTGTAGATATTTGACAATTTCTAATAATTGCCAGTATTTCATATTTAAATTTAACTTTTTATTTTAATTTTGTTGTTTGAGAAGATAATATTTTGGGAGATCCCCCGAAAACGGGAGACAAAAAAGAATAGTTAATTATTTTATAACTTTAATTTCGATTCGTCGATTTTTATCACTTTTTTTATGTTTTGCATCTACGAAATTTGATTCACCATGTCCAACTGCTGTAATTCTTGAAGCTTCAACACCTTGTTTAACAAGGTAGCTTTTAACAAGGTTAGCTCGTTGTTTAGAAAGTTGAAGATTTCGTTTTTCTTTACCGATTGCATCTGTATATGAATTAATTTCGATATTAACATTTTGGTGTTGTTTAAGAACAGAAGCTAATTTGTCAAGAGCAGCTTTCTTTTTCTTTGTTAATTCAACTTTACCAATTCTGATTTTATCGCTTTTAATATCTTCAGCACCGTCAAGTTCTGATAAAGCCGCTGATGCTTCTTGAACTAAATTATCAACAGCAGAATCTATTTCTGTGTTTTGAACAGGTTGTGATTGCATTTGTTCATCTTGTTCAGCTTTTAATCGAGCCGCTTCTTCAGCTGCTTTTCGAGCTTCTTCTTCAGCTGCTAATCGAGCCGCTTCTTCAGCTGCTTTTCGTTCAGCTTCAGCTTTTTCTTTAGCCATTTGTGCCTGTTTTGCAACTTCCGCAGCCTCTAAATCTGCTTTATTCGAGCAACCGCTCATAAATAGGATAGCAAGTGCTGTTGCTATAAATGAAAAATTCTTGATCAACTGATCACTCCTAAATAAATTTTACAGTGCCATCGCCACTGATCATTTTACCTATCATATAGCCATCACTGTTTGATAGAATTGTATCAACATTTTTCTTAGAAACCAATAAGATCATTCCAATTCCCATATTAAAAGTTTTGAACATCTCATTTTCATCAACATATTGACTCATAAATTTAAAAATTGGAAGCTGTTTAATTTTCTCTTTTTCAATTTCAGCAGTTAAATTTTCTGGAAATACTCGTGGTAAATTTCCTTCGATTCCGCCACCTGTTATATGAGCAAGAGCATTAATTTCATTTTTAAATTTTTTAAATTCTTTAACATAAATTCTAGTTGGAGTTAAAAGAGTATCTATTAAAGTGCCGTTTTCGAATTTATCATCAAATTTCATGCCTAATTTCGAGAAAAATAATTTTCTAACTAATGAATAACCGTTTGAATGAATTCCGCTACTTGGAAGAGCAACGATTACATCGCCTTCATTTACATATTTTGTTCGATCGATTTCATTTTTTTCAGCGATTCCAACAGAAAAACCAGCTAAATCAAAATCACCTTCTGAATACATACTTGGCATTTCAGCAGTTTCACCACCGATTAAACTACATTCACCTTCGACACAACCTTCAGCGATGCCTTTTATGACTTCTTTTGCATTTGCTACTTCAAGTTTTCCAGTTGCATAATAATCTAAAAAGAACATTGGAGTAGCAAAATTACAAATTAAATCATTAACACACATTGCGACTAAATCTTTACCAACTGTGTCAAAACGATTTGAATCAATTGCTAATTTTAATTTCGTTCCAACTCCATCAGTTGATGCTAATAAAACTGGTTCTTTATAACCAGTTGGAAGTGCATAAGCTCCTGAATAAGAACCTATTCCACCAAGAACATTTTTATCAAAAGTCTTTGCGACAAATGGTTTAATTTGTTCAACTAAATCATCACCAGCATCGATATCGACACCTGCATCTTTATAACTTATTTTGCTCAAAATTTTCCTTATAATTTATTAATTAGCCCCGAAAAATTCGAGAGCTTCTTTAACTTGTTCCAAACCTTTTTGAGTTAATAAACCATTTTCAAATAGCTTTTTATCTCGCAAAATTTTCAAAGTATTTTTCGATTCTTTTATATTTTTAAAAGCACCTATTTCTGCTAATTCAACTAAAAGATCATTAATAGAACGATCAGAAGATTTTCTATAAAGAGCTAATAATAAAACTCGCTCTAAAAGAATTTCTTCTGAATTATTATCTATTTTTAATTTTTTGTTACCGTGATTAGACGATATCATTCTCGATCTGTTTTTCTCGTTCATCCATAACTTTATTTAAAGTTTCGAATACTAATGATGTTGAACCTTCAAGTTCTCTTGCAAGAGATGCAAATTGTTTATTTGGTTTATGCTCTTTTGTTAATTCAGCGATTTTATCGAGAATATCATGTAATTGTCGATGAGGTGATTCTAATCTTGAGAATGAACTTGATCGTGAAAACTCTTTTCGAGTAACATCGTTATTCATCCAACTTCCAAGTGTGCAGTGATTATAAGCTTCAATATGTTTCATATGTGAATGACCATACATAGCTTGATATGCAAATATTTTATATTGAACATGTTCGATTTTAACAAGATTTGAAACAATATGGTTTCTTACCATGTTTTGAGTTTCTGAAATTTCTGTTGCATAATTAATTGCTGTTGCAAGAATAGCATCAAGCCCTTGAACTTTATCAGTAGCTGTGTTCATATTTTGTAACATACTTTCTGATTTAGTTGTAATATCTTGAATTTCTTGTTGAATAGCTTGAATAACAATAGAAATTTCACCGATAGCTTTTTGAGTTCGGTCGGCAAGTTTTCGAACCTCATCGGCAACAACTGCAAAACCTCTACCATGTTCGCCAGCTCGTGCTGCTTCGATAGCTGCATTAAGTGCTAATAAATTAGTTTGTTCAGCGATATCTTTAATTAGTGAAATAATCGAGTTAATTTCTGTTGCTCGGCTAGAAAGACTTTCGATAGAACTATTTGAATCGTTTGATAATTCAACAAGACCAGACATATTACTTGTAATTTGTTCAATACTTTCACTTGCATCAATAGCACTGTCTTTAATAGAAAGCGATTCTTTAAGAACTTTAGTAGCCATTTCAGCACTTTCGCTTAGTCTATCTTTCATATCTGCAAAAGATTCATTTAAATTAAAATTTTGATCTTCAACAAGAGAAGCGATCATATCTTGAAAAGTTTCACCTTTTGTATTGATTCTTTTTTCTAATCTTTCATTTTCGCCTCGAAGTTTTGAAATTTCATCTTCGCTACTTCTAAGTTTATGTTTTAAGCCTTCATTTTCACGAATTAATTCTTCGTAATTAGAACCACCACCTGATCCAAAAAATCCCATGTAATTTTTCCTTTTTTTGAATTAAAATAATAAGAGCAAATCTTAGTTCGTGTTAAAAATCGTAAGACTTTGCATTCCAATATTTTACCGAAATAAGCAATAAAGCCTATGAGTCAAAGCTATTGGCAAAATAGACTTTGTTAGATGTGTGGTATACTTTTTTATAATAATATTTTCAAATTTTTATTATTTAGGTGGATTAGTGTATGAAAATAAAAAATAGACTGTTTATATTAGCAGTAATTATTAATTTTATTGGTTGTGGTTCGAACACATCAACTACATTTCAAGAAAATCAAGAAAATGAACAAAACAAAACTCAAAATCAAGAGATAAATCAAACAAATCCAACGACAGATAATCAAAATAACAGTGATCTTAATCAATCAGATCAAATTAATAATAATCTTGATGATAAAGTTGAAAATGAAAATCAAGAAGATCAATTAAAACTTTTGAATTTATTAAAAATTTCTGAATTAAAAATTGACAACACAGAAATAATAATACAAAACGGAAATTTCAGAGAGATAAATATTTCTTCAATGAATAAATTAACTTTTCGTATCGATGAAATAAATTTATCTACATCGACTTTAACAAAACCGATAATTATTAGAATTGATGAAATAAATGAACTTAATGATACAAAATTTATTTTATCTTTTGAAAATATTATATATGCTAATAATAATTTATCGCTAGAAAATTTAAAACAATTAAATATGTTTGTTAAAAACGGAAATCAAAATTTATCATCAAATATTGGTATTTCAGACACTGAACGAAATAATATTATTAGTTATGATGGAATCATATTATCATTAGATGTATATAAAGCAATTGAACTTATTGCAAACAAATTAGGTAATGATATTTCTGCAACTGATTTTTTTAAAAACGGAAATAAATTTAATGCGACAGTTGGTTTTGCAGGATTTAAAAATATAAATAATTGTATAGATGTTAGTGAAATATTTTATAAAGGTTTTTCAAATGACTTTTTATCGGACATTAAAAATAAAGTTGAACAAAATAACACAACAGGATTTTTTGGATTAATTAATTTAATTTAACTAAATTATAAAAAAATATAAACAAAGGGCTTTTATTTGAGTTTTAACGAAATAAAAAAAGATACAAATTTTAATATATTTGCAATTATCGGAGCAACAGCTTCAGGCAAAAGTAAAATCGCAATCGGTCTTGCTGAAAAATTAAATGCAAATATTTTATCTCTTGATTCGTTGGCGATTTATCGCGAAATAGATATCGCTTCGGCTAAGCCAACTAAAAACGAACTAGAACAAATTAAACATTTTGGAATCGATATTTTAAATCCTGATCAAAAATTTGATGCTCAATATTTTATAAAAATTTATAAAAATGCCATCGAAATTAGCCGACAAGAAAATAAAAAATTAATTATCGTCGGTGGAACAAGTTTTTATTTAAAAAGCTTATTGGTCGGTTTTTCGGAAGTGCCTGAAATCCATCAAAATATAATTTCAGAACGAAATAATTTAATGGCGAATCTTGATGAAGCTTATAATTTTTTATATATTCACGATAAAAATTATGCTGAAAAAATCGGTAATAGCGATAGTTATCGAATCGAAAAAGCAATTGATATTTTATTATCGACTGGGTTTTCTCCGACTGAATGGTTTTTAAAAAATCCGCCGAAACCTGTTATAAATTTTGATTTGCCAATTTTTAATTTAATCGCTCCACGGGAAAATATTCGCGAACGAATTAAATATCGAACGGCTGACATGATTAAAAACGGACTTATCGATGAGGTCGAAAATTTATTAAAAAAATATGGTCTTGAAATTCAGCCAATGAAAGCAATTGGCATAAAAGAGACTCTCCAATTTATAAATGGAGAGATAAAAAAAATCGATGAATTGGAAAATTTAATTTCGATTCATACGGGGCAACTTGCAAAACGGCAAGAAACTTTTAATCGAACTCAATTTAAAAATTATCAAATAAAAGATATTTCTATTTTAAATTATATGCTCGAGTCATCTCTATTAGAATCTCATCTCGAGAAATTTTTTGAATATCATTAATAAAAAGTAAATTCGCTCGAACACCTTGATAAACTAACATCATTGAACCGTCGCGAATTTCCAAACCCATTTCTTCGGCTAATTTTAAGAAAGCCGTTTTTTTATAAATTACATCAACGGCATATTTAGCATTATTAAATATTTTTATTAAAATCTCTCGATTTATTGGCAAATCGTCGTTATTTTGCAAACCAGCCGAAGACACATTAACGACTAAATCATAATAATTATTTGGCTGAAAATCTGACCAATCATATAATTTAATATTAAAATTTTTAAAATTATTTAATCTTTCACGACTTCGATTAACGATTTCAACTTCGTAATTTTTATTTAAAAAACCAACTGTTAAAGCTCTTGCTGTTCCACCTGCACCGATAATTAAAACTTTTTTAATATTTTTAAAATCTTCGATCGAATCGAGAAATCCGTCAATATCTGTGTTATAACCAATTATTTTATCGCCTTCAGAAACAAGACAATTTACAGCTCCGATTTCTTTTGCTGAACCACGAACCTCATCGCAAATTTTAAAAGCAATTTCTTTATGAGGCACGGTAACACTTGCACCTGATAAATTTAATTCGTGATATTTTTCTTTTAATTTATATCCGTCAATTAATAAAGTTCTGTTAAAACGGGCATTTAAATTATATTTTAAAAAAATAGAATTATGAATAATCGGAGATTTTGAATGAGAAACTGGATCGCCAAATATCGTAAATAATTTCATAATTAAAATTTATTATTTTATATATGAATCGTATCGTCTCGATCTGGACTTGTAGAAATAATAGAAATTCTTGTTTCAACGAGTTTTTCTATTTCACTTAGATATTTTTTTGCATTTTCAGGCAATTGATCAAAATCTCGAATACCTTTGCTATCTGTCCAACCGTCAAATTCTCGATAAACTGGTTGAACTTCTTCTAAATATGATGTCGGTAAATAATCGACTTCTGATCCATTTGATAATTTATAGGCAACACAAACTTTGATTTTTTCGAAGCCATCAAGAACATCTAATTTCATGATAGCAAGAGAATCGCAACCATTTAATTTAACAGAACTTTTGACGAGAACAGCATCGAACCAGCCACATCTTCGAGGACGACCTGTTGTTGTTCCAAATTCATGACCATTTGTTCGCATTCGTTCGCCATCAATTCCGAAATCTTCAGTTGGAAAAGGACCATTTCCGACTCGAGTTGTGTAAGCTTTTGTGATTCCGATTACATTACCGATATCTTTTGGATTCAAACCTGTTCCGATACATGCACCTGCGGAAATTGTCGAAGACGAAGTAACAAAAGGATAAGTTCCGTGATCGATATCTAACATTGTGCCTTGAGCACCTTCAAGAAGAATTCGTTTATTATTTTTTAATGAGTTCCATAAATATTGACGAGTATCGATAATATATTTATTTAATTCTGTTGCATACCAATTTAATTTTTGACTTAATTGTGAAACATCAAGATCTATTTCAAGACTTTCAAAAAATTTTTTATTACTTTCAACATATTCTTTAATTTCAGATTCTAATTTATTTATATCTCGAAGCATTCCAATTTTAAAACCGTTTCTTGCGATTTTATCACTATAAGCTGGACCAATTCCGCGACCAGTTGTTCCAATTGCTTTTTCACCTCGAGCTTTTTCTTTTGCTTGATCAACTAAAATATGATGTTCTAAAATCATATGAGCTGAATCACTAATAAATAATTTATTACTCATATCGCCGAATTGTCGCAATTCTCGAATAAGTGCATCAGGACTAATGACAACACCATTACCAATAATATTTATAGCATTTGGATTAAGCACACCTGACGGAATAAGATGAAGAGCTAATTTTTTATTACCAACAACAATTGTATGACCTGCATTATGACCACCTTGATATCTAACGACGATGTCATATTTTTTTGCGAGAAGATCAACTATTTTGCCTTTGCCTTCATCTCCCCACTGGATGCCTACAATAAGATCAGCCTTATTTTTTAAACTATTTTCTGTTATCATATTCGATTATATCCATAACTTCTTATATTTGAGATTAGATTTTATGTAGATTATATCAGAAAGGAAATTTTTATGGAAATTAGCAAAGCCCATGATTTTATGGTTTCAGCACTCGATAACAGAGCAATTCGTCAAAAAATGATCTCTAGTAATCTGTCTAATATTGATACTCCGTTTTATCGTCCGCGAGATATTGCCTTTGAGAAAGTTCTTAGCGATGAGGTAAGTAAAACTTTTGATAACGAAAATAATAACGACGAGTTATATTTAGCAAAAACAACTGGAACACATTTAAATGGCGAAAGTGATTATCCTGAAAGATCAACAATGTTTTTTAGAGATGGACACGGATCAAGAAACGACGGAAATTCCGTTGATTTAGATGTTGAAACAACAGAAATGGGAAAAAACTCAATGATGTTCAAAGCACTTACAACTTCATTACGAAAAGAATCGAACATATTTAGAGCTGTTATTGCTGGTTCTGAAAAAATTAGCTAATGTTTGTTTCGTTTCAAAATGATAAAACGATAAATGATATTAATCAAGAAGAATTATTAAATTTAAATATTAATATTAATGAAATAGTTGATTTGAATTTAAGAAACACAACGATTATTAATCTTGAAGGTTATTTTCCAGAATTAGCTATTTTAGATTTAAGAGATAGTTTTAATTTACAATTTGTAAATATTAATGCTCCAAAATTAAAAAGAATATTTTTAAGAAATTCAGTTGTTAAAAATTTAAATATAAAAAGTGAAATGCTTTATGATTTAAGTCTTAAAAAAGTTTTATATTTATCGCAATTGGATTTAAACACTCCAAAGCTTGAATATGTGGAATTCGACACAGACGAACTAACAAATGAAATATTAGATAAATTATTAAATTTAGCATCAATTAAAGCAGTTAATAATATTTATAATAAACAAATTCCAAAAGAGATCAAAATATTTAAATTATTTGAACATGAAATAAAATCAGGACACAAAGTTACTGATTGTTCATGTTCGCTTTGTCAAATGGTTAAAAGTTCTGGTTTAATTTATCGTTAAATATAAAATAATATCCACCACTTTAAATTTATTAATATATTTTTAAAGTGGTTAAATAAATAGTTTATTTGCTCATAATTTCACGAACAGCTTTGCCAATATCCGCAGGTGAAACAACAACTTTAACACCAGCCGATGATAAAGCATTCATTTTTTCTTCCGCAGTTCCAGCTGAACCTGAAATAATCGCACCAGCATGACCCATTCGTTTTCCTTTTGGAGCAGTTTGACCAGCAATAAATGCAACAACAGGTTTTGTAATATTATTTTTAATAAATTCGGCAGCTTGAATTTCAAGATCGCCACCGATTTCACCAATCATAACAATTCCATCAGTTTCAGAATCATCTTGAAACATTTGTAAAAGCTGTTTATACGAAAGTCCAATAATTGGATCTCCACCGATTCCAACAGCTGTCGAAATTCCAAAACCTTCTTGAACGATTTGATTTGCTGATTCATAAGTCAAAGTTCCAGATTTCGAAATAAGACCGATTCGACCTTTTTTAAAAATAAAGCCTGGCATAATCCCGATTTTGCATTCTTCAGCTGTGATAATTCCAGGGCAATTTGGTCCAATTGTCATCATATTTTTTTTAGTTGCATAAGCTTTTGCTAAGCCCATATCTCGAACTGGAGCACCTTCGGTAATAATAACCGCAAGTTCAATACCAGCATCAGCGGCTTCCATAACGGCATCAGCAACAAAAGCAGGTGGAACAAAAATCATCGAAACAGTTGCACCAGTTTTATTAACAGCTTCATAAACTGTGTTAAAAACAGGTTGATTTAAATATTCTGTGCCACCTTTTCCTGGTGTAACACCTCCGACAATTTTTGTGCCGTAGTCAAGACATTGACTAGCATGAAAAGTTCCCTCTTTTCCAGTGAAACCTTGAACGATAACTTTCGTATCTTTATTTACTAAAATACTCATTTTTATATTCCAATCTATTTTACTTAACAATTGCTACATTTATGTATCAATTGCTAACTGCGAGTTTTGACTCGGGGAGATCTCCCAAAGCTTTCAACACTATGTTAAAAGCACCTAATTTTTGAATAACATATGAAATTACAACTGCTGGTCGTGCTTTATAAATATTTGAACTAGCAAACGGAAATTTAACGACGATAACATAATATTTATTATAAATATTTGTCATAAATAGTATCTTCTTCGTTGTTCCAAATTTTTTCTAAAGTATTTTCAGAAAGTCTATTAAACTCAACATCTTCATTTTTTACATTTTGTTCTTTCATAAACTTTGTAAAAAAATAGATCTCTTTTAAAATATCTTCAGATAAACTTTCAATTTCCATATGTAAAAAATCTCTTAATTCTAAAGCACTCACAATCAAATTCCTTTATTTTTGCTCACAATATAAATTTTTAACAGCAATTAAATTTTTATAAATTTTCTTCAAATCTATTAATTTAAAACTATCAAAACTTTCCGAAATCGCATATTTATAACTTAAATTTTCAACTTTTTCTAAAACGATAAACTGCCAAATTGATCCATAAATAAAAGCACCTCGCATTAAATTATTATTTTTATTCAATTCGATAGCAACCATCATTTCGGCGAGAATTTGACCAATTGGATTACTTGCTTTAAAACTTTTTTTAAATGCTTGAATAAAGAAAAAAGGATTTTTTGGTTCAAATTCACCACTTGCAACGATAAAATCAGTTGTGCCATTAAAAATAACACCGTTAATATTTGCCTTTATTTGTCGTTCATACCAATCTTTATAGCCATTGCCAACAAAAGATAATTCATTTAATATTAACGATATAAATTTCATTTTTATTTCTTCTTCACTAAATTCACCAACTCGAAAACGATTTTCAGCTTCCAATTTTTTTAAAGTTTTTTCTAAAAAAATATTTTCATGTTCGGATAAATTATAATTAAAATCGAACCAATCATTAAAATAAGACAAATTATTTATTAATTTTAAATTAACAATTTTTTCTAAATCAGAAATATTTACAGAAGAAAAATTAAGTTTTTTCACAGGATTAAATTATTTATTTGCTAAAGCAACCGCTTTTTTAGCACCATCAACAAGATTATCAGCAGAAATAATATTTGGAATATTTGCATTTCTTAGAATTTCAGCCGCTTCGATTGCATTTGTTCCGTCAAGTCGAACGATAACAGGAACATTAACTTGTGTAATTTTTGTTGCTTCAAGAATTCCATTTGCAACTCGATCACATCGAACGATTCCACCGAAAATATTTACAAAAATGGCTTTAACATTTTGATCTTTTAAAATAATTTCAAAACCTTTTGCGACTGTTTGAGGATTTGCTCCACCGCCGACATCTAAGAAATTCGCAGGTTGTCCGCCTTCGTGTTTAATAATATCCATTGTTGCCATAGCAAGACCAGCACCATTAACCATACAACCGACATTTCCGTCAAGTTTTACATAACTTAAATTACTTGCTTTTGCTTCAATTTCAGTTGGATGTTCTTCTGATAAATCTCGCATTTTTTCGATTGATGGATGTCTATAAAGAGCATTATCATCAAAACCTACTTTACCGTCAAGAGCTAAAAATTCGCCTTTACCATTTTTAATTAATGGATTAATTTCGATCATATCAACATCTTTATCGATATAAACTTTATATAAAGCTGAAGCGAATTTTGTGAAATATTTCATTTCGTCACCAGAAAGACCAAGACCGAAAGCTAAATTTCTACCATGAAAACCTTGAAAACCGATAATTGGATCAATAGCAACTTTAACGATTTTTTCAGGATGATTTTTTGCAACTTCTTCGATTTCCATACCGCCTTCAGTTGAAGCCATCATAACTGGCATTTCTTTAGCTCTATCAAGAACGATGCCTAAATAATATTCTTTTTTAATATCAGCACCTTCTTCGATATAAACTTTTTGAACTAATTTACCTTCTGGACCTGTTTGATGAGTAACAAGTTGCATACCAAGAATTTTACTTGTCCAAGTTTTTACCTCATCGAGAGAACGAGCAAGTTTAACACCACCGCCTAAACCTCTACCACCAGCATGAATTTGAGCTTTAACAACCCAAATATTACCGCCTAATTCTTCAGCATTTTTAACAGCTTCATCAACAGAAAAAGCTACTTTGCCTCGAGGAGTTGGAACTCCATAATGTTTAAAAAGCTCTTTTGCTTGATATTCGTGAATATTCATAAAACTTTTTCCTTCTACATCTTGAATAATTAAGATTATAAAATATAATTTTTATGATTTTATCAAAAAGCGAATTCAAATATTTTTATTTTGTGAAAAATTTTCATATCGTGTAGATTTTAGCAACATGTAATTACAAAATTGCATAACTTTATTTTATTATTTAATTGTGCGATATTTATTTATCTTATAAATAACTAAAGAGAAACTCAAATGAATATATCAGAAATTACAAAAAAGAGCATTCAGACAATTGCAAAAAATGGAGATCCAATAACTCCGATTTTATTTTTTGATACATTTTGTGGTGAAGCAAGAAGAAATAAAGTAGCCGTTGAAGACTGTGATATTATCAAAAATTTTATTGATAAATTAGATACAGATTTACAAATAGAAGTTAGAAAATATCATATTAGAACTATTAAAGAATTTTTAAGTTATCTTGTTTCAGCATTAAATAGATTAAATGGAAATCATTTGGCTGTTCGTTATACATCGTTATTAGAATTAACAAAAAAAATGACTGAAGCTATTGCAATGATTGATAATAAAGAACTTGAAGATTTATCAGGTCGAACAAACGGTTTATTAAATAGAACTCATTCGCCAGACAATTTAGATGATATAAAACGAGAATGGGCTAGATTTTCTACAACATATCGAAAAGATCGCAATCGCGAAAAATTATCAAAATATATACCGATTGATAAAAATGATGATTTAGATTCGATTATTGATAAAATATTACCTGTCTTAGAAGATGGAACAAAACAAAAAGAATCTATTTCTCATAATCAGCGAGTTGTTGATCTTGTTTTTTATAGCATGAATCCTTCTTTGGTTTCTAACGAAAATAAAGAAATCGAAAATTTATATCGCAAAGTTCGAACAACTCCAACTTTGATTTATAATCGAGAAGTTCAAGACGAAATCGAAAAGTTTTATCATAAACGAATCGACTTGGATAGATCTGAAGAGGTTGCTTTGCTTTCTCGAACTGGAAATATTATCGGTTCTCTTGTTGATATTGAAACTCCAAAAGAACAAGAAACTTCATTTAATAAAATTGAAACTATTGATGAGGTTGAACATGATTTATCTGAAATCACAAAAGAAATTTCTTTACAAACTGAAAACGAAGCTGTAAAAGATACTGGTTTCTTTTCTAAGTTTGCATCAAAATTAGATAATGTCAAAAATAGAGCATCGTCGTTATTTGCTCGAGTTAAACGATATTCTGACAAAATTGCTGAAGCGAAAAATCAATTTGAAAATATCAAAGATGAGGTGTCAAAAAAAAGAGCTGAAGCTGATTTAGATATTTTGACAAAAACGAAATCAAAAAAAAGTTTTGAAAAAGATATGAATGATTTAGAAGCAAAATATATATCAAAAAATGAAAATTATTCGTTAATTGTTGTTGATATCGATCGCTTTTTTGAAATAACAAAAAAATATGGCAACGATGCGGGAGATTTAATAATTAAATATTTTTCAAAAATCTTGAAAGAATATATCGCAAAAGGTGATAGTGTTGCTCGATACGGTGATGATAATTTTGTAATTTTATTGCCAAATAAAAGTCTTAACGAAGCAATGATATTTACAAATAAATTTAAAGAAAAAATAAAACATACAAAGTTTGTTTATAAAGATGAACGAGTTTATATTTCGTTTAGTGCTGGAATCGCAGATAGATTTGGGTCGGAAAATACAACGGCAACAATGGATATTGCAAAAGCAAGAGTAAAAGAAGCAAAAGATGGCGGTCGAGATCGAATTATTCCAGATCCGACTGCCCAACTTAATTTAACAACTGATAATCAAAATGTAATAAAAGATTCGACTATCGTTGTTTAAAAGTTTGATAAAGTATAAAAATTACAATTAATGTAATTATCGTTTGTTCCATAAGTTTGCCCGATCTATTTTAATTTATTTAGAATTTTTTGCTGTTGACATCATTTAATATTGTTTTTGAAATGCCCTCAATTTCAACAACAGTTGAAGAAAATTTATTTGCTGTTAATAAATTCGCTGAAGCAGTTCGATCGATTTCAATCATTTTTTTATTAATTTCTGATATTTTTAGACTTTGTTCAGATAAGATTTTTCCAATCTGAACAATACCATCGTTTAATATTTCGATATTATGATTAATATTTATTAAACTGTTTTGAGTTGTTTCAGCTAAACTTCGAACCTCATCGCTAACAACTTTAAAACCTAAACCAAATTCACCAGCTCGTGAAGCTTCAATAGCCGTATTAAGTGCCAATAAACTAGTTTGATCAGAAATTTCATTAATAGCCGAAACAATATTTTTAATATTAAATGACTGTTTAATAACATGTTTCGTTTGTTCAGCTGTGTCATGAATAACTGTTGCGATTTCATTCATAGATTGAGTGCCAGATTTGATATCTTTTGCCTGTTGTTGAGTTGCATTAATTAATTTAATCATGCCTTCGTTTAAATCACTAGCTTTAATTTTAAGAGATTCACTATT
Organism: Campylobacterota bacterium; assembly: GCA_030152305.1. Lineage (GTDB taxonomy): Bacteria > Campylobacterota > Campylobacteria > Campylobacterales > Thiovulaceae > Thiovulum_C. Next base: position 115,388 of record JASKOM010000005.1, read on the forward strand.
ATTTTTAGAAGTTATGAGCATTCGAGAAATTTCAGTTCCCAATAAATTAACTGCAAGTGATATTTCAGCTTGTTGATCAAGAGTTCGTTTTGTAAAATCTTGATTTTTGTAATTTGTTAAAACAGTTAAAAGATTTGGAACATTTCTTGCAATGTGAGTTTCGAGATATTCACCTAATTCATCCAAAAGATGTTTAAGCTCTTTTAAACTTTGGGTATCAGAACTTTTGGTAACTTTAGCTGAAAAATTACCATGATTTAATTCATGAATAAATTTTGCAACATTATCAACGAATTCATCATCATTTTTTATAGATTCTTGAATTTTCTGAATATTAACATTAATAGTTTTTGCCATATCTTCGAATTCATCACCAGAATTAATATGAATCGTATCAACACTGTTTGTTTCTCGATTAAAATATGAAAAGAAAGAAGATAAACCTTGTTTAATAGCATTGGTGTTTTTAATAATTTGATTTGAAGCAATTAATAAAATTATAATAAGTACAGACATTAAAACTATCAAGATAATTTTTAAAGTTGTAAAGTTAGTTTGAATCATAGATTCTAGATTATTTAAAGGAACTGTAACACCAACAGCACCTCGGAAATCGCCAACTTTCCAATCATCTTTTGGACTTAAACCGTGACTATTATGACAATTTACACAACCTTGAGCCATAACATCGGCAACAGCATATCTCAAAGTTGTTTTGCCTTGCATTTCAAGAATTTCATAATAAGGTTTTTTTGGTTCTTTTGCGAGAGCAACAAGAGATCTTTTTTCGAAAGTGTCAAGTTTAAGAGTTTTATTTTTAAAAGGAAATTCACTATAAAGTCGCAAACTTACACCTTCTAATCTTTTTGCAACATTATCACCGATCATTCCGACGAAAGTTGCAGCAGCAGGAACAGCACCGTGAAGAGTTTCCCAATCAGCATGATCATAACCGCCATTTTGCTGAATTTTTGGCATGATTTTTCCAGCATAAATTTTACGAGTTTCAGATGCTTGAGAAACCATGATATCAGCCATCTGAATTCCACTTTGTTCTAAGATTTTATCTTTTGTAGAAACTAAAATAGTTAAAATAGAAGAAACAACAACAATTCCACCAACAATAACAGGAACTGTGATTTTTAATTTTATGCTTACATTTTTAAATAAACTCATTTTTTATCCTAAATAACAACATGAAACTTGGCTAATATTAATTTATATTATAAATTACATAATTATTAATTGACATTAGCGAAATATCTAGATGTCTAATGTTATCTAAACACAAACTTAAATAATCTTAAATGAGAATCCATATAAAAGAATAGAGTGAAAAATAGATATATTTGATGGTTTTGAGAACCTCATCGATAAAATAATTTCGATGAGGTTAGTTGTTTACTTGTAACAAATATGCTACAATAACTTACATATACCGATGTCTGTAGCCGAAAACCAAGGGCAGATATATGGTAAAAAGCGCCTTGAGTGACCCTCGAGGCTTTGGGAGATCTCCCTGGATTAACAGTCCACAGTTAGCAATTGTTACAGAAATATAGAGATTGTTAAGTAAAATAGATCGGTGATGGACAGATTTATCTTATAGGATTAAGCGAAAAGTTGTTTATTAATTCAAAGTGATTAGTTTTATTATATTCAGTATTGACTAATTCTCGATTATTCCAGAATACTTTAACAGTTTTGTTTTTGTCAAGAGTCCAATTTAACTTAAGAGATTCACCTGGTTCATAATATCGATCAAGTGCTAAAAAAACACCGCCAATTTCTCTAAAAAGATATTTTGCTTCACCGTCAGAACCGTAATATAAAAATAGATCGATACGATTTTGATATTCAGAAAAATGATAATTATAAATTCCTTTTGAATTTGGAGCAGTATCATTTGGAATAAACTTATCGAAACTGTTATCTTTTCGAATCCAAATCGAGTCAGCCATAATGTCTGAAAGTTTAATTTTTGTTAAACCTTCTCGTTCTTGATTATAACTATGCATTGAAGCACCTTGTGAAACAGCATTATTTTTAGAAAAATCTATAAATTCTACTTGTGTATTTTGAAAAAATTTACTCAAGACTTCTTTGACAAGATAAAACTTAGAACTGCCACCAGTAAAAATAAAAAGATCGATATCTTGTCTATTAATTTTGTGATTAATTAAACTATCTTTTAACGGTTTGATTAAATTACCTTGATCCGATAATAGATTTGTAAGTATTTTATTTTTTAATAATTTATCAGTTATTTCTAAATCGTTTATATATCTTCCATTAAGCAATTCAAAATTAACAGTTGTGTTAAATCTTTCTTTCATTCGTGGATTATTTAAACGATCAATAATTCCATTATTAAAATCTATTTTGAACTTTTCAGCCATATATACAGCTTTTGCAATCATTTTTGCCTGATCTTCGTCGTTTAATTGATCAATGTTTTGATTACCTGGAGTTTCATTGAACTGATCTAAAAAATAAGAAGCAATAGCTTGATCGATATTATCACCGCCGAAATCCATTCGTTTTGATCTTCCAATAATGTTTATATCAAAATCATTTTCATCAATATCAAAATGAACATTTGCAATAGAAATATCTAATGTTCCACCGCCGATGTCATAAACAACAACTTTTTTAGCTTGTTCAAAATATAAATTATCGAATTTATTAGATTCATTGCCAATTGTATTAATAAAATTTAGTAAAACAGCTGTTGGCTCATCTAAAATCATCGGATTTGAAAAACCTGCAATTTCCATTGCATGAATTGTTGCATTTCGTTCATCGCTGTTAAATGCCGCTGGAATTGTTACAGTAACTTTATTAAAATTATTTGTGTTAAATCTTTCAACAAGAGAGTTATAAACTGTTTTTAATAATATTGCTGAAAGTTCTGTCATTCCATATGATTTAATATCAGAATTATTAGAAAGTTTTGGAACATCGATTACGGCAATTGTTCCCATTCGTGTTTTAACAGAACGAATTGTTTGTAACGGATATGTGCCATTTCCATATAAATATTTTGCATAAGCTCCAGTATAAATTTTTCGATTATCTCGATCAATATAAATACTTGATTGAAGACCTTTTGAATTTCTATCAAATTCAAAGTTTTCATTCATTTGATAAATATTAATTGTTGTTAATTTATCAAGAGGATTTTCCCTGTTGTTTAAAATTTCAATCACTGAAACTGTTGTTTCGGTTGTGCCTAAATCGATGCCTACATATAAAGCCATTTATTTTCCTGCTTAATTATCTTGATTGTTTTGAGTTGCAACAGTTTCAGCTTTTTGAGTTTCAACTATTTTTTCTAATTTTGCATGAATAACAACTGTGCCATCAACAGAAATAGCTGGAGAAAGAACTTTAAATTTATCAAAACTTAATTCGCCTTTAATAAAACGAGCAAAATCATTTTGGTTATTTGCATTGATTTCAATTACCTCATCTTTTGCAAATTTTTCAGTAATTATTTCACCAAACATTGATTGAACAGTTAAAAAGCTTGATTCAAATTGCACTGCCAACTGTTTAGCTATTTTGATTTGAGCCTGTTTTTTGCCTTCAGCAATTCCGTTTTGTTTAGCTTGATTAAGTTTTTCAGCATGATTTTTTGCATCTACTTTAGCTTGTTCAAGGTCAGCTTTTTCTTGAATATATTTTTGAGAAATATAAGCTAAATGTTCCAAACCATCAACCATATATTTATGAAGATCAACAATTGCTTTTTCTTCAACAGGAATATGTAAATCTGCTTGTTGTTTTGAATTAAGATTATCAAGTTTTTTGTTGATTAACTTCAATTCTTCTGTTTGTTTTGTAAGAGTTGCAGGTAGCATTTCTAAATCTTGAATAAGCGGTTGAGAAAGTTTTTTATTAATTTCATCAACTGGAGTTTTAAGATCGTCAATTACAACATCAGTAAATTTAATTAATTTCTGATCTATTTTGTTTATTCCTTCTTGAATTGAACCTTTAATATTTTCATGAAAGTTTTTTGTTTTTTCAGCAAGATCTTTAGCTTGTTGTTCAACACTTTTTTCAGCACTTGTAACTTTACTGCTTATCATGTCGATGTCATATTTTGCAGGCAAACTTCTCACCGATGAGGTGTTGTTTTCTATTATTTTTACTGAAGTTTTCAAACTGGATATATCATTTTCAAGATTTCTTGTTGTTGAACTTTTAATAACTGTTAAGTCTGTTTTAACAGATTCAAGAGATTTTTTTATCTCTGTTAGAACTGAAATATCGAATGTTGCTTTCATTTTGTCCTCTTCTGTTTTTTTATTGTTTGATTGATCGCTGACCTCATCGTTATTTTTATTTGATGAAGAAAGTGCATTTTGCGAACCGCTACTTTGTGCTGAATTGTTGTTTGATGGAATATTTGATTCAACTACCAACCAACCTTGACAAGCTGTTTGTGCTTCTTTGTTTGAACCTCTTTGAACATTTAATTTTTGTTTTTCACAAATGTTTTTTAACAGTTCGTCAATTTCTGTATTTTTCAAATAACAACGAATTCTAATTCCAGCTAAAGCTGTCCAAAAACCATCTTTTAAAGAATCACTAGGATAGATATCTTTTGCTACAGTTTTTAAAACATTAATAACAGCTTCAATTACATCTTTTTGATTTTTTTTATCTGTAAGACAAGATTGGTTTTTATCAAGTCCATTGTTTGCTGTTTCCAACTTTTGTAAAAGTTGGTTATTATTTTGTATTCCCACTTTTTTACCCTTTCCATTTTTATTTGGTTTATTGTTTGGTTTATTTTCTTGTTTCTTTGGAGGCTTAACAGCACTAACTTTTTGTTCAGTCCCCTGTTTTGCAGGATTAAAAACTAAATTTTTTACAGTATTTACAAAATCTGTGATTATTGACATTTTAATTATCAATTACTGAAGTCATTTCAGCTGTTTGTATTAACAGATCTTGTTCGTTATAAAACTTAACTTCTATTTGATTTTGTAAACTTTCTCTAGATATTGATATTCTCACACGATTATTTGTCAAATTTTGTGTATTAAATATTACTTTGCCAATTTTTGTGCAATTATCGATTTGCGAAGAATCACCTTCATAAATATAAATTGTTAAATTCGTATTATTTTGATTATTTGCAAAATAATAATCTTGTTTTGATGATTCGATACCGTAATCATGATTTTTTGACAAAATAGGTTTAAACGATGTGCCTTGAGCGATACCGATACTTTTGCTAGTTTTTTTAATAACTTTAAATGTAACATTGCCTCCCTTTGTCATTCCAGCAACAATACCAGCACCGTGTCCAACTAGTTCGTTTAAATTAGGTCTCGATTCAGGCTCTTTGCCAAAAAATTTATGAAGCAATTTTTTAATTGCAGGAATTGCACTTGAACCACCAGCTAAAATAACTCGATCAATATCTTTAGGTTCAATAGTTAAATTATTATCAGAATAAAAAAGTTGTTCGAGCGAGTTTTGAATTCGACCTAAAACATTATGAACTCTTAATAATTTTTCTAAGTCGTTTCTATTAAAAGTAAAATCTAAAGTTTTTTCTTTGCCATTAACAACAAAAACCTCAAAAATTTCGTATTCGTCATCTGTTGAAAGCAATTCTTTAGTTTGACGAGCAAGTGTATAAAGAGTTAATTTAAATTTCGCTCTTTCGTTTTCATTTGAAAAATCTTGCCAATTTACATTTAATTTTTTTCGAAATTCTTCAGTAATTAAAAAATCGATGTCATTTCCACCCAAGTTTTCAACACCGTCAGTATTTAAAACTTCGAGTGTTACATTTGTTTGATTGTTTTTGAAATTAATTAAAGTTGTATCAAGAGTTCCACCACCAAAATCAAAAACAACGATATTTTCTTGATGATTATTAGTTTGTATTGTTTGATTTAGCATTCCAAAAGAGATCGCCGCTGAAACAGGTTCTTCAATAAGACCGATAACAGTCAAACCAGCATTTTCAGCTGATTGAACGATAAGTTTGCGATAATTTTCAGAATAAGAATAAGGAACAGTTATAACAACACCATCAATTTTACGATTTTCGTTAGATTCAACTTTATTTTTGATAGATGAAAAAATCATTGTTGCAAGTTCTATTGGTTTAACTCTACGATTATTTAAATTTTTAACAGTGTAAAAAGTATCGTTAGTAACAATAAATCTTTTTATATCTTTAAAAAAATTTAAAGGATCAGCTGATCCTCTTGTTGTTGCCGTATTTCCTATAATATTATTTTTGTCATTTTCAATATATATAACATTTTCAAATATATTTGAACCTCCAAATTGTCCTAAATTAGCAACAGGAACAGCATTATTTCTTACAAAATCATATTTTGTTACAAACATTGTTGATGTGCCGAAATCAATACCTAAATACAACATTTTTAATTTTTCCAAACAGTAACATGTGCAGGAACAACAATATATTTATCGCTAAATATATAAGCTAATGATGAAATATCTTTAATTGTGTCTTTTTTAGATTGATCGTTAGTTTCGCAATCATTACAATCTTGAGGTGCAACTAACGACCAAAGTTCGTCACTATTTAAACTAGTCCCAATTTTTATATGATCACAAGTATAAATACCCAAACTAGAAATAAATCTATTAAAAATCTTTAAAACCTCATCATAAACAGTATGATATTTTCTACCGTTATCAACAACTCTAATCACATTTTCGATAATATCTTTTAAGATTTTTTGCAAGACTTTATAAAAATATTGTTCTTTAATATTGTCGATATTCCAAGTAGGATTTTCATCAAGAGTCTTTAAAAATCTTGAACTATATGTTTTTAATTGCCCTTGTCGATTTTTTACAAGATTTAAAAGTGTTTCAAGGCTATTTTTATCATTTTCAGAAATGCTTACTGCATCAATAAGATAGCCCATATCATGAATAAAGTCTTTATTTATTTCTGTTAGATCTTCGTTTATGTCTGCGATTGCTTTTTTTGAATTTATTTTTTCAAAAATTGGCTCTAATTTTTTGACAACTTTAAACATATCTTTCGAATTTATAACAACAGTTTTGTTATTTTCTTGAGCTTTTGTGATATGTTCAATATAAATTCTTTTGTAATATGACTCAAGATGAGTTTTGAGTTCAGCATTAAATTCATAAATATTAAAAGTTTCTGGATTATAAGAGCTTTGCATTGGTTGATAACTATACATTAGAAGAAGCCTTTTTAGCTGTTAGATTTCTTGAATTAATTTGTTTGCTAGAACGACTATCAAAAACTTTTACATCAACTTCAAGAATATCTTCTCGAGTTAATTCAAAAGTTACTTGAATTTGTAATTCACCTTTTTGATGAGGTGGCAAACCTTCAATTTTAATAACATCAACTGAAGAAATACCAGAATCATAAGTATTAATTGCTTTTGAGTTTTTGGTGCGATTAAATACCATAATATCTACGACATCTTGATTATCTCTCAAAGTTGTATATTCTCGAGTTTCTCTTATAGGCAATTCGCTATCAGCAGGTATTAAAACATCAAATTTATAATTTTGTAAGCTGACACCAAAATCATGTAAAGCACGATCATTATAAGTTGGTTTAATATTTATAAGTTGATCATTGCCCCATTCACTCATTGCTTCGATAACAGCTCCAACAGAAATTACAGTTGATGTATCAATGTTAGAAATAGGTTGTTTATTAAAAAGATCATTAACACTTTTTTTAACAGCTGGAATATTAGAAGTTCCACCTGCTAAAATAATTTCATCGATGTTATTAACTGTTAAATTATTGTTACTTAGTATTCTGTTTATAACAGTAGTCGCTTTTCTTCTGATATCAGAAAATAAATTATCAAATTTATGTCTTGTAAGTTTTATATTAAAACTATATGCTTCACCGTTTGGTAACATAAGCCCAGCTAGATTTATTTCACTATCGTTAGCATCAGAAAGTTCTTTTTTTGCTCTTTCACATTCATTAAAAATCTCTTCATTCATAGAATCAGGACTGAACATATCTAAATCCAGATTGTCATTAAGAATTTCTTCATAAATATATTCAACAACTTTATTAGTAATATCAACACCACCTAATTTTGAATCACCATCCGAAGCGATAATTTTTACATTGTTGTTCTTTAGTTCTAAAATAGAAACATCAAATGTTCCACCGCCAAAATCATAAACGAGCATTGTTGAATTCGAATCTTTGTTTGCTATACCATAAGCGACACCAACAGCAATTGGTTCTTTTTGAATTCGCACCTCATCGAAACCTGCATCTAGACCTGCATTTTTAACAGATTCAATTTGAGTTTGATTAAAAGTTGCTGGAACAGTAATAACAGCTTTGGTAACAGGTTCTCCAATTACTTTATAAGCTTCATCTCGTAAATATCCTAAAAGAAATGATGATGCTTCAATAGGCGAAATATAAATAGTTTGATTGTTAGATTTTTGTCTAATTTGTGCAATATCAAAATCAATAAGAGATAAAGCTGTTATGCCAAGAGTTTTAGCTTTCCATAATAAATTTTTATCAGATGATACAAGAATAGCTGGTTCTCCATCTTTTAAAGCTTGATAAGCGATACTTAATATTCGATTATCATTTGTATCATCGCTAAAATCAGAAGGCAAAATATCAATTTCGCTATTTTTATATTTAATAACAGATGAAGAAGATTGAATGTTGCTTATTGCTCGTTTAACAGGAAGTTCAATATCTTGTCTCCATCGACTTTGTTCAACAAGTTCATCAACAACTGTAAAAGGCAAACAAGCAACTTCGTTATTTTTTAATTTACTAAGAATATCTGGTTCATCTATAAAAATATTTGTATCGAATATATAACAAATCATTTCAGAATCTTCATTTTCTGCTTCTGCTGATTGTGTTTCAAAGTTTATTGGATATTTTTGTTGTGTGCCTAAAGCTCGTTTAAACTCTTTTAGCATTCTTTTAGGATTAACAATTCCTCTTCTTAAAGCTTGTTCGCCAAAAAATAATTTATTTTTTGTTTCGAAAAATATAACAGATGGAATAAGAAACGAATTTCTAATATTTATTTGATGGATCAGTCCATTTTAAAAAAACGAAACTACCGAATTTGAAGTTCCAAGGTCAATCCCGACGAAAGATCCTTTGACTTGTTCTAATATTGCTTCAGGCATATTTTTTTATCCTTTATGTTAATTTATATTTTATATACGATGAGGTATTAAATGCTTAAATGCTGAATTCGATGAAATTATAAAATCCAGCATTGACAAAAAATAGCTAAAAATTAGGCTTTTTGAATCGAGCTAATAATCGTTTTAAAAATGTCAGCTAATTTATCAATAGAATCTATTTTGTAATAATCACCAGAACTTGCCATTCCAGATAAAAGAGATTCATTGACACCATTGCCAACTCCAATAGTTGCAAGTCTAATACCAGAATTTTTCATTTTGTAACTTTCACTTAAAGCTGGAGCTTCGGAAGAACCGCCATCTGTAACTAATATAGCCAAAGATGAATTTCGAATATATCTCGTATTAAATAAATTATTATGAGAGATTTTAATTGCATCGGCAATATCAAGTCCCACCTCGACAACTTAAACGATTAATAGCACTTAAAATTTGGTTTTTATCATTTGTGAAATTTGACAAAATAACAGCCGAACTTTCAAATTCAACGAGAGCTAATTTATGAACATTAAGATCTATTAAATTCGAAACAAGATATGAACATGCTTGTTGTGCTTTTTCAAGAGGATAACCGCACATACTTCCAGAAACATCGATCATAACAACAATGTCAAAAGATTCAACGACAGGAGTAATTTTCTTTCTTGAACCTTTATCGATTTCAATTTTTTCACTTTTTGTTGAATTTGTTCGAATATCTCGAGCCGTTACTTTTAGAATTCTATTTTTATCAAATTCAAAAGTAACTTCAATTTTTGGCACACCTCGAGTAGCATGTTCAATATTGGTCAAAGCAAAACCGCCGTAGAAATCATTATTATTTACATTGTCAAGATCTTCGCCTTCAAAAACATTGATATCAATAAATTTTTGATAATTAGATGTTGTTGTATAAGTTTCTGTATATGAAATAGGATAGTGCTGATTTTTTTTCAAAATAGGAGAAAACTTATCGTTAATTAATTCGATTCCAAGAGAATGAGAAATAATATCGTTGATTTTAACTTGCATTGTGTTGTCATTACTTGCAACGATTGCCGCACCCATAGCAACTAATGTATCTAACGGTTTATCTGAATATGGAGTTTTGCCAAAATAATTTGTTACAAATTCTTGAATTTTTGGAATTTTTGCTGTTCCACCAACAAGAATAATTTTATCGATGTCATTTTTATTAATAGAATTTTTATTCAAAGATCTATCAACAATTCGTTCTATTTTGTTAAAAATTTGATTAGAAATATTTTCAAAATCAGCTCGATTTAATGTCAGTTGAAAAGAATAATTACCAAATAAATTTGGAATTTCGACATCAAAAGATAAACTTTCAGAAAGAGCTTTTTTAGCTTCTTCAGCTTGATTTAAAAGACTATAAACAGCTTTGTTATATTCATCTTGCGATAAGCCAGATTTGTCAAAAGTTGATAAATTAATAGCTTTATTCCGTCGAATATGAGATAAAAAATGTTCATATATAATTTGATCAAAATCATCTCCGCCAAGTTTGGCATCGCCATCAATCATAATAGTATTATAATTTTTATCTTTAACTTCTAATACACTAACATCAAAAGTTCCACCGCCAATATCAAAAACAAATAATTTTTGATTAACTTTATCATCAAAAGCATAAGCAACAGCCGCAGACATTGGTTCAGTGATAATTTGTTTAACAATTAACCCAGCTTTTTCACCTGCTTTTTTTGTTTCTTCAATTTGATTTGATTTAAAATAAGCTGGGACTGTAATAACTGCCTCAATTTCAGTAAAACCGTCTTTATTTAAAGCTTTAACAAATGCTTTTAAAATTTCTGTTGCAACATCAGTCGGTGAATATTTTTTATTATTAATATTCCAATATTTATTATTATCACCCATAAAAGCTTTTGAAGATTTAATAAAATTTTCAGGTTTTGTTACAGCTCGATTTTTAGCTTGACGACCAACACTAATATTATTTTTATCATCAATAAAAATTACTGACGATAAACTTTCAACACCTTGAAACCTAACGAATTTTAACTGACCATTTTCCATATAAGCCAACACTGAATTTGTGGTTCCTAAATCAATACCTACAGCGATTTTCAAAGCCTATCTCCTTTCTAATTTTTCTAATTTATCTAATTGCGATGTTGCTATTAAAAAAGCTCTAACTTTTGAATTAAACATATGACGAACTAACATGATTGTGCCTATGTTTTCTTTGCATTCATCAGTTAGTTTATTTTCTCTGCCTTCAATTAATGCCAAATGATTCGCAAGAAATAAACTCATTGTTTCAGCTTGTTTATAATAATCTTCATTAAAACATACATTTTTTATAATTTCATTAACTAATTTGTTTGAAGTTTTTGATAATTGTGAATCAACATATGCTAAAAGTCCATTATTATTTAAAGCATTATTGCTATTTTTTACCTCATCCAAAAATTCATCAATAGAATCAAAACCGTTAGATTCAGATGTCCAATGTTCAATTTTGTCAAACACTTTTTCCATTCCAGCATTTAATCGAAGATGGAATTGTTTTATTTGTGCGACGAATCTTTGAGCTATTTCTTTATTTTTAAATGTTGGCGGTTCAAACATGTGAAGAATAAAAATACTAGCTGAATTGTGTTGTTTATAAACTTGTCTAAATAAATTTACCATTTCTTGTTCAAAGTTTGGCAATTTATAAAACCTACTTAAAACTCGTTTAATTAAATATTTAGTTTTTTCATCAGTGTAACGAGGGTTATTATTTATATAATTAACAAGATGATTAAAACCAGTTTGACCTAAATCAATTAAAGCAAATTCAAGTAATCGATTAGAATTATTATCGACTTGAATATTAGCTAGAAACCATTTAGCAACTTCGTTTTCACCGTATTTAACGATCATTTGTGCAACAACAGGTTTTAAAAAATCAGTGTTATGATTTTTGATGTAATTTAATAAATTTTCATCATTAAATAAATATTGACTTATTTCGTTTGTAATTTTTAAGAAATTTTCTTTAGAAATTAAATCTAATAAATATCTTTGCAGACATATTGATCTTCGGAATAATTTTTGATCATTATTTAAAGCCATTTTGCTACATTCAGCAACAGGCAATTTTGGTAATCGAATTTTTTCGATAGTTTCTTTGAATAATATACTTGAAAATATTTTGTCTTCAGAAACATCTTTTGTAATTTCTAATATTTGTTCATTGTCAAGAGAGTTTAATAATGACTTTGTTAAATCTATGATGTCATTTCTTTTTGACTTTGATTTCTGTAAGTTGATCAGCCAATTATTTTTAATAATCGTATGAACCAAAGTAATTGTTCCAAGTTTGGATCTATAAATATTTAAATTTTGTGTTTCGTTGTTTTCAATAGCTTGTTTTACTTTTTCAATATCTTCTTTTGATATATAAAAAGATTGATTTTTTTGAAATCTTTTATCAATCGCTTTTTCCATCATTTTTAATGATTCTGACATTTTATTTGTTCCTATCTCTTGACTTGCAACCGTAATAATCAAAATATGATCTAGTTATTAATCAAGACTGCATCTCTTAATATCTTGCTATAAAATAGCCTGATTTTTATTTTATTGATATTTTAATGATACACATCGATAAACTTTATCTAAAAAAACATAGTTTTGAATTTTGTTTAATAATCGATAAATTATAAAATCGAAATTTTTTTCATGTTAATATTTTGTGGTTTTAATCTAAAAAATATAAAAGAGAAAAAAATGGAAATCGATTTTGAAAAAATAGGAAAATATTCCAAAGCTGGACCAAGATATACAAGTTATCCAACTGCTGTTGAATTTAAAGAAAATAAAGAAGTTACAGAACGATATTTTAAAGAATTAGAAGAAAGTTCTGATCAGTTGTCGCTATATTTTCATCTGCCGTTTTGCCGAAGTGCATGTTATTTTTGCGGTTGCAATGTCGTTTATACTTCTCGCCCTGAAAAACGAACTCGATATATAGATTATTTAAAAATTGAAATGAATTTGCTTTCAAAACATGTTAAAAACAATCGCGAAGTCGTTCAAATTCATTTTGGTGGCGGAACTCCAACTTTTTTTACTGATCAAGAGCTTGAAGAAATTATTCTCGAAATTAAAAAATATTTCCCAAATATTTCAAAACAGGCTGAAATTAGCTGTGAAATTGATCCGCGATATCTTGATGAAGCTCAAATTCGAGTTTTGACAAAACATGGCTTTAATCGAATTAGTTTCGGAGTTCAAGATTTTGATCACAAAGTTCAAGAAGCTGTTCATCGAATTCAACCTTTTTCAGTTGTTGAAGCAAGTGTAAATTTAGCTCGAAAATATGGCATAAATTCAATAAATGTTGATTTAATTTACGGTTTGCCATATCAAACTGCTGATAGTTTCGAACGAACTATTAATCTTGCTTTAAAATTAAATCCTGATCGTTTTGCTGTTTTTAATTATGCTCATGTTCCATGGCTCATGAAAACAATGCGAAAAATCGATGAAGGCACTCTTCCGCAACCGTCCGAAAAAGCAAAAATTCTCAAAAAAACGATTGATCAATTAACTGGACATGGCTATAAAATGATCGGAATGGATCATTTTGCAAAAGAAAACGATGAATTATTTCTTGCGATTGACAAAGGCGAACTTCATAGAAATTTTCAAGGTTACACAACAAAAGGAGGCACTCAACTTTTGGGAATCGGCTTAACTTCAATCGGAAATGGCAAAGGCTATTACATTCAGAACTTTAAAGAGATGGATTTATACGAACAAAGTCTTGAAAAAGGTCAATTGCCAATTTTCCGCGGTTTTGCTCTTTCGATTGATGACCAAATGCGACGAGATATTATTATGGAGCTTATGAGTAATTTCAAATTTGATATAGCTAGATTTAATAATAAATATTGTGTCGATTTTCACAGCCTTTTTCAGTTCGAACTTGATAATTTGCGAAAATTCGAAATTGATGAATTATTAACGATTTCATATTCTAAAATTGAAGTTAATTTCACTGGTTCGCTTGTTATTCGAAATATCGCAATGACTTTTGACAGTTATATGCAAAATCATGCCCATTCAAACAAAGTTTTTAGCAAAACTGTTTAATTAAATTTTATTAAAAAGGTCGGAAATTTTGAAAAAAATAGCAATAAGCTCAATTCTTTTCTCTTCACTCTCGTTTTCAGCTTTCGCTTTGAATCTTTCTCCAACGATTGAATCGATTATCGGAGCTGATAATTATCGAAAAAATTTGCCATTAATTAATAAATTATTTGCCGATGAAACTCAATTTTTGGTTAATGGCAAAGCCGATCCTGTTTTAATTTCAAGCCGACTTAAAAAAAATGGACTTTTAAAATTTGATCTTGGGAAATCACAAACGATTCAGGCAAATTTTTACAGTGTCGGAAATTCAAGTATGTTTTTAAAAATATTAACTGATTCTTTGCAAGAATTAGGTTATGTTAAATATCACATTCTCGAGGCTTCAATGGATTCTGGAAATGTTTTATTGCAAATTGAACTCAAATCAGATTCGTTAATTGATCCAGAGAATTTATATGAATCGATAAAAAAACACAATTGTTCAATAACTTCGATTCGACAAGATGATAAATTAAAATGGAATTACGAAATCGATACCTCATCGGCAGTTCTCGACACGATCAAACTTAATAAAAATCAGAATATTCAATTGCCAACACCAACTTCTGATTATTGGCTTTCAATCGAAACAAACGGAATAATCGAATTAATTAGTTCAGCAAATAATTGGCATCCGTTTATTTCGTTTTATGACAAAAAATTAAATCTATTAAATAGCTTTAGAATTAATGACAAAAAAAATGAACTATCGTTAAAAGTTCCAAAAACAGTAACATATATTAGAATATCAGATATATATAACATCAATAATATTAAAAATGGTTTGAAAGTGAGATTTAAATAAAAATGTCAAAACGAAAAGCAACGATTTTATTAAATATGGGCGGAGCAAATAATCCAAATGAAGTAGCTGTTTTTTTAAAAAACATGTTTAACGATCCATATATTATTAAAGCTCCAAAGTTAATTCGCAAAATGATCGCAAATTTAATCGTTTGGCGACGAGCTGAATATTCGAAAAATAATTTATTGCAAATAGGTGATAAATCGCCAATCGTAACTAACACGAAGAAATTATTAAAAAAATTAAATCGTGCTGGTCGTTTTGAGGCAATTATGCGATACACACCGCCGTTTGCAAATGAAATTCTCGAGAAATTGCGAAAAGATAAAATCGAACATTTGACACTTTTGCCAATGTATCCGCAATATTCGACAACAACGACTTTGTCTTCTTTCAAAGATGTTTTTGACACTCTCGAAAAAATGAACTGGAGTGAAATTTCATTAACGACAATAAAGCCATATTATCTCGACAATCGCTATTTGCGAATAATTACAAATTCGATAAATAATGTTATTCCTGATCCTGAAAATTGGAATTTAATATTTTCGGCTCATTCGCTTCCGCAAAAAATTATCGATTCTGGAGATCCTTATTTATCGCAAATTGAATCTCAAGTTTCGACACTTAAAAATATGCTCAATAAATTTAAATCTGTTCATTTGGCTTTTCAGTCAAAAATTGGACCTTTAAAATGGCTTGAACCGTCATTAAATTCTAAATTATCAGAATTCCAAAATGAAAAAGTTGTTATTTATCCAATATCTTTTACTCTTGATAATCTCGAAACTGATTTTGAGTTAAGTATCGAATATCGTCATATTGCTAAAGAGCTTGGCATTAATGAATATGTCGTTATCAAAACTCCAAACGATTCTGAAGATTTTGTCAAATTTTTAATCGAATTATCGAATGAAAATTGATATTTCTAATTTATGGTCAGACCGCCAATTAGCTGGTGGTTTGCCTGACAAAAAAGATTACAAAAAAAATATCGATGGCGATGAGGTCGCAAAAGCAAAAACAGAAATTCTGAAACCTCATCAACATCAATTATATTTTCGTAAAGAAAAAAGATCAGGCAAAACGGTTACAGTTGTTGCTGAATTTTATTTAAATAAAAGTGAATTAGAAGATTTGCATAAAAGTTTAAAAAAGAGTTTATCAACAGGCGGAACAATTCGAAACAGTGAATTAGAATTTCAGGGTGAATTTGAAGAAAAATTAAGAAACTTATTGGAAAAACAGGGCTTTAAATTTAAAAAGAAAGGTTAGTTGTTTACTTGTAACAAATATGCTACAATAACCTACATATACCGATGTCTGTAGCCGAAAACCAAGGGCAGATATATGGTAAAAAGCGCCTTGAGTAACCCTCGAGGCTTTGGGAGATCTCCCTGGATTAATAGTCCGCAGTTAGCAACTGTTACAGAAATGTAGAGATTGTTAAGTAACATAGATCGGTTAAATAAAAATGATCCTCTTGCAAAATTTCGTAAATGAAACTACAAAATCGTTAATTTATATGAATTATGCAAGAGGTTGATTTTCATTCTTCGATTTGTTTAAGAAAAATAGTTCCGTTATCTTCGAAGTCAAAAGTTAAAGTAACTGTATAATTGTTGTCTATTCGCAAATTTAATATTTTTGGCTTGATCATCATCTCAAAGCAAAACAAGTCATCCCGAAGCGATAGCTCCTGTAATTTATTTCGGGCTCTTTTCTTTTTTCACGGAACTACGAATTACAAAACCGTTCGCATTTTCCATTTAATTTGAATAAACTTGCCGTTTATCTCAATTCCAAAATCGCGACCAGATTCTGTTAATTTCCAAATTTTATTTTCTCGAATTTGAAAACCTTTGTGAGCTAATATCAAATTAATTTCAACAGGCGATTTGTTAATCATTTTGCCAAGTTCGGTCGGCAGGAAAAATTGATTTTCGAGATCAATTTTGAATTTATCGAGAATCGAATATCTAAAATTTGCTAAAAAATATTGCTCAAGTCGAAATAAATCAATCGGATTTGTATTTCGTAAATTTGCGAGTAAGTTTGTTGTTGCTATGAAGTTGTTATCGAGTTCGATAATTTTTTGTGTTGAATTTTCAATTTCTGGAAGTTGTAAGTTTTGAGTTTGTGGTTGAATAGTTTGCGATTTTAGGATTTCTTCAATTGTCATATCGCACCAAACTGCAAAATCTGGAGAAAGCCAACGAGCAAAAGCAACTATTAAACTTTGATGAATCCATGTTCCTTGTTCATTAGGATTTCCACCTTTACGAATTACCACTAAGCTGTCAATAGGCATTTTAGCCCATCGTGAAACTGCATTGATATATTCTTGAGTTTCTTTTGTTCTAAGCCAATCTTTTGGGACTTTGTTAAATTGTTTGGCTGTTAAAGAGGCATTTAAAAATAATTTTGTGTCATGTTATTGAGAATATATAATGTGAAAATCGTTATAACCTTTAGATATAATTTCCATAGATTAATCCCTTTGATGTAAAAAGTTTGTTGCAATAGAATTATATATCTTTTGGGGATTAATTACAATTATATTGTAGATATAAAGTATTAATATGTCATGGCAAAAACACTTTCATTAAATTTTTTAAAATTATTAATTATTTGCTGTTGATGATTAAATTTAATCATTAAGTCAAAAAATACTTTTGCATAATCTGGCAATTCTCCTGTTGAACTCCAATTTCTGATAGTTTGTGCTTTAAATTTTGTTCTTTCCGCCAATTCTTTTTGAGTAATGCCCAATTCTCGACAAGTTTTTTTAACTAAGTTTTCTTCTTTGTCTTTTTCGGTTTTCTCGACTTCGCTCAAGTTTAGTCCTTTTTGATTAATTTGATTTTTCGTAATTTTAATATTTTTGGTTTGATCATCATCCCGAAACAAAACATCCCGAACTCGTTTCAGGATCTAATTAATTTGAAATATTTGAATTGCTATTTTTGTGTGAAGTTTAATATAAGTTATGAGGAGTGTTTAGCACTCGGTTTTTCTTCCTGCTGTCTTCTAGTTAATATTACTTCCACTTCTTCTACTGTGATCAATTCCAAAAATTTTATTATATTTTTTCTATAATCATTTCGTTTTTTCCAGTCGTATAAAGTTGAATTTGGAATAATAAACTTCTCTTTAATTTCGTGATCTTTCATAAAATACCTTATTGCATAATCTTTCGATATTTTATCCGAAAATCAGATACTTGACTATTGTCCGAATTTCGGATAAAATTTTGAGTGAATTTTAAATTAAAGGAACTAAATGATAAATGGATTATCTTTATTCTCAAATGTAGGCATAGGAGAAACATATTTTAAAGAAGTTGGCATCAATATAGTTGTTGCTAATGAGCTGATACCTAAAAGAGCAGAATTTTATAAACACATACACAATGAAACAAATATGATTCAAGGAGATATAACCAATGAACATATTTTTAATACTGTTATAGATCAAGCAAAAAAAATTAAAGTGCGAATTTTTAGTTGCTACTCCTCCTTGTCAATCATTTTCTGTTGCTGGTAAAATGCAAAAAGATGATCCTCGAAGTTTATTAATAATCCAAGTGGTTAGAGCAATAAAAGAATTACAGCCTGAATATGCAATTATTGAAAATGTTATAGGAATGCCAAAAGCTGAAATAAATGTAGATGGTGAATTAATAGTAATCGCTGAATATATCAAAAGAGAGTTAAAGGCTTATTTTATTAACTCTCAAAATGTTGATTTTGCTGATTACGGAATTCCACAACATAGAAAACGAAACATTACATTATTATCTAAATCTCAAAAATGGGAATTTCCTATAAAAGAAAAACATGTAACAGTAAAAGAGGCAATTGATCATTTACCATCTTTAGAATCATGTGAAAAATCTGATATTAAATGGCATGTTGCAAAAAAACATAATGACGACCATATTTTATGGTTAAAACATACCCCAACAGGTAAAACAGCATTTGACAATATTGTTCATTATCCAAAAAAAGATGGCAGAAAAATTAAAGGTTTTTCAACGACATATAAAAGAATGGATGCTGATAAACCAGCACCAACTATAACAATGGCAAATGGTTCTATTTCAAGTCAAAATAATGTTCATTATGGAAGATTAAAGCAAGATGGAACATATTCAGATGCAAGAGTTTTAACAATTAGAGAGCTACTTATTTTAACTACTTTGCCCGAAGACTGGAATATTCCAGATTGGGCAACTGATAATTTAATCCGTGAAGTAATTGGAGAAGCTGTTCCGCCACTGTTTTTTAAAAAGGTTTTAGCAAAACTAATAAATTAACAACCTGCTTTATTAAATTGAAGCCCATGATAGGCTTCACCTTTCCCGAATTCATTTCGGGATCTAATTAATTTGAAATATTTGAATTGTTATTTTTAGTTTTATTCTTCGATTTGTTTAAGAAAAATAGTTCCGTTATCTTCGAAGTCAAAAGTTAAAGTAACTGTATAATTGTTGTCTATTCGCAAGTCTAAATTTTCTTGCAAATCTTGATCATAAACTTTAAATTCTAATTCGTTGTAAGCAAGATATTTATCATTTGAAGTTTTTGTAATTAAAGGCTCTTCCTTAAAATTAAATACTCCATCAATAATTGTATGTGTTCTGAAAGTTAAAGTAAAAGGTTCAAAATGTTGCTCTTTTGAAATAATTTCATCTAATGTAAATTCATCTCCGTCTTCAGAATGTGGGGTTACTTGTCCAGTAACTTTATATTTATAGCCCCATTGATACGGTAAGTTTTCTATTGAATAAGCATGAATAGATTGATCAACAAATTTGTATGCAAATTTATATCTATCTTTACTTTCCATTAACCAAGCCATCATTGGTATTCGATAATAATCAATTATGTATTCACTTTGACTTATAACAGAGTTGTTGACATCTGTTGTTGGATTGTTTTCATTGCCACATCCTCCAAAAAGGAGGAATGTTGCTATTAAAAATAGCCGTTTGATCATTTATTGAACTTTTACAATAGATATATATTTAATGGAATTATTACCGTCGATAATATCATCGGCTATAATCTCTTCAACCTCTGAAATATCTTCTACAACTGGTTGAACTGGTACAGACAAAGATTTTACTCTTCTAATATTTATATCTGTATTTGTTGTGCCAGATATAATTTTTTGAGATTCAGTATTGTCTCCAGAAAAATAGTTACGATTTTTCTTATCCTCATCATCTGTATGAATATACCCACTAGCTAAACTTTTTGAAAAACCACTTCCAGCAAATACTCCATATTGAATACCTAAAGTTGGAAACGATGTCATTGAACTGCTTTGATTTGTTGAATCAAATAGACAAAAATGCATATACGTATTACCGTCATTAACATTTGGAGATGCATTAGCTGACATATAATTTTTATTTTGTGTATTTTCATTATCGAACTTTCGTATTAAAGTTTTTGAACCATTAGGACAAACCTTACCTAATTTCAAAACAGCATACGGCTCTTTAGGATATAAAGGTTTAAATTGTGCTCCTTTAACTTTACAGAATTTAAAAGTAGTATTGCTTGAAGATTCAATAGCTCCAATCCAGCCATTTTGACTATTTTTATTGCGACTATCTTCATCATCCATATGTATAGTTACTAACTCGCTATTTGATGGACAGCTACTTGTAGCTGGAATAACTCCTATATGTGAGTTATACATTTGATTAATAGTTTCTATATCTCCTTGACTTAAATCAAAGAACTTTTGACCGTACTTGCCATTTCTTTCAGGATGGCAATAATGCATTATTGACATAACATCATAAGATCCAACTGTAGTATCCCCATAAGTGCCACTTTTAGCACATGTGCTAGATGTATCATCTCTGTTTTGTTCATGAGCTATTCCTAGTGCATGTCCAAATTCATGAACAGCACTATTTCTGATACATGTTTCTTCGCTTCCTTGACATTGATCCTTTCTAAAATTATTAAAGGTAAAATTTAATATTAATCCAGGATTATTATCCAATGTTTGAGTCCCTAAACCTGTTGTTACAGGATTTTCATCAGCTATCTGAATCCTAATATCAGCTCCATTTTTATCACAATCTTTCCAACCTATAAAATCAATTACAGAGTTGGCTTCCCAACTTTTTTCAACGGTATCTTTAACCCAACTTTTTTCAGTTGTAAATCCTGTTGTGTTCCAACAAACAGAAATTTGATTTTTATTCCATAATGCTGTTGATATATAAAACCCTTTTAAGGTTTGCTCACCCGCAGACAATTCACTAATGCTTAAAAGCGATAAAACCGCTAAGCTAGTTTTTATTTTCATAAAACCTCCATAAATTAATTGTTTATGTTAATTAAACAGCTTGAAAGTATATTACCCCCCCCCCTTAAGAATAGTTTAAGTTAGACAAATAAAATATTATGTTTTTCATAAGTTATAGAAATATTGTTATATTTTGCATGTTAAGATAATGTTTTTATGTTAATTATGTTTATATTTTATTTATCTTTATAAGTTCTCACACGGCAATAAAATTAGGATTATGTAAATCTTCTTTATTATAAATAACCCTTTTTAATTTATCCGAACGATTTATATATTCGATTGGTTCAATTTCGTTTTCATATCGATAAATATCTCGTCCAGTTTCTAATAAAATTATATGTGCTGAAGCCGTGTCCCATTCCATTGTTGGAGCAATTCGTGGATATAAATCTCGTTTGCCTTCCGCCAAAAGACATAGTTTTAAACTGCTTCCCCGCGATGAAAGAGAAACTTGTTGAAATTCGTGTTCTAAATTTTTAATAAATTCTTCTGTTTTTTTATTCCACCAAGTTCGACTTGTTACGATTTTTAATTTTTCTCGTCCAAATTTTGAACATTTAGGAAGTTTGACACCGTTTTTATATGCTCCAAAACCTTTTTTTGCATAATAAGTTTCGCCACTAATTGGAATATTTACAACTCCAAATATAGGTTCGCCGTGATAAATTAAAGCAATATTTACAGTAAATTCTCCAATTTGTTTAACGAATTCGCGAGTGCCATCAAGAGGATCAACAAGCCAGAAATATTCCCAATTTTTGCGAATTTCATAACTTGCGATATTGCCTTCTTCAGACAATATGGGTATATCAGGATATAATTTTTTTAGATTATTAAATATAAATTCATGAGCGGTTCGATCAGCATCAGTAATTGGCGAACCGTCATTTTTTGTATCAACTTTAAATTGCGAGTAATAAAATTTCATGATTTTACCACCAGCAATTTCAGCTATATTTATAATTTCCTCAACTTTAATTGAGGCTAACATCTATTTAATTCTTTCTATCATCGAAACAATAAAATCAGCACTTTGTTTAGCCGAAGAGATTAAAAACGAATCGAAATCGAAACCTGCGACCTCATCAGCCGAATCACTAATTGCTCTCAAAACAAAAAACGGAATTCCGAGCGATTCGCAAACAACAGCAACAGATCCACCTTCCATTTCGATAGCATCGGCATCAAAATGTTTTTTTATCCAATCTTTTCGATTTTTGTCAGCAATAAATTGATCACCAGTTGCGATAATTCCAGTAAATAAATTTACATTTAAATCTTTTGCGACCTCATCAGCGATTTTATTTAAATTTTCATCGCTATAAATAAATCTTGAACCTTCAGGAACATAACCAAATGGATGACCAAAAGTCGAAATATCTAAATCGTGTTGGCACAACGAAGAAGCTCGAATTAAATCACCGATTTTCAAATTTGGATTTAAGCCACCTGCAACACCGCTAAATAATAATTTTTCGATGCCAAATTTTTCGATCATAACTGAAGCCGTTAATGACGAAAAAACTTTACCAATTTTGCTATAAGCAATTACAACATCGTTATCAGCGATTTTTCCGAAATAATAAATATTTTTGCCATATTGAACAAATTTATCAGCATTTGCTAATTTTAAAATTGGTTCGATTTCTTCTCGCATTGCACCTAATATGCCTATTTTCATTGTCTCACCTCTGGGATATTTTCAGCTATTTTAACATTGAAATCAAAAAAATCAGAATAGAAAAGTTCATTGTCGAACTTTTTAAATAAGACAGATCCAGCTTCGAAATTCTTAGCTTCTAAATATAATAAGCCTAAAGCATATCGAGTTTCGAGATTCATTCGGTTGCTTAATCGTGCAAGTTCAAACAATGCAACGGCATTCGCATAATGTTTAGAAGCAATTGCCGAAGTTCCAGCTAAAAACATTGTTCTTGAATCTTTTACACCGAAATCATCGATTAATTTATTATAAAGCTGATAAGCATCTTCGAATTTTTGATTCATAAAATATGTGTATGCAAGTGCCTGAATTACACCTTCGCGGTTATTTTTTTCAGTCATGTAATGTCGTTTTAAACGATTTTCGAGATCTTGCAAACTGCCTGTTAATAAAGCAAATTTGATCCACATTTCTTGAGCAATTCTTGCACCATAATAAAAATCATAAATTGGAACTGAACGACTTTGAAAATATGAAATTGTCTCTTTTGAGAATTTTTTTACATCACCATTACCGTAATTCGAATATAAAAAAAGCATATGTGGAAGAAGTTCATTTGGAAGTTTGCTAACGATCATTCTTGCGATTTTTTTATTTTCGTCGGCATTTTTGCCATTTTTTTCTAGGATATTCGTAATAATATAAGAAAATCCTAAATTAAAAATATCGGTTTTATCGGTGCTGTCTAATTCGTTAAACCAATCTTGCATTCCACCGTAGCTATTATTATGAAAATGCAAAATTGCTTCATATAAACTTTTATCTTTGCTCTCTGGTTCTACTGTTAAATTTTCTCGAAGAACTTCACCTAATTTTTCGTTATCTTCACCGATGAGGTCGCCAGTCATGATTGCAAAAACACCAGATAAATAATCTCGAGAATTTAAATGAAAACTCTTTTTAAAATGTTCGTGACTATTTTTAAAATCGCCTAATTGTGCATAACTTAAGCCTAAATTATAATGCAAAACGGCATGTTTCGGATTATTTAATTCGACTTCTTTTAATATTTTATTGCCGATTCGAAGTCGTCTATTTAATATTTCACGAACTGCAAGAACAATATTTTTATTAACATCAGAACTTTTTGCACCTTCGATTAAATAGCCAGTTGCTTCGTCATTATCGCCAACAGAAATATTTGCACTTCCTTTTCGAATCATATTAATACTTTGTTTTGCATCAAATATTTTATATGGAGCAAAATAAAATAATAGTTGATAATTAACAGGCTTAGAAAACTGCAACTCTTTTTGAAACTGTCGTTGAGCTTTTTGAACATCAAAAACACTTTCTTGAATGGACGGTAAAACGGCATATGAATTATTTAATTTATCTTTATATTTGGACCATAAATTACCCAAAAGTCTGCCAGTTTCACCAACTGCACCATCTTTAAGAGCAATCAACGAATCAGCATATTTTAATTTCATTAAATCAGGATTATCATCTTCGAATTTTCTTAATTCTAATGCTCTAGCTATCGAATCTCGAGCCTGTTTTAATTCGCCCATATTTGCATAAATTAAACCTAAATTTCCAACATCGCTATTATCGATAGTTCGTTCAAGAGCTGAAGCACTGCCGACATAATTTTCAAATAATAAATTAACTCGACTTTCCATCATGTTTTGTTCTTCTGGAAAATAATTAGAACTTCGATGTTTTAACGGTGAAAAAGTTTCGAAATAATTACCACGATAAAATTGAATTAATGAATAATAATAGCTATATAACGGAGAATCGAGTTCGTTTGGCAAATGCTGATAAGCGAGATCTAAATAGGCTTTTTCACTAGCTGTATCGTTTAATTCTTTGCTACAAACGGCTGCATTAATTGCACTTGGAGTAATATGTTCATGATTTTGTATCGCTTTGTCAAAAGCTTCAATTGCTTCTTGAAATTGACCTTTTTTTGCTCGAGCAACTCCTAAATTATAATAAGACAAAGATGCATTATATGTCGCAATTCGACCGTAAATTTTTAAAGCTTCGTTTTTTGCACCTTCGCTATATAATAAATTTGCCTTTTTAACAAGTTCTTCAACTTGAGATTCTTTTAATGGTTGCGGAGCCTGTCGTTTAAAATTAAAATCTTTAAACTCTTCGATCTGATGTTGTTCGACTTCAACAGTTTGTAAATCATCATCTCGATTAAAAAAAATTAATAAAATTAATAAAATTAATAAAACAGCAACCGCTGAAATACCAGAAAGAGCATAATTAGTAAATTTGTCTTTATTAGTTTCGTAATGTTTAAGAAGTTTTTCTTTATGTTCTTGAATAAGAACTTTTGGATTTGGAATCGAAATATTTAAACTATCTTTTAAATTTTTTCGTCTTTGTTTTTCTTGAATTTCCTTTTCGGATAATTCGCCTTCTTTTAAAACGATTTGTTCGTCAATATCGTTTATCGCTTGTTCAATGTTTTTTTGTGCCATTATTTGTTATCTTTCAAAAATATAAAATTTGACATATTATCGATAGTTCAACTAAACTAAACAAAGAAAATATGAAGATTCTGTATGAAATTAGATTTCAACAAAGAGTTTATGTTTCACCTGTAATATATATAAATTTTTTAGAAAAAGTTAAAATATTTTGTCAGAAATCACATCATCAATATTGACGAATTGTTCACAGTTTTTTCCTTGAAGTTCGATACAAATATTTTGCCATTCATTCGAATGACTATTTTCATTATCTGTAAAATCACTTTTTGCTAATATAACGGCATGAGCAAATTCGTGAGGTAACACAGTTGATAAAATATATTCGAAGCTTTCTCTAAACATTTTTCTATTTAAAATAATATATATATCGCCACGATTATATATCGTAACACCATATAAATTATCTGGCAAGTTTTCTATTTTAACTGGAACAGGCAAATAAATATCATAACTCGATAAGGTTCGGCTTATAAGTTCATCTCGTTTTTGATCTATTGCCAACCTCATCGATTTGTCAAGAGGAAAATTATTAAACTCCCAAGTTATATATAAATTATGAATTATAAAAATAGTTCCACTTATAATCATAAATAAAAAAATAAATTTTAATTGTTGTTTCATGTGTTTATTTAATATTTATAAAAATTAATTTGTAACAACACAATTTTTACCAGATGATTTAGCATCTTGAAGATTTTTTTCACATCTAATTAATAAATCATCTTCTTCTTCAAGTTTATGATATTCAGTAACACCAAAACTTGCTGTAATTGATATTTCTTTAAAGAAACTATGTTGTTCGATAATAATTCTTAATTTTTCAGCTAATTTTGTAGCACCTAAAATATTTTCGTTTGTAATAACAATAAAATCATTACCGCTATATTTATAAATAACATCGCTTTTTCTAATTTGAGAATCGATTAAAATAGTTAATTCGATTAAAACACGATCACCAGTCATATCGCCGTAACGATCATTAATTGATCCGAAATCATCGATATTAAATAAAATTAAAGACAAAGTATTATTTTTATAAATTATACTTTTGACATCAGTTTCAAATT
The DNA here is from genome assembly GCA_030152305.1 of Campylobacterota bacterium. Lineage (GTDB taxonomy): Bacteria > Campylobacterota > Campylobacteria > Campylobacterales > Thiovulaceae > Thiovulum_C. The sequence continues at coordinate 142,124 of JASKOM010000005.1, forward strand.
TAGTTCGATTAAAAATGCCAGTTAATTTATCTCGATATTGAACAGCATTTTTTGAAGTGTCGCTAAAAATCATTTTCATAGTAATATCCGTAAAAACGATAAAGTCTATTCTGTAATCTTTAAAATTAATTTGAGAAAGTTCAAACACTCGAATTTCATTTGTTTTAACATTTTGCATTTTAACTTTTTGACCACTTAATTTTAATTTATTTAATAGCTGTTCATATGATTCATTATTTTTATATAAATAATCTTTTTCTTCGATGAAAAAATCAAAAATCGAAACAACATGATTATTATTTTTAATATCTCTCGAAGAATTAACACCGATAAAATCGAGAAACTTTCTATTAAAATCTTGAATCTGACCTTTTTTTAATAAAATAATCATATCCGTGTGATTATGAAAAATATTATTAATTAAATTCTTTTCACTTCTTCTCATGTTTAAAAATACAAAATAAATCAAAGCATTTGTAACGAAACTAAAAAATAAGAAATATAAAAGTTTATTTCTTTGTTCAACTTCAATAAAATTATCTTTATTTATATTAACTAAATAGCCAATTTGATCGCCATGAATATTTTTAACGGGTAAAAAGTTAATAACTTTTTCTTCATTTTCAAAGGATAGAGAAACAGAAAAGGATTTCATTGATGATAAATTATTATTAATAATATTTATAGTATCAGCAGGTAACTTATCCATATAGGCAATATTTTCAGCTTTTTCATAGCAAAATTTATCGTTAAAATTTAATTGATTATAATATTCGTCAAAGTCAAATAATTTAGCTTTTATAATATCGTTACGAAAAATGAAACTGTAATTACCTCCAAATGTTTGTTCGAAAGCAAATTCAACAGCTTTAAGTGTAAAACTAATTTCAACACTGCCAATAAAATTATTATTTAACATTAATGGATAAACATTTCGAAAGCCACTAAAAATTAGACCTTCTTCAAAACCGTGATAACTTTTAAAAGTTTTATTTACAGAACCTATTGAATATCGAACATCACCTAAATAATCACCAAATTTATTTTTTTTATGCATTCGTAAAAAACTTTTGCTATCTTTTGTATGAAAATGCAATTGTCTAACTTCGTTAAGGCTCATTCGTCTATAAGAATCATCTAATTTTTGAATTAGAATATTTCTAGCAATAGCTGTTTGATTTGGGTCTTCATAATTTAATTCAGCGACCAAAGATAATATTTCTGGTTTATTAACAACTTCATGAAAATAAATATTGCTTTTTTCTCGTAAATCTCTGGTTATCGTGTTATATTGAAATTGAATTGATTCTCGTTTATGTTCCAAATAAAGAGAAACATCATCGTTATAAGTCTTATAATTTGCAAAGCCTATAAAAATCATAACTGCAAAATATATAGCAAATTCTGTTTTTCGAAGCATCTTTTTTTAAACTCCTTTCAAGCTTATTATTTTTTAAAAAAAATATTTTCGGGCAAAAGAGGTGCTTCACCCCTTTCAAATAAAATTAATCTAACAAATGTATATTTATCTTCCTTTTTTTTGCAAAAAACTAGATTATAATAATCAAAAACGATAATTCGATCATTTTCTCTTATTTCAAAACTATCTGGTTCGCCGATTATTTCTATAATTTCTCTTGCTGTTTTCATGGCAACCGTTTTATTAAATTCTATTTCTGATAATAATCGTTCATCAACAGGATCACTAGAAAATATCATATAAACTAAAACATAAAACGGTATTAAATAAATCTGAAGAATATAACTATCACGAAATTTGTTCATGATTTTGTTACTCGTAACACCTCATCGATAGTCGTAATTCCATTAAGAGCTTTTATGACTCCAACTTCAAGAATAGTCTTAAAACCGTAAGTTCTAGCTTCTTCGATAATTTTTTCTTTTGGTTCATTTGCACTGATTAGCGAAGACATTTTATCTGTTATTTCGAGAACTTCACAAATCATTTCACGACCTAAATAGCCAGTAAAAGAACAGCTATTGCAACCTTCACCGCGATATAATTTATAATCATTTGGCAATAAATGAACAATTTTTTTATTTAAACTTTTTGGATCAACAAGAATTTCTTTTTTACATTTTGTGCATATTTTACGAACAAGTCGTTGAGCTTGAATAGCAACTAAAGCACCACCTAATAAATAAGGTTCGATGCCCATATCAAGCATTCTTGTTATCGAAGCAATCGAATCATTCGTGTGCATTGTCGATAAAACAAGATGTCCAGTCAATGCCGCTTCGATGGCGATTCTCAAAGTTTCATGATCTCGAATTTCGCCGATCATTATTTTGTCTGGATCTTGTCGCAAAATAGCTCGTAAAGTTTTCGCGAAATCCAAACCAGCTTTTTTATTAACATTAACTTGTTGAATCATTTCGACCTGATATTCAACGGGATCTTCAACAGTAATAATTTTATCTTTGACACTTTTTATTTCGTTCAAGGCACCATAAAGTGTCGTTGTTTTTCCTGATCCAGTTGGTCCAGTAACAAGAACAATTCCATAAGACGATTTCAAACTATTAAAAAAGCGATTATAATTATCTGGAATCATTCCTGTATTATTTAAATTAATCGTAGCTTTACTCGAATCAAGAATTCTTATAACGATAGATTCGCCAGAAACAATAGGAAGAGTTGAAACTCGAAAATCGTAATTTGAATTTCCAATCGAATAGGCGAATCGTCCATCTTGAGGCAATCGTTTTTCGGCAATATCTAAATTGGCTAATAATTTTATTCGAGAAGACAACGGAGCATAAATATCATGTTCAAATAAAAAAGTTCTCATTAAAACACCGTCGATTCGATTTCGAACAACACAACTATGTTCAGTTGGTTCAATATGAATATCGCTTGATCTTAAATCGATCGATGTTTTTATAACTAATTCAATTAATTCTAAAATAGCTGAACTATCTTTATTATCATCAGCAGTTGCAGAATTTGAAATCGCTCGTCTAATTTTAACGATGACATCTTTCATGCCTTTTTCGATTTCTAATTTTTTTATATATTCTTTTATTTGTTCTTCAGAAGCAACAAGAATTTCTAATTTTTTATTAACAGTTCGTTGAACAAAATCTTTTGCTTCAACATCAAGAGGATCAGCAAAAACAACCGTTGTGAATTCTTTGCTATCATCGATTGGCAAAATAGTATATTTAACTATTCGCTGAAACGGAAATTTCAAAGCAAATTTATAATTAAAATCTAGATTATCCAAATCAATATAATTATGTCCTAACTTTTTAGAAACAATTTTGATAATTTGATCACGATTAACAAATGGATAGCTTTTTATTTCGGCAATATTACTTTCACCAGAAATTATATTACCAGCGATTAATTCGTTTAAACCTTCAATCGATAAAAGCCCATTTTTTAACATTAAATTTATCGTTAATAAATTTTTTGAAGGATCTTTTATTAACTCCTTTAGTCGTTTTTGTTCGATTTCCATTATATTTTATAAACGACCTCATCGATAGTTTGTCGTAATTTATTTTTTGGAGGATTAACACGATAACCGAACGGTAAAATAATCGAAACCGTAAATAAATCTTTATCGATATTTAAAATATTCTCAACTTTGTCAATTTCGAAACCTTCGATTGGACAACTATCGATTCCAATTGCCGAAGCTCCATTTATCATATTTGCCATAGCAATATAAGTCTGTCGTTTTGACCATTCGACTATTTCACAATCAGTTCTAGAATCGATAAAATCGCTATATTTTTTCAAATAGCCATTTAACATGTCGCCAGATAAACCTTTTGCTTCGAATCTTTCTTGAATATATTTATCAGTTGATCGTAAATTTTTTCTTGCCAAAATAACAATCAAAACAGACGATGAGGTAATTTGCGGTTGATTCCAAGAAACTTCGCGAATAGCTTGTTTCAAGTTTTCATCATGAACAACGACAAATTTCCAATGCTCCATACCAAATGAAGAAGCCGATAATCGTCCAACTTCAAGAATATAATTTAAATCTTCTTCTGAAATTTTTCTTGACGAATCAAATAATTTACAAGCATGTCTATCTTTCATAATTGCTATAAATTGCTCTTTTGAACATGTTTTCATAATTTCTATAATCCTTATATAATTAAAAATATATTTTAGATAAAATAAATTTGTTTTATTTTCTGTGAATATTTTATCAAAAAGATATTTTTACCGTAACAGTCATAAAACATATTTTATATGTGAATTAAATTCAGCAATATTTCAGAAAAATATATATATAATTTTGAAATCACAATTTTATTTTTTTGGATAGATGGGTGAGCGGCTTAAACCACTTCCCTGCTAAGGAAGCGTATCTGGATACAGGTACCGAGGGTTCAAATCCCTCTCTATCCGCCACCTCCATATTTTAAACTCACTCAACAAAAGAAGATATTTTACAAATGAAACTAATAAATTTTACAATGTTTTTAACAACTATGTTTCTTAGTGCCACAGAACAATCAATTTCGCAAATTGCTATTGCTGAAACAAAAAACATAAAACAAGATTCGGTTGAATGTGATGAAAAATGCCTACAAGAATTATTAGAACGAAAAGATATTTTTACTTTTTTATCAAAAGTATCAAATGATATAAAAGATGATAAATTAAAAGAAGCTAGAGATAAATTACAAATCGCTTTTAATATTGATAACAAAAATATAGAAAATAATAATAGTTTTAAAGTTGCAATGATTTTACCAGAAAAAGCAATAGGCTTTTATGCTCTTTCAACATCTAAATCTGTGTTTTTATATCTCGTTTCTCGTGGCAAAAATTTTATAGTTAAAAACTATTTTATAAAAGATGAAAGCGAATCAGCTATTAATTCAGCTTTAGATTCGATAATAAAAGATGGATATAGATATATTATAGCTCCTGTTACATCTGCTGGAGCAACTATTATTGAAAAAACAGTGCCAGTATTTCAAATTCAACAATCTCAACTTCAAATATTTTTGCCAACTATAAATTCGATTGAACGAAAAACAGAAAATGAAAATATATTATATGGCGGAATAGATTATCGTGTTCAAATTTCAGAATTATTAAAAAATTTTGACGGCAATAAAATAACTTTATTTTATGACAAAAGTAAAAAAGGTGATGAACTAAATAGCGAAGTTGTTTCGCAACTTCAAGCTGGTTTTCCAAATTCGTCAATAATTCAACAAGTTGCAATTAATAAAGATAAATCTGATTTTTCATCTTCGTTAAAAAAAGATATAAAAACAGCAAACGAAACAACAGTATTTATAAATACAACTGTAAAAAAAAGTGCTAGTTTATTAACTCAAATGACTTCAAAAAATTATATACCCAAAATAATTTTATCAACTCAAAATAATTATTCGCCAACTTTAATTTCAATGACAAAAGAAAATGACAGAACAAATTTATATATTGCAAATTCGATTCCAGTTAATATTGATAAACAAGTAACAAATATAAATTCTCTGTTTAGTAATGATATTTTTTTCAATTGGATTAATTATGCAACGATTGTTGGCTTAGATTATTTATATAATCAGGTTACAGGTGAAAAAAAATTGTTTGACGAAAATATAATTGATGGGCAAGTTTTATATGATGTAAAAATAATGAAAGTTATTGATTCAAAATTCGAGGATGTTGAAACTGTTGATTCAAAAAAAATAACAACAAAATAAAAAAATAATAAATGAAAGGCTACATAGCATATGAATAATAATATAGACATTTCTTTGAATAATTATAGAGAGGAAGAGAAAAAACAAAAAAAGAAAAGCTCTCTGATAGGCAAAATTTTTATATTTTTATTTATATTATTTGTTCTTGTCGGACTCGCTGTTACTGGCGGTTTAGTATATTTTTATAATTCTGTTAAACATGAAGTTGATGATATCATCACACATAAAATAGAAAAAAGTTCTGTCATCGTTGATCGAAATGGTAAAAAAATCGCTAATCTTCTTGGCGATGAATTAAGATTATATGCAAATTTTAATGAAATACCTCCGCGAATTGTTGAAGTTTTATTAGCAACCGAAGATACTACTTTTTTTGAACATCTCGGTGTTAATATCGATGCTATATTACGAGCTGGTATAAAAGATTTAATAACTATGAGCAAAGCTGAAGGCGCTTCGACTATTACTCAACAACTTGTTAGAAATGCTGTTTTAACTAAAGAGAAAAAATTTGACAGAAAATTAAAAGAGATTTTTTTATCAATTGAAGTTGAAAAACATTTAAATAAAGAAACTATTTTAGAACGATATTTAAATTTAATTTATTTTGGTGCAGGTTTTCACGGTATCAAAACTGCAAGTTATGGCTATTTTCAAAAAGATTTATCGGCTTTGACTTTAAAAGAAATTGCTATTTTAATCGGTTTAATTAAAGCTCCAAGTTTTTATGATCCAACTAGAAAATATGATTATTCGATTGGTCGAGCTAATCGTGTATTAGATCGTATGTATCACGAATTAGGTTGGATTACAAAAGATGAATATGAGATTGCTATTAATGAACGACCTAAAGCTGAACGAAGCACAAAAACAGAAAATCTTGTTCCGTATGTTGTTGATTATGTTATTAAAGAACTTTCTGATAAATATCCAGATTTAAAAACTGGTGGTTATATTATCGAATCAACGATTGATCTTGATATTCAAGATCAGGCTCAAAAATCATTTCATAAAGGTTATGAAACTATTGTTCAACAAATGAAAAAAGAAAAATATCATGATGAACGAATTGCAAAATTAAACGGTGCAATGGTTGTTCTTGAACAAAAAACTGGTGAAATTCGAGCAATGGTTGGCGGTCTTGATTATAAAAAAAGCCCATTTAATCGTGTAACAAGTAGCAATCGTCAAGTCGGTAGTAGCATTAAACCATTTTTTTATCAAGTTGGCTTAAATATGGGATATTCTGGAGCTCATATTTTAAATGATGTTCAAAAGACTTATGAATATCGTGGTCCAAATGGCAAAATTCAAAAATGGACTCCTCAAAATTATACAAAACGAACTGAAGGTCAAGTTAAATTACGAGATGCTCTTGCTAATTCTAGAAATTTAGCAACTCTTGATCTTGTTGATCAATTAGGTGCAAATAATTTTTATAAAGAATTACGAAGATTTGGTTTTGAAGATATTACGAATGATTTATCTAATGCTTTAGGTAGTTATTCAACTTCAATGTTAAATCTCGCTCGTGGCTATACGATTATTTCTAATTATGGCAAACGAGTTGATCCTATGATTATTAAACGAATTCGAACTGATACTGATATTATTGAAGAATTCGCTCCTGTTGTTAAACAAATTAATTCACCTGAACAGACATTTTTATTAATAGACATCATGAAAACGGCTGTTAAAACTGGAACTGGAACAAAAGCTTATATATCCAAATTGGAACTTGCAGGAAAAACTGGAACAACTAATGACGGACGAGATATTTGGTTTAATGTCTTTTCACCTGAAATTCAAACTCATATTTGGTATGGCAATGACGAAAATACACCAATTCTTGATGATCATGTTTCCGCTGGTAATTTAGCCGCACCTGTTGCTCAAGATTTTTATTTAGCATTAATGACCACACAAACATTAAAAGAAACTTTTGATATACCAGAAGGTGTAAAAAGATATAAATTTGATGGTCAATGGGAAAATTTTACAGATATTTCTAAGCCACCTGTTATTAACCAAAGTAGTGGTAATAGCGAAAATGAATCGCTTTTATTTTAATATATTTTTTTTATCTTCAAGTTTTTTAATTGGGCAAGAAAGTTTTTCGGTTTATGGCGAACCGAAATATTCTTCTGATTTTTTATATTTTGATTATGTAAATCCTCAAGCTCCAAAACATGGCGAAATCATCTTAGGTTCAAATGGAACTTTTGATTCGCTTAATCAATTTGCTCTTGGTGGAATTCCAGCTGATGATTTATATTTAATTTATGATTCTCTCATGTTCAAATCAGCTGATGAAATTTCAAGTTATTATCCATTAATTGCAAAAGATATAAATATTTCTGATGACTGGAAAACTATTAAATTTACAATTCGCGAAGATGTCAAATTTAGCGATGATATTTTTTTAACTACTGATGATATAAATTTTACTTTTTATATTTTACGAAATTCTGGTTCGCCAATTTATAAAAGTATATTTAACGGAATCGAAAATATCGAAATTATTAATAAACATGAAATATTATTTAAATTAAAAAAAGATGCGAATCGTGATTTAATTTCGACTATTGCAACGACAGAAATTTTACCTCATCATTTTTGGAAAGATAAAAAATTTAATGGCGAACAAATTCCAATCGGAAGTGGACCATATAAAATTTCTAATTTAGACAGAGGCTCTTTTCTTCAGTTTGAACGACGAGAAAATTATTGGGGTTGGAATTTACCAGTTAATCGAGGTCGTTTTAATTTTAATAAAATAAAATATGATTATTATCGCGATGAAACCGTTTTATTCGAGGCATTTAAATCTCTTCGTTATCATTTTCGACTTGAAAATATGGCTAAAAATTGGGTCAATGGCTATAAAAATCTAGATAATAATAATTTTATAATCGAAGAAATAAATAATTCTATTCCTCAAGGTATTCAAGGTTTCTTTTTTAATACACGAATTGATAAATTTAATGATTGGCGAGTGCGAAAAGCAATTGCTTTAACTTTTGATTTTGAATGGAGCAATAAATTTTTATTTTTTAATCAATATAAACGAAGTGAATCTATTTTTTCGAATTCTGATTTTGGATATAAAAATTTTATTTTGCCAAAAGCTGGAGGCAGTATCGAGATTCGAGATAATTTACGAGAAGCCATGAAATTATTAAATGATGCAGGTTATATTTTAAAAAATGGCGAATTAATTTCGCTCAAAAATAATCAACCGATGAGGTTCGAATTGTTATTAAACTCGGCTGGTTTTGTCAGAGTTTCGTTGCCATGGAAAAGAAATTTGAAAAAAATTGGAATTGACATGACAATTAGAAATATCGATATTTCGCAATATATGACAAAGTTGAGAAAATTCGAATTTGATATGGTTGTTGCTTCTCGCGGTCAGCAAATGATTATCGGTGGCGAACAATTTGGTTATTGGCATTCGTCTCAAGCTAATATCGAAGGTAGTTTAAATATCGCAGGAATTAAAAATAATGAAGTTGATTCGGCAATAGACGAAATAAACAATGCTTCAAATATCGAAAACTTAAAAATAAGTTCCGCAAAATTAGATAAAGCTGTTCTCGAGAATTTTTATATCGTTCCGCATTGGCATATAAATAAATTTAGAATTGCCTATTGGAAAAAATTACATCGTCCAAAAATAACTCCAAAATATGATTTAGCTTTTGACACTTGGTGGTTTGAATAAAAAAAGGAGATTTTGAAATGGTTAATCGACATCAAACTTGAAAAATCATAGGTGAAAATCTTCCAACTTTAGAACAGATTGGAGTTCATGAATTAACATGCGACGGTGATTTCAGAAGTCAAGAAAGCATCGAACTTTTCAAAAAATCTGATAAACTAACAAACATAATTTTGAAATTTTTTTGAAAACAATTTCTTTCAATAAGGCTTACCAAGTGCCTAAGATATAGACTTTTCAACCTTCCAGTTTTTTGGAGGGACTCAAGCCTTATTGAAGTAAATTGAGGAGAGTCTATATCTTGAAACTTGGTAACTTTCACGAATGGCTCTTCAAACAAAACAATTTCTTCTAATTTATATTTTTAACCAGTTTTTTAATGAATGAAATAATTCAAATTTTGCCTCAAAAAATAGGGGATCAGGATCAAAATGTCGTTTCGGCTAGAGAGTTACATAAAGCTTTAGGTGTCAAAACAAGATTCAATGATTGGGCTGATTACAACATAAACAACATACTTTTTGATAAAAATGTTGATTTTATCGTTGTTTGGAGCGAACTGAAATTTCAGTTCGCTTTCTTAAGTGAAACTGAAGTGCAAAATAGAACACCTCAAAGCCTTACAGCTTCAGGTTATCAGTCGGATTATTTGCTAACTATTAACACAGCAAAAGAGATCGCAATGATGTCAAGAACAAATAAAGGCAAAGAGGTTCGCAATTATTTTATTCGTGTCGAACAAGAATATTTGGAATTATTAAAATCTGGTTCTAAATCTGATTGTTGGAAAGATGTTCGTCATGATGGAAAAAGCCCTCGAAGAGCCGTTACGGATTCGATTGATCGATTAGTTAAACATGCTTTTGCAAATGGAAGCAAAAATGCCGATAATTATTATCGATTAATTACTCTCGAAACATATCGCGGTTTGGCTTTGATCAACACGAATAAAGATTTCTCACTTGCAACTGTTGATTTTAAAAGTTATCGAGATAATTTATCAAAAGATGATCTTCGTCATTTGGCTGTTATCGAAAATGCAATTAGTAAATTAATTGATCACGAATTAGAAATTGGCACTTTTTACAAAGATATTTTCAAAAAAATTAGAGCCAAAATTGATCAGTTTGAGAACTTTTTATTAAGTTAAAAAACGAATTAATTAAATCCCGAAATAAATTCGGGATGACAGAAAACAAAAATCACATCATCGTAGTTAAAAATCGAATAAAGATATGTGATAAAATCAAAATTAAAAAAGGTTTAATTTGGGAAAAGGACAATAAAATGATTAATCAACATCACACCTTGAAACTTATAAAAGAATATATGACAGATAAAGGTTTGTTAATACATGAAATAAATAATTTAATAGAAATTAAAACTTTCTTTGAATATTTAAACAATTCAAAAAATAAATTTAATTCTGCATATTTGTTAAACTATTTATATAAAAATATTTCGTCAGATGACGTATCAAAAAGAAAAACAACTGCTAGAGATTTTGAGGATTATTTAGCAATTATTTTTAATGGAGTAGTTACAGATGAGATCAAACGAGATAATTTAAATAAAGATAATATCTTTATTTAAAATGAGTTTATCACTAAATTTGTTTTATCAAATAGACGAGAAAAAGGAGATCTGGATTTTAAATTTAGCAATAAAATATCCATTAAAACACTTATGCACTCAAACAAAGAAATTAACCTTGGTTCATTTGAAAAAACAGCATTATTTTATCTTTTAGATGTCGAAGATTATTTAAACGAACGAAAAGGTAAACAATTAGAAATTGGTTTAGGTTCAAGACAATTACTAGAAAATTTATTTTTATATTTAAAAATAAATAATAATTTTGCTAAGTTTCAAAATAGATTTTTAGAAATGGCAAAATATATTTTTGCAGATGACATGATTATTGCTATTAAAAATGATAAATTAATGGATTTATATTTTATAACCTCATCACAATTTAATGAACTTTTAAAAAATAATTTAAATGATTTATTATCAATTGTAAATCGGTGGGAAGGAAATTCATTAAGGGTTAATCGAGATAAAATATTAGAAAAAGCTTCAAAAGTCTCAATAAATTTTTCATTTTTGGAAACATCTTTTTTAAATCAATTTGAAGAATTTGAAATTAAATTGTCAGAATTGTTAGTCAGGTATATTAATAAACCAAATGAACAGCAATACAAAGATTTAATATTTAAAAATATTGAAGAATTATTAACAGCTATTGACTTAAATATCAAGGAATTATCATGACAGTAGTTTCTTTATTTTGTGGAGCTGGTGGTTTGGATTTAGGTTTTCATAAAGCAGGACATGAAATTATTTGGGCAAATGATTTTGATAAATTCGCTATTGAGACATATAAAAAAAATTTTGATATTTCAAATACAAAAGTTGTTTTAGCACCAATAGAAACGATAACATCGGAAGATATTCCACAATCTGATATCGTTACGAGCGGTTTTCCTTGTCAGGGGTTCTCAATGGCTAATCCGTATCGTAGTCCTGAAGACAAAAGAAATGAATTATATTTGCAACTTTTACGAGTTATTCAAGATAAACAGCCTAAATTTTTCTTAGCTGAAAATGTTGTTGGTTTAACAAATTTAGGTGGATATGATTCAGAACAAGATAAAAAAAATAAAACTGGTCGAATTTTTAAAACGATACTTGAAGATTTTAAAAATGCAGGTTATAAAGTTCAATGGAAAATTTTAAATTCGGCTGATTATGGTGTTCCTCAACTTAGAAAAAGAGTTATTATCGTTGGAATTAGAAATGATATTGATTTTATATATAACTTCCCGAAACCACTATTTAAACAGAAAGAATACAGAACATTAAAAGATGCTATTGCTGATTTGCCAAAAGATTTTTCTGATTACATTCCAAATCATTCAGGCACACAACATAAAGTAAAAATAAATAATTATTTGGGAAAGTCCATCGCCAACTATTGTTGGAAGAGGTGGCGGAACAGGTGGAGCAGTTATTCATCCTCATCCAAATGGCGAACGACGACTTTCTGTTAGAGAATGTGCAAGAATTCAATCATTTCCAGATAGTTTTATTTTCGAAGGTTCAAATGGAGCATGTTACAGACAAATTGGAAATGCAGTTCCTCCAGAAATGGCTTTTTATATAGCAAAACAGTTTAATAATATTTAAAAAGGTTTAATTTGGCAAAAGAATTAAATAAAAATTTGCATTCAGCAAAAGCAAATAAAAATGACGAGTTTTATACTCAAATTTCAGATATCGAACGAGAGCTTAAACATTATAAATCTCATTTTGAAAATAAAGTTGTTTATTGTAATTGCGATGATCCAAAAATTAGTAATTTTTTTCACTTTTTTTCACATCAGTTTGATATTTTGAAAATTAACAAATTAATTACGACCTGTTATAAAAGTCAAGAACGAGATCTTTTCAGCAAACAAAATTCTGAAAAAGCTATTTATCTCGAATATAACGGTCATAAAATTGGTAAAAATCTTCCAACTTTAGATCAAATTGGAGTTCATGAATTAAAGGGCGACGGTGATTTCAGAAGTCAAGAAAGTATCGAACTTCTCAAAAAGTCTGATATTGTCGTAACGAATCCGCCGTTTTCGTTGTTTCGCGAATATGTTGCTCAACTTATTGCACACGATAAAAAATTTATTATTGTTGGTAATTTAAATGCGATTACTTATAAAGAGATTTTTAAATTAATCAAAGAAAATAAAATTTGGCTTGGTTATGGTTTTCAAGCTGGAAATGCCTATTTCGAAATTCCAGATAAAAATAAACAAGATTTTGCTGATGGTGTTTATGACGAAAAAACTGGACTTGTCAAATTTCGTAATATAGCTTGGTTCACAAATCTTGACCATAAAAAAAGACATGAAGATTTGTTTCTTTATAAAAAATATTACGGCAACGAACACGAATATCCAAAATATGATAATTACGATGCAATCGAAGTTTCAAAACTAACTAATATTCCTTTTGATTATGAAGGTTTTATGGGTGTTCCGATTACTTTTCTTGATAAATACAATCCAAAACAGTTTGAGATTGTTGGATGTTCTTACGATTATGGACGACCAGACGGTTGGGACAAAAATATAAATATGAATGTTTCTGTTAATGGAGTAAATATTTATAAACGATTGCTTATCAAAAACAAAAACCCAAAAAAAGAAAGTTTATAAATAAATGAATATCGAACTGAAAGAGATAACAATTCGAGAATTGGTAAATGGTTATTCGGATAACGAAGAAAATGGTGTTGTTGGTTTCGATGGCAAACTTGATATTCGTCCGCCATTTCAACGAGAATTTGTTTATAAAGATAAACAGCGAGAAGCCGTAATTGATACTGTTTTTAAAAATTTTCCACTTAATGTCATGTATTGGGCAGTCAATAAAAATAATAGTTATGAAATTATCGACGGACAACAACGAACGATTTCTATTGCTCAATTTATAAATAATATTTTTGTTTATAAAAATAGATATTTTAATAATTTACAAGAAGACGAAAAAGAAAAGTTATTAAATTATAAATTAATGATCTATTTTTGTTTATAAAAATAGATATTTTAATAATTTACAAGAAGACGAAAAAGAAAAGTTATTAAATTATAAATTAATGATCTATTTTTGCAGTGGAACTGATAGCGAAAAATTAGAATGGTTCAAAACGATAAATATTGCAGGTGAAAAATTAACTGATCAAGAATTACGAAATGCAGTTTATAGCGGTTCGTGGGTAACAGAATCCAAAAAATTATTCAGTAAAAATAACTGTCCAGCTTATAAAATAGCAAATAAATATCTAAACGGAATCGCAAATCGTCAAGAATATCTCGAAACAGCGATCGATTGGATTTCTCAACAAGAATCGATCACAATTGAAAATTATATGGGTCAGCATCAACACGATCAAAATGCTGATGAATTATGGCAATATTTTTCAAATGTCATAAATTGGGTAACAACAAATTTTATTAAATATCGAAAAGAGCAAAAAGGCATTCAATGGGGTATTTCACACAACGAATATAAAAATCAAGAATTAAATAGCAAAATAATCGAAAACGAAATTAATAAATTAATGCAAGACGAAGATGTTACGAACAAAAAAGGAATTTATGAATATATTTTAAGTCGAAAAACAAAATATTTAAATATTCAAGCTTTTAGCGATAATCAAAAACGAGAAAAATACGAAAAACAAAATGGCATTTGTGCCATTTGCAAAAACAATTTTGAACTCGAAAAAATGGAAGCAGATCATATAACACCGTGGCACGAAGGCGGAAAAACAGAATTAAATAATTGTCAATTATTATGTCGCGAATGCAATCGACGAAAATCAGGAAAATAAAAAATATTAAAATTACGAAAATTCAAAACAACGGACAATTAATAATATTCATGCGATTAGACCTTTTTTTATTAAATAAATATAGCGATTTAACTCGCAACAAAATTCAACACCTCATCAAACATAATTCTGTTTTTGTAGATGGCAACTTAATTTCAAAAAATTCATTTGAAGTAAATGAAAATAATATTATAGAAATATCAACTGTAGATAAAATTCGTGTTGGTCGTGCAGGTTATAAATTAGCTAATTGGTTTAAAGATACAGAAATTAATATAAAAGATTTTATAGTTCTTGATATTGGTGCATCGACAGGCGGTTTTACCGAAGTTTTGCTAGAACAAGAAGCATCAAAAGTTTATGCTGTTGATGTCGGAACATCTCAACTTGTTGAAAAATTAAAAAATGACTCTCGAGTTGTTTCAATTGAAAATATGGATATTCGTCAATTTAATTTTAATAATTATAAATTTGATTTTATAACTTGTGATGTTTCGTTCATTTCGCTTTCGTTAATATTAAAAGATATCGATCGTCTCGCAAATAATTATATTTTATTATTATTTAAACCGCAGTTCGAAGTTGGTCGTGAAATTAAACGAAATCATAACGGTGTTGTCAAAGATGATAAAGCTGTTTATAATAGACTCGAAGAGTTTAAAAATGAATGTAGAAATTTAAATTGGATCGAAATATCAACTATTGATTCTAAGATTAATGGTAAAGAAGGAAACAAAGAGATTTTTTTATTCTTTCAAACAAGTAAATTTGTTAAAATACTCTGTCAATAGTTATAAAAAATATTTAATTTGTTTTTTATTTATTAAAAAGGGTTATTTTAAGAAGGAGATAAATGAATTTTAGTAGTTTTAGATTTGATGGCAGTTTTATTCCAGATCCACCAAAAGAGAAAAAAAAGATCGGTAGAAAAATTCTTGTTGTTTTGTTAGGAGTTTGGTTTATTTCATATGTGTTTTTTTCAAATGCTTTTGAATCACAACCGCCAAAAGTAGAAATTTCAAAAGTAGAATATTGGAATCTTAGAAATCCATTAACTGTAAAGATTACAGACAATAAATCTATTAAATCTTATAAAATATCGATAGATAATAGCAATGGCGACGGGCAACTTGTTGAATATGCTTCTGCTGTTTTTAAACAAGATAATATAAATGAATTTGAAATTAATGTTACATTAAATAGTGGCTTTAGAAATAATTATACGGTTATTGCAGTTGATGCCACAGATAATTCAAATTGGAATTTCTGGAAAGGAAATTCTGTTTCTGTTAAAGAAACTGTTATTGTTGATATTAAAAAACCAGTTGTATCAATAGTTTCAAATTCCTATACGATTAGACGAGGTGGATTTGCAACAGTTATTTTTAGAGTCGATGACGAATCTCTTGATGAAGTTTATATCGAAACATCTTCAGGTAGAAAATTTATACCTCAACATTTTGAAAAACAAGATAGCAAATATTATATTTCTCTTTTGGCTTGGCACATAAACGATCCTAGCTTTAAAGGTAATATTATTGCAAAAGATTTAGCAGGAAATATATCTTATATGCCTATTAATATAATATTAAAAGAAAAAACTTATAAAGTTTCAAATATTACATTACAGGATAGTTTTTTAACTGGCAAAGTAGCAGAACTCGCTTCACAACATCCAAAATTCAATTTAACAGAAATTCCAACTGAACATTTTAAAATAATTAATGAAGATATTCGTGCTGAAAATGAAAAAATAATTTTTAATACAACATCAAAAATTGATAAACAAAAAGCTATTGAAGAATTACCACTTTCACCGTTTTTACCGTTAAAAGCTTCGGCAAATGTTGCAACTTTTGGAGATCATCGAAAATATTATTATCAAGATTCGTTAATTAGCGAAGCGAAACATTTAGGCTTGGATTTAGCCAGTGTTAAAATGGCTCCTATTGTTTTGAGTAATTATGGAGAAGTTGTATTAAAAGACGATTTAGGTGTTTATGGCAATGTCGTTATTGTTTCACACGGTTTAGGTTTATATACATTGTATTCTCATTGCTCGTCAATCAGAGTTAATGTCGGAGATATTATAGACAAAGGCAGTGTTATTGCAAATACTGGTGTTACAGGTCTTGTCTTAGGTGATCATTTACATTTTGGAATGTATGTTCAAGGTGTTCCAGTTCGCCCTGAAGATTTTATGGATAAAGCTTGGGTTAAAAGTAACTTAACAGATGTTATAGCCAATGCAAAACAACTTATAGCGAGACAGCAAAAATGAAAGTAAAACAACATACATTACAAAGTTTTGAATTTATTATCGCTTCTGGTGATGAAGATAAATTCATTGCTTATATTTTAAAAAATACACCTGTTATTTTAGGTAATACTGTTATTTTAACAACTGATGATTCTAATCTTGATTTGTCAATAAAAATTATTCCTTTTTTGCAAGAACAAGGCTATTGTTATTTTATTAAAAATTGTAATTTTTCTCCTCGTAAACGAACTGTTTTGACCGTTGATAATTTATCTGTTGATGAGGTCATGGAAAATATTAAAAAAAATGAAGAATTAGATAATGAATCTCGTTTGTTAAATTCTCGCGAAAGAACAAGAGAAATATTCGAAAAACCTATTCGTTCAGGTAGTTTTATTTCAACAAAACATGATTTGACAATTCTTAGTCAAATTAACGGCGGTTCTGAAATTGAATCTGAAGGTAATATAGAAGTATTCGGCTCAATCGGAGGACGAATCGTTTGTAACGGATCTTATATGTTAATTAGAGATATTATTGATAAAGGTTTAGTTATTTTTAATGGAATTATTCTTGATAAAGAAAAATTTAAAAATAAAAAAGCCAAATTCGTTAAATTAAATAGTGAAAAAAGACTATTAATTGAAGAGCTGTAAAACAAAATTTTTGAAAGGAAGCAGGTATAGTCATATCTTTGTTATTAATAACAAGGTTTCTATACACTAGAGCTATGAAAGAAAAAGGTATAAAACAAAGTGTTTCTGTATCTGGAATTACTCTTCATAAGGGTGAATTAGCAACATTGCGATTACATCCACTTGAAAGTGGCAAAGGAATAATTTTTTATAAATCTGGAATTGAAATTCCATTAAATTATAAAAATGTTGTTGATACAACAATGGCAACAACAATCGGCTTCAATGGTGTAACAATTCACACGATTGAACATTTAATGTCAGCAATTTATGCTTCTGGTATTAAAAATTTATTAATCGAATTAGATGCTAATGAACCGCCTATTTTAGATGGTAGCGGTTTAGATTTTTGTCATTTAATCAAAAGTGCTGGAATCGTCGAAACAGAACATAATAAAAAGATTATTAATATCAAAAAAGAGATTAAAGTTAATAACGGAAATAGATATGTTTCTATTTCTCCGTCATTAAATAATAATTTTTTTATTGATTCTGTTATATATTTTCCTAATAAAGTTATTGGCGAACAACATTTCAGTCTTGAAGTTAATAGCAAAAATTATTTAAACGAAATTGCTCCTGCTCGAACTTTTGGTTTTTTTTCTGAATTTGAATATTTAAAAAGTAAAGGTTTGGCACTTGGTGCAAATTACAATAATGTTATCGTTGTTGGTGATAATGAAATTTTAAATACAACTTTGAGATTCGAAAACGAATTTGTTCGACATAAAATTTTAGATGTCATCGGAGATTTATCGATTTTGGGTTACGACATTGTTGGAAATTATAAATCTTTTGCAAGTAGCCATGCTTTAAATTATGCATTAATTAAAGCTATTTTATCAGATAGTGAGAATTTTATAATTGAGTAATATAAAAATTAATTTAATTATTTTAACAATTAGCAAAAAGCCATCAATTGGAATTTATGATTTTGAACAAAATAATTTAATCGAAATCGTTTTGTTAAATGGTCAGCTTAGTGAAACTTTGCCAATCGAATTTAAAAAAATTCATCAAAAATATTCGATTAAAAAAATAGCTTTTGTTAATGGTCCTGGTAGTTTTATGGCTATTAAAATTGGTTATATTTTTTTACGAACTTTTGTTATTGTTCATGATGAGGTCGAACTTTTTGGTATTGATGGTTTTTATTTTAATAAAAATAGTCCAATTAAAGCAATTAATAATTTGTGGTTTGTAAAAAATAATAATTTATCGATTGAAGTAAAAGAATATAATAGTTCGATAATAGAAGATTCAGATTTTATTTTGCCTGATTTATTTATCGAAACTGATTTTTCTAAAAATATTGAACCAATATATATTTTAAATGCTGTTTAAAATTAAGGACAAAATGCAGGACATCTAGCAAAAGGTGATTTCTCGAGAATTCAGAGATTGTTAAGTTATGCTGATGACTTAATCAGTAAAGTAAGTAACCAACCTACCCAACGAAAAAGACGAATGCTAAGAGCAAAGAATAGAATCTTAGAACGAGTCAAGAATCTAATTGACGAACTACATCACAAGGTAGCCTTGTTTTATGTCAAGAACTTTGATGTAATTCTTTTGCCAACCTTTGAGACATCAGAAATGTCGAAGAGAAACCGCAAACGAATCAGTTCGAAGTCTGTCAGAAACATGCTCACATTCGCACATTACAAATTCAGCTAAACGGTTAAGAGTGGGAAATGCTTGGATTAACAGAGACTTATTAGGTGCTTTTAATATAATGTTAAAAGCTTTGGGAGCTTTCCCCGGACTGATAGTCCGCAGTTACAGATTGCAAGAACCTAGAGAAATCTGGACTTCTTGTAGAGATTTGTAAGTAAAATAAATCGGAGAAAAATATAAATGAAAATATGTGTTCCAGCTACAAGTGCTAATTTAGGTCCAGGGTTTGATTCTCTTGGTTTAGCTCTAAAATTAAAAAACTGTGTCGAAATCGTTCCAGCAAATGAAACTTCAATATCTGTTATTGGTGAAGGTGCTGAAAGTTTAAAAATTAGAGGTAATAATTTATTTATTAATATTTTTAACAGTCATATTAAAAATATTTTGAATACGAATCATGAACCGCATTTTAAATTTACTTTTTATAACAATATTCCAATGTCAAGAGGAATGGGAAGCAGTTCAGCCGTTATTATTAATGCTCTTGCATCGGCTTGTGAAATGGCAGGTGTTTCTCATGTTAAAAAAAGAATTTTAAATGAAGCTTTAATTTATGAACCTCATCCAGATAATATTGCTCCAGCGACGATGGGCGGTTTTACTGTTTCGATACTTGATAAACAGCGAGTTCATACTCAAAGAAAAAAGATTCCGCCATATTTAAAAGCTCTTATGGTTATTCCGAATCAACAAATTTCAACAGCACAATCAAGAACAGTTTTGCCAAAAATGTATAGTCGAGATAAAACTGTATTTAATTTATCGCATTCGTCATTTTTAACCGCAGCATTTTTTAGTGAAGATTGGGAAATGTTGCGATTTGCTTCGAAAGATAAAATGCATCAAAAACAAAGAATGAAAAATATTCCAGAATTATTTTCTGTTCAAAAGATTGCACTTGATTATGGAGCTTTAATGAGCACTTTATCAGGAAGTGGATCTTCTTTTTTTAATTTATTATATAAAGAAGATGTTCCTGCTTTAAAAACAAAACTAGAAGCTGTATTTCCTAATTTTAATATTATGCCTCTTGATTTTGATAATGAAGGTTTGCAAGTCTTTAATTAATTCGAAAAAAAATAGGAGAATAAATTGAAGATTGAATCAGGAATAAAACAGTTTAAAAAGCCGTTATATTTAGAAAGCGGTAGAATTTTAGAGCCTTATCAAATTGCATATTCGACTTATGGCGAATTAAACGATGATTTATCTAATGCAATTTTAATTACACATGCTTTAACAGGAAGCCATAAACCAGTAAAAGAAGATGGATGTAAAATATTTAATAATGGTTGGTGGGATTCGTTAATTGGCGATGGCAAACCGATAGATACTCGAAAATATTTCGTTATTGCTACAAATGTAATAGGCAGTATTTTTGGTTCAACTTCGCCAACTTCTCCAATTGATCAATATTCGCATAATCGATTATATCGATATAAATTTCCTGTTGTTACGATAAAAGATATGGTCAAAGCTCAACATACATTTTTGCAATCTATCGGAATTCGAAAAGTAAAAGCTATTATTGGCGGTTCAATGGGTGGAATGCAATCGTTACAGTTCGGTGTAGATTATCCACATTTTGCTGAACATATAATCGCAATGGCGGCAACTTCAGCAACAAGTCCATGGACAATTGCATTTAATAAAATTACTCAAGAAGCTATAAAACGAGATCCTAAATTTAATAATGGCGAATATAATATTCATGACATTCGTGAAAATGGCTTAGACGGTTTAGCAATAGGTCGAATGGCTGGACATATTAGCTTTTTATCGCATTCATCAATGTATAAAAAATTTGGTAGAAATTATTTAAAAGATGATGGCTTTTATGATATAAACGGTCGTTTTCAAGTTGATAGTTATCTCGAATATAACGGAGATAAATTTAGTAAATTATTCGATCCGCTTAGTTATTTATATTTAACGAAAGCTATTAATATTTTTGATTTATCAAATGGCTATAACTCATTGGCTAATGCTCTTGAAAAATTTGAAGCAAAATTGACATTAATTTCATATACAGGTGATCTTTTATTTTTACCTGAAGAATCGCAAGAAATTTATAACACGATGAGGTCAATTGGTAAAAATAATCAAGTCGAATATTACGAAATCGAAAGCGATTATGGTCACGATGCTTTTTTAGTTGAATTTGAAAAATTTGACTGGATTATAAAAAAAGTTCTAGAATAATTTAGCTTTTTAAATATATTCATTGATATTTCTTTTACAAAAAATGATCTAATTTTTTTATTGTTATATATGTTTCAAACATAGCTAATAATAAAAAATTAATCTATATATATAAATAGAAATTAGCCATCTTGTGATAAGATAATGCAAAATTTCTAAAAATATAATGAGAGGAACTCCATGAAGATTCCTGTTTATTCGTATGATGTCATTGTTGTTGGTGCTGGTCTTGCAGGAAATGCCGCGGCAATGGAATTACAAAACAGTGGCAAGAAAGTTTTAGTTCTCACAAAACTTCATCCACTTCGAAGCCATTCTGGGGCAGCTCAAGGTGGCATAAATGCAGCTTTATCACCAAAAGATAGTGTTGATTTACATATGTTTGACACGATTAAAGGTAGCGATTATTTAGCTGATCAAGATGCTGTTGAATTAATGTGTTCAAAAGCTCCTGAAACTATTCGATGGGCTGAACGAATGGGTGCAGCTTTTTCTCGAACTGATCAAGGTGAAATTGCTCAACGACCTTTTGGTGGTCAAAGTCAGCCACGAGCCTGTTTTGCAAAAGATAGAACTGGTTTAACTCTTCTTCAAACTACTTTCGAACAAGCTCACAGATCAGGTGTTGAGTTCTGGGATGAATGGTATGTCGCTGATATTATTTATAAAAATGGCAAAGTTCACGGTGTCGTAGCTTTTAATATTCGTAATCACGAAGAACGAGCCATTTTTCAAGCAAAAGCCGTTATGTTTGCAACTGGCGGTTATGCTCGTGCTTTCCAAATTAATAGTAATGCTCAATCAAATACTGGTGATGGTTTATCGATAGTTGCTCGTCATGGTCTTCCACTTGAAGATATGGAATTCGTTCAATTTCATCCAACTGGACTTTCAGGAAATGGTGTTCTCATTTCTGAAGCAGCTCGTGGTGAAGGCGGATTACTTTATAACTCACTTGGCGAACGATTCATGAAAAAATATGCTTCTGAAAAAATGGAACTTGCTCCTCGAGATGTTGTCAGTCGTGCAATTATTAGCGAAATTCGAGAAGGTCGCGGTGTTGGTCCTCGAAAAGATGCTGTATTTATCGATTTACGACATTTAGGCAAAGAAAAAATCATGGAACGATTACCTGAATTACGAGATTTAGCTCTTACATTTTTGGGATTAGACATGATTAAAGAACCTATTTTAATTTCGGCAACAGCCCATTATTCGATGGGTGGAATTCCAGTTAATATTCGTGGTCAAGTTCGAAAAAATAGCAGTGAATTAGTTGAAGGTTTTTATGCTGGTGGCGAATGTGCTTGTGTTTCTGTTCATGGTGCAAATCGTTTAGGTGCAAATTCAGTTCTTGAAGCTTTATTTTTCGGTCGCCATGTTGGTAGCGAAATTGCTAAAGATTTAGCTAATTTAAAATTTGGTGATGTTTCTGATGTTGATGCAAATAATATGATCGATGAGGTCGAGAATATTATTATGAATAACGGCAGTGAAAGAGTTACGGATATTCGAAATGAATTGCAAAATAGCATGACAATAAATGCTGGTGTTTTTAGAACCTCATCGACTTTGACAAAACAGTTAGATGTTTTAAAATCGTTAAGAGCAAGATTTAAAAATATTCGAATCGAAGATAAAAGCAGATTATTTAATACAGAACTTCAAGAGGCTATCGAATTAGGACATATGTTGGATTATTCGACATTTATCGTTCAAGGTGCTTTAGTTCGAGAAGAAAGTCGTGGAAGTCATTTTAGAGAAGATTTCCCAAAACGAGATGATAGTAGATTTTTAAAACATACGATGGCATACATGAATAAAGAAACAGGTGATGTTTCGATTGATTTCATGAATGTAACACTTGGTCGTTTTGAAGTGAAAGAGAGAACATATTAATGAGTCAAGATCAAATAGCAAGTAAAAAAGTTCTTTTTAAAGCATTTAGATTTAATGCTGATAAAGATATTTTGCCATATTATGAAGAATATAAATTAATTGTTACTCAAGAAGATGTTGTTCTTGATGTTTTAAATAAAATTAAATGGGAACATTCTGGAAGTTTTAGCTATCGACGAAGTTGTCGCCATGGCATTTGCGGAAGCTGTGCAATAAAAGTTAATGGCAAAGCCGTTTTAGCTTGTAAAGAACGAATGTTTGATTTAATCGAAACTTTTGGCACAGAATTAATATTAGATCCGTTAAATAAATCTCGAGCTATTAAAGATTTAATTATCGATAAAAAAGATTTCTGGGATAAATATAGTTCAGTTCAGCCGTTTTTAATTGCAAATGTCGATAAAAATCCAGCTAAAGAAAATATTATTTCTCAAAAAGTTGCTGATAAATTATTAGAAGCAGATTATTGTATTCAATGTGGAGCTTGTTATTATTCATGTCCAGCCGTTGAAGTTAATCCTGAATATCTTGGACCAGCCGCTCTTGCAAAAGCTTATCGATTTAATGGTGATGTTCGAGATGAAGCAAAATTAGATCGACTTGATACTGTTAATGAAATGGGTTCAGGAATCTGGAATTGTGTTAAATGTTTTGAATGCACACAAGTTTGTCCAAAAGAAGTTAATCCAATGGATAAAATTACTCAATTGCATTTACAGACTTTTGCTGAAGGTGTTGCTGATAATAATGTCGCTACGAGACATGCCGTTGGTTTTAAACATTCGATCGAGAAACATGGTTTATTAGATGAAAGCGGTTTAGTCTTTTATTCAGAAGGAATTTTTGGAATGCCTCAACATATTCCAGAGGCTATAAATATGCTCAAAAACGGCAAAATACCAATGCCATGGAGTTTGCCAAAATCTAAAAATCTTGCTGAAATTAAAAAACTTGTCAAGATTTCTTCAACTGCTAAATTTTAAGGAGTTATAAATTAGATGGCAAAAAAATTAAAATATGCACTCTATACAGGTTGCACGGCTCGAGAATCTACTCCAGAACTTTTACAATCGACTCTAGCAGTTGCTGAAAAATTAGGCATCGAATTAGAAATGCTTGATGAAGCTTCTTGTTGTGGAGCTAGTCATCTTCAAGATTTTGATGATCATTTATCGCTTGTTTTAAATACTCGAAATTTATGTTATGCCGAAAAAAAAGATTTGCCAATGGTTACTTTGTGTAATACATGTCAATTAAATAGTTCAATGACAAAACATAGAATTGACGAAAATAAAGAGTTGCGAGAACGAGTAAATAACGATTTACGACAAGTCGGTTTAGAATATAAAGGTGTTAGTGATGTTAAACATTTTTTATATGCAATCGTCGAAGATTTCGGTCTTGATAATTTAAAAAATAAAATTATTAAACCGTTAAAAAATTTTAATATTGCACCATTTTATGGCTGTCATAATATTAGACCTTCAGAAATTCAGGGACATAATAACGGACACGAAAATCCATATGTTCCAAATTCACTTGATCGATTAATCGAAGTTTGCGGTGGCAAAAGTGTAGATTATGACGAAAAAAATAAATGTTGCGGTTTTCATGTTGATTTACAATCTCCAGAAACAGCAAATAAACTTTCGGGAAATGCTCTTTTGGGTGCAACTGATGCAAATGCTGATTTTATGGTAACACCGTGTCCATTATGTCATTTAAATCTTGATGTTAAACAGCATAAAATTGGTGAAACAATGGGACGAGAAATTAACATGCCAGTTCTTCATATGCCACAAATCGTAGGGTTAGCTCTTGGAATTCCAGCTGAAAAACTTGGTTTAAATCACCATGTCGTAAAAGCTGTTTATTTCGAATAATAAATAATTTATATATTTTTTTTCTACAAACAACTTCAAAAAAAATCTCCTCCGTAACTGCACGGGGGAATAAAAAATAAAATTGGTATTTTAAAAATGATAGATTTTATAAAAAATGGAGCTGAAAACCCCCACCTAAAAATCCATTTATGATTTAGGTAGCTGGATGAAAGCGACTTGTGACGAAAATTATGAAAAGTCAGTCTTAAAAATGCTAAGATTACAAAATGTTGAAAATCAAGGAAATAATCATAGGTGAGAAAATCAATAACACTCGGATTTAAATATAGAATGTATCCAAATAAAACTCAACAAGAGCTTTTAGATCATCAAATGTTTATCTCAAATCAAGCCTATAATATTTGCCTGAATTTGAAACAAAAAGAGTGGGAAAGCAATAAAGATTTAGAGAAAAAAGATAGAAAATATCTAAAACCAGCTAAAATTGATAAAATTGTGAAAGAGCGACTTTCAGAGAGAAATTTACCATTTAAAACTGTAACAACTCAACAAGCTAGAAAAAATTCTGAAAATGCTTATAAAAATATGTTTGAAAGTGGGTTCGGTTCTCCAAAATTTAAGAATTCAAGTTTAGAAAAACAGTCATTTACTTGGAATAATCAAGGCTTTCACATTGTTGATAACAACAAAAGATTTAAATATTTAAGACTTTGGAAAGAAGAAATTCTCATTCGATTTCATCGTAATCTTCCAGAAAATTATAAAATAAACT
>JASKOM010000006.1 GCA_030152305.1 Campylobacterota bacterium
AATTATTAATTCATTTTGTGGAAAATTTTTTAAAACCGACGGTTTAAATATTTGCATATATTAGCCTGTGAATAAAATTTATATTCAGCAATTTTATCAAAAGCGAAAAATATTAAAATTACGAAAAATTGGGAAAGGTCTAAAAATGGATGATGTTAAAAATGAGTTTGATCTGAAAGCCGAATTAAAAGCTCTTGGCATGACATTAACAGATTTTGCTAATTTAGTTGAATTAAGTCCAAATACTGTAAGTCGATGGGCTAGAGGTGAAATTAATATTCCTAAATGGGTGCAACTATTTATAACAAATTATCGAAAAGCAAAAATGCTAGATACTCTTGCTTTAGAAGCTTTTAATTTCAACAAATTGTCGATTATTTAGCTATAATTTCTCCAATTATTTAGAAGCGATCAACTTCTTGATAATAAATAACTGGAGATACAATGAACTCTAATTTTAACACAAATATAATCGAACTTATCGACAACGAACCTCGAATTTCTCATCGAGTTATCGCTGAACAAACAGCAAATAAAGAAGAATCAGTCTCTCGTTTGATTCGAGATAATTTAACAGACTTTGAGGATTTTGGGACGGTCGGATTTGAAATCCTACCGCGAAAAGATCGAAATAATGGTGGTGATCAACCTAAAACATATTTTCTTAACGAACAACAAGCTACTTTATTAATGAGCTATTTGCGAAATAATCCAATCGTGAAAAATTTCAAAAAACTTCTTGTTAAAGAATTCTTTCGAATGCGAGAAATATTACAAAATCAACAATCGCAACCTGTTCAAACTCAAAACTTTCAACTTCCAAAATTAACAAACGAAACTCAACAAATTACTGAACTTGACAATTATTTTGTGGCAACTGAAAAGTTAATTTCAAATTTACGAAATCTAAACCCGATTGATCTTTATCGACTTGATAAGTTTTATCGCAAGTTTCATAATTTTTCTCCTCTCAAAACTTTCGAAATAAATTTAGATTCGCAATTTTTCTTGCCGACTGAATTAGGCAAAATGATAAATAAATCTCCCGTTGAAATTAATTTGATGATTGCAAATCGCGGTTTTCAAGTTCGAGAAAATGGAGTGTGGAAATTAACAGAATCAGGTTGTGATTTTGGAATCGAGATTATTGGTAAGTTTCATCAAATTAAATGGAAGATGAAAACTGTTTTGTAATTCGTAGGGAATGGTCGCCGACTATTCCGTGAAAAAAGATGTTGAATTGTTTCGTTGTTGGAAATGAAAACTTTGTTTTTAATTAAGTTATCCCCCTCAAAATAAAAAAGGGGGAGTTTGACCAAAATAAAACAATAAAAATTAGTTTTTATTGTTTGTTATTTAGTTATTTATCGATTTGTAAAAAGATAAACAGCAAAGTCTTTATAACTTTTGCCACGATTTAAAAAATAAACCTGAAGAATATAAACTCGATATAAAATTAATATCACTTTTGCAAAAGGAACAAAAATCATAAATATATTAAAAGCTGATCTTTTTGTATTTCGTTCTCGTCTTGCAATTTCTACTAATTCCATAAATGGAATATTTGAATTAATTAAAAAAGCAAATGACATCGAAAAAAGCACATTTGCCATTATTCCGAATAAAAAAATCGTGAACATATCAGCTTCAAAAAACATTATAAAAGTCCTTCTATTTTTTTAGAAATTTGATCAGCTGTGAAACCGAATTCAACGAATAATCTTTCAGCAGGAGCGGAAGCACCAAAACTATTCATTCCGATTACCTCATCAGCAAATCGATACCATTCAAAACCGCGACCAAGTTCGACAGCAATTTTTAAACTATTTTTTGGAAGAATCGAATTTATATAATCTCGATTTTGTTCAGCGAACAAATCATAACAAGGCACAGAAACGACTCTTGTCGAAATGCCTTTATATTCTAATATTTTAGAAGTTTCAATCGATAACGAAACTTCGCTACCTGAAGCCATAATAACAACTTGAGGATTTTCTCGATCAACAATTTTATAAGCACCTCGATCAAAATTTATAATATCTGATCCAGAATCTAAAACAGGTAATTTTTGTCTTGACAAAACAAAACCAGACGGCGATTTTTTTAAACTTAATGCTTTTTTCCAAGATAACGAATTCTCGTTTGCATCAGCAGGTCTAAATAAATAAAAATTCGGAATTGCTCTAAATTGAGTTAATTGTTCAATTGGTTGATGAGTTGGACCATCTTCGCCAACACCGATAGAATCGTGAGTCCAGATAAAAAATTGTTGAATTTGCGAAAGTGAAGCAACACGAACGGCTGGTTTTAAATAATCGCTAAATACAAAAAATGTAGCCGAAAATGGCATTAATAAACCGTAAGTTGCGATTCCGTTATTAATCGCTCCCATGCTAAATTCTCGAATACCAAAATGAAAGTTTTTGCCTTTTGGAAAATCGCCCATATCGACTAATTCAGTTTTATTTGACGGAGCTAAATCTGCACTTCCGCCAATAAAATTTGGCAAAGATTTAGCAATTAAATTAATAATTTTATGATTGCTATCTCGAGTTGCAATTTGCGAACCAACTTGAAACGACGGGAAATTTAAATTAAAATCTGGATTTTTGAATTTTTCTAAGATTCCGCCCTGTTCGATATATGGCAATTCTCGAATTAATTGATTCCAACTTTTTTGATGAAGTTCGCCAATTTCGATAGCTGTTCTAAATCGTGCAAGAACATCAACGGGAATATAAAAAGCCTCATTTGGAAGACCTGCTCGTTCTTTAGAAATCGAGATATCTTTTGCACCAAGTGGCGAACCGTGAGCTTCATGACTTCCTGCAAGACTAACTGAACCTTTTCCGATAATCGTATTTGCAATAATCAAAGTCGGTTTATTCGAACTAGTTTTTGCAAATTCAATCGCTGAATCGATTTCAGCAAAATTATGACCGTCAATTTCTAAGACATTCCAATTTTGAGCTTGAAAACGACCACGAATATTTTCACTCCAAGCAATATCAGTTTCACCTTCGATCGTAATTTTATTGCTATCATAAATTAAAATTAAATTATTTAATTCATGATGTCCAGCTAACGAACATGCTTCGTAACTAATACCTTCTTGAAGATCGCCGTCGCCACATAAACAATAAACTTTATGATCGATAATATTTGCATTTTCTCGATTTAATTGATTTGCTAAATATTTTGAAGCCATTGAGAAACCGACAGCATTTGCAACACCTTGACCAAGTGGTCCAGTCGTGATTTCAACTCCATCAGTATGACCTAATTCAGGATGCCCCGGTGTTTTAGAACCGAATTGTCTAAATTCTTTTAGATCATCAAGATTTAAATCATAACCCCAAAGATATAAAAGCGAATAAACAAGCGGAGAAGCATGACCGCCACTAAAAACAAGACGATCGCGATTTAACCATTTTGGATCTCGTGGATTATGTTTTAAATGTTTGCTTAAAATCGTAACTATGTCAGCGAGTCCCATTGGAGCTCCAGGATGTCCGCTATTTGCCTTTTGAACAATATCAGCTGATAAAAATCTAATCGTATCTGCCATTCGTGATTCGTATTTATACTTCAATTCTACTGTATCCTTGATATTTTGTTATTTCACTTTAATTTTAAAAAAACATGTTAAAAATTTTATTAGAATTATAGAATGAAAATCATAATTGATGATATGATCTTATCAAATTTAATATATAAAAAAAGGAATCTAAATTTAATGAAACTAGGAACAATAAATAAATTAATTATTACTCGCGAAACAGAAAATGGCTTTTATTTACAGAATCTAAATGGCGATGAGGTTCTGTTGCCAAACAGATATATTGATAATACCATGAAAATGGACAGTAAAATAGCTGTTTTTGTATATACAGATAGTGAAGATCGTCTTGTCGCTTCGACAGATATGCCTTACGGTTTTGTTAATGAATTCGCTTATCTTGAAGTAAAAGATGTTACGAAAATTGGTGCTTTTATGAATTGGGGATTACCAAAAGATTTATTCGTTCCAAGAACAATGCAAAAAACAGCTTTTCGAGTTGGTGAAAAACGAATTATTCGAATAATCGAAGATATCGAAACAGGTAGATTAATCGGTGTAGAAAAAATTAAACAGTTTCTTAATCCTGATCCATCTTTGGAAAATTTTCACAAAAATGATGAAGTTAATATTTTAATATTTGCAAAAACTCCGCTCGGTTTTAAAGTTATCGTTAATCATAAATATGAAGGTATGATTTATCATAATGAAATTTTTGAAAAATTATTTGTCGGCTTTAAGCGAAAAGCTTATATAAAAAATATTCGCGAAGACAATAAAATTGATCTTTCACTTAATCCGTTGGGAGATGCAAAAGATGAAAAATTATTTGCTAATCTTTTGATAACTTTAGAAAAAAATGGTGGTGAAATGGCTTATCATTCTGATAGCGATAGTGAAGAAATCGTAAATGTTTTTAACATGAGCAAAAAAAATTTCAAGAAAAGCCTTGTAGAGCTTTCAAAAAGAGGCTTAATTAAAATCTTAGATAATCGCACTGGAATAAAATTAATTAACAACACACAAAACGATTAAAATATTTATTGATATCGTATCAACTATTCACGATTCGTATTTATATTTCAAGAATAATAATTTGTAAAATAATTGCTTATTTGTTGCTTTTTTACTCAAAAAAATAAAAAAGTGTAGAATTTTCACAATGAACAGGCAAAAATGAACTATTTTGAGTCAATTTGATACCTTTAGAAGCTTATATTTATTAAAATTTCTTTTAATAAATACGACAAATATATAAAGGATTGAATTATGTCAAAAATTATTTGGACAGAGATCGATGAAGCACCAGCGATGGCAACATATTCATTACTTCCAATTGTTAATGCTTTTGCAAAAAGTGCAAATGTAACAGTTGAGACACGAGATATTTCTTTATCGGGACGAATTATTGCTTATATGGGCGAATATTTAAAACCTGAACAACGAATCGAAGACGAACTCGCAAAATTAGGCGAACTTGTTAAAACTCCAGAAGCAAATGTTATTAAACTTCCTAATATTTCAGCTTCATTACCACAATTAAAATCAGCAATCAAAGAGTTACAAGCTAAAGGTTACTCTCTTCCAGAGTTTCCAGAAAACCCACAAAATGACGAAGAGAAAAAAATAAAAGATATTTATTCAAAAGCTCTTGGTTCAGCGGTTAATCCTGTTTTACGAGAAGGTAATTCAGACCGACGAGCTCCTCTTGCTGTTAAAAATTATGCTAGAAAATTCCCGCATTCAATGGGCGAATGGAAATCAGATTCAAAATCTCATGTTTCGACAATGGACAGTGGCGATTTCCGAGCTAACGAAAAAGCGACAACAATGACAAAAGATACTGTTGCAAAAATTACATTTATTGCTAACGACGGTTCAACAAAAGTTCTAAAAGAAGCTGTTAAATTAAAAAATGGCGAAATCGTTGATGCGACATATTTAAGCAAAAAAGCTCTTGTTAAATTTCTTGATGAACAAATCGCTGATGCAAAAGCAAAAGGTGTTTTATTTTCGCTTCACATGAAAGCTACGATGATGAAAGTTTCTGATCCAATTATGTTTGGTCATGCTGTTAAAGTATTTTATAAATCAGCAATTGAAAAACATGCCGAAACTTTAAAATCTATAGGTGTTAATTTTAATAATGGTCTTGGTGATTTATATGCAAAAATTACAAAATTACCAGCTGAAAAACAGGCTGAAATTAAAGCTGATTTCGATGAGGTTTATTCACAACAGCCAGAAATTGCAATGGTTGATAGCAAAAAAGGAATTACTAATTTACATGTTCCTAGCGATGTAATTATCGATGCTTCAATGCCAGCAGCAATTCGAGAAGGTGGCAAAATGTGGGATCGAAATGGCAAAACAAAAGATGCAAAATTTACTATTCCAGATAGCACATATGCACCGTTATATGACGAAACAGTTAAAGACTGTATCGCAAATGGAGCTTTAGATCCGCGAACAATGGGAACAGTTCCAAATGTTGGACTTATGGCTCAACAAGCTGAAGAATATGGTTCACACGGCACAACTTTTGAAATTCCAGCTGATGGTCGAGTTGTTGTTACAGATTCAGATAATAATATTATTCATGAATCAAATGTCGAGTGTGGCGATATTTGGCGAATGGTTATGGTTAAAGATGCACCGATTCGAGATTGGGTTAAATTAGCTGTTAATCGAGCAAAAGCAACAGGCTGGAAAACAATTTTCTGGTTAGACGAAGATCGAGCTCATCATGTTGAAGTTAGAAAAAAAGTTGATTTATATTTAAAAGATTATGACTTAACTGGCTTAGATATCGAAATTATGAGTGTTCGAGATGCTTCTCGTGTTTCAATTCAACGAGCAAGACGAGGCGAAAATACAATTTCTGTAACAGGAAATGTTCTTCGAGATTACAACACAGATTTATATCCAATTCTTGAACTTGGAACATCGGCAAAAATGTTAAGTGTTGTTCCATTAATGAATGGTGGCGGTTTATTCGAAACTGGTGCAGGTGGTTCAGCTCCAAAACATGTTCAACAACTTCAAGAAGAAAATTATCTCCGATGGGATTCACTCGGCGAATTTTTAGCACTTGTTCCATCTTTTGAACATATTGCAAATTCGACAAATAATTCAAAAGCTAATGTTCTTGCAAAAGCTCTTGATGAGGCAACAGGAAAATTACTCGAAAACAACAAATCGCCACAACGAAAATTAGGAACTATCGATAACAGAGGTAGCCATTTTTATTTAGCTATGTATTGGGCTGAAGCTCTTGCAAATCAAAATGATTCAGCTGAATTAAAAGCTAAATTTGAATCAGTTGCAAAAGCTTTAATCGAAAACGAAACAACAATCGTTAGCGAATTAGCTTCAGTTCAAGGCAAACCAGCAGATTTAGGCGGATATTACAAACCAGTATTCGAAAAAGTTTCAGCTGTTATGAGACCAAGTGCAACATTTAATCAAATTATAAATAATATTTAATCTTCTAAAATCTTCTTTTTTATAAAACAAAAGGTCTGATATTTATCAGGCTTTTTGTTATCAAACACTTCTTAAATTTATTATATATATAAAATTCTGTTATTATTTCTTGAAACATAAAATATAATTTATGTATTTTTAACGAAATGGAGAAAATATATTGCATAGTTTAGAAATAGGCAAATATAAATTTAACAGTAGATTAATTGTCGGAAGTGGCAAATATAAAGATTTCCAAACAACTCGAGAAGCTACTTTGATAAGTGGTTCAGAATTAATTACGGTTGCTGTTCGACGAGTAAATATAACAAATCGCAACGAACCAAATTTAATGGACTATTTTCGAGATACAAATATAAAAATTCTTCCAAATAGTGCAGGTTGTTTTACAGCTGAAGAAGCAATTACGACTTTTAGACTTGTTCGAGAAGCAACTGGCTTAGATTTAATTAAACTCGAAGTTATCGGTGATTCGAAAAAAACTCTTTATCCTGATGTGATCGAAACGATTAAAGCCACTGAAATTTTGGCAAAAGATGGTTTTACGATTATGGCTTATACAAATGATGATCCAATTACAGCAAAAAGATTAGAAAATGCTGGAGCAAGTGCCGTTATGCCTCTTGCATCGCCAATTGGAAGTGGTTTAGGAATTCAAAATAAATATAACATCGTATTTGTAAAAGAAGCAGTTAATATTCCCGTAATTGTTGATGCAGGTGTTGGAACAGCTTCAGATTCAGCGATTGCCATGGAATTAGGTGCTGACGGTGTTTTAACAAATAGTGCAATTGCTCTCGCAGGAGATCCTGTCAAAATGGCTGAAGCCATGAAATATGGAGTCATCGCTGGACGACTTGCATATTTATCTGGTCGAATGGCAAAAAAACCTTATGCAACCGCTTCAAGTCCAATTAATGGCTTAATTCAATTTTAATTAACTTATTTTTTATCTCTTTCTTGTTTTTTTAAATAACATGAAAGAGAAACCTATCACTATTTTTATATTAATTATTTAAATTAAAATTATAAAAGAAGATCATGAATTATATTGGATCAAAATTTAAATTATTACCATTTCTCAAAGAAGAAATTATTAAAGTTGTTGGCAATGATTTATCGCAAAAAGTATTTTGTGATTTATTTGCAGGAACTGGCATCGTTGGACGAGCTTTTAAAAAAGATGTTCAAAAAATAATAAGCAACGATTTAGAAGATTATAGTTTTGTTCTTAATAAAAATTATATTTACAATCATCAAGAATTAGCTAATAAACATGATTTAATAATTTATTTAAATTCTTTAGAGCTTATTGATAATGGCTTTATTTATAATAATTATTGCTATGGAAGTGGTAGCGGAAGATTATATTTTAGTGATTTTAACGGAAAAAAAATTGATACGATTCGAACTAAAATAAAAGAATTGCAAGATAGTCATCAAATCGATGACGAAACATATTATTTTTTATTATCTTCTTTATTAGAAAGTGCCGATAAAGTCGCAAATACTGCAACTGTTTATGGTGCTTATTTAAAAAAGCTCAAAAAATCGGCTTTAAAAAATATGACCTTAGAATCAGCATGTTATGAACATACAAATAATTCTCACGAAGTTTATAAACTAGATAGCAACGAACTTATTAAAATAATTCATGGAGATATTTTATATCTTGATCCACCGTATAATCAAAGGCAATACAGTGCAAATTATCATATTTTAAACACGATCGCTATTTACGATAATTTTATTCCATATGGCAAAACTGGCATGAGAAAATATAATAAATCTAGTTATTCTAAAAAATTGGAAGTTTCTCAAAGCTTTGAAGAACTGATCAAAAATGCAAAATTTCAATTTATTTTTTTAAGTTATAACAATGAAGGTTTAATGACTCCAGAAGAAATAAAAACGATAATGTCGAAATACGGAAAATATGATTTAAAAATACAAGAATATAAAAGATTTAAAGCTGATAAAAATGAAAATAGAAATCACACAGCAACATCAACTTTTGAATATTTGCATATTTTAAATAAAACTTAATTATAAAAACAAAACTTAGATCCAGAAATAAATTCGGGATGACTGATATTTTGATGAAAAACTTAAGTTTATTTTATATAATTTTGTGATTTTAATAAATTATATGTATCACTAAATCCATTTTCATGAGCTTTAATTACATCAGCTTTAGCAAGTTCATATTTTTTAAGTTCAAAATAAGTTAAAGCCCTGTTATTAACAGTTTCATATAAATCAGGTTTTAACCATCCTGATTATAAGTTAAAAATTATTAAATAATAATTATTTATTTTTTTGAACCAGAAGAGCTACCTTTACTTCCAGAACTAGATGAAGATGTTTGACTTGTTGAATTACAGTTTCCTCTTCCACCACCAGATGGTTTATCTGTTGTGCTTGGCATATTTGGAGTGCAGTTTGATATTTTTTTGCCATAATTTTTTACCTTTAACGATATTTTAAACATTGCAATTATATTAACTTAATGGATGATAAAACAACGACGGTTAAGCACATTTTTATTCTCTTTCCTGTTGAAATATAAGGAAAGAGATGTTTTTGTTAATTAATTAAAAGATAGATTGTTTATTTATTTTTTAAACTCTAGCTTCTTCTCGTTTTTGTAAATATGCCCAATGTGCATCAACTCGTTTTTGCCAAGCATCGATTAAATGAGCATTTTCTGGTTGGAAAAGATGTTTAAATCGCCCTTGAACACCTAAATAATCTCGAACTGGAATTATATTTTTTGGTCTATATGTAATATTTAATTCTGTTCCGTTAATTATTTCGTAAAGTGGGAAAACTAAACTATCAACAGCAATATCAGAAACAGCAATTGTGTCAGAAGCTGGGAATTTCCATTCTGTTGTGCAGGCACTCATTGCATTGATATAAACAGGTCCTTTTGTGTTAAATCCAGTTTGAATTTTTTTGACCATGTCTTTCCATTTGTTTGGAGCAACTTGCGCAACATATGGAGCACCGTGAGCGGCCATAATTGCCATCATATCTTTTTTGTGTCTTTTTTCGCCGTAACTTACTCGACCCGCTGGAGCTGTTGTTGTTGAAGCACCAATTGGAGTTGAACCTGAACTTTGACCGCCTGTATTTGCATAAACTTCATTATCTAAAGTTACATACATGAAATCATGACCTCGTTCGAAAGCCCCAGAAATCCATTGAAAACCGATGTCATAACTTGCACCATCGCCACCAAATGCTACGAATTTTGGAGTTCGTTCTGGTTGAAATAATCTACCTTTTCGTTTAAGAGCTTTATACATTGCTTCAGCTCCTGTAACGGCAGTTGCAGAATTTTCAAAACCGATATGAATCCATGAAGCATCCCACGATGTATATGGATAAACAGCTGTGCAAACTTCGAGACAACCTGTTGAAGCAGAAATAACTAAATCATCATTAGTTGCATTTAATACTTCTCGAACGATAATCGAGTGAGCACATCCTGGACATAATAAGTTTGCACCTTCAAATCGATCAGCCGATGTCGAAAACGATTTAAGATTTTTTATCTTTTTTTCTTCAGCCATTTTTATATTTTCCTTTTAATTATTTTCCAAGAAAAGTGAGTTCTGGCCCACGAACATTTATAAATTTCTGAACAGCACCTAATCTTTTACCAGCAATAGCATCTTCATTAAGTTCATTATAAATATTTTTTAACATTTCAACAGTAATATCTCGACCGCCAAGACCATAAATATAATTTCTCATAATTGGAGCTTTACCGATTCCGAGCATTGCACCAGCAATTTCGTTATATAACATGCCGACTGTTCCATTTGGCGAACTTCTATCAAGAGTTCCAATAGCTTTAACATTTTTTAAAATTTCAGCTACCTCATCAAATGGGAAAGGTCGTAAAACACGAATACCGATTACACCGATTTTTAAACCACTTTTTCGAGCGATTCGAGCAGATAATTTAGCAGTTTCAACAGTTGTTCCCATTGCAATTACGGCAATATCAGCATCTTCCATATAATAATCTTCAACGATTTTATATTTTCGACCTGTTAAATTTTCGAATTCAGCAAAAACACTTTTAATTTTTGGCATAACTTTTGTCATTAAATCAAAATGTTGTCTAGCTTTATGTTCGAAATGCCAATTTTCTTCAGTTTGAACACCATAAGTTGCAGGTTTTTCAAAATTTAGCATTGCATTATATGGCTTATATTCACCAACAAAATTATATGCAACATCATCTTGTAATGGTCGAATATTTTGAGCAGTATGACTTGATAAAAAGCCATCTTGATGAACCATAACAGGAAGTCTAATATCATGATCTTCACCGATTTTAAAAGCCATTAAACCTAAGTCATAAGCTTCTTGTGGTCTAAAAGAATCTAATTGAATCCAGCCTGAATCTCGACCTAAATACATATCAGAATGATCGCCATTAACATTAAGCGGTGCAGCTAAAGCTCTATTTACGACATGTAAAACGATTGGTAATCTCATACCAGAAGCCTGATATAAAGTCTCAACCATAAGAGCATAACCTTGTGATGAGGTAGCAGTTGCAACACGACCACCAGCAGCAGAAGCACCGATACAACCAGACATCGCAGCATGTTCTGATTCGACCATGACATATTCGCCATCAACATAGCCATTAGCTAAAAATCCTGCATAATTTTCAACAATTGGAGTCGATGGAGTAATTGGATAAGCAGCCACGACATCAACTTGAGCTTGTCTAAGCGAATGAGCAGAAGCTAGATTTCCATCCCAAACTTCAACTTCTTTAAGTTCCATTTTATCAGCCATAATTAATTAGCCTCCTTATCTTTTTTGCTCTCTTTTTTAGGCCAGTTGGCAAGAGCTTCATTTTCAGATTTTTTCTCTTCGAACATTAATAATGATTTTGGATTTGTTGGACAAACATCAACACAAATACCGCAACCTTTGCAATGGTCATAATCAACACCGACCATTTTTTCATTTCGAGATACGATACTCATATCTGGACAATAGATCCAACAGAATTGACAATCAATACAGAAATCGCGATTAAAAACAGGTTTTTCAACTCGCCAATCAGCAACTGAAGCAGTATATGAATTCGATTGAGAATAAGCTCTA
Source organism: Campylobacterota bacterium (assembly GCA_030152305.1). GTDB lineage: Bacteria > Campylobacterota > Campylobacteria > Campylobacterales > Thiovulaceae > Thiovulum_C. The sequence goes on from JASKOM010000006.1 coordinate 12,185, forward strand.
TTTTCTGGTAAAGTCGTAGCTAAATTCGAAACTGTTGTTTCTTTGTTAAACGAAAATAGAATTGCACCAGCATCAAATTCGTTCCAACCTTTGGTTTCTTTTGCCATTATTAACCTCTTTTATTATTAACTTCGTTATAAGCTCGTTCGATAGCAGTCATATTAGCATCGATAACTTTTTTTGGAAACTTAGATAAAACTTTGTGCATGTTATCTTTAAAAAATTCAATGCTATACATTTCAGAAACTCGCATTAAGGCACCAAGCATTGGAGTATTTGGAATAGGTCGTCCGATTGTTTCTTGAGAAATTCTCATACAATCAACGACATAAACATCTTTACCTTCTAATTTTGGTTGAGTTTTTAATAACTCATCAAGACTTAAATGTGTTGTTACGATATATTTAGTCGAATCTTTTTCATTCATCGTAATATCGTCTGTATAAGTCAAAGCAGGGTCGATAACAAGAACAAAATCAGGATTCATGAATTTTTCATGATTAATAATTTCTTCGTCATCAACTCGATTATAAGCTGTCATTGCAGCCCCTCGCTTTGCAGAACCGTAAAAAGCAAAAGCTTGAACAAATTTACCCGTTGTGGCAATAACATCAGCTAGACCTTTAGCACCTGTTACGGCACCTTGACCAGCTCGACTGTGCCAACGAATTTCTAACATAGAAACTCCTCTTGTTTTAAATGAGCAATCATCTGAAAACTCTTTAAAAGTTATATTACCGAAAAAACTCTTATTTAAAAAATTTTGTTAATTTATTGTTATAAATCATGGCAACAATATTTAATAAATATCCATTTTAATATTTTTACTTGTTTTATTATATAATTAACAACCTTATTAATTTTGCCTATTATTATGATTTCAATAATTAATTTGTGTGCTAATTTGCATAAATACAAATAGGAATAAAATGAATACAATTAATCCATTACTTAGACAAATCTTAGAACTCAACAGACCTCATGGTTCCATTGGAGAATCAAAACTTCTTGATATTATCAAATATAATATTCCAAATATACAAAGTGATAATTATGGTAATCTTTATTTGTTAAATAATCAAAGTAACTTAGCATTTTGTGCTCATGTTGATACAGTTTCAAGAGATTCAAACACAGAAATACAAGAAATAGTTATTGACGATGGCATTGTTTCGTTGCCAAATACACTTAACAAATATACAAGTTTAGTTCTTGGTGCGGATAACGGAGCTGGAGTATATTTACTATTAATGTTATATAAATCAGGATTGAATGCTAATTTTTTCTTTTTTAGAAATGAAGAACATGGTCGAATTGGTTCAAGAGAATTTTTATCTAATCAATTGACTGAAATCAGCCATTTAACTCAAATGATTGCTTTTGACAGAAAAGATCAATATGAAATTATCATTGAACAAAGAAGTGAAATATGTGCTTCTCGCGAATATGCTTTGGCATTGGCATCAGAATTAAACATGAATCATGAACCTTCACCTCATGGATCATTTACAGATTCATACACTTTTAAAGATTACATAAATGAATGCTTAAATATTGCTGTTGGTTATTCCCATGCTCATAGTTCAAGCGAATCTCTTGATGTGAATTATCTCGAAACATTGCTCGATAATTTAAAAAAAGTTAATTGGGAAAATTTACCTGTAATAAGACAATTAAGTAATTAAACTTAACCTCATCAACATATTATTTTTGATGAGGTGATTTATAAATTAATTTTTTATTGAAGTTTCTTCTGAATATTCTTTGAGGAATTGTTTAATATTTTTTGATGCTTGTTTAATTCGGTTTTTGTTTTCGATAAGTGCGATTCGAACATATTCGTCGCCATATTCACCAAAACCAATTCCCGGACTAACAGCAACTTGTGCTTCGAGAATTAATTTTTTGCTAAATTCTAAACTGCCAAGATGTCTCATTTTTTCAGGAATTTTCGCCCAAACAAACATCGAAGCTCGAGGTTTATCCATTTGCCAACCAGCATTATTAAAACTTTTGATTAAAAAATCTCGTCGATCTTCATATGTTTTTCGAATGTCTTCTACACAACTTTGATCGCCATTTAAAGCAACTGTTGCGGCAATCTGAATTGGAGTAAACATTCCATAATCAATCCAGCTTTTTATTTTTTCTAAAGCTCCAATTAATTTACGATTTCCAACGATAAAACCAACTCGCCAACCAGCCATGTTATAACTTTTTGACAAAGTAAAACTTTCGACAGCGACATCTTTTGCACCTTCAACTTCAAAAATCGAAGGAGTTCTATAACCGTCAAAAACTAAATCAGCATAAGCAATATCACTAATTATATAAAATCGCTCTTTTTTTGCTATTTCAACAAGTCGAACATAAAAATTTGGTGTTACCGTAACAGTTGTTGGATTATGAGGAAAATTGACAACAACATATTTTGGTTTTGGAACAGATTCTTTAATAGCTGATTTCAAATCTATAAAAAATTGGTCTTCATCAAGTTCAAAGCTATTATTATATTTCATAGCCATTTTTCGAACTGTTCCACCTGCCAAAGTAAAAGCATAACTATGAATCGGATAAGTTGGATCTGGAACAATAGCCACATCGCCGACATTTGTAATCGCCTCGATGAGGTGAGTGTAACCTTCTTTTGATCCCATTGTTGCAACAGCTTCACCGTTTGGATCGATATCAACACCATATCTTCGTTTATACCAATCAGCAATTGCAAGTCTTAATTTATAAATACCTTTACTTGCTGAATAGCCATAATTTCCACTTTTTTGAGAAGCTTCGATTAATTTCGAAACGATATGTTTTGGTGTATTTCCGTCTGGATTTCCCATGCTGAAATCGATAACATCTTTGCCATTTCGTCGTTCGCTCATTTTAATTTCATTAACTGCTGCGAAGACATATTTAGGTAATCTAATTATTTTTTCAAATTGAATCTCATCAAACATTGATGATTCCTATATAAATATAAGTTATTTAACTTTTTCCATATACTCGCCTTCAACCGTATTAACACGAATACGATCTCCCTCGAGAATATGAAATGGAACTTGAACAACAGCACCAGAATTTAAAGTAGCTGGTTTTCGTCCGCCTTGAGTATCGCCTTTAAAGTTTGGTGGAGTTTCAACAACTTCTAATTCGATGACCTCATCAACATCAACAGAAATAGGTTTGCCATTATGTAAAACGACATTAACAGTCGAACCGTCGATTAACCATTTAACAGTTTCGCCAACTTGTTCTTCAGCTAAACCAATTTGTTCATAAGTCGTTGTATCCATAAATTGAAGCATGTCGCCATCTAAATATAAAAATTGCATAGTTTTATATTCTAACATTGGCTCTTGACATTTATCACCAGCATGAAAAGTTTTATCAACAACTCGACCGTTAATTAAACTTTTAATTTTTGTTCGAACGAAAGCTGCACCTTTACCAGGTTTAACATGTTGATATTCTGTAATTCTATAAGGAATACCATCCATCTCGATTTTTAGACCCTTTTTTAGATCTCCCATTCCATAGTTTAAAGCCATGAATTATTGCTCCAGTTTTTGAAATAATTATAACCAATTAACAAATTTTAATGATTATATAACTAAGCGAATGATATTAATAATTTTTAATTGTTAATATTTTTTTGAATAACTATTGTTCCAGCAATGATGTCATGAAGTGTTTTTCGTTGTTTATTTAATAATGGCATAAAAAATCCAATCAACGAAATCATTGATAAAAAATAGGCTAAATATCTAATAATTGCTTGAAATAAAGAGATTTTTTGCAATGTTTTATTATTGACTATTTCTAAATTTAAAGCTTTTTTACCAGGAGTTTGACCGCTAATTGTCCAAAATAAAACAGTAATAATTAATACGATAATCATTTGAATAATTCCAGCAGTTGGATGTAATTCAGGATTTTTCATAGATTCGTAGCCGTAAATTAATCCAACAACGATATTAACGGGCATAATAATCAAAAACATGTCCATTACAGTTGCAAAAAAACGACTTCCAAAAGAACCATAAATAACTTTATGATTAATTGAGTTTTCGATGTTATCAGGTCTGAATTTTGTTTTTTTACTATTTCGCCATCTTGTTTTTTGCATTTAAATCCCTATTTTAAAATATGCGATAATTATATCAACAGAATTTTTAATAATTCAGATCTCAAGATAAGCGAGATAATTCATGAATAAAGAATTTAGTTTGCTCAAAAAATTGTTTGATGCTCAACCGATGATTTCGTTTGCAACATCTGGAGACTATAAATTAGTTAGCTGGAATCGTGGCTTTGAAAATTTCTTTGAAAGTAAATTAGCATATGATCGTGATATCAGAGATATTGTTCCAACAATTAATGATAAATGGATCGATGAAATGCTTCTTAAACCATATCAGCCTAAAAAAATTAATTTTAGCAAAGGTCAAGATAATTATGTATTTAATGCATATTTTAATATTTCATATGTAGAACGAGCTTGTTTATATATTTATACTTTTGTTGATGTAACAGAACTTGAGGAATTAAAAGATCGGGAATATCTTCAGGCAAAAATGGTTTCAATCGGAGAACTGTCTTTAGGTTTAACTCACGAAGTTAATACACCTTTGACTTATATTCGTGGAAGTGCTGATTTAATGGAAATGGATTTATCTTTAATTGATGACATGAATCTTAAAGAATTATTTGAAGAAAATCTTAAAGCAATTCAAAATGGTGTCGAACGAATTCAATTAATTATCGATCTATTACAAGAATATGGTTCTAATTGTAATGAAGTTTCGCAAGTTCTAGATTTAACAGATGTAATTTATGACATATATTTATTTTTATATCATAAATCGAAATACATAGCAAATATATATTTTAACGGTGAACTCTTAAATCAAGACTATAAACGAATTCACTGTTTAGATGAGTCTAAATATGTAACTTTCCCTAAAAATCAATTAATTAAAATTTTATTAGTTATTCTTCAGAATTCTTTAGAACAGTTATCAATTTCACATATATTATTCGAAGAAAGACGAATTGATATTTCGATAAAAAAACATGGATATTTTTCGGAAATATTAATCGAAGATAATGGTGGTGGAATTCCTGAAAATATTTTAAAAAATTTATTTAAACCTTTTACAAGTGGTAAAAGTCAATCTGGTATGGGTTTAGGCTTAAATATTGCAAAAAAAATGATTGAAGGTAACGGTGGAAAAATATTTGCTGAAAACTCGCAAAACGGTGCTGTTTTTCATTTAATTATTCATTAAGTCTATTTGATTTTTGATACCTCATCGTTAATTTTATAAATATTGATGAGGCTATTTTTTTATTTCGAAAATTAATATAAAGTTGAATTATCTGGTGGTGGAACATCGAATTTATCTAAATAAAAAGCTAAATCTCCACGATGATTAATTTCTATTTTTTTAAATTTTTTATTAAATACGAATCCTAAAATTAATCGTGGTTTAGATTTATATTTTTCGATATATTCAGTAGCATTTTCTTTTGATAAAATAATATGTTCTTTTAAAAAATGGGATTTTAATATCCATTTATATTGATATTTTCTTTCATCTCTATGAACAAAATGAAATCTAATTGACCAATCTTGATCAAGAGTAAATTTATAATATAAAGTTTTTACTTCAAATATACGAAACGAATCAATTTCATTTGCTTTAGTTTCATTATTTAATTCTTCTATACTCATTACTATCTTTATTAATTAATTGTTTTAATTTCATCTAAAAGTCTATTTTGCATTTTATTTTTAATATCTTCGAGCCAATCATTATCTTTCGAAGCGATAAACGGTTCAAAAAATATTATTTTAACAACACCACGAGAAGAAACTAAATTTTTTACATCAAATCGTTTTCCACTATTTACTAATAAAACTGGTTGAACTTTTAGATTATATTTATTAGCGATCATTGATGCACCAGCTTTAAAAGGCAAAAACTTATCATTTGCATTTCTAGTTCCTTCAGGAAAAATAGCAACGACTCTTTTTTTATCAATTTTATTTTTGACATCTTTTAATAATTTAATTATTCCGTTTTTATCTTCGCGATCGACATCGATCATATCAGTTAAAGACAAAGCTAAACCGAAATATTTTAATTTAAAAAGTTCTAATTTAGCAACCCAAGCGATATCTAAATCGATAACTGCCATTTCTAGAAGCATAATATCAAGCATACTTTGATGATTTAAAACAAACATTTGAGTATCTGTTGCTCTTTGTCCTTCTATTTCAACTTTTACACCTGATAATTTTAAAATTGATATCGATGTCCATCGTCGTAAAACATGATCTTTGCCAAATTTTTTAAAAATTAAAACAAACGGAATCATTAATCCTACACAAAACATAACAACGAACATGACATAAAAGGCTCTAATTTTTGCAAATATCTTCATTACTGACCCAACCTTCACTTTCTTCTTCTTCTGTAAATCTTATTTTTATAAAGCCATTTTTTTCATAAATTTTGTCAAATATCTGTTTTTCTTCGACTTGTCTAAATGCTGTTGATGAGGTCATTGGCAAAATTCGAACAACAGATCCATTATTTACACAAACACTTGGTTTTGGCATAAGCATATCAATAGAAAACCCGACACCGACGATCGAAATTAATAAATTAAAAAAATGTTGATAAAAATAAAATAAAATTATAAAAAACACGGCTACACCGATAGCTATACCTAATTTTATTTTAGCGATATGATCGAGTCGTTTTGGTCGTAAATCTTTTGCAGTTGAAACCATATCATCACGAACATCAATCGGAATATCAATTTTTGAGAACTGAAAAGTTTCAGTATTAAAATATTTAAAAGTAAAATTATCATAATGTCGAGGAACGACAATATAATAACTTAAATCAGAAAGTTGAAAACTATCTTTTACGATTCCTTCGATTCCCTGTTTTTTAATATAAGGCTCATCGAATTTAATATTTTTTAATATCGTTTCTTCAGCTTTGATATAAATCGTTAAGATATTATTTTCTTCATCGAATTTATTAGCAAGTGTTTTATAAATATCAAGATTTTTAGCAAGAATATTCGAAAATTGAGCTGTTTCTGGAAGAGTCATAGCAGTTATTTTTTTGCCATTTAACGATGCTTCACTTCTTAATGTTGCATTGCCTTCTTTATATTTTATCGATGCATATAATCGTGGAGTTGTTATTTTAGTATCTTTTGCAACGAAATAAAATCGATCATAAACAGAAATAACACCGTCTTCATCAACGATTTCTCGTTTAGGTTCTTTATCTTTTGATAATTTTTCTACTCCGTTGCCACCTGAAAATTTATAAAATAATTTATCATAATTTTCAGATACAACAGTTGTTTTATATTCGATATAAAAAACTTGACCGACATAAACTCGATCGGGGACTTTATTATAATCGATATATAAATTCTGTCCAGAATTCTCTGATTCGGATCCCCATAAAAAGGGGAAGAGAATTAATAATATGAGATAAATTTTTCTCATTAATTATTTATTTAAAAAAACCCTGCAACATACGAACACCGTCAGATGAGCCAAGAATCGATTCGATAGCTCTTTCAGGATGTGGCATTAAACCAAAAACATTTCGTTCTCGATTACAAATTCCAGCGATTGCTTCGATTGAACCGTTTGGATTTATTTTATTTCCGTTTTCATCGCAATAAGTCAAAAGAATTTGATTATTTTCTTTTAAATTATTTAAGCCGACCTCATCGATAAAAAATTTACCTTCAGCATGAGCAATTGGAGCTTTAACGATTTCGCCAACAGTCATATCAGACAAAAACAAATTATTATTATTTTCGATTTTTAAATATTGCTGTTTAGAAATAAAATGAAGTCCGTCATTTCGCATCATTGCACCTGGTAATAAATGAGCTTCAACAAGAATCTGAAAACCGTTACAAATTCCAAGAACATTGCCACCGTTTTTAGCAAATTCAGAAACTTCTTTCATAATTGGAGCAAATCGTGCGATTGCACCACTTCGTAAATAATCGCCATAACTAAAACCACCAGGAACAACGATTAAATCGATATTTTCAGGTAATTTTTCGTTTTTATGCCAAACTATTTCAGTTTCAGCTCCTAATTTTTTAAAAGCATATTCTGTATCAAATTCGCAGTTAGTTCCCGGAAATTGAAGAATCGCGACTCGTTTAGCCATTTATAATCTCGATATTATAATCTTCGATAACAGTATTAGCTAAAAGCGATTCACACATTTGTCGTGTTTGAGCTTCAGCATCAGATTTGCTATTTGCCGAAACTTTTAAAACGATTTGACGACCAATTCGGACATCATTAACAGTTTCACCAAAACCTAATGAACCAAGAGCATGATTAACAGCTTTTCCCGCTGAATCAAGAACACCTTCTTTTAAGAAAATATTAACGATAGCTTTATAGCCTTTTTTTAGAACTAAAATTCTATTTTTAACTTCTTCGTAAGCAACTTTTACACCGCCGATATCTTGTCGGAATCGATCTTTGTCTAATTTTTCGCCTGTTGTGCTGTCCCAGAATCTGCAACTATCTGGTGAAATTTCATCAGCAAGAATAATTTCACCATTTTGATCTTTGCCGAATTCAAGTTTAAAATCAATTAATCTTAAACCGACTTTTGCAAAAAACGGTTTTAAAATATCATTTACTTTTCGAGCTTGAACTTTGAGAGTTTCTAACTCTTCAGATTTATCAACAAGTCCCATAATTACGGCATGTTCGTCATTAATAATTGGATCATTCATTGCATCGTTTTTATAATAAAACTCAACAATTGGAGTTGTCAGTTCTCGACCTTCTGGAATTCCAAGTCGTTTTGTTAATGAACCAGTTGCTACATTTCGAACAACAACTTCAATAGGAATGATATTTACTCGTTTAACAAGCATATCTCGTTCGTTTAATTTTTTTAAAAAGTGTGTTTTGATTCCGTTGTCTGAAAGTTCGCCGAAAATAATTGTGCTAATTTCGTTATTTAAAATCCCTTTGCCAAGCTCTTGAGATCGTTTTTGAGCATTAAATGCAGTTAAGTCATCTTTGAATTCAGCGATGAATTGATTTTTGTCGCTAGTTGAATAAAGCTTTTTGCCTTTGCCTTCGTAGAGCAATTCTAATTTTTCCATTAAATTTCTCCATATCAATTTAAGATTATTGTGTCTTGAAATTTTAACAGTTTCTATTATTAAAAATAGTATTTCGATTATTGCGATAAAAATAAAGAATAATTTTGTTGATGAGGTGATTTTCATGTCGTCTTTGATTAAAATTACAAAATGAAATTTTTTATAAAAGAGAGCAAATTGTTAAAAACAAATAAGCAATTAATTTTAATAATATTAATTTTAAAAATTAATTTATATTCGTATGATAATAGCAACGGTGGAAGAATTTATATCGAAGGAATTAATAATAAACAAAGAATTTATCCTTCTGGTTTTTTTAAAAATGAACAAATCGAAAATAATAAAGAAACTTCTAGTTTAAAATATAAACCTAAAATTAATATTGAAATTGGAATGGCATTTGTAAATGAAGCATATCTCGAAATTAATCCACAAATTGAATTTCCAACGATTAATCGAACAATGGAATTTTATTCAAAACAAATGTTGGCACCTGTTTTTAAAATTAATTTTCGAGATTTATCGATTTCCAAGAAAACTAATTTATTGTTTCGTAATAATTTGCAATTAAGTTATTTAAAATATAGCAGTCAAACACCTTTTTTACCAAATGGGTTTTTTCCATATGGCAAATCTCTACCGATTGGTTCAGAGATAAATGCTCTTTCGTTTTCGTGGATTGGATCCGTTTTATATCGAGCTGGAATGTTTTATGTTGGTCCTTATTTTGGTGCAGGAGTAAATATTTTAAACGGTAAAGCAATGTATGTTACTTATGCAGGAGATTTAAATAATTCAATGGTTGAAAATATTGGTGTTTTTAAAAATAGTATTATCGAAAAAGGAGATACTATTATTCTTTCTGATACCTTTTCGATGTCTGGTAAATATGGAGCAGTTATTCATATAGATCTTTTACCATTTCGTTTTTCATTTGGTATTAATTATTCTATAACAAATGAATCAAATCTATATTGGATCGAAAGATCTTATTTCTTGGAGGCTAAATATGTATTCTATTTTTAATGTTAATTTATTAATTGCTGTTATGATTTTTTCAGGTTGTTCAATGATAGAAATTGAAGAAAGCGATGAATCCGTTATTGAAAATGAAGCAAACGAAACCGCTGAATTTCTTCCTGTTGAAGTTGAAAGTGGTTTAATTGAAATGGAACGAAAAGATAACGGGATTTATATATCACCTGAAATGGTTTTAATTAACGGTGGAAATTTTATTATGAATGATAAAATAAATAATAGTTCTGTTCAAATAAATATCAAATATGAATATTTTTTTAGTAAATATGAAATTACATTTGAAGAATATGATAAATTTGCCAGAAATACAAAAAGAACTTTGCCAAATGATAGCGGTTGGGGACGAGGCAAACAACCAGTTATCAATATTAGTTATGAAGATGCAGTAGCTTATGCCGAATGGTTAAGTAAAAAAAGTGGCGATTATTATCGCTTACCTTCTGAAGCAGAATGGGAATTTGCATTTAGAGGCGGTTCAGATCCAGCTGTTTTTTTTAATGGTGGAGAAAATGGTTTAAGTTTATACGGTTGGTTTTCAGTTAATTCTGTCGAATCAACTCATCAAATCGGCAACAAAATGCCCAACGGTTGGAATATTTATGACACTGTTGGCAATGTTTGGGAATGGTGTCAAGATATTTATCAGGCTGATTTAGTCGGTATTCCTAATGACGGCAAACCGCGACAAAACAAAAAAAGTGACGAACGAGTTGTTAAAGGTGGTTCTTGGAATGATTCTTATCAAAATCTCAAACAAAGTAACAGATTAGGTTTTATTTCTTCATTAAAAATGAATGACACTGGTTTTCGTTTAGTCATGGAAACTCGTAAGAAATCTAAAAAGAAATAAATAAAAAATTGATAAGATTTGTTAAAAATTAAAAAGGTCAAAATTTGATTTTCAAAGATAAAATTATTAAAAAACCAGAATTACTTTCACCTGCTGGAAATCTCGAAAAATTAAAAATAGCTATTGATTATGGTGCTGATGCCGTTTATGGCGGAGTTAGTCATTTTTCACTTCGAATTCGAGCGGGAAAAGATTTTACGATGGAAGATTTCACATCTGGAATCGAATATGCTCATGCAAGAAATAAAAAAGTTTATGTAACGATAAACGGTTTTCCTTTTAATTCGCAATTAAAATTATTAGAAAATCATATTGCAAAAATGCGAGATTTAAATCCAGATGCTTTTATCGTTTCGACTCCAGGGGTTTTATCGATGGCTAGAAAAATCGCTCCAAATATGCCTATTCATCTTTCGACTCAAGCAAATGTTCTTAATTCGCTTGATGCCCGTTTTTATTATGATTTAGGTGTATCTCGAATTATTTCAGCCCGAGAAATTTCACTTCGCGACCTCATCGCTATAAAAAATGATATTCCAAAATTAGAAATAGAAATATTTGTTCATGGTTCAATGTGTTTTGCTTACAGTGGAAGATGTTTAATAAGTTCGCTTCAAAATGGTCGTGTGCCAAATCGCGGAAGTTGTGCAAATGATTGCCGTTTTCCATATATTTTATATGCCGAAAATCCAGAAACTGGAACTTTGTTAAAACTCGAAGAAGACGAAGGCATTGGAACTTATATTATGAATGCAAAAGATTTAAATCTTGTTTCATATGTTAAAGAAATCATGGAATCTGGAGCGGTTGATTCGATAAAAATCGAAGGTCGAACAAAAAGTCCATATTACACAGCGATTACTGCAAAAGCTTATCGTCAAGCTATCGATGATTCAATGGCTGGAAATTTCAAAGCTGAAATTTATCAAGCTGAATTAAACTCGACTCAAAGTCGCGGTTTTACAGATGGCTATTTAATTCATAAACCTTTTGAAAGAAATGACACTCAAACTACAAATGAAATGATGATTATGGGAACTCATCAAGTTTCTGGAATCGTTTTAAAAGATGGTTTTTTCTTTTGTCGTTTTTCGATTTTTTTAGAAGATGAATTAGAAATCGTTTCGCCAAATGATAAAAATATCGATGAGGTCAGCAATGAAATTGGAGATATATATTTTCGAGATAATTTATGGAGAATTCGTTTTCATAAAATTATTCGAGAAGATGGCACAGAATTAAAAAGTGTTCATAGCGGAAATCCATATCCGATTAAGCTTCCAGCGAATTTGCCGTTAAATTCATTTTTTAGAGTTCCATTAAATGGACTTCCACCAATGCCTGAAGAAACAAGTTGCGGTGATTAAAAATTTAAATAATTAACGAAACAAAAAAGTGTATTTAGCAATCAACAACGATGAGCAGACACGGGAGGCTGAAGCCTCTATAAATAAAAAATGAATGAAAGTTATTCTGAAATTTGTTTTAATGTTAAAATTGACTGTTCATTTAAGAAATTGCTATTTACCTCTATTCCTAATTTTTTAAATTTATTTAATACTCTTGATAAATGTTCTGGAGTAACATTTAATTGCAAAGCAATATCTTTTCGTTTTAAATCTTTGAAATTCTTCCAATTTTCTAACATATATTTTGCAATTCGTTGCTCACTTGATAAAAGAGCAATATTTTCAATTTGAGCATCTAATATTTTTATTTTTTTACTAAGCGAAGCTATAAATCGATATAAAATTTCTGGATATTTTTCAACTATTTTTTTAAAATTTTGACGAGAGAAAATTAAAACAACGGCTTCTTTGCTTTCAACTATTGCCGTAGCTGGATATTGACTATCTTCAAAAAAAGGCATTTCGGCAATACTGCTACCTTCTTCAAAAAAATTTATAACTATTTCTTCAAAACGAATATTGGTTTTATAAACTTTTATTCTACCGCTAAGCAAAATATGTAAATTATCGGCTTTATCCCCTTGAAAAAATAAAAAATTTCCATGGTTTAAATTTATAATTTTTCCTAATCCAGAAATATATTGTAAATCTTGTTCAGATGTTTTGATGTTTTGAAAAAAAAGAATATTTTGTAAGTTAATTTTTTCCATGTGATTAATTTAAACTCCGTTTTGTTTTTGAATTTTATAGAAGGTTTGTTATCCCCATTCGTTAAAATGAAAAGGGAAAAACAAATATAATATTAAATTAGTATGTTTATTTAATTGAAGCTAAACTTGGTTCTCCGCCAAATTTTAAAATGGCACTTCCCCAAGTTAATCCACCACCAAAAGCATCTAATAAAACTAAATCACCTGAATTTAATCCGCCTTTTTCCCATAGGTCATTCATTGCCATTGGAATTGAAGCTGAAGATGTATTTCCGTATTTATGCACAGTTAAAATAACTTGATCGTCTCGTAATGAGAGAGCATCACCAACGGCTTTTATTATTCGATAATTAGCTTGATGAGGTATAAAATGTTTAATATCTTCTGATTTAATATTATTTTTTTTGAGAATATCGATTACATCTTTTGTTAATGTTTTAACAGCTACTTTAAAAGTAGCATTGCCCTGCATTTTCATAAAATGTCTTCGATTTTCAATTGTTTGAATAGAACAAGGTTCAGCTGAACCACCACCTGGAGTAATTAAATAATCAGAATATGAGCCATCGGCACCAGTATGAACATCGATTATAGCTTTCTCTTTATCGTCGGTTCCGCTAATAATAGCTGCACCTGCTCCATCGCCAAATAATATACAAGTTGTTCTATCAGTATAATCAATAATTGTGCTTAATTTTTCGGCACCAATTATTAACACATTTTTAAAAGCTCCTGATTCAACAAAAGATTTAGCGATATTTAAAGCATAAATAAAACCTGTGCAAGCGGCACTAATATCAAAAGAAGTAACATGATTAAGCCCTAATTTATGAGCTATTAAATTTGCAGTTGAAGGCATACAAAAATGATCAGGTGAAATAGTTGCACAAATAACAGCATCTATATCTTTTTTAGTTAAACCAGATCGTTCAATTGCTATGAGACCAGCTTTAACACCTAAATCACTTGTTACCTCATCGTTATCAGCGATATGTCGTTCTTTGATACCAGTTCGTTGAAAGATCCATTCATCATCAGTATCAACCATCTTTTCTAAATCATTGTTAGTTAATACTTTCGCAGGTATATATGCACCTATCGATTTAAAAGAGGCATACACTGTTATTTATCCTATATTTTCAATCGTATTTTTTAACTGAAGTTCAATATCTGGTTCTATTTTAGCATCAACATATGTAATAGCCTGAAAAATAGCATTTTTCATAGCTTTAGAATTGCTTTTACCATGACTAATAATAACACATGATTTTAAACCCAATAAAGGAGCACCGCCGTATTCAGCATAATCAATTTCTTTTTTCAAAAGACGAAAAACTTTTTTCATTAATAAAGCTCCAGCAATAGCGATCGGAGATTTTTTAATTTTCTTTTTGATAAAATAATTAATCGTGTCGGCAACACCTTCACTGGTTTTTAAAACCAAATTTCCTACAAAGCCATCGCAAACAATAACATCAACTGAACCATCAAAAATATTATTTCCTTCGACGTTGCCTTTAAACGATTTTAATTTTTTTAATAATTTAAAGCTTTCTTTTGTCTGTTCATTACCTTTAGAATCTTCTTCACCGTTTGATAAAAGACCAACTCTAGGAAAATCTATTTTTAAAACTTTTCTCGCATAAGCTTCACCCATAACACCAAAATGATATAAATGTTCTGGTTTGCAATCAACATTAGCACCGACATCAAGAACGATTGATCTTTTACTATCTTTAGTTGGCATAAGTGCAACAATTGCAGGACGACTGACATTTTGAAGTCTTCCGATTCGTAAAGTAGCTAAAGACATTGTTGAACCGCTATGACCAGCTGAAACGATAGCTTGAGCTTTGCCATCTTTAACTAAATCAATAGCTTTATATATTGAACTTTCTCGTCGTTTAAATGCATCTGTTGCTGAATCGCTCATCGAGATAACATCAGATGCTTCTATAATAGAAATCCTGTTTAATAACCCTTTTGGTAACAGAGGTTCAATTTCGTCTCGCTTACCAACAAGAGAGAGAGTAAAATCGTCCCTCTCTAAAAGTGCTTGGATAGCACCAGTTACAATAGGTTCTGATCCGTAATCGCCACCCATTGCATCAAGGGCAATATTAATCATTTAATCTGCTATACTCTCCGTTGCTATTCATTCTATGAGGCATTCTCCACTCACCATTTTCTTTAATTGGTTTCGCAAGAGTAATTTTATAATGTGTGCTTCTTTTTAATCCTCGAGTTTTACTTAATCTTCGCTTTGGAACTGCCATTTTCTTAACTTCCTATCTTATTAATTTTTATATTAAATATCATTTTTATCGTAACAATTATCGCATTTATAATAATCACTTTTAATAAGTTCAAGTTCACTTATTAGTATATTATTTAAATCGATATAACCTTCTAACATTTCATAGACATCGAAATTTTCGTCAAAACCATTGAAGATACCATTATTTATTAATAATTCTACTTTTTCATCTATTTCTAAAAGATTATCACTATTACAAATACTGCATGACATTTGTAATTTGCCATGAAAATTCAATTCACAAAAAACAAGATCACCAGTTTTATTTTTAGGTTTTAATATAAAAACAGCATTAATATTTTCAAGATCAATTTGATACGAACTATCTCGTGTAACTTTACTAAATGGTATCTTCATAATATTTTAGAGAATCTCTCTTTTGCTAAAAAAGAATGCTATTTCTTTAACAGCATTTTCATCTGAATCAGAACCGTGAACAGCATTTGCATCGATACTTTCAGCAAAATCCGCTCTAATTGTTCCAGCAACAGCATTTTTAGGATCTGTTGCACCCATGATCATTCTATTTTCGATGACTGCATTTTCACCTTCAAGAACGATAGCAACAACAGGACCACTGATCATATATTTAACAAGATCTTTAAAAAATCCTCGTTCTTTATGAACAGCATAAAAAGCTTCGACATCTGCATTTGAAAGCTTAATTTTTTTCATAGCAGCTATTCTTAATCCTCGACTTTCAAATCTGTCGACTATTTTGCCAATAACACCTTTTGCCACTGCATCAGGTTTTAAAATTGATAAAGTTCTTTCGATTGCCAAGACTATTCCTTTATGTAAAATTGTCGAATTATATCAAACTGTTTAATCTCTTTTGTTTAAGGTTCATTTTCCATTAATAAATCAATAGTTTCAATGTTTGGGAAAAACCAACCAACTTATTTTATAATAATATAAGCATAATTTACATATACATTTATATTATTATTTATCTTTTTCGCTAAACAGTTCTTTATTTTTGCTTTTAAATAATTTAGCTCTGTCTATTTTATTGTCTTGATTATTTATTATTTTAGGTTCTTCGGGAATATATTCCGAAAAATTTATTAACATAGGATTTTTTCCTATAAATATTTGATAAATATCTAATAAATTTATAGAAACTTCACTTTCTTTCATATTATTGTTATTTCCAAAACCAGCACGAAAAATAAACTTATTTTGAATAGAAATTGCCGTTTCAAAACTGTAACCGACGATATCAAATCGCATGTGTGAATAATCTTTATTAATAACTCCGATGATTTCTGGGGTCATATTTACACCTGCTGTTTTAACGATTATCGAAAAAGTTGTTTGTGAATTTAATAATAAACTCAACACCTCATCGATATGTTTTTTTGATAAATCAGCAAAGTTTTCACTGGAAAAAATATTTGCATTCGTCAAAGTCATGTATTACAAGCTCCACCGATTTCTTCAGGAATATCTGTTAAAACAGGAGAAATTATTCCACTTTCGATTTCGTTTTTAGAAGCTATTTCGATCCCATTATGAATAATCGAAAAACTTATTTTAGAAACACCACGAACTGTATTAACGGTTGAACAATAAGTTTCGAGAGTTGATAAAACCCATCGTCTTGCAATTAAATCAGAAGAATCTGAATTAAATTTATAAATTAAATGAATTTCATTGAATTTGCGAGGAGCCGAATCATTTCTAACAACTTCACCAATAATTTGAAGTTCTGAAATTTTATAATTACCATTTTTTGGAAGCATAATCATATCAGTAGCGCTACAAGCTATTAAACCTGATAAAAAATATTCAACTGGTGAAATTACCGAAGGCATAATAACAAAATGACTTTTTGATGTTTCGGCTAAAAATTTCATATCTTCTGAAGAATGACCACTTGAATGAGAAATCGTAATTTTCAAAACAAACCTTTCTAATCTAATCTATTTTTTCTTCGCTGTTATCTTCGATAACTTGTTCGCTATTTCGCTGATACGGAATACCTCTTTTATTATTAATAACAAACATTAATAAATTAATACTATGAATATTTTTTTCATCTTTTAATAAATTTGTAGCATTTTCAAGAAGAGGCAATTCACTTTTAAATAAATTAATATATATTTTTTTAATAGCATCGATATCAGATCTATGTAATTTTCGTCTTAGTCCTGTAAAATTCAGACCTCTTAAATATGCACGATTGCCTTCAGCGAGACAATACGGAGGAATATCTTGAGCGACAGCGGAAGCACCACCGATCATTGCAAATTCGCCGATATGAACAAATTGATGAACAGGAGTTAAACCACCAATAACTGCATGATCTCCGATACGAACATGTCCGCCAAGAGTAACACCGTTTGCCAATATCGTATTATTTTCAATAATACAATCGTGAGCGACATGAACATATGCCATTAAAAGATTTTTATTTCCTATGACTGTTTTACCGCCACCACCAGCTGTGCCAGGATTTAACATCGTAAATTCTCTTATTATATTTTCATTGCCAATAATTAATTCTACTTGTTCACCACGATATTTTAAATCTTGAGGTTGAGAACCTAGAACAGCATATGAAAATATTTGATTTTTCTCGCCTATTTTTGTTTTACCGTAAATACAAACACCTTGAGCAAGAGTTGTATTGTCTCCAATTTCGGCATCTTTAGAAACAAAACAGAATGGAGCAATAGATACATTTTTGCCAATCTTTGCACCATCTTCAATAATTGCTAACGGAGAAATATAAATCATTCCTACCTCTCTATTTATCAACGATCATTGCTTTTAATTCAGCTTCAGCAACAAGTTCCCCATTTACAAATGCCTTGCCATCTAAAACCCAAACTTTTCCACGATTCTTTATTACACTTATTAAATATTCTAATTTATCACCTGGTGTAACAGGTGTTCTAAATTTTGCTCGATCGATACTCATAAAATATACGACTTTGTTTTTAATATCTTCATGAGAAATATCCTTCATGCTTTTAAATGCTAAAACTCCACCAGCTTGAGCCATTCCTTCGATAATCATTACACCAGGATATATTGGATGCCCAGGAAAATGTCCTTGAAAAATATGCTCTCCGATAGTTATATTTTTATAAGCACGGATACTTTCTTTTGGAATAATTTCTTCAACTCGATCGATTAATAAAAATGGATATCGATGAGGTAATATTTTTTCTATCTCTCTAACATTCATCAAATCGGCTCCTAAAGTAGCTTTTACTTTAAATATTATATCAGATCAATATATATTGGTTATATTCACAAAACTGTTACATTCGTTTATATTTTATTTACAAACTAATTTTAAAATTGCATTCGAAATAAAAAAATATCAAAGGATAAAAAATGAAAAAAATTATTGCAGGACTTACAACAGTAGCTTTATTAACAGTTGGATTACAAGCTGGACACAGAGGTGGCGGAAAAGGTCAAGCGACAACAACATCGCTTTCTCAACCAATTTTTATGGGTGGAAAACATGGCGGACATCCAATTTTACGAGCTGTAACACAAATTAGCACAATCACAACAGCACAATTAACATCTATTTCTACAATTTTGTCAGACGAACGAACTGCAATGCAAAATCTTCATACAGAACGAGTAACAAATTCACCAATGTCAAAATTTATTTCGACAACAACTGGACTTGATCGAGAAGATTTTTTAACAGCTGAAGCTGAATTTTCGGCAAAAATGGCAACAATAAAAGCCGATACGATTTCAAGTATATTAGCTACACTTTTACCTGAACAAATAACAGAGTTAATTACTCTATTACAAGCTGTCGAGGTAACAAGTGCAACAACAACAACAGAAAGTAACACAACAAACTAATATAAATAAAATCGCAATGATTGAAGATGATGAAGAAATTGCTGAATTACTGCTTCTTTATCTTCAACAATTTGGTTATTCCGCGGAGAACTTTTCTAATCCGTTAAATGGACTAAAAGCTCTTCAATCCAATAGTTATTCTCTTCTTATACTTGATCTTTCATTGCCAAAAATAGACGGTCTTGAATTATTAAAAGAAATTCGTAAATTTTCTAATATTCCTATTATTATCTCTTCTGCCCGAGGTTCAGTTCGCGATAAAGTCGAAGGATTAAATCTTGGAGCTGATGATTATCTTCCCAAACCTTACGAACCAATCGAATTAATTGCAAGAATAAAAGCTATTTTAAAGCGAATGTCAAATAACGAAATTAATAAATTCAATTCGTATGTTCCTTTTTTTACGATCGATTCAAATCGTATTTTTAAAAATGGTGAATATATAAATCTGACTGGAGCCGAATATGAAATCATGAAAATATTCATCGAAAATAGCGGAAAAATATTATCTCGCGATGAAATTCTCGATCAGGCGAAATCGATAAGCTGGGATTCTATCGATCGAACTATTGATGTTATCGTTAGTCGGATTCGACATAAAATCGAAAACAATCCACGAACACCAGAATATATTTTATCAATCAGAGGAGTCGGCTATAAATTTGTTCAACCGTCATTCGATAATCTTTAAGATTCAACTTCTTTTTTTATTTTCGGTTTCTGCAATTGGCATAACAACAACGATTATTCAAATTGATATTAATCGTTCTGAAAATGCTGAACTTTTTCATAAATTAATGACTAAAAGATATGATCAATTTGATGAACCACTCGAACGAGTTTCTCCAGAATTAGAAATTGAAATTTTAAAAAACGGTGAAAAAATCGAACCAAAACCGTTTCATAAATTAGATAAAAAAGATAAAGATTTTGATCGTTTTGATAAATTTGACAAACAGCATAAAATCGAATTTGAAAAAGAAAATAACAATTTAAATGACCAGAATGACGAATTTAAATTTCGGCAAAAGTTCAAACCTCATCGAGATCGTGATCATAAAAAACAAGAAATTATTTTATACGAATCTCATATATATTTTTTAATGCCAAATGGCAAAATATTTGATTCGCATGAAAATTTAATTACGAATTATCATCCGACATTTATCGGTTTAGCAATTGCATTTTTGCTTTCAGCTCTTTTATTTTTTGTTCAGCGAAGTCTTCAACCATTGCGAAATCTTGAAATTGCAATTAGAAAATTTGGCGATCGCGAAGCTATCCATGAAATAAAAAATATAAAATCTCACGATGAGGTCGGCAGAATTTGGAGTGAATTTTTGCGAACAGCTGAAAAAATAGACAGTCTTGAACGAGGTCGAGAGCTATTTTTAAGAAATATTTTGCATGAACTTAGAACACCGATTACAAAAGGCAAATTAGCTCTTGCACTTCTTGAACAGCGAGAACAACGACGAGAAACTGAAATTTTGAATCTTGTTTTCAATCGTCTTGATTCGCTTCTTGGCGAAATGGTAAATATCGAACGACTGGTTTCTCGAGCGGGAAATCAACAACCAATGACAAAAGGCAATTTAAAAAATGTTATCGAAGAGGCTATCAAATTAGGTTTTATCGATATTAATAAAATAGAAATTTCTGGTGATGGCGATGCATATTTTGATCATTCATTATTATCGATTGGATTTAAAAATTTAATTGACAACGGAATAAAATATTCAGAAAATAATAAAATTAAAATAAAAATCATTAAAAATAAAATATATTTTATTTCAAAAGGTGATAAATTAAATAAAAGTTGGGATGAATATATTAGACCGTTTAATCATTCACAAATTACATCAAAACGAGGTTTTGGTTTAGGTTTATATATTACAAATGAAATAGCATTAAAACACGATTGGCTTTTAGTTTATAACTATATTTGCGGACATAATATTTTTATATTAAAAACAAACGGAATCGTTCAGACTCCGTCTGTTATCATGAAATATTAACTATTTAATTAATAATTTTTCTAAGTCTTCTTTTGCTGTTGATGTCAAATGAAGATTAAATTGCTGAACAATAAAATTCGTGATATCTTCATTTAAAAATTGTGGAGCTTTTGGCCCAAGATAAATATTTTTAATTCCAAGTGAAAATAGAGCCAAAAGAATAATTACAGCTTTTTGTTCCATCCACGAAAGAACTATCGAAATAGGCAATTCATTAATATTTTTATTAAGAGCATTTGCCAAAGCTACGGCAATTTGAATTGCACCGTTGCTATCGTTACATTGACCTAAATCTAAATATCGCGGAATATTCGTATCTGGAATATTTCCTAAATCTAAATCGTTAAATCTAAATTTTCCACAACTTGAAGTTATGACAATACAGTCATTTGGCAATTGTTGAACAAATTCTCGATAATATTCTCCACCTTTACCAGGTGCATCGCAACCTGCAACAACAAAAAACTGTCGTATTTTTTTAGAATTCAAAGCATCTATAATTTCTCCAGCCATCGATAAAACAGTTCGATAATTATGTCCAGTTTGTAAAACCTCATCACTAATAAAATCTACATCTGGCAACGATAAAGTCTGTTCGATAATTTCGTTAAAGTTTTCATTGTCTATTTTTTTAGCTCCTTCGACACCAACAATTTTATAAGTATATAAACGATCAAGATAATTTGCTGATTTTTTCGGCGGAACAATGCAATTCGTATTTACGATAATCGTTCCGTTCCAACTTTGAAATAATTTTGTTTGGTCAAACCAAGCTTCGCCAATATTGCCTTTTAAATGCGAATATTTTTTTAATTGCGGATAACCATGAGCTGGAAGCATTTCAGAATGTGTATAAATATTTATATTTTTGCCGTTTGTTGCCTCGAGCAATTTTTCAAGCATAAATAAATTATGTCCGCTGACAAGAATTGCTTTGCCTGAAGCTGAATTTTGTGAAACAGTAATCGGTTTTGGAATGCCAAATTTTTCAACATGAGCATCACCAAGAAGATTCATAACTTCGACACCAGCTCGACCAACTCGCATAAGTTGAGCGATATGTTCATCAAAATTAAAATTAACATTTGTCAAAGTAAAATACAAAGTTTCGCTGATAACATCGTCTACATTTTTTGTCATTTCAGGTTTTAATTCATTTAAATGTTCTCGATAAGCACTTAAACCTTTTAAACCAAAAATCATAATATCTTGAAGTCGAGCAAGATTTTCATCTTTTCCACAAGTTCCGACATGTTGTCCGCCGATTCCACAACCGCCAGACATACTCATTTCGCATTGATAACAAAACATTTCATATTCCTTTAAATAAATTATAAATTTAAAAGAAATATTACAAGTTAAGTTTTGCTTATATTTTAATCAGAATCAAGAAATATTAAAAAAAAATTAGCTATGAATCAAAGTTTTTCGCTCCTCCGTTTGATTGGAGGAGGAAATAGGGGTTTTAGAAGTTTGTGTTAAGCGAGAAAAGATTAGTAAGCTATTACTTGACCTGTTGTCATATAAATATTTGAACTTGTGAAATTAATTGAACCACCATCTGCATTATGTAAAGCAGCTAAAGTTGTTCTATAAATAGCACCAGCATAATTAACAAATACATATTTTGACGAAGTTGAAGCATATAATCTACCATCAAAATTAATTGTAGCTACATGAGTTCCATCAACTTTAACTTGAACGATTTTAATGTCATTTGGTGAAAGACCATCAGTAGCAATGCTTGTATTTGTTTCATAAGAAATTGTTACACTGTTACCGTTGTTTCCAACTAAAGTAAATCCTGTATTTCCATTATCAACAATTGTTGTGCTTTGGCAAGTTGCATCGTATGATTTTGAGACACTATTTGATGTTGTTGTCGCATCGACTCCAACTATTGAAGCATTTTTATAAATTGGATAGAAAACATCGTTATATGCATCACCAAATCTTCCACTTCCTGAAGCTGGGTTTTTGTTAAATTCGCCTGTTCCAGATACAGAAATCATTCTATATGCTCCAAGATCTGTTGAGAAGCTAGAAGCTTTAGCACATAAGTTATATCCTGTTGAGAAGTTGCTATCTAATTTATTTTTTGTTAAATCACTCTCATTAATATCTGTGCTGTATAGATAATTTGTTACACCAGTTGAACCAACAATAGCTACAGTTCTTGTGTCGCCATTTGTTAATGATGTTGTTGGTTTAGCAGGTATTGATTTATCAAAGCTTGTAGAAGCAGTTGTATAGAAGTTTTCTTTTGTAAATAAAGTCGCAGTTACATTAAGTGTTCCACTTCCTAAATTACCTAAACTATATTCTGAAAAGTTTGCAGTCCATCTATTACCAGATGGAGTTAAAGAAATTTCTTTACCACCAATTGTTGCAATACCTCTATCAATGAATGAAGCATTTGCTAATCCTGTAACATCAACAGTGATAGCACCATCTCTAATTGCATTAACTGTTGTATAATCATCTGTGTTAGATGCTGTATCGTTTAATATGTCGTGATCATATAAAATTCCACTAATAGTAACTTTTCCAGCTATATCTCCAGGTTGGCTACCGTCATTAATTAAATAAACCCAATAGCCTTTTTCTTTTTCAAATGAGAATAAATTATAACTATCTGTTGCATCAAACCATTCTGTATTGTCTTTTGTTAAATCAACAAAGTTCCAGCCTAAAGAACCTGAACTATTTTCGTTTGTAGAAAGAACTTTTTTAACTTTTAGATTTGTTTGTTCTTGAAGTGTAACAACTGGATTCGCTTGACTTACTGGAAGAACAGTAGCAAAAACTTTATTGTAACCTAAATCATCTACAAGAGTTTTGATTGTTGAAATATTCGACTCTGTTGAACCTTTTGTAATTGTTGAACCAGTTTGATCAACTCGTGTGTGAGTTGTTGATTTTGTTGAAGCTGGAGAGAATCTAATATTATCGTATGTTGCATTTGTGTCATTACTTTCAAAGAAAAACTGTCCAGTAATAGTTACAGTTGTTTTTACAGTTGGTGTTGCTGTTGCTGTTGCTGTTGTTGTTGCTGTTGCTTTTAAATTAGATGTTGAGTATGTATCAAAATATCTGTTAATAACTTCTGATAAAGCAGTTGCATATGTTTCATTAGTTTCAGAAGCACCAGAAGCAATAGATACATTTACCTCTCTATTTGATAAAGAGTATGTTATATCACTATCTGTTGTTGTAGCAGAATATGAACCTGAAGTTAAACCTACACCTAATTTAATTGAAACATTATAATCTCTGCCACTTGTTCCATTATAATCTATAGCAAGATTAGAAATATTAAGTTCAGCTACTTTGTCTGTAACAGAGATACCATTTGTTTCGTTGACTTCAACTACTAAAGTAACAGTTGTTGTATTGTAGTCTTCGTAATATTTGATACCTGCTCTTGCAAGATTTTCAAGTGTGTAAACTTCTTGAATTGTTCCTGAAGCATTAAAGTCAGCTATTGGATCAGTAATTAATTTAAGTCTGCTTGTGCCATAACTTTGATTGACTTTGAAGTCTTTAATATCTGTGTTAGATGAGCCAACATATAAATATCCTGAAGATACGGCAGAATAAAGTTTTAAACCGTTTCCAGCTGTGTTAATTTCTGTTGAGAAATTAGTAGTTGTATTTGATTCATTAGCAGTTATGTTGATATCATAGCTACCATTTAAATCAATTACATATCTACCACTAACTGAACCACTAGTTTCAACAAGAGCTAAATACGGTTTAACAATTGTTAAATCTCTAACATAGAAGTTTTCAGGTTCAACAACTAGAATAGTTTCAGCAAGACCGTCAAAGTTTGTGTCAATTCTAATTGTTGTTGTGTTAGTTTCTAAATTTGTTTGAGCTGTTGACATACTTGTTTTTAAACTAATATTATTAGTGCCGTTAAAGTCTATTTTTCCATCGTTGACTGCAAAGTAGTTATCAGTAAATGATGCATTATTTGAAGCAAGTCTTAAACCTAATACATATTGACCATATGTTGAAGTAACACCTGTGTCATTAACATCTAATCCAGAACTTCCACTATAATTTAAATCCCAAGCTTGACTAACACCATCAGTCGTTCCAGATGAACCAACAATTTTAAATTGTTTATCTGAAATTAAAATAATATTGCTTTCTGTTGCTGATGGATATGCAACAAGGTTAAAGTTTTTAAAAAGAGCTCCATATGCTTTTGCTTGAGCGATTTTTTTATTGATACCTTGAGCAACTTGTGAAATATTATTATCGTGTCCTGTTACAGTATCAACTGTTATATTCACATCAACACTGTCAATTCCACCAAGATCTTTCAAAGCAATGTTAACAGAAGAGTTTCTATCAATCTCAATAATTAAACCAGTTGCTCCAGCTTGAGTTAGCATTGCATCATTGAAAGAAAGCAAGTTCCAACCTTCAACAGGAGAAACATTTGTATAATCTGTCGCAGAAATACCAACTTCACCTAAAATCAAACCAGCTTCATTTGTGTTTCCAGCATGGTCAAATTTAACCCAGTAAGCTTTACCTTTTTCAAGAGCTGAAAAATCATTTGCTAAAACTGTATTATTGCTTTTTACATATGCTTTCCATTGACCAGCATCTGCATCATACCAATAAATTCTAATAGCATCTGTTGTTGACATAGCATCTTGATGTGTAGCTTGAACATAATCATTTTTTATACCCGACTTACCAACTTGCCCTGGATTATTAGATATATTTCTATCTAATATATAAGAAACATTTAAATTTCCATCCACATTAGCTGTTGATGAAGATGTAGATGTAAGAGATTGAGGATTTGAATAAGTAGCATTTGACTCAAAAGTTCCAGAATAATTATTTGTTCCAAGTGTCAAATAAAAAGTTGCACCTTCATAATTTGCTTGATATTTAATCCTAACATCTGGCAAATTACCTGCTTCATCTTTTACATACATTTCTCTCATCGCATATGTTGCACTATAATCACTCACAGCTGTATCAATAGTCATTACAGCACTTGTAAATTCGGAAGAAGATGTGTGGTTAATTACCATAAAAGAAACAACTGGTAGTGCTGAATCTCCTTTTGGAATACTTGTGAATGAATTATCGTCAACAGTTTCAGTTGCACTTTCCATAGTTGATGTATTTACTGCACCTGTTTCATTAAATCCGCCATTAACACCAATTAGTTTCCATGAATTATCAGGCAATTTAATATCAATTAGGTTGTTGGCTGAAACAGCTGAAGACATTAAGCCGAGTGCGGATAGAACCGCTAGGCTGAACTTTGAAGTTCTCATTTTTTAAACCCCTATTTTTTTATTTTCTAAACTAAATTATCGTCTCTTTGAAACTTTTGTTTAACCTATTTATTTTTCGGTTGTTCCAAAAATTCAATTTGAATATTACCAGTTTGAGATATTTTAATCTCTCTTACATCGCCCTTTTTTGTTTTTAACTTTATAGAGTCAAATTCGATTTTGATGATTTTTGAATTATCGACCTCATCGCCGACTCTATACCAACGACCTGAAAGTTTAGCTTGATCGTCAAAAATCATTTCTAAAACAGGATCGATCTGTTTTGCTGTGTTATTAGCTTTGTTTAATTTTTCGCTCTTTTCAAGAACTATTTCTTCATCAAGTCGTCTAAAACATTCTTCGCTTTCTTGAATATGATTAATAATAGATCTATAAACTTTATCGTTCATTCCTGAAATATTTTTTATATCTTCTATTTTTTTTATTCCGAAACTTGTGCGATAGCCAACGATTATTCTAGCAAGACGTCGATCAATGCCTTCTATTTCCATGAATTGATCTCTCGTTGCGAATTGTATATCAAATCTTTTACAATTTCCTTTTTGATCGATTTCAACTTGTGGAGCTGGTTCATCAACTTCAAGAATAAAAGGACATTCGACACCGTCAAACTTATTTTCATCTATTGGCTCACGGTGATTTTGAATTCCGTTCATAATATTATTTAATTTTGTTGTGAAATTATTAATATCAGCGAATAATAAAACGATTGATGATGAGGTAACTAAAACAAAAAATTTTAACAAAATATTAACTCTGGATAAATGGTTATTTTTGTTTTTCGCTATCGAATTCGATCACTGTATGAACATTACCACGAGGATTAAAATCGGCTCGTAATTTTAAATAATGTGGTTCTAATTTTTTTATTAAAACTCCATAGACCTCATCGGCACTTTCTTCATGTGAAATATAACGATTTCTAAACGAATTTATATATAATTTAAGAGCTTTTAATTCAACGACATATTTATTTGGAATATATTCGATATAAAATTTTGCATAATCAGGATAACCGCTTCTTGGACATAAAGCCGAAAATTCGGGTAATTCAATCATGATTTTATATCGATTTTGACATCGATTTTCCCATAATTCTAAATCTTGCTCAACAGCAAAATGTTCAATTTCTATTTCACCATATTTTTTTTCTGTCAAACTTTTAAGTCTCCTTGTAATTAATTTAACTATGAGATGAATTTTTTAATTCGCGAATAAATTGTATCTGTTTATTCGATAAATAATCAGATATTTTTATGTTATCGTTTGGCAAAGTTATCAACCGTAAATCAACATACGATAAATCTTTACCGTTTTCGATTTCAATGATCGAACATTCACCAAAAATATTATGATTTTCCCCCCGAATATTTAACGAAAACGAAATAGTTAATTTTTCATTTAAGTCAAATAAAAACTGTTCTGTAAATATCGAAGAAATTTCTTCAAGCGATAATTCGACAATTTTACCAATAACAGAAATTTTTTGATTACTAATCGTGATATTTACATCATCTTCAATAGCTAATTTCATCATATTACTTTTTATAAACGACGAATCTATTATTTCGAAACTTGATAAAACAGCATGAGCTTTTTTTAAATCAATAGTTTCGATACCTGCTCGAACAGTTTTATTAAGAGTTGCACTATGAAAATAAGTAGCTTTTTCGCTATTAATAATCGAAAGCTGAAGAGGACGAATATTATGAAGTTCTAATTTGCCATTAAATAATATCATATCCGAATCATGTGAAATTAACATGCCTTTATATCTATTAAATATTCTAATCGTTTTACCATCAAGAAATTCGGCAAATAATTCTTCTCGCCAAATATTAAAATCGATATCGCGATTAATATTATAATAATCTCCATTTAAAGCTTCACGAATCTTAGAAATAAAATCAACATCATTTTCGATTCGTTTAAAGCTAATTATCGTATTTTTCAGGGAAGTTATATCGATATTTAAATCTTCTGATATTTGAGTTGTTAAACGATTAGTTAATATTTCTGCACCATTCCAACCTGTGTGAGGCAAAACCATACCAAATTTATTGCCACCTGCGATCCAAAGAGAATCGAATTCTCTAATTTTCGAAGCAAAAAATTTAATAACTTTATCTATAAATTTTGTATCACTTAATTTAAATAAAACAACAACCAATGGATATCTATATCGTTTTGCTCGTCTAACTTCACTTGTAATCGAATCTTTAAAATTTTCAAAATCATAATAAATATTTGGACTTTTTTTTATTTTTACAGATTCTATTCCAATATCTTTTTTAGAATGATTAATATATTCTAATGATTTATTCTCATCAAGAATTATTCCGATTGAGCCATTATCATTATCGATAAATTTGCCTTCTCGTTCGATAAATACGATATCAGTAGATACTTTTCTTAATAATTCGAGTTCATCATCGGATTCAATTTGATATGAGCCATCTATAATAAATAAATCGCCTCGTTCAAAATTCAAAAACTGAACTCCATTTGATAAAATCGTTGTAAAAAAAATATTTTCTCCAAATCTCGTTAAAGTTTCACCAATATTAGAAATATTTCTAAAATCTTTATAAACAACAACTACATTTTTCATGTTAAAACCTCGTTATAAACATTAATATATTTTTCAGCCATTTTTTCAGGCGAATAATTTTCGGCTCGAACTTTATTTTCAAGACCAAAATTTTTCACATCATCATTATTATCAATAAGCTTTAAAATTTTATTTTTTAACATTTCTGGATTTTTTGGTTCGATTAAATAGCCATTTTTATTATTTTCGATTAAATCAGGAATTCCACCAACGGCTGAAGCAATTATGGGTTTTCCATATCGCATAACATCAAGCAAAGTCGAACCTAATCCTTCATGATTGCTAGGAAAAATAAAAACATTAAATTTATTAATAAATCTTTGAGGTTCTTCTCGAAAACCAAAAAAAGAGATATTTGATAAATATCGTGATCGTGCTTGACATAAACTTAAATCAATTCCATCGCCGATAATTATAAAATATATATCTTTTCTAATTTGTTCTAATAATTTTGCCGTTTCTAAAATCGTGCAAGTGCCTTTATGATTATCAACAATTGCTCCAATATGTCCAACTATTTTTTTGCCATTTATTTTTTTAAATTCTTCGATTTCATCGCTATTTAAATCAACTTCATTTTTTAATTCTGACGAATATGCACTTGCGATTTTTATAATATTTAAATTATTAAATATTTTTAATAAATCATTTTTAATAATTTCCGAAATCGCGACAACTTTTTTTGCATTTTTATAAATTAAATTATTAAAAAAATTATTTGAAGGCAAATTTTGAACTCGTCGAGTAATAACATATGGAATATTATAAATTTTATAGATGAGGTAAGCGAGTTGATAAGCTTTTGCTTCATGTGCATGAATTAAATCAATATTTAGAAATTTATAAATATTAAAAAAATAAGGTTTAAAAATAGGGACAAAATCTAAATTTTGAACTTCTAATTTTTTAATATAATCTTTTAGGCTAGTTTCTCCTTTTTTATAAAAAAGAGTCTGTTTATATCCAAGTTTTGAAAGTTCAGCAATTAATAAAGCAGTTTGTCTTTCGCCACCTCGAAAACCTCTAGCCAAATTTATATGAGCTATATGTTTAATTTTAATGTTCATAATAAATAATTAATCAGATTATCTTTTGGAAATATAAAAATTTATTTATCACGACAAATTAAATTAAAAGTTAAATTATGAAAATCTTCTTGGTAACCGCGACCGCCATCTTCGGCATTTTCATTGCCTCGTTTGTAATACCAATTAACAACGATTTTTTGACCTTTTTTATGTGCATCTTCGATAATATCAAACATATCAAAAAATAGTTTTGAGCTACTCGAATTAAAATAAACTAATTCAAACTCAATTGTTGTTTGTAACGAAGATGAAATAGCGAAATATCTTTCAAGCCAATCGATTACAGGCGAATAAAATTCAAAAGTGTTTTCTGGATACGATTCACCAATAAATTTAATTATTCTTTTTGAAGCATCAAGTGAAATCTTTGGTGTAAATTTTGTGCCATCGATATATAAATTTTCCATTTTTATCCTTTTAATAAATTATTAACAAACATGAAGCGAAGAAATTGCTTTGTTTAATCGTTCAAAACCAGTTTCGATTTCTTGTTCTGAAATCGTCAAAGGTGGCAGAAGTCTCAAAGTATTATTACCAGATTTTAAAGTTAAAACTCGTTCTTTATTAGCTGTTTTAACAATTTGCATTAAATCTATATTTTCACTTAATGGCAAACCTCTCATTAAGCCAATGCCAGAAATCGATTTAAAAACATGTGGAAATTCACGAGTTAATTCATCTAATTTATTATTAAAAAACGAAATAGTTTGTGAAAGTCGTCCAGATTTATATTCTTCTTCCAATATTTCAAGAGTTTTTAAACTTGCTCCAGTTGATAATGAATTGCCTCCAAATGTGCTACCGTGATCACCTGCAACAAAAACATCTTTATGTTTTGTTAGCATTGCACCAATTGGAACACCACCAGCGAGACCTTTTGCAAGAGTTATAACATCTGGTTCAATTTGATATAAATTAGAAGCTAGAAATTCGCCAGTTCGAAAAACACCACTTTGAACCTCATCAACAATTAATAATATATCTCGACTTTTTAATAAATTTACAAGATTTTGAACTTCGTCAATCGATAAAGCTTGAACACCGCCTTCACCTCGAACAAGTTCGATCATAACGGCAACAGTTTCATCATCAATTGCTGATTCGACATGCGATAAATCTTTAACATAAACAAAACCGTCAAGAATTGGTTCGAAACCTTTATGAAAAGATTTTTGTGCGGTTGCCGAAAGTGAGCCATAAGTTCGACCATGAAATGAGTTATCGAGTGTGATAATTTTCCACCGTTTTTTATCACCACGAGATCCATATTTTCTAGCTAATTTAATAGCTCCTTCATTTGCTTCAGCTCCTGAATTTGCAAAAAACGAATAAATCGGTGTGCTGAAATTTGCCAATTTAGATAATTTTTCAGCTAATAATTCCTGATTTTTAATGTGATACAAATTTGATGTGTGAATTAAATTAGATGCTTGATCAAAAATGGCTCGAGATAAACCTTTCGAACCGTGTCCAATACTTGAAACTCCGATTCCTGATCCTAAATCGATATAATCTTTTCGATCTTCTGAATATAAAGTTGCTCCTTCGCCATAAACAAAAGATTCTTCAAATCTACTGTAATTATTTAATAGATATTCTCCCCGTGTTTTCATAGAGTTTTTAATTTCTCCTTTCTTATTTTTTTAGACATTAACATTTTACTGATCTATTTTACTTAACAAATTATACATTTCTATATCAATTGTAACTGCGAGTTTTAACTCGGGGGAGATCTCCCAAAGCTTTCAACATAATATTAAAAGCACCAGTAAAGTGTAGCATACTTACTACTTGTATTTTACCGTTTAATTTTTATTAAGACAAAACTATAAAATAATTTGCTTACAATTTTAAACTAATATTTAACAAATAAAAGGATATGTTATGAACATAAAAAAATTAATTTTAAAAGCAAAACGAGGCATTTTTGGCGATAAACTCGGTAATAATAGTTCTACATTACGAGGTCAAGGTGGAGATTTTATTGAATTACGAGAATATCAAACTGGCGATGATATTAGAAAAATCGATTGGAATATCACAGCTAAATTAAATGAACCGTATGTAAAAATTTTCAAAGAAACTCGTGAATTAAATATCGTAACTGTTTCTATTTTAGGCGGTTCGACTTTTTTTGGAAGTGTGAAATTAAAAAAAGATCTTATTTCTGAAATCGTTGGAATAATAGGTTATTCTGCTGTAAAAAATGGAGATCCTTTTTCTTCGCACATTTTTGCTGATTCAGAACATATTTTTCGCAAACCATCAAAATTAAGTTTTGGAATTGAACGAGATGTTAATAAAATCAATGATTTTAATCCAATCGGTAAAAAAGTTGATGCAAATTTTATTGAACAAAAATTAATTAAAACGATAAAACGAAAAAGTTTGATTTTTATAATTTCTGAT
Source organism: Campylobacterota bacterium (assembly GCA_030152305.1). Classification (GTDB taxonomy): domain Bacteria; phylum Campylobacterota; class Campylobacteria; order Campylobacterales; family Thiovulaceae; genus Thiovulum_C. Next base: position 44,994 of record JASKOM010000006.1, read on the forward strand.
TTTTATACACCAATTAACATGAAATATCTTTCAAAACATAGTGATGTTATTGCAATTATTGTTCGAGATCGTTTGGAAGAAAATCCGCCACAATTTGGCAATATAGTTTTAATTGATAGTTCAAATGGAGCGAGACAAGAAGGCTTTTTTAATGATTGGACAGATTATTCATCGAAAATAAATGAACACGATTTAAATTTAATGTTTGATTTTAATAAACTTGGTGTTAGAGCTTTAAAAATTTACACAGATCAAAATCCTATTATTGAGTTAAAAAAAATGTTTTACCGTTAAAAATAATAATTTATGAATTTGTGTATTTTTGACTCATAATAATTTAAAATGTGAAAATTAGAAAATAGATATATAAATTCGTTATATATTGTTTATATTCTAAACAGTTTTGAACTCTCTTTCTGTTAATATTTTTTAAATTTTAAATATATTGACAGGGACAAAATGAGTTTCTTAGAAAAATATAATCAACATGTGAAAGAACGAGAAGCTTTAGGAGTTCCTCCACTTTCTCTAACAAAAGAACAAACAGCTGAAGTTGTTTCGTTAATTAAAAATAATGATGAAAATAGTAATTTTTATGCTGACCTCATCATTAATAGAGTTTTTCCGGGGGTCGATGATTCGGCTTATGTAAAAGCTGATTTTTTAAATGCAATTGTTACAGGTGATATAAATATCACAGCAATTTCACCAGTTAAAGCAGTTGAAGCTCTTGGAAAAATGCTTGGTGGATTTAATATTAATCCATTAATTAATGCTTTAAAAATCGGTGGCGAAATCGCTGAAGCATCTGTAAAAGAATTAAGCAACACTCTTTTAGTATATGATTCATTTAATGATATCGTTGAATTAAATAATTCTGGAAATATTTATGCGACTAAAATTTTAAATTCATGGGCAAATGCTGAATGGTTTTTGAATAAACCAAAATTAGCTGAAAAAATAGATTTAATCGTTTTTAAAGTTGCAGGTGAGACAAATACTGATGATCTTTCTCCAGCAAGTGAAGCTTTCACTCGAAGTGATATTCCACTTCATGCTAATTCGATGTTACGATCAAAAATGGAAAAACCGCTCGATAAAATTGCTGAATTAAAAAAATCAGGTTATGGAGTTGCTTTCGTTGGCGATGTTGTTGGAACAGGTTCAAGCCGAAAATCAGGAATTAACTCTGTTCAATGGCATATTGGCGACGACATCGAAGGAGTTCCAAATAAACGAAGTGGCGGTTATGTTCTTGGTGGAATTATCGCTCCGATATTTTTTGCAACAGCCGAAGATAGCGGTGCTTTACCAATTGAACTTGATGTCTCAAAAATGGAAACAGGCGATTTAATCACAATTTATCCATACGAAGGACGAGCTGAAAAAAATGGCGAAACAATCGCTACTTTTAAATTAAATCCAAATACGATTGTTGATGAATTCAGAGCTGGTGGTCGAATTCCGCTTATTATTGGTCGAGGTTTAACTAAAAAAGCTAGAGACTTTTTAAATATGGGCGAAGATTCAATTTTTGAAAGAGCTGAACAACCTGTTGATACTGGCAAAGGTTACACACTTGCTCAAAAAATGGTTGGTAAAGCTTGTGGTGTTGAAGGTGTTCGGGCTGGAATGTATGTTGAACCTGTTACTTTAACTGTTGGTTCTCAAGATACAACTGGAGCAATGACTCGAGATGAGGTAAAAGAATTATCAGCTTTAGGTTTTTCAGCTGATCTTGTTATGCAATCTTTCTGTCATACTGCGGCTTATCCAAAACCAGCTGATATTAAATTACATAATTCACTTCCTGAATTTATTGAAAAACGAGGCGGAGTTTCATTACGACCTGGTGATGGAGTTGTTCATTCATGGTTAAATCGAATGGTTCTTCCTGATTCAGTCGGAACTGGTGGAGATTCGCATACTCGATTCCCGATCGGTATATCTTTCCCAGGTGGATCAGGTTTAGTTGCTTTTGCAGCTGTAACAGGATCAATGCCGTTAAATATGCCTGAATCTGTTCTTGTTCGATTCAAAGGCGAAATTCAACAAGGTGTTACTTTGCGAGATCTAGTAAATGCGATTCCATATGTTGCAATTAAAAAAGGCTTATTAACAGTTGCGAAAAAAGGCAAAAAAAATATTTTTGCAGGTCGAATTCTTGAAATCGAAGGTCTTCCAAATTTAAAAGTTGAACAAGCTTTTGAATTAACAGATGCTTCAGCTGAACGAAGTGCCGCAGCATGTACAGTTCGATTAAATCCTGAACCAGTTATCGAATATGTAAATTCTAATATTAAATTATTAGAAGCGATGATAAAAGACGGTTACGGCGATGAACGAACTATTCAACGACGAGTCGATAAATTTAAAGAATGGTTGAAAAATCCAGTTCTTTTACAACATGACGAAAATGCAGAATATGCTGAAATTATCGAAATTGATCTTAATGAAATCAAAGAGCCAATCGTTGCTTGTCCAAATGATCCTGATGATGTTGCGACATTGTCAGAAGTTCTAAATGATCCAAAACGACCGAAAAAAATCGATGAGGTTTTCGTTGGTTCATGTATGACAAATATTGGACATTATCGAGCTTTAGGTGAAGTTTTATCAGGAAATGGTCAAGCTCCAGTTCGATTATGGATTGTTCCACCAACACGAATGGATGAAAAACAGCTTAAAAACGAAGGTTATTATTCGATATTTGGCGAAGCAGGAGCTAGAACTGAAGTTCCAGGTTGTTCGCTATGTATGGGTAATCAGGCTCAAGTTGCTGAAAAAGCGGTTGTTTTCTCAACATCGACAAGAAATTTCGATAACCGAATGGGTAAAAATTCTCAAGTTTATTTAGGTTCAGCAGAACTTGCCGCTGTTTGTGCATTACTTGGACGAATTCCAACTCTTGAAGAATATATGAAAATCGTTCCACAAAAAATATCTGGTAAAGCTAATAAAATTTACAAATATTTAAACTTCCACGAAATTAAAAATTACAAACTTTAATTAATCTACCTCATCAATTATCAAAACGGTCAAATAAATATTTTGGCTGTTTTGACATATTAAAATTAATTTTATGTTTTTTTATTTTTTATTTCGCTCCAAATTGCCAAAATTATTGATAATAAAATAAATATTATTGTTTCGATATTTGAAAAATAAAATTGATAATGTCCCCAAAAATTTAAAGATAAAAAATTTATTAATATCTCATCAAAAATATCGCCGATTCCTAATAAATGAACGATAACCATTATTGGATAAATAAATTCAAATAAAATTGTCCAAATTGGTGATAATAATTGCATAATATAAAAATCGTTAAAAAATAGATGAATTATTGGAATCATTGCAAAAAATACAAAAAAATTAATTACTATTAAATCGATAATTATTCCAAATTTAAATAAAGACATATATAATAAAATATAAAAAACTCCAGCAACTGAAAACCAAAAACTAACTGAAAAAAATAATCTCGGATCAAAAGCAATTAAAATAATAATTGTGATTAACAAAGTGTCAAATTTTCCTCGAGAAACATTTCTGTCAAATAATACAAAACCTATTATAAACATAAATATTGATCTTAAAAATGGTGGAGGCGACTGCAAAAATAAATTATAAATTAATGCAATAACGATTCCAACGATTAAACTATCTTTTATTCGATTTCGATACGGAAAAAATTTACCGTGAAAAAACATATAAATAATATAAAAAAGAAATGTCGAAAATATAACAACAAGCGAAACATGAAAACCACTTAATACGGCAAGATGATTTATTCCCAAACGAGTTAAATCATTTCGTAATTCGCCTCTAATTGGTGTTGCAAAAAGTAAAGCCGAATATAAATCAGCTATTTTTTTATTAGCATGTATTTCGTTTAGTTTATTCGATAATTCGAATCTCATTTCACGATCGCAATTATCGATAATAGAAAGTGCTGATAAAATTAAATATGAACCTTTTAGAAAATTAATAAAGTTAAATTTTTCTGGAATAATAATTTCAGCTTGAACACGAAGTCCAAGTAAATTTTTATATTTATATCTTGATGAGGTATAAAAAAAGAACCCGTTATCAGCTTGAAGTTTAAAAATTGTATTTGGTGTTTTTTGATATTGATCAATTATTATAAAATCGCCTTTATAAGTTGAAAATCTTGAAAATTCTAAATATTGAAAATAATTTATTATTATCGAAATTAAAAATATAAAAAAAACAGTTCCAAGAAATATTAAATATTCTTGAACTGTGTAAAAAAGTCTTAATGTAAAGTTTTGATTAATCTCTCGTTTTGAGATCTCTTTTTTAATTTGCCTCCACTCGATTTCTGCCTCCTCGTTTCGCACGATAAAGAGCATCGTCGCATCGTTTTATTAATGTTGAAACAGAATCATTTTTCATAACTTCAGTAACTCCGCAACTTATAGAAATATTTTTTACTACTGGAAAATCAGATTCTTCAACGGTTGTTCGAAGTTTTTCAGCAAGTTGCATTGATTGAGTTAATCGTGTGTGAGTTGTTAAAACAACAAATTCTTCACCGCCCCATCTTGCAAAAATATCACTTTCTCGAATTAATGATTTAACTATGGCTGAAAGAGTTATTAATGTTGTATCGCCAACAAGATGTCCATAAGTATCATTAACTTTTTTAAAATGATCAATATCAAAAATAATAACAGAAAAATGTTCATCATATCTATGAAAATTAGAAATATGATGTTGAAGCATGTCATTAAAATATGATTTATTATAACTATCAGTTAAAATATCGTGAGTAGCTTGATATTTATAATGAACTTTATCTTGAAATAAGCCTGTAATATTTGTAAAAGATATAACATAAGATATTGAATAATTATCATGAATAAAACTCACATCAATATTAAATACCTCATCGATATTTTTAAAATTGTTTCTCATTTTTACTATTACATCACGATCATGATTATCAGCAATTAATTTATGAATACAATCTTTTGTATCAAGATCTTCTGATGGAGACAATAAATCATTTCCATTAATAAATAATTTAGCAATCGATGAAACATTTTTATTAAATTCAATGACATTTTCATAGCCAACAAATTCTAAAAATTTGCGATTCGCCATTGTTACTTCTCGTTTTTTTATCATAACAATCATGCTTGATTGAGCATCAAAAATAGTTTTAACAGCTCTAGAAAGTTCTTCGAATTTAACTTGAGTTGTAATATCATAAGAAATATCTGTAAAACCTATTATTTCACCATTTTTATAATCAGGTGAAACACTTTTTTTAAGCCAGAATTCAGTGCCATCTTTTGCAATGTTTTTCACAACACCTTGAAATTCTCGACCATGAAAAATTGTTTGCCATAAATTTTCATAAAAAGAGATATCTGTATCTTTAGATCTAACAATATTATGTTTACTTCCGATTAATTCATGTTTAGAAAAACCAGAAATCGTAACAAATTTATGACTTGCGAAATTAATTAAACCGTTAAGATCTGTTTTTGAAACAATTACATTATTATCAATAACTTTTAATAAATTTTCTATTTCAAGTTGATACTGTTTTTCTTTTGTGATATCACTAAAAATAATATATAAAATCTTTTCATCGCCGTCGATATCAAGTTTTGATTTTCCTTCAATAGTAATTTGTTCATTATTTTTATTAACTAAACAATTAAATTTTCTTGATTCTTGACTATTATTTATAATCGAAACAAATTCTTTTAAAGCTCGAAAATTGCCTCTTGCAAACTTTTTAATAATCCATTTAAAATCATTAATAGGTTCATCGATAACTTTTTCGGTAATTCCAAATATTTCTCGTGCTTGACTATTCATTGAAACAGTCTTTGTATTTAAATTATAAATAATAATTGCTAGATTGCTAATTTCTTCTAATTTTTCAAAAGTGCTGTTTTTGATTTTTAATTTATTTTCTTGTTTTACAGCGATATTAAGCTTATTAATTAAAAATAAAATTATTAACATGCTTATAAATATTAAACTTATAGCAAAAGTAATTCGTTCATAATAAATCGATTCTCTGATATTAAAAACATCTTCTTGTTTAAAAAAAACCATGTAACCTAAATTATTTTTTTCTAAATCTTTTAATGGAAAAAACGATAAAAAATATTTATCATCTAAATAATGCATTAATTTATAAAAAGATTGATTTTGTTCTAAATCATCTTGAAAAATATTATCTTTTGATAATTGATCTGTAATGTTTAAAAAACAATTTTTTATTGTTAAATGTTCGTTATTATTAATAATATTTATTTCATCTTTAAAATGATAAAAATTTTTACTTAAAAATGCATTTTCAACTTTTGCAGAACCAAAAACTTTATCTCGAAAAATAAAATAAACATGTCCGTCTAAACTTTTTTCAACATTTTCTCTAATTTGTTTAAAACTAACACATATTTCAACAGAACCAACAAGTTGATTATTTTGATTAATAATTGGATAAACAGATCTTAATCCTGTTTCTATGGCACGAATAATTTTTTTATTTTTTTGAACTTCGATTACTGTTTTTCTAAATTTAGATAAATCATCTCCGTAAGAATCTTTTTTATGCATTCTTAAAAAAGAGGTTGCATTTGGCAAATGAAAATTAATTCTTTCGATAAAACCTTGTGTTTTTAAATTTTCAAAATAAGGATTTATATAATTAAATAATTCGTTACGAATGTTTTGTAGCTCTTCATGATTATTAATATTAACAAATGCATTTGTCATTATATTAATTACTTTTTCATTTCCAACGAGAGTCTGAAACAAAATATCAGCTTTTTTATGATATTCACCAAAAGTTAAAGATAATGTTTCTGTTCTGTTTGAATGTAAAGTATCTTCAGTTAAAAATATAATTTCGCTGTGTTCGGTTGCTATATATTTAGTTGTAAAATACATTAATATAATTGATAAAATTACATAAATTAAATTATAAGTTATTTTCATATTTTTTATTATAAACCTTAATAATAAGTTGTTTAATTCTAACATAATTATTTCCTTAAAATTTAAAATTATTAAATATTGTTTTTAGATTTAAATAACATAACAGCTATTTCATCAAGTTCTTTAGCTTCAGCTTTTTGAAGTTCTATTCTATAAGCTTCAAGAACTTCGGATTCAAGATATTTAAACTTTTCTATTTCACGATTTGCTTCAATCATTTTTTTATGGATATTTCCAATTTTATCTGACAAATTTAATTTCTTATGCTTTAAATCTTCTATTTCATTTTTCATGTTATGCATTGCAATATTATATTGCTGAAGAATAGAAAAAACACCTGATATTGGATATTCAATTTTTATGATTTCAGCCTCTTTTTGAATAATCATTTCGTTAGTTTTTTCGATTTCAGCTTTTATAGAACCTAATTCTCGCTCAAGAGTTTGAAGTTTATTTTTTGCAATTTTTACTAAATCACTAAATTGTGTTTTCATGAATTATATTTGATTTTCGTTGGATGACCAGAAAAAAGTGATCCAATTTGAAGTTTTTCTTATCCAAAAATCAGGTTCAAAACTTGATTTTTCACTTAAAAAAATAGTTGCTGAATAAATTTTAATTTCTGGATATTCTCGAGAAAATATTTTTGATATTTCCGAGAAAGTTCTTCCACTATCAGAAATATCATCAACGATTAAAATCTTGTTATTTTTTATATGAGACAAATCTGGTAAACTAGAAATCGTAATCGTGTCTAATTTTTGATCACCAAAATATGAAAAAGCTCTAACAGTGTAAAGCTCTCGAATATTTAATTTTTCTGATAAAAAATGGGCAAAAGTTATTCCGCCTCTTGCTATTCCAACGATTGCTTTGAAATCTTTTGGCAATCGTTCAGATAATAAATTTATATCTTTCGCGAAATTTTCATAACTATAAAATTCTTTTGTCATTTATTTTTGAACCCAAAAACCTGTAAATTCTGGCACTTTTGTAAAAACTTCGACATTACTATTTATTAACATTGTTCTAATTTTTGCATACGGCGAATAACCTTTCCAAATGCCATTGACATGAATCCAAACGACTTTTGCACTGCTAAATACAGATAAATCTGTAATTTCTCCACCAAAACCGACAAGATAATTTCCATTTGCTGGTAAAGAATTTATATAAGTTTTGAGTTGAGCTAATGATGTTGAAATTGTTGCTGATGAGGTCGAAGAAGTTGTTGTGTTATTTGTTTCTGTTGTTGTTGGAGTTGTCGCTGTTGTATTTGTTTCTGTTTTCGGTGCATCAAGAACAATTTGATCGCAACTTTTTCCACCTGAATCAACTGGAGTATATTTAAAATAATCAACGGCTAATTCAACTGGAAAATCTTTTGTTGTTATGCTATATTGATTTTCTCTTTTTAACCAATTTTTAAATACAACTTTCATTTTTTGAGAAGACGGTGTTATTTTTACACTATTTGCAAATTCTTCTCTAAATAAAGTTCCATCAAAATACCAACTAACCGAATCTTTAAAATAATCAATTCGATAAACATGTTGTTTTGCACTTAATTTTTCTGTTGCTGTTGCTAACATGTGATATGAACTATATAAATTATCAACTTCAGGCGATGTAGAAAAAACGGCCATATATGCTGTTGCTAATAAATCAAAGCCCATATATTCGTGATGTGTTGCATAATCGTTTCCATCCCAAATTATCGAAACTCCTTCGGCGATTGCTTCTAAACCTCTTGATTTAATTTTGAATTCATATTTTCCATAGCCAAATTCCAAAGTTGAAGCTAATTCACTTCCTGTTGAAGTATAAGAATTTCCTTCAGAATCAGTTGTTACAACTTTTTTAACTGATAAAACAGCGGAGCCTTTTGACAATGTAATATTTTTTGATGAAAATAACGAAGCACTTACATCAAACGAAACATTATCTGTTCCTTTCCAAGCTGAAGATAATTCTGATGAGGTAAATTCTTCAACAAAAGTTGGACTAGAACATAATTTAACGGTTTCACTATGTGCAAAAATATTTAATACTGAACCAACTAAAACTAATTTATAAAACTTTTTCATTATTCAAACTTTCCTTTATATAATTAAACTAATTTTGCTAATTTTAAAGCAAATTCAACTTCTGTTCGAGAAATATGTAATTCTCTAGAAATATCTTCAATTGAACGACCAGTTTTGTGAATAGCGATAATTTGTTGTGTTTTATCTACCGAACTATTTCTATTTAAAACTGCATTTTTTAAACCATTTTCAAGAGTTAAAACTCGTGAATTTAAAGTTTTTAATTCTTCGAAATCTTTTTTCAACTGTTCAAGACTTTCTTTAAATTCAACTAATTTAAATACATCATCTTTATGTTGTTTTTCGTTATTTGTTATAAATTCTTCGATGTCATGTAAAATATCTTGTTTTTGAGATTCAAGTTCTTTACTAAAATTTTTGTTCATCGTAAAAATTTGACGATTAACAAGATCTATTTTCGAAGCAACGATTTTAAATTTTCTATTAAATTCTGTTTCTTTTAGATATATATATATTATTAAAAGAATTAATATAACACCTAGAATGACTATTAAAACTTCAGCAAACATTTATTTTTTTCCTTCTCTGATCATGATTCGTTCTTTTGCTCGAAAATAGGAAGCCCAATCTTTTTCATCTCGTTCATGCATTCGTTCGATATAACATAAGCCATTTTCTAAAAATCTGAAAAAAACAGGAAATTCTCGAGGAGGATAAGTTTGTAAATTTATTCGTCCATAATATAAATTATCAACTTTTAAATTTGTGGTTTCTTGTAATTGAAAATGTTCAAAACCGATAAAAATTACCTCATCTAAAAAATCTAATTCTTCTAACTTTTTGTCATGATTTTGATTTAAAGAATGTTCAAGTCGTTCAATTTTACGATTTAATTCAACAAGCATATCAACAACAACTTTAAGAGAATTGTCAATTTCACCACTAGCTTTTTTTAATTTAACCCAATGACCAATAGAATCAACTTCAGCCTCACTTAGATTTAAAAATTCTTTTTCAAAAATAGTTTTATAAATAGAATACATAATTTTAATATGTGTTTTAACTAAATATGGTTTATCCATATAATAAAGATCCTTTATATAATTAATTTCTTTTTTTAAGAAGATGATCTTCAAGCATTGTTTCAACAATTGATTTAAAAATAGGAACAGCTGATTGAGAAGCGAAATAATTTTCAACGATATCAACAACTGTTACACCAATTGTATAGTTTTGTTGTTCGTCATTGGCAAAACCAAAAAACGAAGAGTGATATCTTTTTACATATTTACCATTTTCAGCAATATGAGCAGTTCCAGTTTTACCACCAATTTCTAAACCGATAATATCAGCTCCGCTACCAGTGCCAATTTTAACAGTATCAACAAGAATACTTTTTATTTTACGACTTGTGGCGACATCGATAATTTGGCTATTTTCAATAGTTGTAGTTTCTCGAGGAAAATCAGTAGCTATTTCATCTTTATTTTTTAAATAGGCTACAACTTTAGGATCAACGATTTTGCCATCATTATTAAAAATATTATAAGCTCGCATCATTTGCATAAAATTGGTAGTCATTCCATAGCCATACGATGCAGCAGTTCGATAAATATGTCGTTGTAATTCTAAAAGAGGATTAACAGAACCAACAACTTCGCGACCGATTTCAAGACCTGATTTTTTAGAAAAACCAAATTTCTGTAAGCCATTATAAAAATTCATTGGATCAAAATCTTTAACTAATTTTGCCATACCAATATTAGAACTATGAATAACAACATCTTCAACTGGAACAAGTTTCATTGGATGTTCATCGGTAATGATTCGAGTTCCAATTTTATATTTACCGTTTTCACAATTAACATATTGACCTCGCCAAATTAATTTTTCATCTAACATAAGGGCGAAAACGATTGGTTTCATAACAGATCCAGGTTCAAAAATATATTCAACAGAACTAACATTTAAGAAGCTAATATCTCTTAAATCTTTGCGAGTGAATCGATTGCTAGTTGCAAGAGCGATAACATTTCCAGAATCACTTTCCATAACAGAAACAATAATTTCTTTAGCTCGTAAGTCTTTTTTATATTTTGAAGCTAACATTTCTAATTTTTTTTGAAGACTTAAATTTATATTTAAATAAAGATCATCACCATCAACTCGATCTTCTTTTTTTAGATCGCCATCTAAAATGGGCATACCGCGAACATCTTTTGAACCCATTAAATAGCCATCTCGTTGAGGAGTTAAATATTCTTCGAATCGTTTTTCAAGACCTTTAACACCACGAACACGGCTATATTTGCCTTCATAAAATTCATCTGTGTAGCCAATCAAAGGAGTTAAGACATCATCATATGGATAAACTCGTTCGGCTCCACTTTCATAAACTGAAAGACCTACATATATATTTTCTCCATTATGAACTCTGCTTGTTAATATTTTAGAAGATCTAAATTCTTCAGCTAATTTTTTTAAACCTTGAAATTGCTGAAAAGATAATTCTTTACCAAGAATAACATTACCTTTTCGGGATCTTATTTTCTCAAGAATTTCACCTTGATCGATGCCACTATAAATCGAAAACATTTTTGCAAAAACAGTTTCATTTTCTTTTGGAATATCTCTAGTATCGATACTAGCAGTATAAACTTTTGTTGTATAAGCTATTCGATAACCATCAGAAGTAATAATTCCGCCTCGTTTTGCTTTATCTTTTTCTTTAATTTGAGTATTAGCTAAATCCCTTTGTCCAGTAGCAACATAAAAAAATCTACCAAATAAAATAGATAAAAGCAATATAAATATAGAAAAAATAATCACAACTTTAGTAGATTGTTGAAGTCCCATATATTAAAAAAGGGCAAAACCCCGAATTAGCAAGAGATTTGCAAAGGGGAGAAGCACATCTCCTTTCATGAATTAATCAATTCAGCTTATTATCGCCTTATCGAAAAATTATAGCATGTGTGTTTCTTTGAACATTTGGTGAATCAAACAAAATTATTAACACGATTATGTTAAATAATATTTATTTTTTATAAATAATTAACATGCATTTTTTATTTAATTGATTTTTTTAATAGACATTGTTATAGTTTCGTTCTTTAATATTAAAAATTAAGAAAGTAGAGTAGATTATACATAATGAAAATAATCTTTTTTGGGAGTGAAATTGACCCCAAATCGATAACAAAAGTTTACCCCGTTGCAAATATTCAATATGATAATGAAATCACAGAAATATCTTTGCAATGGCTTGATCAAAATAGCTCAAAAGTAACTATATTAAGTTATGACCTAGTTATTTATATGCAATCTAAAAGAATAAAAATAAATTTTTTAACTTTTGAACATCTAATTTCTGCTATGGAGGAGTTAAATGATCTCTTATTTAAACTCAACACACATTAAAAATCATATCTATTCTCTTGCTATTGGTAGATTTAACGGTTTTCATCTTGGACATCAAACACTTTTTCGTAACCTCATCGGTAACGGTGGCATCATGATGATCGAACGAGAAAGTAAAGAATATATCTTACCTCGAGAATATTCTTACAGATTTATTGACCTGCCTATTTTTAAATATAATTTAAATAGTGTTCGAGAATTAAGTGGTGAAGAATTTGTTAAAAAGATTTCCGAAGAGTTTCCAAATTTAAAAAGAATTGTTGTTGGTTATGATTTTCGTTTTGCCAAAAATCGCGATTCATCAGCTCTTGATTTATCTAAATTATCTAATTGTGAAGTTTTTATCGTTGATGAGGTTCTTATTGAAGGCATTTCTGTTCATTCCGCTGAAATCGTAAAAAGAATTCGATGTGGCGAAATCGAAATAGCTAATAAACTTCTTGGACGAAATTATTTAATTATTGGACATCAAATAAAAGGTCAGGGTCTTGGCAATAAATCACTTTTGCCTACGATTAATATAAATATTGGTTCTTTTACTAAACCTATGGCTGGTTCCTATTTTTCAACAACGATTATTAATAATTATCGTTTTTCATCTGTAACTTTTGTTGGTGTTCGTAGCACCGATGGAATTGAAACTGTTGAAACTCATTTGATCGATTTTAATTATGACGAAGAAAAAAATATAAAATTTAATTTTAATGATGAGGTCCAAATAGAATTTATAAAATTTATAAGAGCAAGAGAATTATTTAATAATTTAGAAGATTTAAAAAAATCGATAATTGGAGATATAAAATTTGCAAGAAATTATTTATAGATTAGAACAAGGAATATTTTATATTTATTGGATAATTATTAAATTATTCGATGAAAAAGCTATTCCGTATGTAAGATTTGTTATATCAATGTTTTTTACAAGATATAAAAAAATAGTTAAAATAAATCTTGAAATAGCATTCGGAAAAGAATATTCAGAACAAAATTGGAAATTTATATTTAATAGTTGCATCGATAATTTATTATTAAATATAGCAACAGTTATAAAAAACGGTTATAAAAATACAACAGAAAATGATATTTTACAAAAAGTTGAATTCGAAAATAAAGAAATTATTGATGAACTTTTAAATAAAGGTGAATCACTGATTTTTACTTCAGGACATTTTAATAATTGGGAATTAATGGCAACAGCAATTTCTTTATTTATTACTCCCGCTTATGCAGTTGTTGAAAAATTAAAAAACCCTTTTTTAGATAATTTATTAGATTCAAATCGAAAAAAAATGAAAGTAAAAACTGTTCCAATGAAAGGAGCGATAAAAACATTAGTTTCAGCGATCAAACGAAAAGAATCTATTATGTTACTTAATGACCAATCATTAAATAAAGGCTACGGAGTTGAAAAAAAATTCTTTGGCAAAGAAGCAATTCACAGTGAAACATCATCGTTTTTATCAAAAAAATATAATTCTTATATTGTGCCAACATATATATTTAAAATAGATAATAAATATAAAATAATTTTTGAAAAACCATTTAAAGCTGAAAGCATAAACGATCCTTTAGATTATGAATTAAAAATATTAGAAAGTAAAATAAAAGACAAACCAGATAATTGGCTTTGGTGTCATAGAAGATGGAAAAATAATGATGGGATATATCGATGAATATTAATAAATTAATAATTAATTCGTTAATAATTATGAAATTGAAAAATATATAGAATGTGATATCATTCTTTATAACCATTTCTAGGATAGATTATGAAAACTCCAATTCGTATGTGTATCAACTGCAGAAACCGTTTTGAACAGCAAAAACTTATCAGAATGCAATGTATTCAAAAGAGATTAACGGCTTTCTCGAATAATGGCAGAAGTTTTTACATATGCAAAGAGTGTTCATCTCTAACTATAACATTAAAAAAACTAGATAAACTTTGTGGTAGTGCAAAAAATCAAAATTCTACTAGGGAGGTTTTGTTGAATATAATTGAGGAGATAAATAATTAATGTCAAACAGAGTAAAAATAAGTGAGATAGCAAAAGAAGCTGGAAAAAATTGGCGAGAAGTTATCTCAAAAGCTCAAGAATTAGGCATTGAAACAGTTGATAATCAACTCGTTTCCGTTGAAGATGCTGGAAAAATATTCGAAGGACTAAGAAATAATATCAAAAGTTTTAATACTAATAACAACAATAATAGAGAGTATAAAACTTATAGAACAAGAAACGACGATCGAACACCACAAGATTCAACTTCTACTTTACCAAATGGCGAACGACCAGTTAGACAAGAAAGATTCAATCGAGATGATAATCGCGGATATCGATCTGATCGACCGCAACTAGATCCAACTTCAACTTTGCCAAATGGCGAACGACCAGTTAGACAAGAAAGATTCAATCGAGATGATAATCGCGGATATAGATCTGATCGAACAGCTCAAGATCCAACTTCTACTTTACCAAATGGCGAACGACCAGTTAGACAAGAAAGATTCAATCGAGATGATAATCGCGGATATCGATCCGATCGACCGCAACTAGATCCAACTTCAACTTTGCCAAATGGCGAACGACCAGTTAGACAAGAAAGATTCAATCGAGATGATAATCGCGGATATAGATCTGATCGAACAGCTCAAGATTCAACTTCTACTTTACCAAATGGCGAACGACCAGTTAGACAAGAAAGATTCAATCGAGATGATAATCGCGGATATCGATCTGATCGAACAGCTCAAGATCCAACTTCTACTTTACCAAATGGCGAACGACCAGTTAGACAAGAAAGATTCAATCGAGATGATAATCGCGGATATCGATCCGATCGACCGCAACTAGATCCAACTTCAACTTTGCCAAATGGCGAACGACCAGTTAGACAAGAAAGATTCAATCGGGATGATAGAAATCAAAACAGATTCAGAGACGACAGAAAAACTACTATTCAACAAAACAGCGATCAACCAACATATGCTCCAGTTAAATCTGTGCTTTATGTCAAAAGTCAAGCAACATCAACCGTATCAGTTAATAACGATCCAGCAAATTCTCAACAACTAGCTTCAGACGGTGGTCCAAAAGGTCTTAGAATTATTAAAAAAAGAAGATCTTCACTTATTTCAAAAGATGACAGTCTTGAAAATATTGTTTATGGTAAATTATCTGAAAGTGCAAGACAAGAATTAAATCAAAAACGAGCATTAGCTAAAAAAACTTCAACAGTATCATCTTCTTCAAATAATAAAAAGAAAAATAGTGGTGCAGAATTAAATATTTTTGAACGAGATTTTGATCATTCTAATAAATACGAAGACGATCACGAACATGAAATAGTTCTTTTAGATTATCGAGATCCGTCTTTATTTGCTGATGAGTCTATTGATAAAAAAGATGTTGATTTAGAAGCAAAAAAAGATAAACTTAAAAAAATCGCATCAGCTAATAAAGCTCCTAAAAAAAGTAGAAATCAGCAAGAACTTGTAAAAGAGACTCGAAAAAAACGAAAACGAGTTAAAGTCGAAGAAGAAAATGTAACTAATGTTGAAGTTCCTGAAAATATTCGAGTTTATGAATTTGCTGAAATGATTAAAAAACCGCTTGGCGATGTAATTAAATCTTTATTTACTCTTGGTGTCATGGTTACAAAAAATGACTTCTTAGATGGTGAAACTATTGAAATTCTCGCTGAAGAATATGGTATCGAAGTTGTTACAGTTGATATGACCGATGAATTTAATTATGTTCGAGATTACGATGATATCGAAGAAAATCAAGAAGAATTTGTAATTCGTGCACCTGTTATTACGATTATGGGACATGTCGATCACGGTAAAACTTCTTTATTAGACAAAATCAGAAGTTCAAAAGTTGCACTTGGCGAAGCTGGTGGAATTACTCAACATATTGGAGCTTACACGATTCAACACGAAGGCAATCCAATTACTTTTATTGACACACCAGGGCATTCAGCATTTTCTGAAATGCGAAAACGAGGAGCTAGAATTACTGATATCGTTGTTATCGTAGTTGCTGGAGATGATGGTGTAAAACCACAAACTCGAGAAGCTATTAAACATGCTCAAGATGCGGGAGTTCCTATTATTGTTGCAATGAATAAAATGGATAAAGAAGGTGCAAATGCTGATATGGTTCGTGCTCAAGTTGCTGAAACTGGTTTAACTCCTGTTGAATGGGGTGGCGAAACTGAATTTATTCCTGTTTCTGCAAAAACTGGCGATGGAATTGATACTCTTCTTGAAACTATTTTAATTCAGGCTGAAGTCTTAGAATTATCTGCTAATCCAAATCGAAATGCTAAAGCCGTTGTTATCGAAAGCACACTTGAAAAAGGTCGTGGTCCTGTTGCAACTGTTATTGTTCATAATGGAACTTTAAAAATTGGTGATAGTGTCGTCGTTGGCGAACATTACGGAAAAGTTAAGGCTCTTTTAGATTATAATAAAAAAGCTATTTCTCAAATTGCTCCAGGTGAAACTGGTGTTGTTGTTGGTTTAAGTGGTATTCCTGCATCAGGTGAAGATTTAGTTGTAACTGACACAGAAACTGAAGCTCGAGAACTTGCTGATAAACGACGAATTTATGAACGAAATGTTGCTCTTTCTAAAACTACAAAAGCATCTCTTGATGAATTAAGTTCGATGATTGCCGAAGGTAAATTAAAAGTTCTTAAAATTATTCTTAAAACTGATGTTCATGGAACTCTTGAAGCTATTAAACATTCACTTGAAGCTCTCAAAAATGAAGAAGTCAAAGTTTCGATAATTAGCGAAGGTGTCGGTGGAATTACTGAAAATGATGTTGTAATGGCTTCAGATTCTGAAAATATAATGATTATCGGCTTTAATGTTCGTCCAACTGGTGTCGTAAAAAGTTTGGCTGAAAAAAATAATGTTAAGTTAAAAACTTATACGATTATTTATGAAATTCTTGATGATGTTACGAACATATTAACTGGTATGATGAAACCAATCGAAGAAGAAAAACATACTGGACAAGCCGAAATTCGACAAATATTTAAAGTTCGCGATGGTGTTGTTGCTGGTTGTGTTGTTGTTGATGGTGCAATTCAAAAAGGTATTCTCGCTCGTGTTATTCGTAATGGTGTTGTTTTAGGAAATACAAATGTTGAAAGTCTAAAACGATTCAAAGATGAGGTCATGGAAGTTAAACGAGGTTTTGAATGTGGAATTTTATTAAAGAATTTTGATAATATCGCTGAAGGTGATGTTATTGAAACTTATGAAAAAGTTACTCGACAGGCTAAAT
This sequence comes from Campylobacterota bacterium, assembly GCA_030152305.1. Lineage (GTDB taxonomy): Bacteria > Campylobacterota > Campylobacteria > Campylobacterales > Thiovulaceae > Thiovulum_C. Next base: position 62,749 of record JASKOM010000006.1, read on the forward strand.
TTTAACAATGGTTAGAGATCGCAAACAAGAAGAAAAGATAAAAAGAGAGAGAACTGAAAGTATTCTCAAGGAATTAATTCCAGAGGCTATTTCAACTCTTTCTGATGAACGAATTAGTGGAATTGGTGTCGTTAATGTTGTTTGTTCAAAAGGACGAGATGATGCAAGAGTTTATCTTGACCCTGTTGCAGTTTCTAAAGAAGAACGAGGAGCAGTTATCAGACAACTTTCAAAAGCTAGAGGTTTAATCGAAGAATATTGTGCATCTGAACAGGGGTGGTTTCGAACCCCTCAATTAACTTTTTTATTTGATGAAACTTTACAACATGAAAGACGAATGGATAAACTTTTTAAAAAAGCAAGAAAGGAAATCAATGGCATTAACAAAGATTGAAGAATCTCTTCAGAAAATAATCGAAGCTGATAATGAAATTATATTTTATGACACAGCCGTATTAAAAGAAAATGAAACAACGATTTTTCGAGTTATGATAAAACGGAAAAATGGCAATGTTTCGATTGAAGATTGTGTAAAAGTTCATGATTTAATTAGCCCTTTTTTAGATGTCGAAGAACCTTTAAACGGAAATTATAATCTTGAAGTTAGTTCTCCAGGTTTAGAAAGAAAACTAGAAAAACTTATACATTGGAGTTTATCAATTGGTGAAGATTTAGAAATTACATTAAAAGATAAAACACAATTATCAGGCAAATTAATATCTTATAACAACGAAAATTACACAGCCAGAATTATTCAAGAAGATGGCAATGAACAAGAAATTATATTAGCTAATATAAAAAAAGCTTTAGTTATATATAAATTTTTAGGAGCAAAAAAATGAGTATAAAATGTAAAACAGCGGTTATTTTATCAGCAATCTTATTTTTCTCAACTGGTTGTGGTGGAGGCGGTGGAGGAAGTTCAACACCTTCAACTGAAACAAACACAACAGGCAATAACACAGATAATAATGGTAATAGTTCAAATGGATCAACTAACACAGATAGTGGTGATTTACCTCCTAGTTTTACAGATGATCCTGATCTAGCTGAAAAATTATCTGATACTCCTTTACCTAAAGCCGAGTAATTAATTTATGAAATTATTAACAACTGTTTTAACGGTTTTATTTTTGTTTGTTGGTTGTGGAAGCGATGGAACGGCAACTATTACTGTTGAAGATAACAATTCAAATTCAACTTCGAATAATTTGCCTCCATCTATTCCAGATTTTGCTAATAAATAATGGACTCGCCACATATTCCTGTTCTTCTCGATGAGGTCGTAAAAGAGTTCAGTTCAACTGAATTTGATAAAGTTTTTTTTATTGATGCAACGATCGGATACGGCGGACATTCAAAAGCTATTTTGGAAAGTTCGCAAAATATCCACCTCATCGGCATAGATCGAGATTCTGAAGCTGTTGAATTTTCAAAAAAAAGATTAAATAGTTTCGGTTCTCGAATAAATATTTTACACGGAACTTTTTCAGAAAAAATAAACGAAGCAATAAAATTAGCTGGAGATAATAAAATTATCGGAATCTTAGCTGATATTGGAGTTTCGAGTTTGCAACTTGATAAAATTGACCGCGGTTTTAGTTTTGATTCGCCAAATTTAGATATGCGAATGAATCAAAATGATGAATTAACGGCTTATAAAATTATAAATAATTATTCGCAATATAAATTAGAACAGATTTTTAAAGATTTTGGTGAAATTAGAAATAGTAAAAAAATTGCAACTGCGATTATAAATAATCGTCCTATTGAAAGCGGTTTAGAATTGGCTAATTTGATAGAAAAAACTGAAGGTCGTTGGAGTGGAACTCATCCAGCAACTCAAATTTTTCAGGCTATTCGAATTGAAGTAAATGGCGAATTGAATCAATTAGAAAATTTATTAAAAGAAATTGAATTATTTGCTAGAAATAATAAATTAAACGGTTCGAAAATTGCAATAATTACTTTTCATTCGCTTGAAGACCGAATTGTGAAAGATAAATTTCGAGATTGGGCAAATAGCTGTATCTGTCCGCCTGAAGTAATGAAATGTAGCTGTGGCGATAATCACGATATTGGCGAGATATTAACAAAAAAGCCAATTATCGCAACAGAAAAAGAAATATCAAAAAATAGACGAAGTCGCAGTGCAAAATTAAGACTCTTTCAAATTAATTAATAAAAAAATATAGGAGATTTTTTGAGAGATTTTATAAATAAAATTAGAGACTGTCAAGATAAAAATGAATTAGAAAATATTCGAATTTCGATTCTTGGCAAAAAAGGGGAACTTGCAAAAGCCTTTGCTGATATGAAAAATTTATCAGGTGATCAAAAAAAAGAACGAGCAAAAGAGCTTAACGAATTAAAAGATATTTTTACGGTTGAGTTAGAAAAACGAGAATCTGAACTTTCAGAAATTGAACTTGATAATAAAATGTTAAGTGAAAAAATTGATATTTCGTTGTTGTCTCCAAAAGTTGAAATTGGCGGTTATCATCCAGTTGTCGAAACGATGAATCGAATAATTAGCTATTTTAATAATATGAATTTCTCGATTGAAGAAGGAAATATGGTCGAAGATGATTGGCATAATTTTGAAGCTTTAAATTTGCCAAAAAGCCATCCAGCTCGAGATATGCAAGATACTTTTTATTTTGGCGACGGACGACTTTTGAGAACTCATACTTCGCCAGTTCAAATTCGAACAATGATGCGAGAAAAACCGCCAATTCGAATGATTGCACCTGGAACTGTTTTTCGAAGAGATTTCGATTTGACTCACACTCCGATGTTTCATCAAGTTGAAGGTTTAGTTATCGAAAACGGCGATAAAGTTTCGTTTGCAAATTTAAAATTTATTTTAGAAGATTTCTTAAAATATATGTTTGGCGATGTAAAAGTTCGATTTAGACCAAGTTTTTTCCCATTTACTGAACCGTCGGCTGAAGCTGATATTTCATGTTTATTTTGTGGTGGCAACGGCTGTCGAGTATGTTCTCATACTGGTTGGCTCGAAGTTCTTGGTTGCGGAATGGTTGATCCAAATGTATTTAAATCAGTAAATTATGAAAATGTTAGCGGTTATGCTTTCGGTCTCGGAGTTGAAAGATTTGCAATGTTAATTCACAGAGTTCCAGATTTAAGATCAATGTTTGAAGGTGATTTAAGACTTTTAGAACAATTCAGAGTTTGATATATTAAAATGTCAGAAAATTTAACTGGAGTATGAACAAAATGAACAAGTTCAGTTTTAATATAGCAAATAAATTCGGAATTGTTTCGACATTTTTTGCTTTGGTATTAAGTGGTTGTGGAAGCGATAACAACGAAATAAAAGAGACTAACGAAACAAAAAGTCAAAAAAATATCTCGCAAAATCTTGTAGCTAAAAAAGATTATTCATTACGAATTGTTAATGGCAGAACAATAAAAGCTTCTCGTGAAGGCACAAGTTTTAAATTTGAAAATGAACCTCGACTTGTTTTATTAGATTTTTTTACAACTTGGTGTCCAGCTTGTCGTTCTGTTGCTCCGCATTTGACAAATTTGCAAAATAAACATAAAGGCGAATTGTCAATAATTGGTGTTCTCGTTGAAAATGGCAGATCTGATGATGCAGTTCGAGATTTTCAAGAAAAATACAGTGCAAAATATGATATTGCTAATTCGACAACAGCTAGTGATGATTCTAATTTTAAACTTTCAAATGATGTAGCATCGCTTTTGCGAATGCCTCGATCTTATCCGATTCCGCTTTTAGTTTTATTTAAAGATGGCGAATATTATCGACATTATGTTGGTGCAGTTCCTGAAGAAATGATCGAAAGCGATTTATTAGATGCTCTTGGAAAGAGATAATAATTAATGTTTGGTTTTTTCGAACGAGGCTTTAAAAAGACTCTTGAAGTTATAAAAGCACTTGATAAATCGCTTATGGTCGAAGCGATTCATCATATTAAAAAAGATAGATTAGAAGAAATATTAATCGAAAGCGATGTTACTTATGATTTAATCGAAGAGATTTTAGAGAATTTGCCTGATGAGGTATCTCGAGAAGATTTAGAACCACGATTATTAAAATGTTTTGAAACACAAAAAAAAGACTGGATTCACAAAAGACCTGTTGTTCAATTAATTATTGGTGTCAATGGTGCAGGAAAAACGACAACGATTGCAAAACTTGCATCAAAATATCGCAAACAGGGCAAACGAGTTATTTTAGGAGCTTCTGATACTTTTAGAGCGGCCGCTATTGAACAGCTTAGATTATGGGCTGATCGTCTTGATATTCCAGTCATTTTTTCAAAACAGGGACACGATCCGTCAGGTGTTACTTTTGATGCAATTAGATCAGGAGTTGCGAGAAACATGGATTATATAATAATCGATACGGCTGGTCGTTTGCATAATCAAAGCAATTTATCAGAAGAGCTGAAAAAAATCGTTCGAGTTGCTGATAAAGCTCATGCTGGATCACCTCATCAAAAAATTTTAATTTTAGATGGAACTCAAGGAACTTCGGCAATTGTTCAAGCTGAAAAATTTAACGAAATGATAGGAATTGACGGAATAATTATCACAAAATTAGATGGCACAGCAAAAGGTGGAGCGATTTTTTCGATAGCAGAAGCTTTAAAAGTTCCAATTTTATATATTGGAATTGGAGAAAAACCCGACGATTTAATCGAGTTTGTTCCAAAAGAATTTGTCAAAGGTCTTTTAGATAAATTATATAAAGGCGAATCGAAATTATAAAATTTTTACAAGTCCAGAACTTATTATAATAGCTTTTAAGCGAATTCCATCGGTTGTTTCAACCTGAATAGAATCATTGAATCCTCCATTTTGGAGGGCTTTCACTTCAGTTTCCATATAAACATTTCCATCACGAATAAAACCTTTTAACATTTGTCCTTTTAATACGACACTATTTTTTTCAATATTTCGATTAAAAAGTTCGCGATCTTTTGGAATATAGCCTTTTGCAACAATATCATTTAAATCTTGAACTGATAAATAATCTCCCCGAAATCGTTCAAATTTCATTTTTTGAACAACCGTATTTGATGAGGTCAAAGCTTCACCTTTTTGAATATTCGTTGAGCTTTTTACAATTTCAATATATGCTTCGATATTAAATTTAAAATGAATTCTATTGCCATCCGAGTCTTCAATATAAAATAAGCCATTTGATTTTTGAATATCACTGTCATTAATTACAATTTCATATTTATCAGGCAATGAATCAATATTATTTTTTGGAGTAACAATAACATTGACTATATCCATATCTGGATATTTTTTTTGAAACTCTTTCTGTAAAGAATCGGCGATACAATTAATACACAAAGTTGCAGGAACATATGTAAATTTAATTTGACGAATATTTGTTTTATCAACAGATATATTATTTTTATTAAATTGTTCTATTAAATCCATAGTTGAAATATAAAACTTTGTTGAATCGTGTTCAAAATTACCAATTAAAAAATTATTTTTTTTTGAAATTGATTTATATATATCTTTTGCATAAATAGATTTGTTATTAACGATATATTCGTCATTTAATATTAAAGATAATGCAAATGTTGGAAACACAATTAATAATGTAGAAATAGATATTTTTTTCAATTTTGTAGTCGTTATTTATAAATTTGTGGTACCACAGGTCGGACTCGAACCGACACGATATTGCTATCACCAGATTTTGAGTCTAGCGTGTCTGCCATTTCACCACTGTGGCTTTTTATATAAAAGACTAAAGAAACCTCTTTAGTCCAAGAGGATTATATCATAAATTACTATGATTTTTTTGTTTTCGCAGTAGTTTTTTTAACTTTTGAAGGTGTTTCAACAACTGGCTCTCGTTCTTTTTTAACAACTTTCACCACTTTTTTAACAACTTTTTTAGCTCTTGTTTTTTTCACAGTTTTTGGTTTAACTTTAAGAACTGCTTCTTTTAAATTTTTACCAACTTTAAATTTAACACTTGTTCTTGCAGGAACTTTAACTTTATCTTGTTTACCTGGAAGTGTTGTTTCTCTTTCACTTCTTTCGATAACATCAAAAGTGCCGAAGCCCATAAATGTAATTGAATCGCCATCTACCAAAATATCCTGCACAGTTTTGATAGCTACATTCAAAACATTTTCAGCATCTTTTTTTGAAACAGAGGCTTTGTCTGCAACTACTCTAATAAAATCAGCTTTTTTCATTTGGTAAGTCCCTTGAAACTTAAAATTATTGCAAATAATTTTTACACTATTGTATTCAAAAAAATAGTTTAAGTCAATAGATATGAATTAAATTGCTAAGCTAATTTTAAACATTTTACCAGCCTATTGTTAAATTAAATAAATATCGCCGATCAGAATCTTGTCCGCTATATGCTCCCAATTCTTCAGTATATGTAACTAAGCTTAACTGAACAATTGCAAATCTCATATCTAAACCTGCTGTATAGTTTCCTTGATAAAAACCTAAACCACCTTTTAAAGTCAGCATTGTTGAATCATAAAAAAGTCCTTCGACACCGATTCTGCTTTTTGTAATAAAATCAGAATTATTAGTTATATCAATATAATCAAGTCCTGCTTTCCAACTTTTTAAAAATTTGTTATTTAAATTTTTTTCATAACCTAAACCAAAATTTAAAGTTTCTGGAATATAGCTTTGACTATTTTTATAACCGATTCCACCAATATTTAAAAAACTTGCACCAACTTTATAACCTGTTTTAGTTAGCCATAACAAACCTAAATCAAAAACAGTTGAAGTTCCACGATGTGAGATGTCATCAATTAAATAGGAGTCGATATTATCGCGATGTTCAACTAATTTATCAATAGTAAAATTTTCATGAACTGATATATATTTAATATATTTTGTTGCAATTCCGAATGATAAAGCTTGAGACCAATCATAAGAAATTCCGAAAACTCCGCCACCAATAACAGAACCATCAACATCGAAAAAGCCATTACTACCTAATCCGCGATGAGTTGAGAAATTTAAATTTATATTTGTCAAAGCACCGATCGAAAAAGCTAAATTTTTAATACCTTTTGCAACATATGAAAAATTTGAAATTTCAAAATTGTTATTTGAACCCAAATATTCTCGAGTTATTCGCAATAATTCAAGATTTCTTTCATCTTCGTTTTCGATATCTTGCAAGTCAAGACCATCTTTACCAATATTAATTACATTTTTATTAGCTGAAAGCGATAAATTAATTAATTTTATTTCGGCTCCATTGCTACGATTAATCGTAGAAAGTCCAGCTGGATTATAAAAAACGGCTGTTCCACTACCACCTAGACCGATGTTCGCTCCACCCATTTTGATAATCGAAATATCTTTATATAATTGATAATTTTCATAAGTTGTTGAATTTAAATTATTAATAAATGCAAATAAATTTATATAAATAATATTTTTTTTAGAAATCAAAAGCGATACCTTAGACCTGTGTAAATGCCGTCGCTATCGAAATATAAAAATAGCGGTTTTTCACGAGAATGACTTAACCAACCAATTGTTCCGCCAAGAATTGCACCTGTTAAAACATCAGTTTGCCAATGGGCTCCAGCATTAACTCGACCAGCCATTTGTTGAATCGGTAATAATAAAAGAACATAAGCCCAATACGAGTCTTTTTTATATTCTAAAAAATACGGTGTAATTATCGATGTCATCGATGAAACATGACCACTTGGAAAACTATCGTTATCAACGACATCACTGCCAACAAACCATTCATTTGGTGTTTCTGCTTTTCGTGGGCGAACTCGTCGAAAACTATTTTTTAAAATTTCTGTTGATAAATTTGTCCAAATAAACGAATCAAGAGCTTTTAATGTTGTTTTTCCAAAACGAGTTTCGCTGTTGCCTTCGATTAATGCCGTTGCCAAAAGTGAATAACCTGCGATATAAGGCAATTCATAATGAGAAGTCAAAATATAATTATTGCTTTTATCAACTTTTTTATCAATTGTAAAGGCATGTAAATTATTTGACGAAAATAATATCGAACTTGTTAATAATATTTTTTTTATCATTTTTTATTTATTTTAACTTCCTCCACCATCATTCCAAGTATCTCGTGGAGATCTATATTTATTATTTAATTCTATTTTTTTTAGATTTTCAAGAGCTATCGAAATAGCTTCGATTTCTTGATCGGATAAACTTTTTGCAAAAGGAATCATTATTAATGATTGTTGATTATTTTCGATTCCTTTTTTATATTTTAATAATCTTCTTTTTAAATCCCAAGACGATCTTCCAGAAAGTGAAGGATAATTATGTAGTCCTTTGCCGTCAATTCCATGACAGCTTGAACAACCTTTTGAGAAATATAAATCTTCTCCCATTTTACTTAAATTATTATCATTGGCTAATAAAAAATTAAATATTAATGGAACTGATATATATATATTAAGCGAAGGCTTTAATTTTTTCAAGAACTTTTGCAAGACTTTTAAACGGTTTTAATAAATAATCGTTTGCACCTAATTGATGACTATTTAAAACTCGATCAAGAGTTGAATGAGCAGTCATCATAATTATTTTTGTTCTTTTATTTTGCATTCGAACAGTTTTTAAAAAATCCATACCGTCCATTTGAGGCATCATAATATCTAATAAAACGATATCAAAAGTTCCAGCTTTAACTTCTTCAAGTGCATTCGCAGGATTCGAAAAAACTCTAACTTCAAAGCCTTTTTCTCTACCGATTAATCTTTCCAACATCGAAAGAATCTCAAGTTCATTATCGACAATTGCTATTTTTGCCATTGTTTCTCCTTAATTTAATTCGAATGAAATTATATTCCTATTTCTGAATAACTTATTAAAGATATTATTTATATAACCAAATACCTGCATTTTTTGGAACTCGATTAAATACTTCAAAATGAGCATTAGCGATTTTTCGTCTAATTTCTGGATTCGAACTATATCCTTTAAAAGTTCCATCTGAAAAAATCCAAACAACTTTAAACCCTTCAAAAATCGAAATATCATTTATTTCTGCAAGGGTGCCCAATAAAGACCAACCTTTATCTAGACTATTTAACATTTGTTTGTTAACTCTAATGCCATATTTCGAAGGATCTTCTTGTATTTTTAATGTCAATTTTTGCATTTCACTTTGCAATTCAGACATACTCATTAAATTAAATTCTTTCGGATTACTAATAACTTTTTCACGACCTTCGATATATGCATTATCAACATTTTTTTTGTGAGTTAAATTATATTCATCAAGATGAGTTAAAATATGTTCTTGAATTTCAACAATAATTTCTTCATAATTTTTAAATGTTGTTAAATTAAATTCTTGTGGATTTTCCAGAATATATTTTTTGGCATTTTCAATAGTTTCTTTTGAATTTGACTTATCGCTATTCATTTCTTCTAAATTATTTAATATATAATCTTTAACTTCATTAATTCCATTATTAAATTGAATCATTCTAGACATATTATATTCGTTTGCTTCTGTTTCTTCTGTTTTGAGTTCTTCAAGTAATTTACTATAATTTTCGTTTAAATCTTTATAATCCCGAGTTATATTTTGATCTAAATCAGACCCGATAGCATCGCTATATTTTGTTGCTTTTTGATTTTCTGCAATATTTACAACACCTTTACTAATACTTTCAAGATATGCTCTACTTTTTTTATCTTTTAATAATTCTCTAAATTCATCTTGAGAAAGTTCATAAAGATCAACTGGAAAAGTTTTTTCAGCAATTTTGCCTTCTGTATCAACTATTTTTACTTTTATATCTTTTATTCCAGCTTCATGAAAACGATGAGTTGTTGCATTATTTTGCAATTCTTCGTAGCCGTTATTTTCATCAAAATTTATAAAATATTTATCAACGGGATTTTTACCATTTCTAGTTACGATAATAAAATACATTTCTTTATAAATTTTATGATCCCCTTCGATTATTAAATCACTGATGTCAGCATACAACGAATTTCTCAATTGATGTTCTTTCTGGCGATTTTCTATTGAATCAAAAGTTTCATCAGCTTCTTTCTTTTGACGAATCAATGAACTTCCAACAGCTTGGTCATAAGCTTTTGAAACATTATAAATATCCATACAATTTTTATTCATATCTGGAGTCAATCCAACTTTTATTAATGCTGAATTATTTTCAAAAATTTTATTCATATCAGCTGATTTTGTTAAATTTGTTAAAGGTAAATTACCAGCTTTTTCTAATTTATAAAATTGATAATTATAAATATTACTTAAATTAAGAAAATTATTTTCTAATTGAACATCACCAGTCATAAAAATTTCTTCAGAAACGATATCAGGACCAGTTTCATTTTTGATTATATTATTTATAATTGCACCTTTGCCATAAAGAGACATTCCTTTGCCTCTATTATTTAAAAGTAATGAATTAAATAATTTTACATTGCCAAAAATTGCACCACCTTGATTGGCTTGATTTTGCATAAATAACGATGAGGTAATATCTAATTTAGCTGTATGAATTCCATGAATTGCACCACCGCGATTGCTAATATTTTTGGCAAGATTTGAATTTGTTACTGTAACTGCTACACCGTCGATGGCACCGCCAACATTTGAAGAAGCATTTTCGCAAAGAGCTGTGTATCTAATTTTTAAATCATAACCTTTAACTGCTCCACCACTAACAACTGCATAGTTTTTATATAAATATGAATTCGTTAATGATAATGATTTTGATAAAATCGCTCCACCTTTTTCACTTTTATTTTTTATAAAAGAACTACCAATAATTGAAGTCATAACAGTTTCTATTGCTCCACCAGTTTTCGAACTTGAATTTGCTGTGAAATTGCTATCTTTTACAAGTCCGTCAATACTTTTAATTGCTCCGCCACTATAGATTGCTGAATTATTATTAAATATTGATTCTCTAATTTGAACTTTTTCTCCAAATAAACCACCGCCATATTTTGCACTATTTTTATCAAATTTTGAACCAATAATATTAATATCACGACTATATAAACCACCGCCGTAGTTATCGGCACTGTTATTAATGATACTTGAATCGATGATTTTTGCACTTTCTGTTTTTATGGCTCCGCCATCATATTTTGAACTATTATTAGAAATAATGCAATTTGTGATTTTAACTTTGCTTACTCCGTATAACATTCCGCCGTAGCTACTATTATTATATGAAAGATTAGAATCCTTAAGAAGGGCTGTTTTGATGCTATAAATACCACCGCCATGTCTTTGAGCTTTATTGTAAGAAATATTTGAAAGCTTAACGATTGTATTTCCGCTACTGAAAATAGCACCTCCAACCCCTCGTAAAGATTCATTTTTACTGATTGTTGATTCGTTGATAAATGTTGAACCTAAATTATAAACTCCTGCACCGTCATATTGAGATTTATTGTATATAACGGCAATATTATTTAAATTTAATTCGCCTAGATTTTCAACTCTTAAACCACCACCATTAATTTTACTGTGTCCATTTTGAACAGTTACTCTAGACACTGTAATAGATATTTTATGTTGAGAATTTGATAGAAAAAGTGTTGAAGATAATCCGTTGCCATCGATTATAACTTCGTTTCGTTTTGCTCCAGTTTCACCTTGAATTATTAAATCAAAATTTTCATCTGATTGATAGGAGAAGATTTGTCTTGATGATGCGACATATCTTCCCCGTTTTAAAATAATTTTGTCATCTTCACTGTTATTCTCCGCACTTCTTAAAGCTAAATAAAACTCATCACTATTTGAGACAGTAAAATCTTTGCCTAATAATAATGACGAAGCAACGAGAGATAAAAGTATGTGTCGCAAGATGAGTCCTTTATTTTAAAAAATTACTGGTATTGAACCAGTTCCGCTTGAGCTATTTAAATTTGTAGTTGTTGGAGTTGTATATTGATCTTCCCAAGAACCTATTGTTCCGCCATCAATTGTGTCAATATATCCAAAATTTCGTTTTTCACAAACAATAGTATTTTTATCTTCATCGTAATATTTAACATAATATCTTATACCTTGAAGATGTTTAGCAAAATATACAGTTGCGATTCTATCACCAGTATTTAAATTTCTTATATATTCTTTGCCATAATTATCATAACTATATTGTTGTCCATTTGTTGGATGGAAAATCATAACAGTTGAAAATTTGTTACCAATATCATAATCCATTTCGTGAGTTGATTTTAAATAAACAGCATTATCAGAACTATAAACTCCATCAGGCGATAAAGGAGTATTTGTATCCGTTGTTATTTCATAAGTTTTACTTAAATTTTCATTACATTCATATAAATCAACATAAAACTGTGTGTTTCTTTTTGCAGATTCAATCGTAATATAAATACTTTCAACTGTTCCAGTTGTTCTATCTTTAACTTTTATTTGTATTTCTCGTTGATCTTCTTTCATTCCACGAGCTGAAAATTTAAATGTAACTCCGTTTGCTGTATTTGTTGGAAAAATCTTAGAGCCATTAACAACAAGACTTATTTTGCCTTCTTCGTTAATAACTGATTGATTAACAATTTCGAATTCAAGAGGATTACCTAATGTGTTATAAGCCGTAATTGAAATATTTTGTTCATCACCACCCATAACAAGCGAATAATTATCTCGAACTCCAGCTAATTTTATTTGATTAATAACTTCAACATTTACATAAACACTGTCTGTAAAACCGTTTTCATTTTCAACATATAATTTAAATTCATCTTTACCAGTTGCAGTTGTTGATACCAATCTAAATCTATAAACATAATCTTCAGCAACAATTGGAGCTCCACCAAAAATTAAATTTGGAGAGACAACACTATTATTTGTATATTGTTGATATTTTAATTTTGTTTCAAGCGAAGTCTGTTTTGGATTTGATTTAATAACAATATTTTTTTCACTATTTTTTGCCATCACTATATCAATCGATTTAGAATTACTATATTCTGGAAAAGTTAAATTAAATTCATCAACTTGAACAATTGGCAATGAAATATTTGTATCTTTTATACATTGATCACCGCTAATATGATAACCAACTTGACATTGAGTTTGAGTCTGATTTGTATCTTTTACACAAACACTATTTTCAAGATGAAAACCTGTTGAACAAGTTGTTGGATTTGTATTTCCGTTGTTATTATTTGAACTATTTGTATCAGGCTGAACATTTGTTGAGCCTTGATTTCCAGTTAAATTAGTATCTTTGGTTTTATCACTGTTAGGATCTTCTGTTTCAATATCAAGAATATTTTCATTTATTTTATCAGCCACATTGCAACCAGATAATACAAAAGATGCAAGAAACATGGTAAAAACTTTTTGTGACCATTTCACCTTAATGTTCCTCACCAGCGGTAGAATGTTTATTTTCTGATTGTTTTTCATTTACCTCATCGTCATTATCATCATTTTGATCTGATTCAGGTTCAACAGAACCCATACGATCACAATACTTTCCTTCAGAAGAATCAACATATGTGTATGTTGCCACAGAACCAAAGACCCCTCCTACGAGGGAAGCGATAACTAAAGCCGCAATTGCTGTTAGCATGTATTTATCTCAATTCTTATTTCAATAATTTTTGTGAAGTATTAACTAATGTAAGAGTATATGGGCTTTGAGAATCATCATGTAAATCTTGTTCAGTTGTATCCAAAAATTTACCTTTATATACTTTGCCATCATATTCAACAAAGAAATGTTTGCCTATATATGCATCAACATAACCAATTCTTGCAATTGATTTTGTTGTATCTGTAGGAAGCGATACAAAAATATATTTTGGAAGAATTCCAGCTTTTAAAGTTGTTCCAGCCTGATTTTTATAAGCTAAAGAAATAGTTTTATCCGCTAGACTAATAGTAGCCTTTAAGTTAATACCACTATTTGGATCTGTTGTTCCATCAGAATATGAAGGATTCCATGTGCATTGATCAGTTCCACCTCGATATTCGCTAGGAGTTTGAGATTCTGTAACAGTTTTATCAACTTTAAGAACATGTGCATTTTTCATTGGAATGAAATCAATTCGTGAAATATCAGAACAGTTTGCCTGTTGAGGATTTGCATTATCGATAGCTACGACCAATAACGAAACAAAATCTATATCTGTGCTGTCTAATTTAACACAAAGATCTTTAATAGATTCTGATGAGGTAGTTGCATTGTATTCAGCAATATAATTAGAACTGTCTGTTGGAATACCAGTTCCACCAAAGTTATCATCAATTCTATCTTTAAAAACTAAGAATTTAGAAGTCTTATTAATATCTGCTGAAACAGTAGAGTCGTTTTTATCAATTTTTAAAATTGTTGGATCATTAACATCAAAAGACAAAGAAGGTTTTTTTGGTTTGATAACATCAAAGTTTATGTCTTTTTCAACTGTATATAATCTACCATCAGTAACAATGATTTTTACAGAAGTTGCATTATATGTTTCTTCTAATAATTCAGTAGCTATTTGTGTTGAATAGTCATATGATGTTGAACTACCTGTAAATCCGCCTTGAGTCATTTCAAAGTTTGTTAAATCTAAACTTGTAAAACCTGTTAATTGAGCCATAACTTTAAGATTATCTTTATCGTAAATACCGTCAAGTGTTACACCAACATTGTCTAATTTAATATAGTTTGTTGTTGTATTCGCTTCGTTATCAAAATATCGAACATATCGTTTTGTAACTTCTCCGTTTGGAATAACAGAAATAGCATTACCTAAAGCTGGATATTGATCAAGATAAACCCAATACGATTTTTGATTGTTAATCGAGAAAAGATTATATTTTTCATACCATTTACTAACTTTTTCAATTGGTGAAATTTGTTGCCAAGAAACAAGACCGTTATTAATATTAGATTCACTTCCAATTATCATAGTTGGAATATATTGTTTCTTAAATGCTTTGTTGATTAAATCAGTTAATGTGTTAGAAGCAAGAATATCATCTGTAACAAGAGTATTAGAAGATAAATCAGTTAATAGTAGTTGACTAGAATCTAATGAACCGTTTTCATTAATTGGAAGTGAAGATAAATCACTGCCTTGAATTCCAGTTAATAAAGCACCAAATACACTGGAATTTTTATCCCAATTGTTTTCAGCTTTTAAACTATCAACATTGACACCAGCTCCTGCACTTTCAAAAAGATAAAAAATAGGATCTTTTGAAGCCATAACAATATATTCAGAACCAATATTATTATAAACTGAACCGTTTTCATCTAAAATATAAGTGGAAGTAACCTTACTAATGTTTAAATCTTTAGCTTTGCCATAACTTGTAAATGTTTTGTTAGCATCTAAGTTAATGGTATCTTTTTTTCCTGTTTCATCAGTTGAGCCAACAAATAAAGAAATATCAATTGTTGATTGTGTCTTTGGAGTATATGAATAGACTTTTGTATAAGTTGTATCTTTAACATAAATTCCGCTTTTTGATGTCAATAATATATAATCTTTATTGTCAGATTCGTTCATATCAAAATCAACTTGATAAGCATTTACTCCTTTAATATTAATTTGATTGATTACTGAATTAATATCTGAATTGTTGCTCAATGTTATCGATTCACCATTAATTTGAATAGAAGCAAAACCATCTTGAACAAATTTAGAATCTAAATTAGGTTGAATTAATAAAGCATATTGACCATAACCAGCAATAGCAGTTTGATTGCTATTCATAAAAATAGAATCACCTCTAAGATCTGTTGTTTCACTAACTAAATTAGTTCCGCTAAAAGTAACTGTCGAGGCAATCTTAAATTTTTCACTGGAAATAAACATTAATTTATCAGTTCCAATAGGAAGAACTCTAACATTAAAGAATTGCGATGACAAATCTCCATTTGCTTGAGCATATTCAATAGCTTTATTTACACTTTTAGCAAATTCATGGTTATTAGTTATTATAGCATTAGTTACATTAACAATGTTTACACCAAACTCATCAGAGATATTTATGTCAGTTCTTAAATTAGAAAAATCTACAATTAAACCTGTAACACTTTTTCTAATTTTAGAATTAGGCAATGTCATTAAATGCCAACCAACTTTTAAATCTCGATAAACTTCATGACTTGTTAATTGAACACTTGTATCTCCAAGAACAAAACCAGATTTGATCTCTTTTGTATTGGACATTGATTTATCGCTTGAAGTTATATATGGAAATACATCTATTCCTGTTGTTATAGTTTCTGAGAAAGTTGGCTTATCAGAAGAAGTAGATTGTGCAATAACAACAAACGAGCTTGATTTTCCTGCAGGTTGAAAAGCAGTTAAATTAACTTCACTATTATTAATATCTGAACCGTTTATAGCTTTTACAATTGAAGAAATATTACCATCTGTAATAGTATAGTTCTTATCAGTGCCACTAGGTGCTTTTATAGTTAAAGTGCCGTTGCCGTTGCAATCTTTTGGACAACTTGAATTTACTTCTATCGTATCTACGAAAGTATTGGTATTTACACCTTTAAAGTCATATTTAACCCAATAGCCTTTTCCAGCTTGAACTTCTGTAAAGTTGTTGCTTAGATCATTATTTTTACTATTGTAAATTTCCCATCGATTGTTTTTACTGTTATAGTTATATAACTTGAGTTCGCTGTTATCTGTAATAAAATTTGTTTGATCAATTGGCAATTGATGATTAAGTGATATATATTCTCCAGCTGATCTTGTTGAATTTCCAAAACCAGGATTATCGTTTAAATATAAATCAACAACATCACTAATTTTTCTTTTTGCAACACTCATATTTGTGTAATAATCTTGATTTGTTGAATAATTTAGATCTATGCCTTTTACAACACCGACTGCACTATTTTTAAAATCTTGTAATTTTAATTCATAAATAGTGTTATTACTATCATTCATGTCATAACCCAAAGAAAATACTAAATT
Source organism: Campylobacterota bacterium (assembly GCA_030152305.1). GTDB lineage: Bacteria > Campylobacterota > Campylobacteria > Campylobacterales > Thiovulaceae > Thiovulum_C. The sequence continues at coordinate 79,699 of JASKOM010000006.1, forward strand.
ACTATATGTTCTCATTGCATCAGGATATCGTATTTCTATAAATGTGTTAGATGTATTTCTGTCATATTCGCTGTTAAAAATTCTAACATCGTTAATAACAGTTAAGTTTGAACTACCGTATAGCCCGATTTTATCGCAAGTTATATTCGATTCGTCAATATGAATAACTAAAGGCAAACTATCTACGATATTTTTTTCAACTTTTACAGAAAAAAGCCAAGGTCGTTTAGTCATACCTGAATCGTAATTTGAGCCTGTTGTTGTTCTAATTGTTGAACCTTCTATTGGTTCATCGCAATAAAATATTGTGTAATCAGGAGAGAGATTGCCTTTTTCTTGATAATCTATTCCATAAATATTATTATAGAATCCAGCAACACCCATCATTTGCCATATGCCTGTTCCGCTGTCATTTGTTTTAAACTTAATGTATTTAGGACTAAGATCGTTTGCAGTAGCCATTAGGACAGAACTTGTTGCTAATGAGATTGTTATTAATCTTGTTACTCGCTTAAAAAACATTCGAAACCTCCTTCGAAAAATTGGATTTTATCCGTTAAACTGATAAAATTATCGTCTAGTTACCGAATCTTTTTAAGAATTCGGTTTCATCGATAATTTCTATACCTAAGCTAGTAGCTTTTTGTAGTTTGCTACCTGCATCTTCGCCAACAAGTAAGATATCTACTTTGCTTGATACAGATGAAGCAAATTTGCCTCCAAGACTTGCGATAAATTGAATGTAGTAATCTCGCGGTCTAGATAATGTTCCTGTTATAGCAATTCGTTTTCCAGATAACTTATTAGCCATCTGCTTTTCTTTGACAACTGGTTTCGTTATGCTTAACAACTCAATTAATATTTGCTTATTGTCTGTTAGATATTGCATTATAGAAGAAGCTGTTTCAACACCAAAGCCATCAATAGCGATTAACTGTTCATAATTTAATTCGACAAAACCAAGACCATAATTATCCGCTAATATCTTTGCTCCAGATTCTCCAACACCTTCGATTCCAAGTCCAGCAATTAATCGCCATAAGTCTCGTGTGCCTATTGAACTATTTATTTCAGATATTAAATTATTAGCACTTTTCTTTCCTAGTCCGTCAAGTTCAGCAATGGCTTTTTTATCCATTTGATATATATCTTTTAGCTCTTTTAGATACCCAGCATCGAATAGCTTTTCAACTATTTTTCCACCGAGTCCCTTTAAGTCCATAGCTTTAGCAAAATGCTCTAACTTATTAATTGCTATTGCTGAACAATTATTATTAAAGCACTTTAAATAAACACCATCTTTTTGTAAATCGCTATGACAATTCGGACATTGATGAGGTATTTGAATTTCTTCAGTTCCACCTGATGAACTTTCAATTTTCGGAATAACATCGCCTCGACGAACAACTTTAACTTTTGCATCTTGCTTTAAACCTAGTCGTTTTATCTCATCGATGTTATGCAATGTAACTCGTCTAACGATTACACCTCCGACTGATACAGGCAAAATATTTGCAACTGGTGTAATTGTTCCTGTTCGACCAACTTGCCAAACTATCGATTCGATATTCGAACTTTCTTCTTGAGCTGGAAACTTAAAAGCGATTGCAAACTTCGGAGCTTTAATCGTATAGCCTAACTCGTTTTGAACTGTTAAGTTATTTATTTTTATCACAACACCATCAAGTTCAAGTTCAAAATTTTCTCGAGAATCGATAATTGATTGATAGTAATTTATTACCTCATCGATGTTATTTGTTACTTTGCCTCGAATAACTTTAAATCCTGATTGCTGGAAGAAATCGATAATATCAGAATGTTTAGTTATGTTTAATTCGTTGATTCCAAGATTATACGGAATAAAAGTTAGCTTTCTATCTTTTGTTATATTCGGGTCAAGTTGTCGAAGCGAACCTGAAGCAAAGTTTCGAGGATTGCTATATTGCTGTTTAAACTGCTCGAAATCTTTCTTGAGAATAACGATTTCACCTCTGATTTCGATAAGTCCATTATGTCCAATTGTTTGAGGAATAGTTGATATAACTTTTGCATTTCGTGTTACATCTTCTCCTGTTTCGCCATCGCCTCTTGTGGAAGCTGATTTCAAAGCACCATTTTCATAAACAAGATTGAGACTAGCACCATCGAACTTTGGGTCAATATAAAGTTCAGGCTTATTTAGTTTGTTGAACCATTTATCAAAGTCATCTTTATTGAAAATATTGTCAAGACTCCACATTTTAGATAGATGTTTTGATTTGATGAAACTTTCTTGTGGCTTTTCACCGATTCGTTGAGATGGTGATAAAATAGAAATCTGTTTAGGATATCTTTTTTCATGTTCAACAAGTTGTCTATAAAGCTGGTCATAATCTGAATCTGATATTGGTGATTTATCTTTAAGGTAATATTCTTGTGAATAACTGTTAAGTTTCTCGATAAGAGCAAAATATTCAAAACTGGTCATTTATGTTAGTTGTCCTCTTCAAGATATGCTGTTTGATATAAAATAATCATTCCGTCATAATTAATATTTCGTGTTTTATATGCTAATAAATATGCTTTTATGCTGTCTTCTCGATATTTTTTTCGGTCATATAAAACGATGAATATTTCATCGCCATCTCGTAAAAAAGTTCGTTCGCCAATTGATGTATATAAAGTAGTTCCTATATTAACAATAAAAGTATTTGGATATTTACTTTCTTCGATTAAATTATTAATATTTTCTAACGAAAGTGAATCTCGTTGAAGTTTAATCTGTTTAACGATCCATTCTATAAGATTTTGATATAAAAAATTATAATTTCCGATTGGAGTATCGATACTATATTGTTCGATTGATCCATTTCGTTTAATAAATGACACAAGATTATAATTTGCGAAAATAGAATTTTGATCAAAACGATCTAATTCGATCCATTTTGTGGCAATACCTTTTGAATCGCGACCCCAATTTTTATTTTGACTTGTCTTAACAGAAGAAAGTCTATGAATTGAAGCATCGTTATAAGCTGTAAATCGTTTTGGAGCTATATATAAAACAGAACCATTATGATATTTCACATCGCATTCAAGAGCTACTTCTGGTTCTATTTGAACATTATCATAAATTGTCGGAATTCTAATCTTAGAATGTGATATCGGATATTGTTCTAACATCGAATTAGAACTATTTTTATTTTGTAACATAGATTGAAAATAGTTTGGAACTATGCCATTGGGTAGTGTATCAAATAATTGTTTTCCACCTCGCACCTCATCGATAGTTGCGAAATTTCCAACTATGCCAAAATGAAAAGCTTTTTTTAAATCTGCCATTAACTTTTAAATCCTCTTAATTTTTATTTATAAATAATTAACAAGAGAAAGCCCTTGAACTCTTGCTACACTAGCGAGCATTGCTTGATAATTTAAAGTTAAAGCTTGATAATATGCCGAAGTTTCAGCAAAGTCAATATTCATTACATCGTTTTGAGCAATTTTTAAATTTGTTGATAAAGCATCACTTCGATCTTCTGTATATTGAATATTTTGTAATTGAGAACCTGCTAAAGCTCGTTCTTTAATAACATGTTCGATAATATGAGAGATATTATCTATTGCTCCACTAACTCCTCGATTATTTTCTAAACCTTTTCGTGTTCCGTCTGGATGTTGAAGATCTTGCTGAACTGCTTTAATTGCCCCATTCATAGCTTCAAATATATTAACTGACGGTCGGTCCATATCAATAGCTTTATTTGAGTTAAAAACTAATACTGAACCATTTGTTGCATTTCCCGAAAAATCACCCATCGAAGAATCATGCATTGCAAAATTCATTTTACTCATCGATGAAGTTAAATCTTTTATTTGAATTTCACCTCGATGATTTAGCGAAACATCAACTAATTTTTCTGAATTTAAAACTGCTGTTTCGAAATCGCCATCTGTAACACCACTTATAGCTACACCAATTGCTTCTGTTAGTTGTTTATAACTAAAATCATCAGCTCCACCGTTTAACTCAAAAGTTGCTGAACCTGTATCAATTGTTGTTGTATCTTCGTTAAAAGTTATTGAACCAGTGAAATTTTCGCCGTTAATATTTTGACCATTAATTATTAAACTTTTGCCAAGTAAAGAACCATTTGCAACATCACTTAATTTTGTTGATGAGGTAGCAAAACCTTGATCAACAGAAATAAATTGTTGAATATTATTAATTAATAAATTACCATTTTTCTGAAAGTTCATAGATTCGCTGATTGAACTGTCAAGATTAGCAGTTTTAACAAATTCAAATCTTTTTGCATCGCCTAAATCAGCGATATTATCGACATTAGCTGTTGAACCAACCATATGAAAATTTAATTTTGAATTTCCACTTTTTAAATCTTCGATAATAAATTCGCCATTACTAGATAATTCGACAGTAACTTCGTTATTAAAAGCAATTTTAATTTCTTCTGTTAAATCTGAAATTTTTGTATTTTGTAAATCAGAAACTGTAAATTTGTGTCTAAAACCTGAACCGTTTGGTTGAGTTCCGCTCATATAAAAAGTTACTTCACCACTATTTAAACCTGTTAAATCAGCAATAGAATTATCAGCATTAATATATTCTTGTCTGACTGGAGTTTCTTTGAGAGCATTTTGATCTAACTTAGAAATATTCGTAGAAACTCGACTATGAATATCTCGGTCATAACCTAAAAATAAAGAAGCCCCGTCAATACTAAATTCTTGTTTTTGAGTTGTATCTGTGTGAATTGATAATTTTTCACTATTGCCTTGATATTGACCGCTTAAGTCAATCGGAGGAACTTTATAATTTGTTCCGCCAAATAAATATTTGCCATTTACTCGAGTGTTTGCAAGTTGCATCATAGAATCTTTTAATGATGTTAGTTCATTAACAAGAGATTCACGGCTTGTTTTTGAATGAACACTTCCGCCATATGCTAAAAGTTTTGTTTTAAAACTTTCCATCGTTGTTGTCATAGAATCAAGAGTTGTGTCTGTATATTGAGAAAAAGATTTTGCACTTTGAATATTTTCTTTTAATCTTGACATAGTTGTAATATCGCTATCAAGATCAATATGTTTTTTAAACAATAGAGAATCTTCGTTAGCTTTTGCAATTTCTTTACCAGAACTAACTTGTCTTGAAACTTTATTTAGTTCGTTTTGTAATGAACTATTATAATTATTTAAACCACTAATCATTATTGAAAATCCTTTTAATTAAACTTTTTCGGAGCAATTACATTTAGTTAATATCTCGTTTATATTATCGACAACTTGAAATAGCTTTAGATCTTCTTTATCGATCATATTATATTTTAATAGAGAATTTTCAAGAAAAGTAATCATAGGATTATAAAAATGTGAATCATATAAAAATATTTTTCTCGAAGATATTTTTTTATTTTGAACAAGTGTAAATAATTCAAATAGCTCATCCATTGTTCCAAAACCACCTGGAAAAATAATAAAAATAGCTGAATAATTTATTAACATTGATTTTCTAACATACATTTTTTTAAATTTATATTGTTCTGTTAAATAAATATTTTCTTGTTGTTCTTTTGGAAGTTCAATATTAAAACCAATAGACGAAATTTTATTTTTATATTTAAAAGCTCCGCGATTACTTGCTTCCATAATTCCAGGACCACCGCCAGTTAAAATATTACAACCGATATCAGCAAGTTTTTCAGCGAGTTCTTCAGCTTTTAAATATAAATCATGATTTTGTTTTGTTCTTGCACTACCAAAAATCGTTACAATTGTTCCGTTAATTTTTTTTAAAATTTCTTCACCATTTTTTAGATCTTCTGTTGCATCGGTTAAATCGCTGTGAATTAATAACATGATCAACCTCCTCGAATCATACTTAATCGTTCTTCTCGAGAACCAATTTCTGTAATTTGAACACCAAAATTGCCATCGATAATAATTACTTCACCTCTTGCAACAACATGATTATCAACAAGAACATCAAGAGCTTCATTTACTAATTGGTTAAGTTCAACGACTGAACCGATATCCATTGTTAAAACATCTCGTAATAGCATTTCTTTGCTACCGATTCGAACTTTAACAGGAAGTTTGACATCTAATAATAAAGCAATATTTTTTATTTCTTCATCTTTAAGAGATGATATTGCCGAATGATTGTTATTATTATTCGACTCTGATTGAGATGAACTATTATTTGATGATTGCGAACTTTTAGATTCATTTTTACTTGATGAATTATTACTTTTATTTTCTTCTTTTGGTGCTTCTTTTTTTGCATTGCTTTTTTCAAAAATATCGATATAAACTTTATCAAACATCAATGAATATTTATAATCTGCACCGTTTAAATTAAAATTAAATTTTACATGTTTTTTCATACCAGAAATATCTGGAGTTTGATCTTTATCAATAAATATTGCTTCTTCAGGTCGTAAAGACATTGAAGGAAAATCTTTTTTTTGAGAACCAATTGAAGTAGAAAAAGAGCCAACAATGTTAGAAGTAATTTCTTTAATCGAATCAAGATCTTCATCGGACATGGTATTTTTACCTGTGCCATCACCTGCAAGCATCATATCGCCAAGAGCGGTTGCTAAATATGCTGGAACAAAAATTGATATTTTTCCACTTACTTCGCCACCAACTGCTATATTAATTCTTGCTAATGGAGGTGAAAGTTGATCCGCTTCGGCATCTTTAATATCAGGTTCTGAAAGTTCTGGAGCAATACCTGTTAATGCTTCTATTGTTCCAACAACTTCGCCTTTAAATAGATTAAAAAACTTATTTTTATCTGCCATATATAAACTTCTCCATTATGCTAATAACTTATGTTTGTAATTGTATCTAATTAATACGATAAGATATCTTACAATAAATATATAAATATTCAATAAAAATTCTTTAATTTTTCATATATATATTATTAATTTTAACAATCGATTTAACTAGAAATAAATATTATATTCGTCTTAACCAAACGATCAGATCTTCTTTGTCAATCTTTGAAAATAAATATTCAAATCCTATGTCTAAAATATTATTTAAGTTAATTTCTGATCTATTTTTAGCTTTTGGAGAAATATATAACAAAAGCCAATTTACCTCATCGCGAAGAAAATTTAAAAAATTAAAACCACCTTCGATTAAAATAAAGCCTTGTTTGTCTTTTAAATTTGTGCCAAATTCAACATATCGATTTGGAACAGAAAATAATTTGATAGTTTGATCAAAAGATTCACGATTATATTTTGATAATAATAAAATATTAGGATTTTTTTTATAAGGCAAATTCGACAATCTAGAATCAAGAATTGGACGATCGATTCTAACAGTTTGACCACCAATAACAAGAAGATCAATTTTTGTTCGAATATTATGAACATGTTGTCTAGAATTTTCCGAAGAAATAATTCCATTATTAATATCACCGTTTAAAGTTTGAGCTAGTTTAAATAAAACAAATTTTTTATTTTTTTGTAATAAATTAAACGGTTCTAATAAATCAATTGCTCTTTTGCTATTTAAAAAAATAGTTTCTATTCCAGAATTAACTATCGTATTTGCTCCGCCCATTGCATGAATATTTTCATCTTTTGCACCAATAATAACTTTGTTAAATTTTAATTTTGTAATTAAAATAGAACATGGCGGTGTTTTACCCCAATGATTACATGGTTCAAGTGAAACATAAATAGAACATTTATAAAAAAGATCTTGAGCATTTTTTATTAAATAGTCGTGAATATCAGCAGATTTTGTTAAAAAATTTATAAAATTATCGTTTGTTAATTTATAATATGCTGATGCAATAGCAAGAACTTCGGCATGAGGTAATCCAGCTTCACGATGAGCTTCAATTGATAAAATTTCGCCATGTTCGCCAACAACAACTGAACCAACAGCAGGATTTGGATAAGTTAAACCTTGATATTTCCAAGCTTCGTCAATCGCAAGATTCATAAAAAAATCGTCATCTAAAACCATATTAATATTTTCCTAAATTTAATTTAATATAAATATTATAATGTGTTGAAATTATTTTTTTAAAGGATTCCAGATAAAAATTGCAACAATTGACTTATCTATTATTGACTCAAATCCAAAAGCAAATTTTGATAATTTATCTAAAATAATTATAAATATTAACAAAGCAAAAGATATCGATTTTGTTTTATTACCAGAATTATGGACAAGCGGTTATATTCAAGAAGATTGGGAAAAAATATCAGCATTAAGTCAAATAACATTAGAAAAAATAAAAATATTAGCAATTAATAATAATATTGGTTTTGGTTTTTCAATGCTTTTTAACGATGAGGTCGGAATGCGAAATAGATTTTTTATAATCGATAAACATGGCAATGAAACAGGTTTTTATGATAAATCACATTTATTTCAACCAATGAATGAACATCTTTTTTTTAAAGCAGGAACAAAAACTATTAAATTTAAATTAGGTGAATTTTTGGCTTCGCCATCGATATGTTATGACTTAAGATTTCCAGAAATGTATAGAAAATTAGCACTTGAAGGTGTAAATTTATTTCTTGTTTCAGCTGAATGGCCCAAACCTCGTTGTGAAACTTTTTTAACACTTGCAAAAGCTAGAGCAATTGAAAATCAAGCTTTTTTAGTTATTTCAAATCGAATCGGAATTGATAATAAAAATATTGAATATTGTGGTTTATCATCGATAATTTATCCCGATGGAAAAATAATTTTTGCTAATAATGGTAATGTAATCGATAAATTAAATTTAGAACATATTTTTAAAGCAAAAGCATTTATTAAACCTATTGACGAAAGAGTGCAAAATATAGATTTTTAGTTAAATATTTAATTTAATACTTATTCTTGATATTGACACGATTTAATGCTATTATCAAAACAAAAATAAATTTGATAAATTAAGAAAGGATTTATATGATCGTTACTCGTTTTGCTCCTAGTCCAACGGGCTATTTGCATATTGGCGGTTTGAGAACAGCCATTTTTAGCTATTTTTGGGCTAAAAAAAATAATGGCAAGTTTTTATTACGAATCGAAGATACAGATCGTAGTCGGCATAATGAAGATGCTGTTGGCGGAATTTTAAAAGCCTTTGAATGGGTCGGAATAAAAAGCGACGAAGAAATCGTTTATCAATCTGAACGAACTGAAATTTATAAAAAATATATTGATCAATTATTAGAAACTGGTCGAGCCTATAAATGTTATATGTCAAAAGAAGAATTAGATCAACTTCGAGAAGAGCAAACTGCACGAAAAGAGCGACCAAAATATGACGGTCGATATCGCAATTTTACAGGTGTGCCACCAATTGGAATTGAACCTGTAATTCGAATTAAATCTCCTGAATCTGGAAATATTATCGTTAAAGATCTCGTAAAAGGCGATGTCGTTTTTTCTGTTGAAGATAATTTAGATGATTTTATTATTGCTCGTGCCGATGGAATGCCGACTTATAATTTTGTCGTTGCCGTTGATGATGCCGTTATGGGTGTTACAGATGTTATTCGCGGTGATGATCATTTATCGAATACTCCAAAACAGATTGTCGTTTATGAAGCTTTAAATTTTAAATTGCCTAATTTTTATCATGTTCCAATGATTCATAATTCTGAAGGCAAAAAATTATCAAAACGAGATGGAGCAACTGATGTTTTGCAATATCGAGAATACGGCTATTTGCCTGATGCTTTATTAAATTTTTTATTGCGATTAGGTTGGAGTTATGGCGACAAAGAATTATTTTCTCGAGAAGAAATGATAAATTTATTTGATCCATCTGGAATTAATAAATCAGCTTCGATATTTAGCATTGAAAAATTAAATTGGATCAACGGCGAAAAAATTAAAAATTTATCTCGTGACGAAATTGCAAATTTATTAAATATAAATTCGTCTCAAATTATAGATTTAGTCAAAGATCGCTGTTCAACTTTAAAAGATCTCGAACGAGAATTTTTAAAAATCGAAAATCGTCCTGAAAATTATGATGAAGCTTCGTTAAAAAAACATTATCGCGATGATAATAAAAAATTGTTAAATATTTTTTATAAAAAAATTAAAGATATTGATCATGATTTTATTTCGTTGGCTGATTCGTTTGCAAAAGTTCTCGAAGATGAAAAAGTCGGAATGGCAAAATTGGCTCAACCGCTTCGAATTGCAATTGTTGGAATCGCTCAAAGTCCGTCCGTCGTTGATTTAATTTCGATTTTAGGTCGCGATGAGGTCATTTCTCGAATTGAAATATTTTTTGAAAAGGTAAAATAATTGGGTTATAAAAAAAATAGAGTTTTTTCGCTTTGGCTTGATTTTATTGAGCGAGGTTTTATCGAAAGTGGAGAATTTAAAAAGCTTGTTGATAGCGGTTTTGTCGTTGGTGCAACTTCGAATCCTGCGATTTTTCAAAATGCGATTACCTCATCGGAACGATATTTAAATGATATTCGTGAATTAAAAAAAGCTGGAAAAAATAATAAAGAGATTTATGAAATTCTTGCAATTAATGATATTCGCGAATCGGCAAAAATTTTAGAAAATGTTTATGAACAGACAGGTTTTGATGGTTTTGTTTCGATTGAAGTTGATCCGTTTTTTGCTGATTCAACCGAAGAAACAGTTAGAGAAGGTTTGCGATTATATAACGAAATTGGCATGAAAAATATCATGATTAAAATTCCTGCAACTGAAAGCGGTTATTTATCGATGGAAAAATTGGCTTCTCACGGAATAAATATTAATGCAACTTTGATTTTTTCTCTTGATGAAGCCGTCAAATCGGCTGAAGCAATTTCTCGCGGAATTGAAAAAAGTGATAATAAAAATGTTCAAGCTGTTTTGTCAGTTTTTGTTAGTCGTTTTGATCGTGCAACAGGATCGAATTATTTAGGAATCGCGAATTCGTCGAGAATTTATCGAGAAATTGAATCGATGAATTTAAAAAATATTCGTGTTCTTTTTGCTTCAACAGGTGTCAAAGGAAATAATTTGCCAGTTGATTATTATATTTATTCGATGATTGCTCCAAATACGGTTAATACAGCTCCGTTAAATACGATTAATGGATATATAAAAAATAATCGAAATATTGAAATTGCTCTTCCGTTGGAACTTGAACGAGAACGAGAAATTTTTGATGAAGTTGCTGAAAACGGTTTCGAATTAGATAATTTAATATTAAATTTAAAACGAGACGGTTTAGAAGCTTTTAAAGATTCGCTAACAGGAATTTTTGATTTTATCGATAAAGTCGAAATCGAGTAATAAATATTTATGTTTATAATTAATTTTTTTAAAAGAATATTAAGTTTATTGCAAAATTATTTTAAGTCGTTTTTGTTAATTATTTTCGCAATTTGGCTTTTTTCTCCGTCGGATAATCAAGAATTTACAAAGCCTAAATATAATTTGGCAAAAGTTTATATAACTGGCGAAATCATGATGATTGATGAAATTGTTGAAGAATTACGAGAAATTTATTTTGATGATTCGATAAAAGGGGTTTTGTTAATTATTGATTCTGGCGGTGGAGCAGTTGATAAATCGGTTGAGATTTCGGATATTGTTAAAAAAATAAAAGAGAAAAAACCAGTCGTTACATATGCTTCTGGAACTCTTGCAAGTGGAAGTTTATATTCGGCAATTTGGAGCAATAAAATTATCGCAAATCGTGGTAGTTTAATTGGTTCAATTGGTGTTTTATTCAGCGGTTTTAATTATGGCAAATTAATGGAATCTTTGGGTTTATCTCATCAAATTTTAAAAATGGGCAAATATAAAGAAAGTGGAACAGCTCATCGAGAATGGACAACTGACGAAAAAGCTGAAATCGAAAAAATAATGAAAGATACTTATAATATGTTTGTTAATGATGTTGCAACTGCACGAGATTTAAATATTTCTAAACAGGAAGTTTTTGCTGATGCTCATATTTTTACGGCTCGTCAAGCTCTTGAAGTTGGTTTAATCGATGAGGTCGGGACATTATTAGATGCTGAAATGATTCTTGAAAAATTAACAGCTTCGTTTAATCCGATTCCAGTTTGGGAAAAAGAAAGTCAAATGGAAAAATTCATGAAAGAATTTTCTTCTGAATTATTTAGTCATATATCACTTTATTTAGAACCACGATTAAAATAAAAAGATTTTGATATGTTCAAGTTAGAGAGATTATTATTTGTCTCGATAATATTTTCAGCTTCTCTGTTTGGAGAAGTTGATTTATATTTTAGTGATGAATTAGAAATAAAAGATTTAGATGATAAATCAAACGAAAAACCAAAACAAATTGTTGCAGTTGAATTTGGCTTTGGAAAACTTAGCAGATTAGAAGCCGATACGATTTCTAAAAATAGTTCGATCGAACGAGATGTAAAAATAACAGGTATTAAATTAGGAGCTGAAGATATCGGTTTAAGGCTTTTTTTATCGTATCGTCCGCTTGTAATCGAAGATACTTTTACAAATAGTTTTGGTTTAGAGTTGGATTCGACTATCGATATAAAAGATAAAATTAAATTTTTTTATGGTTTAGCAATTGGTTTTATGTTTTATGAAATCGTTGATAAAAATATGACATCATCATTTGAAAAAAACACAACTCCATATTACGGATTAGAGGCTGGTTTTGTATTTAATATATTAGATAACATTGAATTAGAATCAGGTTTTAGATATTTAGTTACAAATATAAATGACTCATCGGCTGATACAAGTTACATGTTTGATATTTATACTAACTATTATTTCGGTTTAAATTTTAAGTATTAATAAAGGAGATCTTTTGATAAAAAGTTATAACAAAAGTTTTAAACTAGTCGGAGAAGTAGAAAAATTCTTTGAATCTACAAAAAAAGAGATAAAAGAAGAAAATCAAATTCTTGTTCAAATATTCACAGGAATAATTAATAAACAAGTTATTTTAGATCTACAAAACAGCGTTCGACTTTATTTTCCAAATTCGGTATTAATTGGTGCAACAACGGACGGCGAAATTATTAATGGCTCAACTTTCGAACGAACAATCGCTATTACTATAACAACTTTTGAAAATAGTAATTTATATAGTGGTGGTTTTGAAAATCGAGATAATTTTTACACAGGTCAGCGAATTGCTAAAAAATTAGCAAAAGAAGGTTCAAAAGTTGTTATTATATTAACAGATGGAACTTCTACAAATGGCGAAGAATTATTAAACGGTTTCGCATCGATTAATCGTTCCGTTGTTATTGCTGGTGGAATGGCAGGAGATAACGGTTTTTTAAAAGAAAGTTTTGTTTTTAATAACAGTGAAATTTTTACAAAAGGTGCCGTTGCTGTTTCAATCGTCAATAAAGACCTTCAAGTTTTTAATCAATATAATTTTGGTTGGTTGCCATTTGGTGAAAAATTAAAAATTACTCGAGCTGAACAAAATATCGTTTATTCGATTGATAATATTCGTCCTGTAAAAATATATGAAAAATATCTTGGTTCCGAAATTGCATCGAAATTACCAATGGTCGGTATTGAATTTCCGTTAATTAAAATAGGATCTCAAGGTGTTAATGTTGCAAGAGCAGTTCTTGGAAAATCCGATGAAGGAACTTTGCAATTTGCAGGAAATTTAAATAATGGCGACACTGTTCAAATAGGTGTTGGAGATCTTGATACGATTTTAAATCAATCAAAAGAACGATTATTAAAATATATAAATATTCCTGTTGATACGACTTTTATTTATTCATGTATGGCAAGACGAAGATTTTTAAATGAAAGTATAAAAATAGAAATTAAGCCTTTTAATAGTATCTCGACAAATGCAGGTTTTTTTACTAATGGTGAATTTTTTTCATCAGAAGGTGAAAATGGTGAAAAAGTATATCAACTTATGAATCAGACTATTACGGTTTTATCGATAGCTGAAGAAAAATATACAAATCGTGTTGTAAGAGCAGATATTCTAAAAGAAATTGAACATTTTAATCATTATGTTTCTCACACAACAAAAGCTATTTCTCATTTAACAAATATAGTTTTAAAAGACTTTGAAAAAATTATTAAAGATAAAGAAATACTGACTTCTAAATTAGATTCTGATTTTGAACGAGTTATTGCTGAAAGCAATGCAAAAGATGACATTATTTATACACAATATAAATTGGCTCAAATTGGCGAACTGATGGGAATGATCGCTCATCAATGGCGACAACCTCTTGCTTCTATTTTATCTGTAACTTCATCATGCAAATTAAAATTAGATCTTGATAAATTTAATCTAGATGATTTAAACGATCGAACAGCTTTTATTGAACACATCAGTGAAAGTATTTTTAAAATAGAAACTTCAGTTGATTTTTTATCTAAAACGATGGATAACTTTAGAAAGTTTTATCGAGATGACGGCGAAATTGAATTTATAACTGTTATCGAATTAATAGAACATACATTGACTCTTGTTAACGATCCTCGTTTAAAATTTAAATTTAAATGCAATGGCAATATCAAATTAAAAATTCGTTCAAATCAAATTATTCAAGTATTTTTAAATATTATAAAAAATGCTTCAGATGTTTTTAAAGAACGAGATATTTCTAATGGTGAAATTATTATCGAATGTGCAGAAGATAATACAAATATTTATATTTGTTTTAGTGATAATGGCGGAGGTATTGCCGATGATGTATTACCATATATTTTTGAAAAAAGTTTCACAACTAAACAAAATAAAGGTGGCACTGGATTAGGTTTATATATGTCAAAATTAATTATCGAAAACAAATGTAAAGGTTCTATCGATGTTATAAAAATCGATAGCGGAGCTAAATTTAAAATTAGTTTGCCAATTAAAAACGATTAATAAATTAATGAAAAATTGGCAGATTAATCGAAACCATGCTAGAATACAACAATTTTTAATTCACGAAACGGAGAAGAGTAATGGCTCTATTTGACGAAGTTGCAGAAGTAGTTGCAGAACAACTAGGTATTAACAAAAGCGAAATTAAACTTGAATCAAGATTTACAGAAGATTTAGGTGCAGATAGTCTTGACATTGTTGAACTTGTTATGGCTCTTGAAGAAAAGTTTGACATTGAAATTCCAGATGAAAAAGCTGAAAGTATCAAAACAGTTCAAAGTGCAATAGCTTATATCGAAGCTAATAAATAATTCAAAAACTTAAAAATAATCTACTAATAAACCTCCAGTTAAAATATAAAATTTCTGGAGGCATAATAATTTTTTAAAAGGTAATAAAAATATGAGAAGAGTAGTTGTTACTGGAATTGGAATGATCAACTCTCTTGGAAATGATAAAGAGAGTTCATTTAATAAAATAGTTGCAGGTGAAAGCGGTATTGGACATATAACATTATTTGATACAACTGAACATTCTGTAAAAATAGCTGGAGAAGTAAAAAATTTTGATCCTAAAGATATTATGAATCCTAAAGAAGTTAAAAAAGCTGATCGTTTTATTCATTTAGGCATTAAAGCCGCAAGTGAAGCAATGCTTGATGCTAATTTTAATAAAAATGATATAGATTTTGATAGATTTGGAATAAATTCAGCTTCAGGAATAGGCGGGTTGCCTAATATTGAAAAAAATTCTCTTGTTGCCGAAGAAAGTTCTCCAAAAAAAATATCACCATTTTTTATACCATCGGCTTTAGTAAATATGCTTGGCGGTTTCGTATCGATTGAGCATGGTTTAAAAGGTCCAAATTTATCAAGTGTTACAGCCTGTGCTGCTGGAACTCATGGAATTATCGAAGCTACAAAAACGATTATGTTAGGTGGTGCCGATAGAATGTTAGTTGTATCAGCAGAGTCTGCTATCTGTTCAGTTGGAATTGGTGGTTTCGCATCAATGAAAGCTTTATCAACAAGAAATGATGAACCTCATCGAGCTTCAAGACCATTTGATGCCGAACGAGACGGTTTTGTTATGGGCGAAGGAGCTGGTTCTTTAGTTCTAGAAGATTATGAATGTGCTATAAAACGAGGAGCAAAAATCTATGGTGAAGTTATCGGTTTCGGTGAAAGCGGTGATGCAAATCATATTACTTCGCCAGTTGTTGATGGTCCATATCGAGCTATGAAATCAGCCGTTGAAATGGCTAAAAAAATAGTCGGTGAAAATTTTAAAATCGATTATATTAATGCTCATGGAACAAGCACACCTGCAAATGATAAAAATGAATCTACGGCTATTAAAATGCTTTTCGGTGAAAATATTCCACCTGTAAGTTCAACTAAAGGTCAAACTGGTCACTGTTTAGGTGCGGCTGGTGGAATCGAAGCTGTAATATCATTAATGGCAATCGAAAGAAGTATTATTCCTCCAACAATTAACTACGAAAATAAAGATCCTGATTGCGATTTAGATTATGTTCCTAATATAGCTAGAAAAAGTGAATTAAATATCGTTATGAGTAACTCTTTTGGCTTTGGTGGAACAAACGGGGTCGTAATTTTTAGAAAAGTTTAAAATGGCATTATATTTAGATTTTGAAGAAAAATTAAAAAATATTCAAGACTCAATTCTTTCTGCTAAATTAAGAAATGATCTTCCAGCTGTGGAAATTCTTCACAGCGAACTCACAAAAGAGGTTCAAAAAGTTTTTTCATCTTTAACACCGTATCAAAAATTACAACTTGCTAGACATTCTGATAGACCATATGCAATGGACTATATTAGATTAATTATGAATAATAGTCATGAATTACATGGCGATCGTCATTTTGGCGACGATAAATCGATTGTCGGTTTTATCGGTTATATTGGCGAACATAAATTTATGGTTATCGGCGAACAAAAAGGTCGCGGAACTAAAAATAAAATTATGCGAAATTTTGGAATGCCTCATCCTGAAGGCTATCGAAAAGCTTTACGATTATCTAAAATGGCAGAAAAATTTAATATTCCTGTTTTATATTTGGTTGATACTCCAGGAGCTTATCCTGGTTTGGGAGCCGAAGAAAGAAATCAAAGTGAAGCAATTGCTAGAAATCTTCTTGAATTATCTCGTTTAAAAGTTCCAACTATTGCAGTAGTTATTGGCGAAGGTGGAAGTGGTGGAGCTTTAGCCGTTGGTGTTGCCGATCGTCTTGCAATGATGAGATATTCAGTGTTTTCTGTTATCTCACCTGAAGGTTGTGCCGCAATTTTATGGAATGATCCCGCAATGGTCGAAACAGCTACTCAAGCTTTAAAAATAACTGCTGAAGATTTATTAGAACTAAAATTAATTGATGATATTATTGAAGAGCCTATGATTGGAGCTCATCGAGAACGAGAAGCAACAGCAGAAATATTAAAAAATTATGTTGTTGAAAAATATAAAGAATTATCTTCGATTTCGATTAACGAATTATTAGAAAATAGATATACGAAATTAATTTCAATGGGTTCTTTTGAAGATAGTTTTGATGCAAAGTTACATGATATAGCAATTGCTACATCGTCGCAACAAAAAGAGGAAATCGAAATAATAAAAATCACTGGGGAAGAAGAAAGTTTATAATGGAATTAAAAAAATTAGATTTTGTTTCAATCGTAATGGGTAGTAAATCAGATTTTACAATCATGAAAAATAGTGCTGATACATTGCAAAAATTTGGTGTTAAATTTGAACTTATTGTTTCATCAGCTCATAGAAGTCCTGAAAGAACAAAAAATTATATTCGAGAAGCCGAAGCTAAAGGTGCAAAAGTTTTTATCGCAGCTGCTGGAATGGCCGCACATTTAGCAGGAGCAATTGCATCTATTACGACAAAACCTGTTATCGGTGTTCCAATGGATGCAAGTTCATTAGGTGGTAATGATGCTCTTTTATCAACTGTTCAAATGCCAGGTGGAATGCCAGTTGCCACTGTTGCAATCGGAAAAGCTGGTGCCGTCAATGCCGCATATTTAGCTATGCAAATTTTAGCTTTAAATGATGGTGAATTAGCCGAAAAATTACGAGAGGATCGAGTTCTTCAAAGTAAAAAAGTTGAAGCTGATTCACGAGAAATAGAGATTATTTTATAATTAATATGCGACATATTTCTTCGATTGTTGCGATATTTTTAATATCTGGTTGTGCTGAAAAAATGAAACCACATATCGATTTTTCACCTCCAGCATATGTTGAAGAACTTCCTGCTCAAGAAGATGATTTTGGTGAACCAAATGCAGGTAGTCTTTTCGGTCGTGGCAAAAATCCAATGTTCAGCGATCGCAAAGCTATGCAAGTTAATGATATTTTAACTGTCAAAATATCTGAAGCAACAAGTGCTTCTTCGACCACACAAAAAGATCTTTCTAAAACAAATGAAGGAAAATTAGGTGGCGGTCTTTTTACTGGCACAGGTTTAAGTGCTTTAAATACTGCTACAAATATTTCTCTTGAAAATACTAGTGAAAATAGTTTTTCAGGTAAAGGTTCAGCTGTTAGAGATGAAAATTTTGAAACAATTGTTACCGCAAGAGTAATAAAAATATTAAGTAACGGAAATTATTTTATAGACGGTTCAAAAGAACTTTTAATTAATGGTGAAAAGCAAATTATAAAAGTTAGCGGAGTAATTAGTCCATATAAAATAAGTGCAAATAACGAAATCGATTCTAAATTTATAGCTGATGCAAAAATTCAATATATAACTCAAGGTGATCTAGAACAGGGAGTTCAACGAGGTTGGATGTCAAGATTTTTTGACACGATTTGGCCTTTTTAATATAAACCACAGAACAGTCAAATCTTCGACTGTTCATAATCAATTTAATATATTTTTTTACATAAATTTTATTTGTTATAAACACAGGAGCTTTTAATTTGATTTTTGATTTGCCACAAAAGGCTTTAAATCGAGCATATTTACGAGATAAGCTGATTTGAAGACGAATTTTATTTATTTGTTGATTATGTTAATCAGCTTAGATCTTCGATAAATATCGATGAAACCGAAGAGTTTAATAAAAATGTTGTTGCTGATTTTTTTAAGAAAATTGGTTATTCGGAAATTAATACAAAAGGTCGAGTTGATCTCGCTATTTATAAAAATGGTTTTCCAGAAGTATTAATCGAATTTAAAAATTTTAAAAATAGTTATGAAATGGTTGATCGTGAAAATTTTAATAAAAAAGCTTTTCACGAGATGATTTTGTATTATTTACGAGAAAAAATAAAAGAGAAAAATTATAATATTAGACATATTGTTATAACTAATGGTTTTGACTGGTTTATAATTAATGCTGTTGATTTTGAAAAAGTTGTTTCGCATAAAGAAATCGAAAAGTTATATATAGATTTCGAAATTGATAATAAATTATCTGTTACAAAGACAAAAGATTTTTATAAATTAGTTTATGAAATCGTTGAAAATAACAGTGATATTTTGAATAATTTAAGAGCTGTTTATTTTAATTTGAATGAAAATAATAATCTAAAAAATATATACAAAGTTTTATCGTCGGCTCATTTGTTGAAAGAATATAATCGAGATGATTCGAATAGTTTAAACCGCGAATTTTATCTTGAGCTTTTATATATTTTGGGACTTGAAGAAGTTTCGGCTAATAATAAAAAGTTGATAAAACGAAAAACTGAAAAAGCTCGTGAAATTGGTTCAATGCTTGAAATCACGATTTGGAAGTTGCAAACTGAATTTCAAATTTATGACGAAGAACAGCTTTTTAATATTGCTCTTGAGTTAAATATAACTTGGTTAAATCGTATTTTGTTTTTGAAATTGCTCGAAGCTAGACTTTTGAATATTCATGATGGCGATTATCCGCGATTTTTGTCTTTCGAAAATAGTTATAGTTTCGGTCGTTTGAATTCGCTGTTTTTTGAAGTTTTGGCTTTTAATTATGATAAACGAGATCGAGTAAATATTGAAATTTATAAAAATATTCCATATTTAAATAGTTCGCTTTTTGAAACAACTGAACTTGAACGACAATATTTGAGAATTTCGAATTTAAATGATAATTTCGAGTTGAAAAAATATAAGACAAAAGAGACTGTCGGAACTTTGAAATATTTTTTAGATTTTTTGAATTCATATAATTTTGGTGATGATAGTTCAGAATTTAAAAAATATGATTTAATTAATTCGGCGGTTTTGGGGCTAATTTTTGAAAAATTAAATGGTTATAAAGATGGTAGCTTTTTTACACCTGCTTTTATAACGATGTATATTTCTCGCGAAACAATTCATAAAGTTGTTGTTGAAAAATTTAATAAAAAATATGGTTGGAATTGTCAAAATTTAGATGATATTTTTAATAAAAATTTAAATTTAATCGAAGCGAATAAAATTATTAATTCGATTACGATTGTTGATCCTGCGGTTGGAAGTGGTCATTTTTTAGTTTCGGCTCTTAATGAATTGATTTATATTAAATCGTATCTTCAGATTTTAGTTGATGAAAATGGCAAACGACTTAAAAATATATCGATTTCGATTGAAAATGATGAATTATATATTTCTGATGAGAATGGCGAAAATTTCAGATACCTCATCTCGAAAAATGGAAAAGTTGCTGATGAGGTCAAACGAATTCAGCGAACGATTTTTCGGGAAAAGTTATTTATTATTGAAAATCAGCTTTTTGGTGTTGATATAAATCAGAATTCGGCGAATATTTCGCGATTGCGACTTTGGATTGAATTGTTAAAAGAAAGTTATTATGAAAATAATAGACTTGTTACTTTGCCAAATATAGATATAAATATAAAAGTTGGCAATTCGTTAATTTCTCGTTATGGTTTTGATTCGAATATAAAAATCGAAAATTATAAAGAGCTGGTTAATAAATATCGACATGGCGAACGACAGAAAAAAGATATCGATTTTTTAAAAAGAAAATTTCGATCGCAATTAAAATATAACTTGCCAGAAAGCATAAAATTAAGAGATTTATTGCGAACATATTTAAAAAAATATGGCATTTTTAAAGAATATATTCCGAAAAATGAATTGGATAGCTATTTGGAAAAAGAAAATTTGCATATCGATGATTTAATCGACACTGGAAATCATTCGGGGCGAATTGTTAATTTAAGTAATTCGCTTATTATTCAAGCTGTGAAATTAACGAACAGTTTTTCAGGTGAAAATATTCTCGAAATGATGATTGAAGATGATTTAATAAAATTAAGTTCAAATGCTAAAAAAGATTTAGAACCTATTATTGAATTAGAAAAAGCAATTGAATATATCGAAAATGGCAAAATTTATCAAAAAGCTTTCGAATGGAGATTTGAATTTCCTGAAGCTCTCGACGACAACGGCAAATTCATCGGTTTTGATTTGATTATTGGCAATCCGCCTTATGGAATCGAATTCTATGCTGAAGAAAAAGAATATTTTCTCAAAAAATATAAAAGTGCAAAAACGGATAAAAGTTTCAAAGGTTCGCTTGATAGTTATTCGCTTTTTATCGAACGAGCTATGACGATTTCGAATAAAAGTTATATTCATTTTATTGTTCCTCTTTCTGTAACAAGTAGCGATTCAGTTTCACAACTTCATAATTTAATTTATAAAAATTGCGAAACCGTCAAAGTTTCAACATATGCACATAGACCTGTTCAAGTTTTTGCTGAAGCAGATTTAAGAGTTGCTCTTATGGAAATAAGAAATAATTTATTGCCGACGAAAAAGATTGAAACTTCAGCTTTGAATAAACGGTTTGCGATAACAACTGGCGATGAAATGATGAAGAATTTAAGATTTGTTGATTCTTTTGGTTTGCAAAAATATGGACGAATTCCAAAAATTGGTGAAGAAATCGAGAAAAATATCTTAAATAAACTTTTTGCTTTACAGAAAACTCTCAAAGACTATTTTGTAAAAAAAGAAGATGGTAAACCAATTTTTTACAGAACTTCTGGCGGTGGTTATTACAATTTAATTACAAACTTTGCAACGGGTTCAACAAAAGAAAAAGCTATTTTCGTATCCGAAAAATATCGAGATCTTGTTGGAGCAATTCTTTCAAGTTCGCTTTATTATTGGTTTTATTCAGCTTATTCAAATAATTTAGATACAAAATCTTTTGATTTAAATGAATTTCCTGTTAATTTAGAAAACTTTTCAGATCACGAAATTAACAAAATTGCAAAAATTTATAACGAATATATGATCGAATTAGAACGAAATAGCTATATCGAAGGTGGCTTTAAAAGATATGTGGCAAGAAAATCAAAAAAATTACTTGACCAAATCGATCGCGAAATTTACAAACAGTTTAATTTAACAGACGATGAGGTAAATTTTATAATTAACTTTAGCATCGAATTTAGAGCAAACAACGAATCGTAATTTATAAACTTAGATAGATTCCGTGTCGAAATCATGGCACGGAATCTTTTGCATTTATTTTTATTATTTATTCGTCTAAATTAGATTGAATTTCGATATATCTAAATATCATTGCAGAAATATAAGGCACACTTTGAACTACTAATGTTGCCGAGAAAAAATAGACTTCTAAAATATGATTTGTATTTGTTAATATCATTGCTAAAGCACTAATTATTAACAAAGTTCCTAAGATTATTTCAAATTTAATCGGATTTCCAGTTTTTTTAGTTTTACTATTGCCACCTTTTTCAGTTCGTTTAAATGGCAAACGATCTTTTATAAAACCATCAAAAACAGCTTTAAAAATAATTAATTGCAAACTCATTGATGCAATTGTTCCCAATAAAGTATCTTTTAATTTCATTTGAACACGAGTTCTATATAAAACGAAAGCATGTAAAATATTTACAGCAAAAGCCGTTAAAATCGGAACTGTTAGCGGAATTGTTGGCAATGTTACACCGACAAATAAAATAACAGGAACCCAGAAAATATTCATCAAAGCCATCAAAGGACCAAAAGCATCTGAAAGCCAGAAAAACCAACCAGCAATAAAATGATGTTTTTGATGTGAAGTCAAAGTCGTTGATGACGGACTAAAATTATGCCAATGTTTTTTTAATATCTGAATTGCACCATAAGCCCAACGATGTCGTTGATTTTTAAATGCTTTCATCGTGTCAGGCAATAAACCATGACCGTATCGTCTATTTGTATAATGTCCAAGATAACCAGCTTCGAATAATCTCAACCCAAGTTCGCTATCTTCAACAATCGTGTCAGTTCCCCAACCACCAACTTCAATCATTGCACTTAATCTAATTAATAACATTGTTCCATGAACAACAATTGCATTTTCTTCATTTCGTTCAACCATTCCGATATCAAAAAAACCTGCATATTCAGCATTCATTGATCGTTTAAAAGTTGATTCTTCACCATCTCGATGATCTTGTGGAGCTTGAACGATTGCAACTTTTGGATCATCAAACAACGGAATTAAGTCAATTAGCCAATTTGGTTTAATAACATAATCGGCATCTAAAATTGCGATAATTTCAGTGTCTGGATCGCTATATTTTAATGCTTCATTTAATGCTCCTGCTTTAAAACCTTCACAAGTTATATTATAAAATTTAAATTTATCTTCACCTAATTCTCGACAATATTCTTCGATTGGTTGCCAATAATAAGCTTCAGGTGTGTTATTTATAACAACGATAACTTCATAATTCGTATATTGCAATCTCGACAATGAAAGCAAAGTTTCTTTTAAAACATGTGGCTGTTCTTTATAAGCTGGAATATGAATCGAAACAAACGGAACTTTGTCAGATTTTAAATTTAACGGAACAAGTCTTTCTGGTGGAAACCCGATTGTGCATTTAAATAATTCATTTACTTTTGCAAGAGTAATAATTACAAGTGGAATCATAAAAAACGAACCAACTCCCCACATTATCCACATTCCAATATTTAAATAATTTAAAAATGGATAAGTAATTGCCATGACAATACCAAAAGCCATTCCTTGAGAAGCAACATGATAAGTAATTGCATGAGCGAAATTTACTCGTTGTCCTCGCAAACCAAAAATCGATAACATAAATCCGATAATTATCGTAGCAATCATTTCATATTCCCAATATGGATTTATATCAAGTGTGCCTGTTAGCGGAAATTTAATAGTTCGGTCAGCTTTGAATATTCCCCAATATGGTCCTGCACTTCCTTCATCTATTCCTTTCCATGGTTGATCAAAAGCTTCAATAATATTGTAATTCCATCGTTCTTTATTAGCAACTGTTAAAAAATCAACTATTAATCTTGCCTGATTTTCAACACTTGGAACTGCTGATTTATTATTATAACCGCTACTTGGCCAACCAAATTCACCGATATATAATCTTTTAGTTGGAAACTTTTCTGATATTTTGTTTAGTCGTTCTTTTACAAAATTTACTGTCTGTTCAGCTGATGAAAATTCCCAATATGGCAAAACATGTATCGTTATGAAATTAACACTTTTTGCTAAATTTAATATTTTTTCTTCTGGATGTTTATTTTGATCTTTTGAAAGCCAAATGTTCCAAGTTTCAGCCGTTGAAACAAGTTTATAAGTCTGTTTTTTTATATATTTTATATATTCGATGAGGTCATCGATTTCAACATCTTTTCGTAAAATAGATTCGTTTCCGACAATTATCGATGATATTTCTCGAGGATATTTTTTTATTAATTGAAGACCATTCTCGATTTCTTTCATATTAGTTTTGTTATTGTCTTCGATCCAGAAACCTAAATCAACTTTAAAAGAAAATTCTTTTGCTATTGGTAAAACACGATTTGCATCATCAACAGAATATAATCTGATCTTTTTAGTGTATTGAGACAGTAATTTTAAATCATACCTCATCTCATTTTCAGATAAATATTCATGTTGGTTAAACCCTTTTTTGGGCGAATAAGATAAAGATTCTATCTTGCTATTAGCAGATGACAAAATAACTGTATGTTCTATTGCAGACCATATAATAATTTGTGCAATAACTATAATTATAAACGGCAAAAAAATATGTCTCATAAAAGAGATTTTTTTTATATTTTCGGCTAAATATCTGTTCAAAAGTGAATTCCTAATCTTGAGTTTTAACTATTCATTCTATCAAAAATTTAATAATTATTTAATATGATAAAATAGTCATAAATTATTTTTCATAAAGGATTGTATTAAGTTATATGGAAATTATTTTATATATTTATATTGCTGTTTTAATATTTAGAATTTATCAACAAAGCGAAAATATATATGTTTCTTTTGATTTTTTTAAAAAAAATTCCAGAGATCCAGCTTCGTTTGGTAAAAATTTAAATAATAAAATAGAAATCTTGATACCTGTTTATCAAGAAAAAGAAAGTTTAATCAAGTCGTTAATATATTGGACTAAAACAGATTTTTCTCCTATTTTTATTACAACCGAAAGAGAAGGTTCTTTAGAAAATTGTCAAACTTGTTTATTAATTCAAGCTATGTCCAATTTTAGAATTATTCATTCACCGAATTTATATGGCTTTAAAGCTTCGCAATTAAATTATGCTATTAAACATTTAAATTTAAATAGCGGTTATTATGCTATTTTTGATGTAGATTCACGACCAGATTTGAAAGTTTTTAATTATGTTCAAACTGTTTCTGAAGATGAGGTAATTCAATTGCCATCTATTTTTACAAATGAAAAATCAAGTTATTATGGTTACGGTTCAGCAATTTATCAAACAAGACGAGTATTTACTTTTGAAATAACAGCAATGTTATTCGAATTTTCTTATCTTGTTGGTCACGGATTATTTATTAGATCTGATATTGCAAAAAAATATCCTTTTTGTGAAAAAACTTTAACAGAAGATTTAATTTACGGTTATACATTGGCACTTGAAAACATAAAACCGAAAGTAATTCCTTTTTTAGATTTAGCTGTTGTTCCAAATTCAGCATTAGAAGGCATTAAACAAGGTTCAAGATGGTTTATCGGAGATTTTTTATTATTAAAATATTTGAGCATAAAAAAAATTAGTGAAACTCATAATTGGTTAAATATTATTAAAAGATATTTGCATATTTTTGAATGGCTATTTGGTTCAATCGGCTTTTTTATCGTTTTAATATTTGGAAATGAAATACATTGGGTTTTATTATGGATTGCTCTTATTTGGTTTTTATCGTTGCATAAAATAATTGCCAATAAACTTTTTCATAAAAAATTTGGCTTCAAAGAAATATTTTCAATATTATTTAGAAGTTCAATAAATTCGTTAGCACCAATTTATGGCATTTATTTATTAATTATCGATTTGTTAAAAATCAAAAGTTTAAAATTTGAAAGAACAAAAAAATAAATAACAAACCCCCGTATAAACAACGGGGGAATAAATTTAAATTAAATTATTTAAACGAAGTAAAACTCTTTTTTAAAACATTAACTCTTGTTCGTAAATCTTCTTTTTCTTGCTTATCTTTTTGAGTCATATGTGCAACTCTAACCAATTCATTTTCAAGATTGCCCGTTATATCCGTTATAGATTCGAAATTATTATTAACTAAAATAATACCAGCAGTCGCTTCTTTTGAATAACTATGCACTTCATTATTTCTTAAAATATAATTTCTTTTATCGTCAAACAAAACCTCGGTTGAACTCCAGCAATTATGAGGCAAATTTTTAACACCATATTTTTTATATATTTCTTGAAGTTCTGTTAAATTTGGAATTCTCCATTGATCGCCTTGATCTTTAACTTTAACCAAAGTCTGATGAAAATTAAATTTTTCATTGATTGCAATATAATTTTCGCCTACTGTTGTTATTGTTTCTGATTTCTTTTGTTGAGAATTATTTAATAAAAAATAGCATCTTGTTTGTCGAATCTCATCAAAAGTTTTAAATAATTCGTCTATTTTACTTTCGATATTATGTTCAAGACTATTTGTTGATGCAATCGTTCCGTGTGAAATATTATTTCTTATTTTTTTCAGTTCTTCAGTAAAATCAACTATTTTCTGAATATTTTCTTTTGCAAGAACATTATTAAATTTATTTCTTATTTTATTAGTAATTTCTCTGTTATTTAAAAATAAAATTTGAGAATTCTCTTCTGATAAATATTGCATAACACCTCTAGCTGAATTTGATAATTTATATAGATAATTAGCTTCTGTTTGTGTTTTTGCAATTAATTTATTAACTTCAGAAATTCCAAGAGTTGAAATTACATCAGCATATAAATGTCCAAGAGCCTCATTTAGCAAAATAATGCTATTTAAATAATATTTTCGTTGATAGAAAATCTTTGCAAAAGCCTCAAGTTGTTCATAAGGTTTAGACAATTTTGCAATAGCTTCAATATTAGAAATATGTTTTTTTATTTCTAATATGACATTTTTAAATAATTGACTTTCTTCTAATTCGATTACATCATTAAGACTTTGTAATAGTTTCGACAAAATAGAATTTTTACCAGCTTTTAAAAATTCTCCAAAAAGATTACCTGTCATGATTTTTGAAAAAATATGTAATTGCGATAAAAGTTCTTTATATTTTTGATTTTTGACATCTGGAACAGGAAACAAAGAATATCCACTATTAAAAGTTTCAAGAGCATATTTTATATTCGCAACATCGATTAATTCGATTAAATCGATTACTTCGTATTTTTGATCTTTTTCGATTTCTTTTGCAAATAAAATATGTGATAAATTTTTTATTGTTATTTTTTGAGTAATGATTGACAAAACTGCCAATATAGACATATGTCTAAAACCATGAGTTAAATCGATAATTATTTCTGGATTATTTTCTAACGATGCTTCTTTAGAAATAATGTCATTTATTAAATTAAATATTTCTTGATAATTTGTTTCGTTGTCGATTATCTCGATATTATCAAATAAATGCGATGGTAAAGATAAAAACCTTGCGATATTTAACTGAAATTCATTTGAATCTTTTGTTGCAATTTGAATATATCTAGAATCTTCTTGAAAACGAGATAATAAATGAGTCATGTTCATATATTCTTCATTTTCAAAACTTAGATTTTCGATATTTGAAAAATATATTGCTTGTTTATTAATAAAACCACTTTTTGCTGATGATGTTTTACCTAAAAAAGAAATAAAAATTTTTTTTGGCGATAACGGTTCCGCTGATTTGTGCATATTTGTTTGTATATCATCAAACGATATGAAATTATCTATTTTACTTTTGGCAGTCTCCAATAATGGCTTATTAGAAATTTCTTTTGTATTTATATTCGTATTTGTGCTAGATACATCTGTTTGTTTATTTTGTTGCATATTTCGAAGAACTATATTTTGTAAGTGCTTTATATCTTCTCTAAGAGATTCTTCTTTACGATTATTATTTTCGATAATAGTCATTTGTTCTTTTAATTGAACAAGTATCTGTTTGATTATTTTTTTCTTTTTCATAAAAACACTCCATAAAAATATTTTAAGCATTTTATCGTGTGAAAATAAAAAACATATATTAAATATTTATTTTTATAAATTATATTTAATATAAAAATAGTTTAATTTTATTTAAAATTTGAATTCGAACTTGAATTTGAAACCGTTTTAAAAGCATCTTCGAATATGTCTTTTGCCATTTGCTTAAAACTTCCATCTCGTCTTTCGTTATTTGAATTTTTTTCTCGTTCAAATTTGCTTAATATAGCAATTAATTTTTCAAGTTCAGCTAACGAACCTTTATCCGAAATTTCTTCTAATTTTTTTTGAAGAATGTTTTCAATGTCATTCCAGAATTGACCTATTTTGTTATTTTGTTGATGAGGTTCAATTTTTTTTTCGATATTTTCTATAAATTCGAGAACATCATCTTTTTGTAAATATATTGCCAATCTAATTAGTCCATTAAAATTCCAAATATATAAATTATTATTTTGATCTAAATTAATATTTTTAATTTTAATAATTTTAAAATGGCGATTTTCAATTAATCTCTCTCTTTGAACGGAGAGAGTTTTAAGATCGATGTTCCAAATCTTAGAAATATCTTTTTCTTCTAAAAATAAATTTTTATCTATTAAATGCAAATGTAAAAAAATGACCTCATCGGCATAATTAACAGACAAAACTTGAATATCAGCCATAAATTTCTATATATTTCGAAGCAACAGCTTTAGTAAGTTCTCGTATTTTTAAAATATAATTAGCTCGTTCTGTAACAGAAATAGCTCGTCGAGCATCAAGAATATTAAAAGTATGAGAAGCTTCGAGACAATAATCGTAAGCAACAAGAGGCAAATTATTAGCTAAACAATTAGAAATTTCGGCTCGTTTTTGCTCAAACTGTTGAAACAACATGTCAATATTTGCAACTTCAAAATTATATTTACTAAATTCAACTTCAGTTCGATGATGAATATCTCGATATTTCACACCGTTATTATTCCAAACGATATCAAAAACAGTATCAACACCTTGAAGATACATAGCAAGTCGTTCAGTTCCATAAGTAATTTCAACAGAAACAGGATTACAAGCAAAACCGCCAACTTGTTGAAAATAAGTAAATTGAGTAACTTCCATGCCATTTAGCCAAACTTCCCAACCAAGACCCCAAGCTCCAAGAGTTGGACTTTCCCAATTATCTTCGACAAAACGAATGTCATTATTTTTTATATCTAAACCTAAATATTCTAAACTTTGTAAATAAAGCTCTTGAATATTTAAAGGCGACGGTTTAATTAAAACTTGAAACTGATAATAACTTCCGAGACGATTAGGATTTTCACCGTATCGACCATCAGTTGGACGACGAGATGGAGCAACATAAGCAGTTGCCCACGGTTTGGAATCAAGACTTCGTAAAAAAGTAGCAGGATGAAAAGTTCCAGCACCAGCACTAACATCATACGGTTGAACAATCGAACAACCTTGACGACTCCAAAATTCTTGTAATTTAAGCAACATATCGCTAAAAGTGATCATAAAAAAATTCCTTATTTAATAATTATTAATTTATCAAAAATTTGACATACTTAATTATAAGTGAAAATTATAAATTTAAGCATGTTTAGATTATAGCAAAAGCTAGAGGCATTACGGCTATTTTGGTAAAAATGACTTGATATTATATTTAATAAAAAAAATCAACTATAAAAATATATTAGCAAGTTTTATTGTTAAACATCGTTAGTTTATGGCTGAATTATTCACTAATAATATATTTATTTTCAAGTTAAAGTTAAAGTTAGATATAATAAACAACACAAAATTTTTCTCGAGGTTAAGAGATGCCAACCATAAACCAACTTGTTAGAAAAGGCAGAGAGAAAGTTGAGTATAAATCAAAAGCTCCAGCTCTCTCAAATTCCCCACAAAGACGAGGTGTTTGCACCAGAGTCTATACAACAACTCCTAAAAAACCTAACTCAGCTTTACGAAAAGTCGCAAAAGTTAGATTAACAACTGGATTCGAAGTTATTTCATACATCATGGGTGAAGGACATAATCTTCAAGAACACTCAATCGTTCTCGTTAGAGGCGGAAGGGTAAAAGACTTACCTGGTGTTAAATACCATATTGTTCGAGGTGCTTTAGATACAGCAGGTGTTAGCGGACGAAATGTTTCACGATCAAAATATGGAACTAAAAAAGCTAAACCAGGTCAAAAAGGTGCTCCAGTTAAAGGTGCAAAAGGTGCGCCAACAACTAAGAAAAAATAATTGTTAATTAATTATTTTTATTAAAAAATTAAATATACGGATATTTCTAGAAACCACAAGCTATTAAATAATATAGCTTGAGTAAATTTTGGATCTATTCCAAACACAAATCTTAATTGAAGAGGATTAGAAAAAATGAGACGACGAAAAGCCCCTGTGCGAGAGGTCATGCCAGACCCAATATATAACAGCATTATTATTACAAAGTTTATTAATAAATTAATGTATGACGGTAAAAAATCAACAGCTGAAAAAATCGTTTATACAGCTATCGAACTTATCTCTAAAAAAACAAATGGAGAAAAACGAGGAATCGAAATTTTTAATGAAGCAATTGATAAAGTTAAACCTGTTCTTGAAGTTAGAAGCCGACGAGTCGGTGGTGCAACTTATCAAGTGCCTGTAGAAGTTCGACCAGAGCGACAACTTTCTCTATCATTAAGATGGTTAATTGAGGCATCTCGAAAACGAAATGAGAGAACAATGGCAGAGAGAATAGCTAACGAACTTCTTGATGCATCTAACGATAAAGGTTCTACTTTCAAGAAAAAAGAAGATATATATAAAATGGCAGAGGCTAATAAAGCATTCGCTCATTATCGATGGTAATAAATTAAAATGGCTAGAAAAACTCCTTTACAAGATGTTAGAAACATCGGGATTGCGGCTCATATTGATGCTGGTAAAACGACTACAACTGAACGAATTTTATTTTACACAGGTGTAAATCATAAAATTGGTGAAGTTCATGACGGTGCTGCAACAATGGACTGGATGGAACAAGAACAAGAACGAGGTATTACAATTACTTCGGCTGCAACAACTTGCCACTGGAATGATAAACAAATTAATATTATCGATACTCCAGGGCATGTCGATTTCACAATTGAAGTTGAAAGATCTATGCGAGTTCTTGACGGAGCTGTTGCTGTTTTCTGTGCTGTCGGCGGTGTTCAACCACAATCTGAAACTGTTTGGAGACAAGCAAATAAATATGGTGTTCCACGAATCGTATTCGTTAATAAAATGGATCGAACTGGAGCTAATTTTTATAATGTTGAAAAACAAATCAGAGAAAAACTAAGAGCAAATGCTGTTCCTGTTCAAATTCCAATTGGTGCTGAAGAAACATTTAAAGGTGTAATCGACCTCATCAATATGAGAGCAATCTTATGGGATGATGATGCAAAAATGGGATCAGAATATCATATTAGACCTATTCCTGCTGAACTTCAAGCAAAAGCAAATGAATATCGAGAAAAAATGATCGAAGGTATTTCAGAAGCTGACGGCAACGAAGAAATCATGGAAAAATTCTTAAATGGCGAAGATTTAAGCAAAGAAGAATTAATGGCTGGATTAAAAAGAGCAACACATCAAATGAAAGCTGTTCCGATGACTTGCGGATCTGCTTTTAAAAATAAAGGTGTTCAAACTCTTCTTGATGCTGTTGTTGATTATCTTCCGTCTCCAACTGAAGTTGCTGATATTCGAGGTGTTCTTGCAAATGACGAAAGTCAAGAAGTAATCGTTAAATCAAGTGATGAAGGCGAATTCGCGGCTCTTGCATTTAAAATTATGACTGACCCATTTGTTGGACAATTAACATTTATTCGAGTTTATCGAGGCAAACTTGATGCTGGTAGTTATGCAATTAACACAACTAAAGGCAAAAAAGAGCGAGTCGGTCGACTTTTAAAAATGCATGCAAATAAACGAGAAGAAATCAAAGAATTACATGCTGGAGAAATCGGAGCTGTTGTTGGCTTAAAAGATACTATTACAGGTGATACTCTTTGTTCAGATCGAGATCTAGTTATTCTTGAAAGAATGGAATTCCCAGAACCTGTTATTTCTGTTGCTGTTGAACCAAAAACAAAAGCTGACCAAGAAAAAATGGGTATTGCTCTTTCTAAACTTGCTCAAGAAGATCCATCGTTCAGAGTTTCAAGTGATGAAGAAACAGGTCAAACAATTATTTCTGGAATGGGTGAATTACATCTTGAAATTATCGTTGATCGAATGTTCCGAGAATTCAAAGTTGAAGCTACTGTTGGTCAGCCACAAGTTGCATATCGAGAAACTATTAAAAATTCAGTTACTCAAGAATATAAATATGCAAAACAATCTGGCGGTCGAGGTCAATTTGGTCATGTTTATATCACAATGAAACCGGGTGAAGCTGGAAGTGGTTTTGTATTCAAAAACGAAATCAAAGGTGGGGTAATTCCAAAAGAATATGTTCCTGCAGTTGAAAAAGGTTGTGCTGAAGCAATGCAACACGGTGTTCTAGCTGGTTATCCAATTGAAGATATCGAAATTGCTCTATTTGACGGCTCTTATCACGAAGTTGACTCATCAGAAATGGCATTTAAATTAGCTGGTTCAATGGCATTTAAAGAAGGTGCTCGAAAAGCAAATCCTGCAATTTTAGAACCTTTAATGAAAGTTGAAGTTGAAGTTCCAGAAAATTATATGGGTGATGTTATCGGAGATTTAAATCGAAGACGAGGACAAATTAATGCAATGGGCGATCGAGGTGGAAACAAAACAGTTTTAGCATTCGTTCCGCTTTCAGAAATGTTCGGATATTCAACAGATTTACGAAGTAGCACACAAGGACGAGGCACATATGCAATGGAATTCGATCATTACGAAGAAGTTCCAAAAAATGTCGCTGAAAAAATTATCTCAAGTAAAAAATAAAACTCCCTTTTAATCTTCAAAATACTTAATTAAATTTAATTAAGTGTAAAAATCCTTCACCTAAAATGTGAAAACAAGGTGAAGGTAAATAATTTTTATTAAACAAATATCTATATCAAATAATTGAATTTTCGAGTTGCCAGAAGACTATTGTCTTTAAAATAACACGAAATATATTAACACAATTAGGATAATTATAATTTGAGTCTTTCTACTTTAAATGTTTTGTTAGAGTGTTTTAATGCTCTTGATGTTTTGCAATTCGAACTTAATGACAATGTTTTTGATGAGCTTTTTCAAAATAAAAATCCACAAAGATTATTTGATTTTTCGGTTTCTAATTATGAAAAAGATATTAAAACATTGTTTTTTATTTTTGCTATTTCAGAACGGTTACGACTAAATGATAAAAGTTTTTTTACAACCGAAGTTTTTTCGCTTTATTTACTAGTTGATTATATTATAGGTTTATTAGAACAAGATATCTATTGTGATTATTATGAAGATGAAATTATGCCTCTATTTTCACAATATATTTTTATTCCGTTAATTGTCAAGCAATTAGATAATAATGTTTTAAAATATTTAGATGGTTTGTTGCCAACAAATGAAATTAATATTGCTGAAAAATTTATGGAATTATTTGGATTAAATCCAAATTTAGAATATTCATCACTTAATATAGTAAAAATTTATTTGAACTTTTGGAAAAAGATCTTGAGGATGAGGTTGCTAAAGCAAAAGATTTTTAAAAATTTGTGTGCATTTGTCCAGAAATAAAAATTTCTAAATGCTATATTTCCGCCAGATAAAAAAATTATCAAACAAAATTATTATTGAAAGGAAATTAAATGGGTTTTTGGGGCAAAGCTTTTGAAATAGCTGGTGATGTAGGTTCAGCACTTTGGACTGGTATGAAATTGGAAATGGAAAAAATCAAAGAACAAAAAGAAAAGTTCCAAAGTAAAAGTGATGATTTTTTAATTAATATTTTAAGAAATCGACATAGTCCTCTTCGAGAGAGAATGGCTTCCAGTAGTCTTTTAAAAGAGAGAGGTTGGACATCAGAGCAGTTGAAAGAGTATGTTGATCTTTTAAAACTTGAAGAAGAATTCAAAAGATCTTATTCGTAAGTTATAAATAATCAAGGAAATTAAATGACGGGAATTTTCTTCGACTGTCTACACTTATTAGTGTTATGCAATTCTAAAAGTTCTGAAGAGTTAATTAAACTTCTTGAAAATGGTTCTTTGTTAGGAGGTGTTGCTAAAAAAGTTTTACAATTTCGAGGTTACACAGCTGAAGAATTAGCTAAATATCCTTCTAAATATCCTCCATTTGTATTTCCAATTGGATATATAATAAACAAAAGCAATGAAGAAGATAAGCAAAAAGAAATAGAAGCTAGAGAAGAACGAGAACGACAAGCAAAACAAGAAGACGAAAGGCAAAGACAAAAAGAAGCAGAAAATCACAAAGCTTAAATTATCGATAAAATCAAATAAATTAAGCGAATATGTATAAAAAAAAATTATAATTCGTAAAATTTTAAAGGAATTAAATGTTTTTAAATAGATTAAGTAGCAACGAAAAAGAGGCTTTTTTACAATTAGCTTATCATATTTCATATATTGATGGTGAATTTGCAGAATCAGAACAAGCAGTTATTCATGTTTATTGTGCAGAAATGGGAATTAATGATTCTGGTTATAACAAAGATAGTTTTAATTTAAATGAAATTACATCTGTGTTTGCAAATTCGCAAAGTCAAAAAATAGTTTTGATTGAATTAATGGGTTTGGTTTTTGCTGATGGTGTTTTTAGTTCAGAAGAACAAGCAGTTATAAACAGCATTTCGAATAACTTTAATATCGATAGTGAAACTGTTAATAAATATGCTGAATGGACAAAAGCGATATTGTCTTTAACAATCGACGGCGAAAGCTTTTTTATAAGTTAAGAAAAAGGAATACAAATGGCTTTACCCTTTATATTGGGTGCAATGGGAGTCGCTGCTGTTGCAAAAATGGCAAGTTCAAAATGTCGTCGTTGTGATACAACTTTTTGGACGAGTGGATGTAAAGTTAATGGCGATGATTATTGTGAAGCATGTTGTAGTAGTCAAAGAAATTGTAGGAATTGTGGTAGTTCATACATTTCTAGAGGGCAAGATTCTCAGTTTTGTCAAAATTGTATAGATAGAGGAATTAAATGGAATTAAGTTTTTTGGAACAATTTAAAGCTTATTTATCAGCTGATGATATAACAAATATCAAAAATGCTAATGATGAGGTTATAAATTTTGGTAAAACGATTAAAGTAGCATGTATCGGTATTTATAATAACGGTAAAAGCTCTTTGTTAAATGTTCTTGTTGATGATTTTGAAGAGAAAACTTTTAAAGTTTCTGACAAAAGAGAAACAACAACATCTAAAGAAGTTGCTAAAAACGGTTTTACATATATTGATACACCGGGATTGAACGAAAATGATCAAGATGATAAAGTTGTGTTTGACACAATGCATAAATCAGATTGTAATTTATTTGTTCATAATGTAGCAGGAGGAGAATTTACAGAAGCCGAAGTAAAATCTTTAGAAAAAATAAAACTTAATTGGAATAATCCTAAAGATTTTATTAATCAAACTGTTTTTGTGCTTTCAAGAATTGATGAAATCGGAAACGAAGCTGATATCACAAATACTGAAAACAAAATGAAAGAGCAGATTAAAAAAATATACGGAGTCGAAAATCCTATGTTTATTGCTGTTTTTTCAAAAAGATATCAAAAAGGCAAAATTGAATCAAAACAGACATTGATTGACAAAAGCAATATTGAAAATCTTAAAAATGAAATTAAGAACCTTTCAACTAAACGACATAACGATATTCTTAAAACAAAAGAATCTCGATTAAATAGTGCCGTTGAAAATGCTAGAACTAAGATTGTTAATTTGTTAAACAGCAAAAAATCAAGTCGAGATACAAAAGTAACACAAAACAATAATTACGATAGTAATTTAAATAGCGATATTTCGTCTATTCGAAGCACACTCTCTAGTAAATATAGAACTTTAAATAATATATAAAAGGATTAGAAAATGCCATTACCTTGGTTAATTGGTGCAGCAGTTATTGGCGGTCTTGGATGGTTAGCAAATAAAAGTGCCGAAGAAGATGAGCGACGAGAAAGAGAAGCTCGAGAAGAACGAGAGCGAGAAGCAAGACGACAGCGAGAACGAGAAGCAGAGGATGAGAGACAAAGACAATTAGACAATAGACGATCATCTGCTAGAAGCGATATTTCATCTTTTCAATCACGATCAGTTTCGGACATTAAAAATAATCATGGTGCTACAATCAGCATAAGCGGTGATTCAGTAACAGTTAGTTCAAAAAGTGCTGAATATAACACACGATCTAATGAAATTCAAAACTTGAATAACGAAATCGCTACTTTAGAAAACTTACTCAAAGACTTTCCAGTTAAAAAAGCAAATTAATAACTGAACAAAAAAGTTAGATGACTTATATAACAGTTATCTAACTTTTTACGACATCTATCTTAAAAATCAACAAGGTTTTAATAAATGAGACAAAAACTAGACGAGTTTTATAATGAACTTGACAAATTAGCAATTGAGCGAAATAGTCTTGACGATAAAACTGAAAAATTAAAAAAATCTATTACTGGATTTGAAATAAAAGTTAAAAGTTTAAAAATTAACAAAGAATTTGAAAAAAATAAAGATTTGTATGATCAACTAAGCAAAACTTTAAACACATTAAATAAATCTTCAGAAGCTTGGGTAAAAATTAATCTTAGCCGTTTGGAAAATGAACTAAAGTTTAGAGATTCGTTATCTGATAAATTTGTTGTTATTGTATTTGGAAAAGTTAAAGCTGGTAAAAGTTCTCTCGGCAATTTTATAGCTGAACATAAATTATCTAAACAAGAGATTAAATTTTTTAAATATGATATTGCAGGTAAAAAGCAAGATATTAAAAAATTGGAAGAAATCGATGATAGTAAAGGTTTTGCTGTTAATAATTTAGAATGCACTGTTGAAATTCAAGGTTTTAATCTTGGTCGCATGGTTTGGATAGACACTCCCGGATTAGGTTCAATGACGAAAGAAAATGGACAATTAACAAAGGATTATATTCAATCAGCAGATTATATTATTTATCCGACCTCATCGGCTCACCCTTTTCAACAAGATGAAAAAGCATCATTGGAAGAACTTTTAACACAAAAAAAAGCTGTTTCTATTTTTATTACAAAGTCTGATACAGTCGAGGAAGACGAACATAATGGTAAATTGATAAAAAAGACTGTTAACAAAACAGCTGATAGAAGAGCAGGTCAAGAAAAACAAGTTAAAGAAGAAATTAAGAAATTTATAAAAGATCAAGGCTATATTGAACCTGAAAATGTAATTTCTCTTTCTGTTCATACTGCAAAAGAAGCTTTAAAAAATAAAGATTCTAAAGAGTTTCATAATAGCAATGTAGAAAAGTTCTATATGCAATTTACTGAAATCGTTAAAACAAAAGCGAATAAATTAAAAGCTGAAGCTCCGTTAAAACGATTACAGTCTTTTGTTGAAAATGAGTTAATTAACTCTAAACAGGAATTATCAACTTCTCAATTAAAACAAGAAGTAGAAAAGCTAAAAAAAGATAATCAAGCATCTCAAACTAAGTTTGAAAATGATCTTAAAGATGTGAAAAATGGGCTATCTTTAAAATTTGAAGCAATGGTAACTCAAGCTGAATCTGATACAGATACTAAAATTAAAGAAAATGATAAAAAAACAGGTAAAGATAAAAAAGAGTTAAAAGATATTTATGAAGAAACTTTTAAACAACTTAAAAGAAGTTTAAACGAACATGTTTCTGACAAACTTAATGAATCAATCAAAAAAACTTTAACAGATGTTGCAAAAACGATGGAATCTTTTGAAGAGACTTTCAGTGTTGATAAAAAATATAATACTGGTAGCATTAAGAAAGATAAAAGTGGTTTTATAAGAAAATTCTTCAATACTATTACATTTGGATGGGTAGATTTAGATACTGAAGTGGAAACTTATAAATATGAAATTGGAGACAATAGAGATGAAGTTATTAAAACATTTAAAACAAGCTCCATATCGTTTTATGAGAAACAGATAGACGGACAAATTAAATTGTTTAAAGATCAGTTTTTCAATCCTTTTAATACAACTGTTGATAATTTCTTAAATATGCTAACAGCTTTTGAAAATGAAATTAAACAAATCGTTAAGGATAAATAATGTTAAACATTGAAGCATATCGAACTAGATTAAATGAAATTGTTGCTTGTTCGAAAGATCTAATTCAAACTGATGAAATCAACGAATTTAATAAATATGTTCTTGAAAAGTTAAATAATTTAGAACCGTCTTTAATGGTTTATGGAACATACAATGCTGGAAAAAGTTCTTTAATTAATGCTATTTTTGGTGAAGATGAAAAAGCAAAAACAAGTGATATTCCTGAAACTGACAAAGTAACGGGTTACACATATAAAGGTTTTACAATTTACGACACCCCCGGAATTAATGCTCCAATTGAACATGAACTAGTTACACATGCACATCTTAATAAAACAGAAGCTGTTCTATTTGTAATTAGTAACGATGGTTCATTTGAAGAAGAATATATTTATCAACGAATTAGTGATATTGTAAAAATGAACAAACCGCTAATTCTTGTATTAAATAACAAAAGCGGTATCGATTTAGATTCTGAACAGGCATTTCAAGAAAGTCAAAAATTAAATACTAATTTATTAAAAATTGGAGACAGAAACGGTATTAAAAATATTGAAACAAAAGTTAAATTTGCTGTTGTAAATACCAAAACTGCTTTAAAAGGTAAATTAGAAAATAAAAAATTATTAATAGAACGAAGTAAAATTTCTGTTCTTGAAGATATGATTGAACAACAGTTAAAAGATTCAGATATTGGTGTTGTTGTTAATGCTCTTAATATTTATATTGATAAATATATCAATAAATTAATTTCTATAATTGATTCAAAACTTACTGGTAAAAATATAACTGATTTAGAGTTAAAAGTTCTTCAGGACATGATTACATCATTGGAAATCATGAAAAATAGTAATGAAATTAAAATTAATAATTTGCTAGAATCTAAATTAATGTCAAATAGAGAAGTTTTGTTTGATTTATTAAATAGAGGTTATGATTCAAATGAGTTTTTAAAAACTCTTCGAAATGAACTTGAACATGATTTAACAGCAAGTTTGAAAAATGTTCAATTGCAAATCAAAGAACGAACACAGCAATTAACTCAAGAACAAAAAGAGATTGAAATCAAATTAAAAAGAGAAACTCTTTTAAGTTCAAGTTCAAATAATGCAACAACAATTGAAATTAATGACTCAAATGAATCTATTCAGATTCCGCCAATTCCACCAATTCCTGGAATTCCTCCTGTGGCAATTGTTATCGTTAATGCAGTTATAACTGTTGCAAATTTATTTTTTAAAAATAATGCTGAAAATAATAAAGTTGAAAAACAGGCTGAAGCTGAACGAACTCGTGTTTTAGGAATACAGCGAACTGTTGCTGAGGTATTTTCAAAAATAAAAAGTAACTCTATTGAAGCTACTGAAAAAGCTTTGAATGATTTATTTGATATTTTGATAGAAAACTATAAAAAAGATTCTGTTATTTTTCAAGGTCAAAAAAAATATTTAATTGACAAGAAAGATAAACTTCACGAATTGATAATTAATCAACAAAAGATATAAAATAAATGACATCTTTTCCTTGCAATTCGTGTGGCGAATGTTGTCGAAATATTGCTCATATTCCAGAATTGAAAGATTTTCATTCTGGAGATGGAATTTGTAAATTCTTAAAAAATAACAGATGTGAAATCTACGAAAACCGTCCCGATATTTGCAAAGTCGATACAATGTTCGAAAAAACATATCACAAATTTTATACAAAAGAACAATTTTATAATCTAAATATCGAAGCTTGTTTTCAACTTCAAGAACGAGCAAAAATAATTAACTTTGAAAATAATTATACTAATTAAACTTCAAAATTTTAAGTTATTTATATTCTCTTATTTATTTGTGGATCTAAAAATACTATTTTCATATTATTCTTAGATTCCGTGTTGTTGCCTGTAACGACGAAGTTGCCCGTTTTGTGTGAAGTTATTTTAGTTTTTGAATTGTCTTTTTAAGTTGTGGCAAAGTTTTTATTAAATCAAGTTCGATAGCTGAAGCTAATCGTTCGAGTCATTTTGCTCGTGTTTCTTGAATCAGTGAATCATGTTCTTTTTCTTTGTAACCTTTTATATCAATAATATCAAGATTTTTTCGAAAAACAATTGCAATACTTTTATAAATTCTATCATTCTTTTTATCTTTTCGATCTTCCAAAGTTTCAATTAAAGCATTTAATTCTTTGTAATAATCACCACCAAGATCTCGCCATTCAAGAATCTTGTGATTAATGAAAACTTCATATATTTATAATTCTAATTTAGTTGATAAATATGTAACTGCTTTTAATAAAATATAAATATGAGCCATAACTCCTCTATCTTCAGCTGTGCCACCTCGTTTTGATTTTATAACAGATTCAAACAATAAAATAAATTAATAAACATATTCAAAATTTATAATAATCTCGAATGATCGTTTTTCTCAAATTTGATTGTTTGTCATCCAAAATCAAATTAGTCATCCCGAAGCGATAGCTCCTGTAATCCATTTCGGGATCTAAAAATTAAACGATCGTTTTCAACTTCCATTTAATTTGACTAAACTTACCAATAATCTCAATTCCAAAATCTCGCCCCGATGAGGTCATCTTCCAAACTCCATTTTCACGAACTTGAAAACCTTTGTTTGCGATCATCAAATTAATCTCGACCGCTGATTTGTTAATCATTTTGCCTAATTCGGTCGGTAGGAAAAATTGCGAATCAAGATCTATCTCAAAATGTTCAAGCGGTGAAAAATTATGAAACTTGCGATAAAACTTATCAAGTCGGTAAAGAGTTGTCAGCTTTTTTGATTCGAGAATTTCGATTAAATTTGAAGTTTCGAGAACATCGTTTTTTAATTCTATTATTTTTTGAGTTGAATTTCCAATTTCTGGAAGTTGTAGATTTTGATTTTGTGGTTGAACTGAAGATATTTGAAACAGTATTTGCTCTATTCGAAGATCACACCAAACAGCAAAATCAGATGATAGCCATCTTGCAAACATAATGACTAACTTTTGATGAATCCAAGTTCCTTGAGCATGTTTGTCGTTTCCACCTTGTTTGACAATAATCCAATTCCGATTCCCTTTGAAAGGATAACGGTTTAAAGAATCGATATATTCGATAGTTTGAATGCTTTCTTTCCATTTATCAAGTCGTTTGTCGAAAGCTTTTGCCGTTTTTGTGGCATTGAGATAAATCTCACCATTTTGTTTTTCAAAAACAATTATTTTATCTTCAAAAGTTTCTGTTATAATCATTGTGTCTTTCATAAAATCTCATTTATGTAAATTGCAAAGATTGAAACTAGCCCTTTCTCTCTTTGCTAACAATAATTGTAGCAAAATATTTTTTAAATTAAATAAAAAATTAAATAAATTAGATTATTTATTTAAATAGTTTTTCTTAAGATGTTTTTTCGAAAAGCTTCGTATTCTATTTTAAGATTTTCATATTCTAAAATTTGACTAATAGCCTTTTCGACATAAATAGGAATTTTCGAGCCATTATTCCATTTTGACATCGAAGTTGTCGTTACACCAATTCTTTCCGCCAATTCTTTTTGAGTTATGCCCAATTCACGACATGTTTTTTTAACTAAGTTTTCTTCTTTGTCTTTTTCGGTTTTTTCAACTTCGCTCAAGTTCAGTCCTTTTTTGAATTAATTTGATTTTTCGTAATTTTAATATTTTTAGATTCTGAAACAAGTTACAGGAGCTTTCGCTTCAGAATGACGAGTTAGTTTTTGCTTTTTGTTAAACACTGAAATAATAGCTTTATAGAATTTTGATAAAATAGGCAAAAGGTCAGATTTTCATTTATTTTAAGTTGAAGGCTTTTTATTAAGTTTTCTTGTATTCTCATCTATTTTTTATTTCACTCAATTAAGGAGTAAATTTATGTTTTTTAGATTTTTTGTTTTGCTGATTGCCTCGGCTTCAACACTTTTCAGTGCAACTTTTAATGTTGGCACAACCGCGGAACTTAGAACAGCTTTAATAAATGCTGGACTAAACAAAGAAGATAATATTATTTATCTTAAAAGTGGTATTTATCATACGACTGATGATTCTAAAGGTGTTTTAGAATATAACTCAACTTTGCTAAATAAACAGTTATCTGTTATTGGAATTGGCAATGTAGTAATTAGTGGTTCAAATCAAACAAAGATTTTATCTTTTGAACAAAACGAAACAGGTAAGTTATTTATTAAAAATTTAACTTTAACAGAATCAAATGATACAGCTTTAAAAATTCTAGATGGCAATAGTATTATTACTGATTCAAACATTTCATATAACACAATTTATAATAAAGCAACTATTTTTATTGGTAGTTCAAAAAATATAGAAATCAACAACTCTTTGATTTCATACAATGCAGGTGAAATTTTATTTAAAGGCAATGCACCTTATTCAAACAGTTATTTAAAGTTTAATAACAATATATACGAAAGAAATGTTGGTGGTATCTATACACTCTATATAAATAATATAAATATCATAAATTCTATTTTTACAAATAATTACGGTGGTATATTTAAGAGTGAAGCATGGCCCGATGAAATATCATCATACCAAACATCTTTTTTAGTTGATAAGTCAATATTTAATTCGTTTGGTTTAAATATATATAAATTTTTCAATGTCAAAATTAGCAATTCCACTTTTAGTAGCAATCAATACACAGCTTTTACATCTAATATGAGTTATTCTCCAAATTATAATTTGGACTTAGCAAAGGAACCAACTCAACCAGTGATTATAAATTCTAAATTTATTGGAAACAAAAAAGCAATAAATATTGTTAGTGATAGAGTGTCTTCTTATTCACGACTGTATAAACCATTACAAATTATAAATTCTGTCTTTCAAGATAATGGTGAAAGTAATTCAACCAAAGGAATGATTTATGCAAATTCAATGGAAATTGTAAATTCTGTATTCACTAATAATAAATCTTTAAATGGTGTCATTCAAAGCAATCAAATAAACTTAAGTAGTGAAGAAAACTTATCATCGATGTCTAGCAAAATGAAATCAAAGCTATCTCAACGATTTTCAGTTGTAAATTCCATCTTTCATGATAATCAAGGAGGCGATTTATATATCGATGGAAATCTGACAGATGCAATAGCACCAATATTATTTAACAATTATATAGACACTTCTAAGTTAATTGATCCATATTCAGGATATTTTAATATTGAACCAACTGATTCAGCTCCTTTTAATACATCTGATTTTTCATTGCCTGAAAATTCTCCGCTTCGTTCAGCTGGTGCAACATCTTCAGAATTAACATCATACGGTGCAGATAATTCATTAATCGAAGCAGTTAAATCTATTGAAAATAACTTATCTAATTCTATTAACATAGGATTACAAAATAACATAAGTTCAGACGAAACAAAAACATATTTAACTTTAAAAACAGGTTGGAATCTTGTCGCATTCGATGCAACTCTCGTAAGTTTGTCAAAAACAATTCCAGTCGTTTATCAATATTCAGCTGGAAAATGGTTGGCATATTCACCAAACGGAACATACACAAAAAGTATTTCAACTTATAAACTTGGTTCAGTTCCAGCAACAATTTCATCAAAAAATGGAACTTGGATAAAAGTAAATAGCGATTTAAATATTTCTGTTTCTGCTGTTCCTGTTGTTAATAATTCATCACTTCCTGAAACAGTTCCAAATGCTCCAGATCTAAATTTTGCTGGTGTTTCTGGCTGGAATTTATTAGGCACATCAAAAACTGTTTCAGCAAAACAGTTCTATTGTTCAACAGGCACAAAAAATATTATGTGGAAACTTGTTAATGGTGTTTGGGCTATGTATAGCGATAATATCGATGTATCTCAAGTTCCAAATACTTTTCCAAACAATCAATGCTTACGAAGGCTTTTGGCTT
This sequence comes from Campylobacterota bacterium, assembly GCA_030152305.1. Lineage (GTDB taxonomy): Bacteria > Campylobacterota > Campylobacteria > Campylobacterales > Thiovulaceae > Thiovulum_C. Next base: position 124,211 of record JASKOM010000006.1, read on the forward strand.
AATTGTAGATAGTTAATCTGTCATCCTGAAGCGATAGCTCCTGTAATTTATTTCAGAATCTTTGACAAATAAATTAGATCCCGAAATAAATTCGGGATGACGGGTTTGCTTCGGGAAGACAACGACTATTCTAGTCATTCTGAATTCATTTCAGAATCTTTGACAAATAAATTAGATCCCGAAAAGAATTCGGGAAGACGAGTTTTATATTTTTTTATAAACTTTCTCGAATTTTTTTCATGCCTGATCTTGCCATGTCGCCCATAAACGAAAAATCAGTTCCGTATGCTACAAAATTACCGCCTGACATAATTTTATTAATAGTCTCTTTTGGATCTGTATTTACGATATGAAATCCAAACGGAATATTTTTTAATTTTGCCTTTTTTAACACCTCATCGATAGCCAATTTGACATCTTCGCGATCAAATTGCCCTGGGAAACCCATCGAACCTGACAAATCATAAGGTCCAATTAAAATACCATCAATTCCAGAAACACTTAAAATTTCATCGATATTTCGAACTGAATCGATATGTTCAATTTGAACAATTAAAACAGATTCTTTTTCAACCCATTCTTGATATTCGTTAAATTTTGTGCCGTAACTATTTGCTCGACCGAGACCAATTCCTCTTTTTCCAGTTGGCGGATATTTAACAAAATTAACAGAATCTTCAGCTTCTGATTTATTTTTTACCATTGGAACAATAACACCGTCGGCTCCGCTATCCATAACTCGTTTAATAATTAACTCGTCATTTTTGCCAACTCGAACAATCGCCGACATTCCTAAACCTTGAGCAGTTGAAATAAGCTGTTTTGTCGTTAAAAAATCGATAGCCGTATGTTCTAAATCGATACCAATCCATTCAAAACCAGCGGTCGATAAAATCTCAATTATCGAACTTTCGCCAATCGTAACCCACGAACCAATCGTTAATTCTCGATTTCTTATTTTATTTTTAAAAGTATTTACATGTTTCATATATTTTTTCACATCTTTCTATACATTTCGTATCGTTCATAAACTTTTTTTAAATAATTTTTCGTTTCGCTATATGGCAAATTATTTAACAAATGCCGATAAACTCGTTCAGGAGTCATTCTATTTATATCATCAATTGCTTCTCGAATATTCATATTATTTATAAAAGCTTTTGCGACATTGCCCGTTCCTGTGTTATATCCAGCAATCATGCAATATAAACGACTTTGTTCGTTATTAATTCCGTCGAGATATTTATATTTTAATAAATGCAAATAAGCCGTTCCAAGTTCAATATTATTTCTGCTATTAAATAAATAACTTGCAGGTAAAACTCGTCGTTCGCCATAAACTAAATTATAAGCATCAATTCCAGCCGACCGCGGAACAATTTGCATAAGTCCATAAGCTGGAACTGGCGATTGAGCCATTGGATTAAAACTACTTTCACTATGAATAACCGCAAGAATCAAAGCAGGATCAATTTGCCAAATTTTGCCAAAACGATAAACATCATTTTTAAATTCAAAAGCCTTTTTATTTGGAAAATTATTCGGGATTTTAAATTCAATCGAATAAATATTTTGATCTGGATTATTCGAATTATCGATTTCAAGATCACTTTTTGACGAATTAATAAATTTAGTCGCCTCTTTATCCGAAGGAACATGTCCAAAAATTGCACCGCCCAAAACAGGCTTAAAACCGTCAAGTCGAGTTTTTACTTTTGGTGTTTTCGAGATTCCGAGAAATTTATCATCAACATTTTTAATAAATTTATCGCTGTCATAAGCCTGTTTTTGCGAAAATCTTAAAAAATCAATGCCATCATTTATTAAATCTTTTTCGATTTGATCGTCATTTAAATTTGCATGATCCAATTTTTCAATTCGAACAGTTCCTTTTTCGAAATCAACGATTTTACGAGTTTTTAAATCATCCGAATATTCGATCCAAACTTTCGGCGAAGATATTTTTCGATCTCCCCAAATTTTATTAATTTCAGCTTCGATTTGTTTTCGTTCATTTTCATAAATTTGCTGATAACTATTAAAATCTCGATCAAGCTCTTTTTGAAATTTAATAAAAGCTTTTTCGTCATCTTCGATCGATTTTTTCGCACTTTTTTTATAAGAACTGAATTCGCCATTTTGATTCGCAAGATATTCGCTATAACTTTCAGCAAATAACAAATTTTCTTGACAATTCAAAATTAATAAAACTGGAAAGATCTTTTTGAGCATTTTTTATAAATTATTTAATTCAGCGATTGCAATATTTAACGAAGCGATATCATAAATCGCGATTGTCGGAATATTCGGAACAAATCGTTTATTTAAACCTTTTAAAACTGAACCGTGTCCGAATTCTATAAACATATCAACTTTATCAGCCAAATAAATTATACTTTCGCTATATTTAACTGGATTAACAAGCTGTTTTGTTAATAAATCAACGGCTTCAAGTTTCGAAGAATATTCTCGAGCTGAAACATTCGAAATAATTGGAGCTGAAAAATTATCAACGATATTTTTTTCAAGTTCAATTTTAAATTTTTCAGTTGCATTATTTAATAATTCGCAATGACTTGCAACAGACATATTTAAAACTAAAGCTCGTTTTGCACCAGCTTCTTTTAATTTTGGAGCGAGAATTTCGAGATCTTTTTTAATTCCTGCGATAACAACTTGACCTTCAGAATTAAAATTTGCACCCCAAACTTTCAAGCCATTTTCTCGACCAGTTTGACAAACCTCATCGATTTTTTGATCAGACAGACCAAGAACAGCCATCATTCCCGCACCAATTCCTTCACAAGCTTCAGCCATAAATTTACCGCGATTATTTACTAATTTAACAGCATTAATTAAATCGATAGCTCCAGAACTATGCAAAGCCGAAAGTTCGCCAAGCGAATGACCTAATAAATATTTTGGTTTGATTTCGATTTTTTCTCGTAATAATTTTTCAGCAATTGCACTAATTAATAAAATAGCTGGTTGAGTAAATTCAGTTTGTTCTAATTGCGAATTATTTTCGAACATTAAATTTTTAAAATCAATGCCAGTTTCTCGAGAGATTTCGTCAATTATATTTTTTGCAGTTTCGCTATTTTCATAAAAATCTCGCCCCATTCCAACGGCTTGGCTACCTTGCCCCGGAAAAATAAAAGCTATTCGTTTCACGATAAAATCCTTTAAATTTTTTATTAAATTTTATCGTAGCTTTGATGATTTATAAAAAAAACTAATTTCTAACCTTTTGTCGTATGTTTAAATACACCGTTAAAATGTTCAGGCGGATTATCAATATAATGTTCGCATCGTTCAATATACATTTTATAAATTTCTTTATTTGTTTTATTTTCAAGAGCATCAAGTTCTCTAAATATATGAATCGATTCTCCAAATCTAGCATGTTTATAAAAAGCTATCGCTTCGTTATATTTGTCTAATTCAGCTTGTAATTCTTCACGGGTTGCTTTTTTAAATAAATAATGACCATTTTGTCCGCCATCATAATCGATAACTTGCCAAATTTCGATCGGTTCGCTTTTGCCTTTAACAGTAACAAGATCTAAAAATCGATAAATATATTTATCTTCAGGAAGACGGCTTTTTGTGAAATTCGAAATATTACATTTTGAGTCATAATATTTACATAGACTTTCAAGTCTTGCAGATAAGTTAATTGGATCGCCAATAGCCGTATAATCGCTTCGCCCTTTTGAACCCATTTCGCCAACAACAGCAACACCAGTATTTAAGCCCATTCCAATTTCGATCGGTTCTTTGCCCATTTTTTCAGCCATTTTAACTGTTGCCGTAAAACGAGGATCTTTTTTAATTCGTTCATTTAATGGATAAGTTGCATGTAATTGATCCATAACAGCCGAAACAGCTTTATCAGGATGATCTGAAACATCAAGAGGAGCATTCCAATAAGCCATGATTGCATCGCCGATAAATTTATCAACTGTTCCACCGCTTTTAACAATTATTTCAGTCATTGGATCCATATATTCATTTAAGAATTCGATAAGAACTTTCGCACTTGGCATACTTTCTGAAATATTCGTAAAATTTCGCATATCCGAAAACATAACAGTAATTTCTCGTTCGTGACCAACCATGACATCGCTATCAGCATTTTTTATTAAATCTTCCATAACAGCAGGTGAAACTTTTGCGGCAAATTTGCCTTTTATTAATTTTTTCTGTTTTTGTTCAAAAAATAAATTAATAATCATCGCAACAATCGTCGTCGATAATAAAGCCAAATATGGAAAAATAATATTAATCGCGATACCGTTATTAAATAATTTGTCATATATTTCAGCTGAAACTCCAAAAGCAATAATTGGCAAAATTAATAAAACATAATTTGCAGGAATTAAATTAAATAATACAGAAACAAAAAATACGATTAAAACAATTAAAGTTGTGTCATAACCTTCAACCCAAGAAGGACGAGATAAATTATCTCCAGCTAAAATATTATCGATGACATTGGCATGAATTTCAACTCCCGGATAGGCATTATCAAGAGGCATCGCTCGAATATCAAGAAGTCCAGAAGCTGAAGTTCCGACGATGACAATTGCATTTTCGACCTCATCGCGAGAAAAATTCATATCATAAATATCAACAGCTGACATATATTTAAAAGTTTTTCCAGCTCCACGGAAATTAACAGTTTGACGACCATATCGATCGGTCGGAACAAATTTATCACCTAACGATAAACCAATTATTCCATTTGGATCATAATTAACAGTAACTTTATCGATTCCGAGAGCTAAACGAGCCATTTCAAAACCGAGAGACGAAAAAATTTCATCGTTATATTTAATAACTAATGGAACTTGTCTAATTATTCCGTCGGAATCATGTGTATTATTAAAAAAGCCACTTGAACCAGAATTATCTTGAATTTGCGGAATATTTAAAATAATGTCATTCGATTTAATCATAAAATCGTTATCAGCATTCAAGCCTTTTTCGATAAATGTTGCTGAAATCATCGGTGTTGGTTTTTCAATAAATTCTTTAACATTTAAATCAAATGTATAACCAACAACTGTTGGAGTTTTTGCAACGATTTCACCGAATATTTGATCGTTATTTTTAAATTCTCCTGATAAACCCATTTTTTGAGCAAATCGATGAGGTGATGTTCGGTCTTCTTCAGGAAACATAACATCTAAGCCGATAATTCCGACTCCTGATTTTGTCAAATTTTCCAAAACTGTTCCCAAAATAGTTCGATCCCACGGATATTGACCAAAACGATCTAAGCTTTTTTCATCGATATCAACGATAATAATTTTATTTTTTGGCTGAATATCACCACGATAATTAAAAAATAGATCCCTTACTCGATTATCAATCGAAGAATAATATTTACCAAAAAACAAATACGAGAAAACTAACATTCCAGAAATAGGAATTGTGAAAGCAACTATTCTTAAAATTTTTTTGAACATAATTTCAGCCTTTTAATATTCAAATACATCAATATAAATTTGTAATTTATAATCTTTTAATTCAGATTGAATTTTATTTTTCAACTCTTTTATATCTTGCTCAACAGAATAACCAGTTGATTCATAATCAACACTCATTGAAACAATTAACAAAACTTCGTTTGAACCAATAAACATGCTTCTCACAGAATTTAAATGAACTAAAATATTTGATTCTGTTTTAACAAGATTTTTGATTTTTTTGACAGTTTCTCGATCGAGACTTTCGCCAATAATTAATTTCTTTAATTCGATAAATAAAACAGAAGATAAACCAATTAATAAAAAACCAATTAACAAAGCAGAAATTCCATCAAAAATTGGATGAACAAAAATCGCCAAAGTTACACCAATCGATAATATTAATAAGCCTAACAAAGCTCCTGTGTCTTCGATTAAAACGACTAATATATGTGTTGAAGAACTTCTTTGAATTGTTTTAAATATATCTTTTAATTTTGAACCACTTTCTTTTAGGGCAACACTTAAAGCTCCACCTTCGAGAAAAACGGCTAAGATAATTATCGAGAAAATTAAAAACGGACTTTCTATTGGTTGTGGTTCTAATATTTTATGAACTCCTTCATAAATTGAAAAAAGACCACCTAATAAAAATAAAACAACGGCAACAACAAAAGACCAGAAAAAATTAGCTTTTCCTTGTCCAAATGCATGAGCCTCCGTTTTGCCTTGCAAAGCTTGTTTTTCACCATGTAAAACCAAAATTTGATTTCCACAATCAGCCGTGCTGTGAATTGCTTCAGCTAACATTGAAGCTGAACCCGTAAAAAAAGCAACAACACCTTTTGACATTGCAATAATTCCATTTGCAATTAATGCTGTTTTAACACTTTTTGACATTAAATAACCTTTTAATATAAATTATTCAATAATTGTAGCTTAATGCTAAGATATAATTTCCAGAAATTTTATAAATATGGAAACAAATGTCAATAAAAAGAGTTCTTGAAGCAATCGAAGCTCTCCGAAAGGGAGAAATTATCGTAATGATCGATGACGAAGATCGCGAAAATGAAGGTGATCTTGTTTATTCGTCAATGTTCAGCACAGCTGAAAAAATTAACTTTTTGGCAACTTATGGCAAAGGTTTAATCTGTGTTGCTCTTTCAGAAAACGATGCAAAACGATTTGAATTAACTCCAATGGTAAAATCGAATACCTCATCGCATGAAACAGCTTTTACAATTTCTGTTGATGCAAAAATTGCTTCAACTGGAATTTCAGCTTCAGAACGAGATATAACTGTAAAAATATTAGCTAATCCGTTAAGTCGAGCTGATGAACTTGTTAAACCGGGGCATATTTTTCCTTTGGTTGCTAAAAATGGCGGAGTATTAATTAGAACAGGACATACAGAAGGTTCTGTTGATATTTGTCGTCTTGCAGGTTTGCGAGAAAGTGCCGTAATTTGCGAAATCATGAAAGATGATGGCGAAATGGCTCGTCGAGATGATTTAGCTATTTTTTCGGCGAAACATAATTTAAAAACGATTTATATTTCTGATATTGTCGAATATCGATTGCAAAATGAAAGACTCGTTTCGATTGAAAGTTCTGACCAATTAGAATTATTCGGTATTAAAGTTGATAGATATAAATTTATCGATCATCTAAATAGAGAACATGTTGCAATTAGATTTTATTCTTCGCATTCGACTACAAATGTTCGGTTTCATCATGTTGTTCCTGATGTTGAATTAATTACAGACAATGAAAAATTTATGACTTTCGAAAAATCAGTTCAATATTTAAAAAATAATGGCGGAATATTAATTTTTATTAATTCGAATAATCAGCATGGAGCAAATATAAAAGAATTTGGAATTGGAGCTCAAATTTTAAAAATTATGGGTGTTAGCGAAATTAGACTTTTATCAAGAAAACAAAGTAAAGATATCGAATTTGTCGGGATCCATGGCTTTGGCTTAAATGTTATCAAAGAGATAATTTTATAATTTAAACTAAACATCACAATTATCGTCATCCCGAAGCGGTAGCTTCTTGTAACTTGTTTCGGGATCTAAATTTATTAAACTATCGATTTTATCTTCCACTTTAATTGACTAAATTGTCCGTTTATCTCAATTCCAAAATCACGACCAGATGAGGTTATTTTCCAAATTCCATTTTCTCTAACTTGAAAACCTTTATGAGCTAACATCAAATTTATTTCAACAGGACTTTTATTGATCATTTTGCCTAATTCAGTCGGCAGGAAAAATTGATTTTCGAGATCGATCTCAAAAGTTTCAATTGGTGAAAAGTTTTGTGTTTTGCGATAAAACTTATCAAGTCTAAATAAATCAATCGGATTTACATTTCGTAAATTTGCTAGTAAATTTGTTGTTGCTGTGAAATTGTTATCCAGTTCGATAATTTGTTCAGTTGAATTTCCAATTTCTGGAAGTTGTAGATTTTGAGAAGTTTGAGTTTGCGATTTTTGATTTTGTAAGATTTCTCGCATTCGAAAGAATTCAGAAACTAAGCGGACTTTAAAATCTAAAACGATGTCGTTATTTCTCATCATTGAAATTAGAAAAGTTGCTTGTGCTTCGTTTAAATAGAAAGTTTTCAGTTCATTTTTTGCTCCAACAGAATTTTGAACAGTCTCATTTTTAAAATGAAGGTGTCCGAAAAACTCGAATTGAGCGATATTTTTATTGATTAAATTTGCGATTGAAACAGCTTTATTAGTTGTTTGTTCAGCGATAACTCGATGAGAAATTCGAGGTTCGTTGTCGATGAGTTCGACTATGTTTGTTATAATATTCAAATGTCGTTCCTTTCGGATTGATAAGATAAACGGAGTTGTGGTCGAATACTTTCCGTTTATCTCAATTTTACATTTTACAAGCTTATTATTAACTTAATTTATGCCGAAAGTAGGAGATTTGATGAGAGATAAAATATCAAGAACAAGTATTACAATGAATGAAACTATGAAAATAGATGCTTCAAAAATAGCAAAAAAACAGGGATTTAACACTTTCACAGCATTGGTGAATAGATTGGTTTTTGAATATATCGAAAAGAATAAAGAATTACTCGAAAAAAGATAAGTTTAATTTCGAAATTCAAAGGCAAATCCTTTTAAAAAATTGAGTGGTTTCTGTATTTTAAAACTTTTTGTCTTTGAATTTGCTTGAGATGTTTTATAGTATAAAACTAAAGGAAAAAATTGACATATCAAGATTATGAAATAAAAATAAAAAAATTAAATTTGTCGTCTGGCAAATTGACTAAAATAATGGGCATGGCAAGAACGACACCGTCGGCGGTTTGGAAGAAAAAGGGAGATATTCCAATTCCAATTGAAAGATTTTTAGAGGTTTTGGAAAAATTAACTGAAGATGAAAGAATATTATTTGTTCATCATAAATTAGAGACTTATAAAAATATATAAATGTTTAATATGGATTACTAAAAATTTAGTAATCCAAAATCCGTCATCCCGAATTTATTTCGGGATCTAATTTAATTTGTGATTTTGTGGATTATGAAACGAGTTACAGGAGCTATCGCTTCAGAATGACGAAATTGCATGTTATTCATGAATTGTTTGTTTCGTTGATGGAAAAGATTAATTGGTTTTTTCAGACTTTTTTGCGACCCGCGACTAGCCGTCGCGGGGAGAAAGATTATTTTGTTTTGTTTGGTCCAGCCACGGCAAAAAGCCGTGTCTAACGAGTTCTACGGAATTTCTAGCTTTATTTAAAAGCCAAAAACTTCATAGGTCTCGGACACAAACCACGAAATCATCATCAGCCTGACTATTCCAATTGTCATCCCCATCATCGAAATAAACAATCCATGAGGCTGTATTATAAGTTTCGTTTATAGTTGAAGTCCAAATCGCACTCCATGAACTGCCACCAATAACAAAACTTAAAGGTTTCTTCACAAATGTGCCTAGATTGTCTGCATTTGAAAGCTGACGTTTTTTATTTTCGTTGAACCATTTAGACCAATTTGAATCATAAGTTCCATAATAGAATCTGGAAAGAGAAATTGCCTCTTTTTTTGTTGGTAACCGCCAGTTATCAAATCCGCCGTATTTTTGCCCGTTCAACGAATTGGCATAATTCATAGCATCTTGCCAATCGTATTCATCGTTTCGGTTTTTCTTGTTTTTAACTTCCCACATTAAGTTTGTGGTTGTGTCAATCCAAACAAGCTGTTTATCTTCGAATTTGATAACTCGTTCAGGATCGCTTAAACGATTGAATTCTTCTTGTTTTGCTTTTCGTAACTCTTCAGCTTTATAAAGATCTTCAATTTCATGATCTTCAAGAGTTGCAATTGGCACAAATTTATTAACAAAACCAGCCTTTTGAGCAATTAATAATTTCTCTTTTTTATTATTTATCTCTCGATCGATCTCTCCAAAATTTTCAGCATAAAGCTCTTCGAGTTCGCTATCTTTGAGATTTGAGATTGGAATATATTTATTAATTTTTCCATCTTTTTGAGCTTTTAATAGCCGATCTTTTTTTCTGTTTATATCTTTCGGTTGCGGTTTATCGCCCTCTTTCGAACCAGAAAGAAAAAGATCTTCATAAGTTTTCCAAAAGTCAAATTCACTCATATTTTCAAATTGAACATATTTCAAATATGAATATTTTGCTCGTTCTTCACCGTTTCTCGGCTGAAACTTTCGCAACTGTTCAGTATAAATTGATATCTTTTCTGGTTCAAATATAAGAATACCAATTATATTTTTGACATCGTCCGAAAGTAATTCAAGCTCTTCATTTGTTAAAACAGGATACATTGTCTCTTATCAATCCTTTAATTTTTTTTGAATTTCAGCTAAATCGCCATTTAAAGATCGACTATCTTGAATCGCAAGATTTTTCATATTGCCTTGAGCTTCCAAAATAATTTCTCTTAAGCCTTCTTTTGTCTTTTTCGACAGTTCGCTATAAATATCTTTTCCAGCTTCAATTTCACCAACGGCTAAATATATTTCAGCAAGAGTTGCTTCGGCAATAAATACTGCCTGTTGGCTTTTTAATTTTGCACCATCTTTTAAATTGCCACTTTTAAGATACGAGTTATAAATAACAGCCGACTGATTAATTTTATCGATCGCACTTATTAATGTAGCACGACTTATATCAACATCGTTAATTATAGCATGTCGTTTTATTTCGTTCAAACCAAGAACATATAATTCATAAGCTCGAGTTAATTCTAAATTTTTCTGAAAATCAAGAACATTACCAATTTGACCAGAAACAAAATATTGCAAATTTATAAAACCTTTGTCAATTTTCGTATCAAGATTATAAACCGCTCGTTGAAGTTCGACAATTTCAGCAATTGAACTTTTAAGTAATAAATTATTTTCAATGACACCGTTTTGAATTCCAACAATTGAAGTTTGAACAGCCGAAAGAATATTTGTCTGCTCTCGCATAGCTTGAGAAAAACCCGCTAAATCTTTTTCAATATTAACTAACTTATTATCTATATTATTTTGAGATAAACCTATTTCTTTGAACCGTTTATCAACTTCAGAAGTTTGATAATCCGAATTTGTTCTTTTCATAACATCATCATAAGTTTTCGTAACCGTGTCGTAACTGCTTTTTACTGTTTTGGCAACTGTGATAATTTTTGCTACCCAGCCAATCAATGGAATCAACATAAACAAACCTTTAAAATATTTAAAATTAATTCTATCACGAAAAATAAAATATTAACGATGAGGTGCAACTGGCATTCTGAAGCTTTTTCGGGATCTAATTTAAAAGTTTGTTTTTGTGTTTTATTTGTAATACAATTGCAAGACGATCGTTATACGATCGTGCAATAATTGAATAGGCATCTTCAAACAATTCTAATACACAATAGGGGACAACATGAAAACACAAGTGATAAATGCAAGAATAGAGCCAAAATTAAAATCAGAAGTAGAAACTATTTTTCAAGAAATAGGATTGAATGCTACTCAAGCTATAACACTTTTTTATAAACAAGTGGTTTTAAATCGCGGTTTGCCTTTTGAAGTAAAAATACCAAATCATATAACTCAAGAAGCAATAAAAGATGCAGAAAATAATGCAAATATGACAAAAATGTCATTAAAAGAAATAAATGGTTTTATAAATGTTGGAAATAGAAACCCATAAACAATTTGCAAAAGATATGAATAATGTTAAGTGGAATACAACTAATACAGCGAAGTTTATAACTTATTTACAGCTTTTGCAAAATGATAATAGTCTTCCAAAGGAAGCAAATGATCATTTTTTATCTGGAGAATGGAAAAATACAAAAGAATTTCATTTAGGTGGCGACTTATTAGTTATTTATCAAATTGATAAACAACAGCAGATATTAAAGCTAATTCGAATAGGCACTCATTCACAACTTTTTTAAAAATTTTAAATATTAAGTTGTAATCAATTTTCCAGTGAAACCCATCATCCCGAAGCGATAGTTTCTTGTAACTTGTTTCGGGATCTAAATTTATTAAACTATCGATTTTATTTTCCACTTTAATTGACTAAATTGCCCGTTTATCTCAATTCCAAAATCACGACCAGATTCTGTTAATTTCCAAACTCCATTTTCTCTAACTTGAAAACCTTTATGAGCTAACATCAAATTAACTTCGACCGCTGATTTATTTATCATTTTGCCTAATTCGGTCGGCAAAAAGAACTGTGAATCAAGCTCTATTTCAAAATATTCAAGAACTGAAAAATCATGAAACTTGCGATAAAACTTTTCAAGTCGGTAAAGAGTTGTCAGCTTTTTTGATTCGAGGATTTCGATTAAACTTGAAGTTTCGAGAACATCATTTTTTAATTCGATAATTTGTTCAGTTGAATTTCCAATTTCTGGAAGTTGAAAGTTTTGAGTTTGTGGTTTTTGAACAGTTTGTGATTTCTGATTTGAATATTGTTGAGAAAGTATTTGTTCAATTTGCAGATCGCACCAAATTGCAAAATCAGATGATAGCCAACGAGCAAAAAATAAAATTAACTTTTTGTGAATCCATGTTCCTTGAGCATGTTTGTCGTTTCCACCTTTAACTATTTTTATAAGTTGATTTTTAGATAATCCGATAGATTGTTCTAAAGACAAAATATAATCTTTTGTTTCTTGTGTTTTTAACCAATCAACAGGTTTTTTATTAAATAGCTTTGCTGTCTCTGTTGCATTAAGGTAAATATCAGTTTCAAAATAAAACGATATTTCTAGCTCTTTAAAGCTTTTTGATATAATCTCCATAAATTACTTTCAAAGTTAATTTTAAACAAGGGTGAAGTTTTCAAGAGTCGCCCTTGCTATAAGATATATTATAGCAAAAAATTCCTATTTTATGGTTTAAAAGAGAAATAATTACCCGAAGTGATAGAATTCGCTTCGGCTAAAGTTTAATGTTCAAAGATGCTGAAATGCTATTTTTTAGATTTAAATATTCTTGTTGCATATATAACATATCTATATAATTAATTGCTAATTTTGGAATTTCAATAGTTCCATTACTCCAATTTGTTAATGTTCTTGTTGTAACACCCATAATTTCCGCCAATTCTTTTTGAGAGATTCCTAATTCACGACATGTTTTTTTTACGATATTTTCGGATTCTTCAATCATTGAAACCTTTCATTTTTATTTCTTCATATTTTACAAAAAAATAAAAAATCGAGTCTATTTTATGGAATTTTCTCATCCCGAAGTGAAACCAGTCATCCCGAATTTATTTCGGGATCTAAATTTATTAAACTATCGATTTTATTTTCCACTTTATTTGACTAAATTGTCCGTTTATCTCAATTCCAAATTCGCGACCCGATGAGGTTATTTTCCAAATTCCATTTTCTCTAACTTGAAAACCTTTATGTTCGAGCATCAAATTTATTTCAACTGGACTTTTATTTATCATTTTGCCTAATTCAGTCGGCAAAAAGAACTGTGAATCAAGCTCTATTTCAAAATATTCAAGAACTGAAAAATCATGAAACTTGCGATAAAACTTTTCAAGTCGGTAAAGAGTTGTCAGCTTTTTTGATTCGAGGATTTCGATTAAATTTGAAGTTTCTAGAACATCGTTTTTTAATTCTATAATTTTTTGAGTTGAGTTTCCAATTTCTGGAAGTTGTAGATTTTGAGTTTGTGGCTGAATACAAACCTGATTCGTTGATAATAGAAATATCGTTATTACCGTATTTTGTCAAACCTGCCAAATCAGCAGATTTGATTTTTGAGATATCCTCTCTGTCAATTCGTCTTGTCATTTTTTCAGTTTCACTGTATTGCAAAACATCGGCGATATCTTTTGCGACAAACCAGATATTTCCGTGTTCATCTTTTAGAGTTCTGATATTGTTGATGTCATTAAATAAAAAAGGTATGATTTCCAATTGAAATCCTTAATCTGATGGTTTTGCAAAAGAGGGAATATTTGAAGCTGTTGCCTCTTTTGATAAATAAATTATATCACAATTATTTTGATAAAATGTTTATTTTATACCAAAATTTAGTATTGCCTGAAGTTCTTCGAATTTTGATTTATATATTAATGACTCTAATAAAACTTTGTGCATTGTTTCAAATTCGCCTTTTGCCCAATTAGAAACAGTATTTTGAGATACACCAATTTTCTCCGCCAACTCTTTTTGAGTAATTCCTAATTCACGACATGTTTTTTTTACGATATTTTCGGATTCTTCAATCATTGAAACCTTTCGTTTTTATTTCTTAATATTTTACAAAAAATAAAAAATCGAGTCTATTTTGTGGAATTGATTTTGCAGATTCTGAAACGAGTTACAGGAGCTATCGCTTCAGAATGACGAAATTGCATGTTATTCATGAATTGTGTGTTTCGTTGATGGAAAAGATTAATTGGTTTTTTCAGACTTTTTTGCGACCCGCGACTAGCCGTCGCGGGGAGAAAGATTATTTTGTTTTGTTTGGTCAAGCCACGGCAAAAAGCCGTGTCTAACGAGTTCTGCGGAATTTCTAGCTTTATTTAAAAGCCAAAAACTTCATAGGTCTCGGACACAAACCACGAAATAATCAAGAGTCTGATAAAGCCAACCGTCAGTCCCACCAGTGAAATAAACAACCCATGAACGGGAACTATAAGTTTCGTTTATAGTTGAAGTCCAATACCAAG
>JASKOM010000007.1 GCA_030152305.1 Campylobacterota bacterium
GAAAAATCAAGTGCAAATAATAAATCTTTTAATTCATCTAAATCTGTTTGATTCGAGAAATCTAAATTTGAGAAAATTAAATCTCGTAATTTTGTTAGATTTTCATCTTGTTGCGAAAAGTCTAATGCAAATATTAAATCTTTTAATTTATCTTGATTTTCAACTTTAGAAAAATCGAGACTAAAAATTAGATCTTTTAATTTTGATAAATCTGTTTGTTTTGAAAAATCAAGTGCAAATAATAAATCTTTTAATTCATCTAAATCTGTTTGATTCGAGAAATCTAAATTTGAGAAAATTAAATCTCGTAATTTTGTTAGATTTTCATCTTGTTGCGAAAAGTCTAATGCAAATATTAAATCTTTTAATTTATCTTGATTTTCAACTTTAGAAAAATCGAGACTAAAAATTAGATCTTTTAATTTTGATAAATCTGTTTGTTGAGAAAAATCAAGTGCAAACAATAAATCTTTTAATTCATCTAAATCAGTTTGATTTTTAAAATCTAAATTAAAAATTAGATCTCGTAATTTTGTTAGATTTTCGTCTTGTTTTGAAAAGTCGAGACTAAAAATAAGATCTTTTAATTTTTCTTGATTTGCAACAGTCGAAAAATCGAGACTAAAAATTAGATCTTTTAATTTTGATAAATTTCCGTCTTGTTTTGAAAAATCAAGTGCAAACAATAAATCTTTTAAATTATCTAATTCAGTTTGATCTTTAAAATCTAAATTTGAGAAAATTAAATCTCGTAATTTTGTTAGATTTTCGTCTTGTTTTGAAAAGTCTAATGCAAAGATTAAATCTTTTAATTTTTCTTGATCAATAATTGCCGTAAAATCAGCATTGAAAATTAAATCTCGTAATTTGATTAAGTTTTCATCTTGTTGAGAAAAATCAAGAGCAAATAATAATTCTTTTAATTCATCTAATTCTTTTTGATTCGAGAAATCTAAATTTGAGAAAATCAAATCTCTTAATTTGCCTAAACTTTCATCTTGTTTTGAGAAATCAAGACTAAATAATAAATCTTTTAATTTATCTTGGTTTGCAACAGTCGAAAAATCAAGACTAAACATTAAATCTCGCAATGCTGATAAATTATCTTGTTGAGAAAAATCAAGATCAAATATTAAATCCAAAAGATTTGATAATTCTTCTGGTTTCGAGAAGTCTAAATTTGAGAAAATTAAATCTCGCAATTTATCTAAATTTTCGTCCTGTTGTGAAAAGTCGAGGCTAAATAATAAATCTTTTATTTTTTCTTGATTTGATTGATTTGAAAAATCTAAATTCGAGAAAATCAAGTCTCGTAATTTATTTAAATCGTTTTGTTGAGAAAAATCAAGTGCAAATAACAAATCAAAAAGATTTGATAATTCTTCTGGTTTCGAGAAGTCTAAATTTGAGAAAATTAAATCTCGCAATTTAACTAAATTATCATCTTGTTTTGAGAAATCAAGACTAAATAATAACTCTTTTAATTTTTCTTGATTTGCAACAGTCGAAAAATCGAGACTAAAAATTAATTCTCGCAATGCTGATAAATTATTATCTTGTTGTGAAAAATCAACATTAAATACAAGTTCTTTTAATTTATCTAAATTTGCTTGATTATTAAAATCTATTTGACTTAATATTAAATCTTTTAATGTCGAAAGATTTTCATCGTGTCTTGCAAAATCCATCATCAAAGCTAATAACATTTGAGTTGAACTAAAATCTTGACTGAAAATTAAGCTGTTTAACCATTCAAGATCAATACCTAAATTTTTAAAATCTCGAATTAATCGTTCAGTGTCGTTAATATCCGAAAAATTATTATCACTTCCCATATTATCTTTTATTGCATCAGTTGGCGAAGTTGGATTTGAGTTTGGATTAATATATGCATCAGTCATTGCCGAAGGCGGTTTTTCGCCCATAATTGCCATTAATCTATTATAAAGTTCTGGAGTCCACCAACGATTTAAATAAAATATTTTTCGGGGTGTTTCATCAACCCATGGTTCTTCAATTGAATTATTATTATCAGTTTGATTCACTTCGTTATTAATATTATTGTTAATAATTAAATAGTAATCGTTACGAGCCTTTGAACTATTACTTTCTAGAGCACCTTTTATATTATTCAAACTTGAATTTAAATCATTTATATTTTGTTCATATTTTAGAATTAAATCTATAATAGATAAATTTTGATCAATATTTGCATAAAATTCACGAAATGCTGAAATCATAGCTTCAATAGAAATATTAAGCTCTGATAATAAATCAAACATAGCCGAGTTTTCGTTAATAATTTCATCAGAAATAAGATTATTAAAAGTTGCATTTTTTTCAAGTAATTTATTAATACTATTTGACAAAGTATCTATTCCGCCAAGTGTAAATATAGCTTTGGTTATATTTTCAGCCTCTTTTCCAAGTTGTTCAATTTCTGAATCATTTTTATCACCAAAATCAGCAACTTTTTTCTCAACTTTTGAAGTAAATAATTCTGTTGCTTTTGCAATTGTTGAAATATTCTTTTCTCGAATATTTGCAATTAATATTATAGTTTTTGAACTACTATTTATTGCTGATCGAAGTTTTACAAGCATTTTTGCAAAAATATCTAATTTATTTTCAGTAAGCTGATTTTTTGATTTATTTAAATCGTCAGCTCCAACTTCTGGAATTTGATTAACCGCAGAAATTAAAATATCTGAAAAATCTGTTTGATTATTTTCTGTGTCAATCTCTGATATTGTTTTTACGATAGATGAATATAAAGTTTGAAAGGCAAAATCAAACGGAACTGATGAGCTATTATCTTCGATTGAGCTATTTTCTTCTGAAACTGCTTTTGCAAGAATTTCAGCTGTTTTTTGAATTTTTAAACTATTGAAATATAAATTAAAACTTGTATTTATTTCTTCTGACGAATAATTACCGTCATTATTAATAATAGAAATATAATCGATATCTAAGCTAGTTTCATCGATTCCTAAACTTTGAGCAACTTTTTTTCTTGCTTCAGAAATATTGACCTCATCAGACAAAGATGAATAATAAACAAGAGTTGAAAGTGGAGTAATAATTATAGGTTTATAATTAGTAATTTTATTTTTAAATTCTTCAGGATTATCTGTAAGATTGTTGTCAATAATTAAAGTTTGATTTCGTTCAATTCTTGCAAATAAAATTCCTTCAAATTTTTCATTAGTATCGACATCGATACCATCCGAAACTGATATATTAAAATCTTGATCTGTAATATTTTCATCTAAAAGAATGCTCCAAGAACCATTTTCAAATGTTGATGCTGTTTTATAAGGTTTAATAGAAACATTTGCATCTTTAATATAGCCATCAATTGCGATACCAGATAAATATAAAGATTTTAAAGTTTTATTTGTGGAATTATTATTATCTGGAATTGATTGATTTGTTTCGTTTTCATCAGGTTTTGTAATATTATTATCACTCATGTTAGAGTCATTGCCATCTGTTATATTTTCTTCTGTTTTAATATTATTACTATCTGATTTGTCGCTACAACCAATCAGAAAATATAATAAAAAAATTGAAAATATAGTTGCAAACTTTTTTGTAATCATTGAGAAAACCTTTTGTGAAGGAGATAGAAGGTTTGTGGACTTTTTTTAAAAGCCCACGAAAATTTATAGAGAAAAAAATTTAAAGCGAGTTAATTAACAGTTTGTTAAATTAACTATTACAAAGTCTTTGTTTTACCCACATACCAGCACCAGCAGGAATTGGTTCAGTTGTTTTGCCACTTTCAGTATCATTTACCCAAACACCTGAAGTATTTGAATCTGTTGTTTTCCAGTGATAAATTGAAACAAAATAACATTCGTCTTTTGTATTTAAAAGATCTTCAAAATAATATGTTCCATTAGAACGATTACCATCATTAGATGTATTAGCATCATCAGAAATTATTACATTTTTATCTGTGCTATTTCCAAGAAGAACCCACTTATCTTTTGTAGGGAAAAGAGCAATAATTTGATCAAATCTTGATGTATTAATATCTGAACTGTTCATATCACCTACAAGAGTTGTATTATAATCTGAAGCCATAACATCATTTAGATGACCATGTGTATTAGCAGGAATTCTTGTTCTAACCCAATAACCTTGACCAGCTTCCATTCTATTCGGATAAGCTGTCCAGTTATAATCACTATTACTATAATCCCAACCCCAAATCATTGTAGCTTTATTCGCAATAATCATCTCTTTTGCATTTGTGTGAAGACCAGCAGGAATTGTAATTAAATTCCAAGTATCGTTCGAAACATTTACATCAACATTACCATCTGCAATTGTTTTAAGAAGAGAAACATTTGCTTCAACACCATTAGTAAAATCGCCATCTGTTGAGTATAACAATTTTAAATCGTTTCGAGTATTACCTCTAATTTTTTTAACTGCTTCAGTTGCATCTAAAACATTACCTGTTCCGTGTTCTGTTCCACCAGAAACTTTAAAATAAAGTGTATTTCCTGTTCCATTGAAGTCATGAGTTAAATTAACATCATCGTTTGTTGTATTGTTTTCAATTAAAAAATGAGATCCATTTGTATCAACAGAACCGTTAAATTCAACTTTTACATATTGATATGTTGTTAAATCTAGTGAAGCATTCATATCTGAAAGTGCTGAAGCCTGTAATCCTGTTGTTAAAACGGAAAAAGTTGCTAAAGAAAGAGCCGAGTGTTTTAAAAAACCTTTAGTTGCCATATTGGAACTCCTTAGTGTGTTTTGATTTTTCATCGTCCAAAATTTTATCATAATTTTATAACAGTAAAATTTCTAAATTTAATTAAATTCTTATTTTATATATATAGACAAAGCTGTTTCATTGCTCATAAATTAATTTTATAAATATATATTTAATAATGTTATATTCTTGTTTATATATTTTATATTCATATTGTAATTTTAAATTATTAAACATATTTATATATATCGGTTTGAATCTCTTATTTTCTGATAAAATTTCCGTAATTTTTATTTTTTAAATGCAAAAGGAATATTTATTATGTATAAATTATTGTCTATTGTTTCAATGTTAGTTTTATTTATATCAGGTTGTAATGAAAAAGATAATATGTCTAATCAAAGTGATCGTTTTTGGTATAACGAAATGGTTCGAATGATCGAACTTAGAGATCTTGACAAAGCTGATGATAATTTTTTGTCATTAGAAACAGAACATATTAAATCTCCTCTTTTGAAAACTGCTACGATGATCATGATTTCAGCTCATATTCGAGGTGAAAATTATATGTTGGCTGGTTTTTATATGGATAAATATTTATCGCTTTTTGGTAATCGAGAAGATCGTGAATATATAGAATATCTTCGAATTAAATCTAAATATTTATCGCTCCGTCGTTCTTTGAGAGATCAAAAATTACTTTTTGATGCTATTGAACTTGTTGATAATTATAAATATGATTTTCCTAATTCACGGTATTTATCGCTTGTTCAAACAATGGGAACTAATTTAATTCTTGCAAAATCTCATTTGAATTTTGAAATCGCTGGACTTTATAAAAGACTTGACAAACCTGAAGCTGTTAAATATGTTCTAAGCGATAAAGATATCTCTTGGTTCAAAGAAAACGAAATCGAAAAACCTCAAGTCTCTTTTTTTAGATCTTTATTCGAATAAATAATATAGGATTTTATATGAACAATAATAATCAAGAAAATAAAATTGTTTATCCAATTGAATGGAAATATAGAGTTATTGGCAATTGTGAAAATAGCTTGAGAAAAGCCGTTGATGATGTTTGCGGAAATCGTGAATATTTATTAAAAAGTGGCAACAAAAGTCGAACTGGTAAATTTTTATCAGTTGAAGCATCTTTAATTGTTGTTGATGAGGTCGATCGAAATAATATTTTTATTAGATTAAAATCTCATATTGATATAAAAATGGTTTTATAATATGTTAATTGATAATTTTAATAGAACGATAGATTATCTAAGAATTTCTGTTACTGAAAGATGTAATTTTCGTTGTCAATATTGTATGCCCGAAAAACCGTTTTCATGGACTCCTCGAGAAAATTTATTATCGTTCGAAGAGCTTTTTGATTTTGTCAAAATTGCTATTGATAACGGTGTAACAAAAATTAGAATTACTGGTGGAGAACCGCTTTTGCGAGAAGATCTTGATAAATTTATTTTTATGATTTTTAATTATAAAAATGATATTGATCTTGCTATGACAACTAACGGATCGCTTTTAAAAAATTTCGCAAAACGATTTAAAGATTCTGGTTTAAAAAGAATTAACATTTCGCTCGATTCGTTAAATCGTGAAAATGCTTGGCATCTCGCCCAAAAAGATATTTTAAAAGATGTTCTTAATGGCATAAATGAAGCTATTAAAGTTGGCTTGAAAATTAAATTAAATGTTGTTCCGATTAAAAATATAAATGATCACGAAATATTAGATTTATTGCAATTTGGCATGGAGCGAAATATTTCTGTTAGATTTATAGAATATATGGAAAATAGTTTTGCTAATAAAAATTTAATCGGTTTAACAGGTCATGATATATTAAATATTATCTCGAATAATTATAAATTTATTGATGAAGGTATCGAATTAGGTTCGCCATCGCATTATTATAAATTAGAAAATGGCTATCGATTCGGTATTATTGAACCTCATCGTGATGATTTTTGTTCTTATTGTAATCGAATAAGATTAACTGCTGAAGGCGATTTGATTCCATGTTTATATTTTGATGAAGCAAAAAGTATCAAAGAATCGATTAGAAATAAAGATTTATCTGGAGCTGAAAAGATTTTATATGAAATTATTAGAGATAAGCCAGAAAAAAATAGATGGAGTGGTGATGGCGAAAGTTCAAATAGAGCATTTTATGAAACAGGAGGATGAAAAATTAAATGGGAATTATAGAAGTTCTGAAAAATAAAAATAATAATGTTGCCATGGAATTAATAAAATATAGTTCTGATTTACAGGTTTTATATGCCGAAGATGACGAGATTCTTAGAAAAAATACATTGGTGTTTTTAAGAGATGTTTTTATAAAAGTTGATGAAGCATCAAATGGCATCGAAGCTCTAGGAATGTATAAAAATCATAAATATGATATTTTAATTACGGATTTAACAATGCCAGGAGAAATTGATGGTTTCGATCTCGTTAAATCAGTTCGTAAAGAAAATAATGAACAAGCTGTTGTTGTTATTACAGCTCACGAAGAACAAAAGATTTTTCTTGAAGCTATTATTCTTGGTATTGATGGCTTTTTGTTAAAACCTATGAACTTTACAGTTTTTATTTCTACTTTGACAAAAGTTTCTAAACAAGTCGTCGCCATGAAAGAAAAAAAAGAAAGAGATTTATTATTAAGAGAAAACTTAGAATTATCTAGAAAAAGATTTGATGAATTATCTACTTTGGTTAGTATCAGTCTCGATCTTGATAGTTTAACAAGATTATTATCTCGAAGAAGTTTAGATACTGAACTTGTTAATACAAAAACAAAAAATAAATCTGGAACAGCTTTGTTAATTGATATAGACCGTTTTAATCATATTAATAAAGTTTATGGTATCGATTATGGCGATCAATTACTTCAACATTTTGCAAAAAGATTACAAGCTATTATTAAAACAGAGTTTCATGAATTAAATATAAATTTATATAGATTAGAATCGGATAAATTTATTGTAATTATTTATAATTCATCACATGAACTAGAAGAAAAATTTATTAAAACTGTTAATCTTAACATGAAAAATAGTTTTAAATTAGCTAATTCAAGTGATATCAAAGTTAGTGTTTTTTTATCGATTTTGACAAATATAGAAAATCATAATGATGTCATCTTGAAATTAATTAGTGCAATGACAGAACGAAAAGCTAATCGAGAAGATTCTGTTAATTATATTTATTTTAATGAAAAATCACCGTTTTTGCGAAAACAAAGTGAGAATATTTTATGGATGCACAGACTTAAACATATTGTTAGAGAACGAGATGTTTATCCTATTTTTCAACCTATCGTTGATAATAAAACTTTGCAAATCGTTAAATATGAAACATTGATGCGAATTAAATATGATGACGAAATTATTTCACCTGCAAAATTTATCGAACCTGCAACTGTTTTAGGTTTATTGCCTGAATTAACAAAAATATTAATTGACAAAACTTTTAATAAGTTACAACATAGTCATGTTGATTTTACTATTAATATATCCGAAGAAGATATTCACGAAGGTTATTTAAAAACTTATATTAGTAACAAATTGGCAGAATATAATATTGATCCTCATCGAATTACTTTTGAAATTCTTGAACAAATGACAACTGGAAGTTCCGTTATTGATCATCTTAAATTTTTTAAAGATATTGGTGTAAATATTGCGATTGATGATTTTGGTAGTGAAAGATCTAATTTTTCACGATTATCTTTTGGAAATATTCACACGATCAAAATCGATGGCATGTTTATAAAAGATCTTGATCAAAATAAACAGAATCTTAAAATCGTTAAATCAATTGCTTTTTTAGCAAAAGAATTAAATTGTCAAGTTGTTGCTGAATTTGTTCATAACAAAGAAATTTTTGAATTGGTCAGAGATTTAGGTGTTGAATATTCTCAAGGTTATTATTTTGGTGCTCCAACTTTTGAGCCTAAAGTTTAAATAAATTATAAAATTAAAAGGTTACTAAATTGAATAGATTTGGAATTAGATTTGCGATTACAACTTTCGGCGAATCACATGGCGATTTAATTGGTGTTGTTATTGACGGCACACCCGCAGGTTTAAATATTGATCTCGCTTTTATTCAAAATGAAATTGAACGACGACGAGGTGGCAAAAATGCATATTCTACTCAACGAAAAGAAAGTGATGAGGTAGAAATTATTAGTGGTGTTTTTGAAGGCAAAAGCACAGGCACACCAATCACAATGATTATAAAAAATGAAAATCAAAAAAGTCGTGATTATTCGGCTGTTAGCCAATTATTTCGACCGGGCCATGCAGATTTTACTTATCAACATAAATATGGCATTCGAGATTATCGAGGCGGTGGAAGAAGTTCAGCTCGTGAAACCGCGGTTCGTGTTTCAGCTGGAGCAGTTGCTAAATTAATGTTAAACGAATTAAATATTAAATTTATGAGTGGTGTTTCGCATATTGGCGGAATCGGAAGTAATAATTATAATTTTGATTTTGCTCGTGAAAGTGAAATTTTTAGTTTAGATCCAGAATTAGAAACAGAACAAAAAAGAGTTATTTTAGATGCAAAAGAATCTCACGATTCAGTCGGTGGAATCGCTGTTGTGCGAATTGAAAACTTGCCAATCGGTTTGGGCGAACCGTTATATTATAAATTAGATTCGATGATTGCTGATGCAATGATGGGAATTAACGGTGTAAAAGCTGTTGAAATTGGTTCTGGAATAAAAAGTTCAAGTTTGCGAGGTTCTCAAAATAATGATCAAATAAATTCTCACGGTTTTATGTCAAATAATTCAGGTGGAATTCTTGGAGGAATTAGCAACGGCGATATTGTCGAAATAAAAGTTCATTTCAAACCAACTCCGTCAATATTTTTGGAACAAAAAACTGTTGATATTTTTGGAACTGAACAAAATTTAAATTTAAAAGGGCGACATGATCCAACTATCGTTGTTCGTGGTTCTGTTGTTGCTGAAGCGATGGCTTCACTCGTAATTGCTGATTTAGTTTTATTAAATATGGGACGACGAATAGGTGATTTGAAAAAATGTTATCAAATTTAAAAAATAAAATAAAACGAATTCCTTTTATAACAACCGCAAATATTATTTCATATAGTTCAATCGTATCGTTTATTGCAATCGCTTTTTCTATTTATATATATATATCAGAAAAAGATAGGTTACAAACTTTGTTCGCCGAAGCAATGTTATTAAAAATAAATTTACTTCAAGTTGCATCTTACGATGATACTAATTTATTTGGCATTGATAATAGTAAATCGATATTTAAAAGTTTTACAAAAATAGATGAAAGCATGAACGAATTAAAATATATGTATAGATATTACAATTTATCAAATAGCGATTTATTAAAATTATCAGAAGTGCTTGGAAGTTATAAAAATAGCTTTGATGAATTTGTTAAATATCGAACGGAAATAACTGATAACTTATCATATAGTCTGAAAATATCAAAAGAAAGAGCTGTTGTTTCTTTAAGTAATCATAATTTAAATAATTTATCAGAATATATTTTGTTATTGGAACTGGATTACACACAGTTTTTACAATCTAAATCAACAGCATATGCCGAACAATTTTTAAAAGATTATGATAATTTAGAAAAAAAAATTTTAGCTAATAATATTAACGAAGATAATAAAAATAATATTTTATTATCGATTAATGAATATAAAAATAGTTTTATGTCTATTGTTGAAGCAGTAACAAAATTAGGAGTTTCATATAACACTGGAATTATCGGTTTGATGCGAGAAAATTTGGCTTTAGCTGTTTCACATAGTAATGCAATTATTGTTAAAATCGAAAAATTAAAATATCAAAAAGAAGGCATTTATGGATTATATTTAATTTTGATTATCGTGTTTTTTTCGTTATTTATTTCTACATCAATGTTTTTATTAAGTTCTAAAATGAAAAGTGATTTATTATCACTTGAAAAAACAGCAAAAGATATTTCGTCTGATTCAAAAATAAAAACTTATCATAGATTTTCATCAGATGGTTTTAGTAATTTGGCATATTTTTTAAATAAAAATTTATCAATTATTGATGATTCTATGAAAAATATTGCTTTAAATATTAATGAACATCGTAATTTATTAAAATACCTCATCGGAAAAAATGAAATATTAAAAATCGAAGATGCAACATCGGCTAATCATCATTCTGAAGATATAACATATCATAATATAATAGAACTAAATAGAGAAAGTTTGGAAACTTTATATAATGCAATGGATACACATATTCCAAATATAAAAAAAGAATGTGATTTATTTGTAACTTCAGAACAAATAACAATAAATCATCAAACAGTTCATTCAATAAAATAAATAAAGGATAAAAAATTATGGATTTAAGTTTTTTAGCTTATTCGTTTGCAATATATATATTTATAAAAATATACATATCAATTATGCAAATAGGCTTTATATCTCAAAAAATAACAGAAGAGCCAATAATTTTATCCAGTGATAATTTTATTAAAGCAGGTCAATATGCAATATCAAAAGAACGAATAAATATTATTTCAACAATAGTTGAATATTTTATTTTTTTATTTTGGATTTTTTACGGATTTAAATTATCAAGTGAAATATTCAATCAACAAAATTTAATCTTTCAGACAATATTTATTTTTAGCTTTTTTATAATTGGTTATATAATTAATTTGCCTTTTGAGATTTATCAAAAATTTATTTTAGATCAAAAATACGGTTTTAATAAATCAACATATAAATTATATTTTATAGATCAAATAAAAACTTTTATGTTGGCAATAATTTTCGGATTTCCAGTTGTTTATTCGATCTTATATTTCATAGAAAATATAATTAATTGGTGGCTATATTCAGCAATATTTTTAATTACTGTTATAACATTGGTTAATATTCTTTATCCAGTTTTTATACCGTTATTTAATAAATTAACTCCGCTTGAAAATGGTGAATTAAAAATTTGGATTGAAAAAGTTATAAAATCAACAGGTTTTAATAATAATGGAATTTTTGTAATTGATGCATCAAAACGAGATGGAAGATTAAATGCTTTTTTTGGTGGTTTTGGAAAATCAAAAATAGTTGTTCTTTATGATACTTTAATTGCAAAATTAACTCACAGTGAAATTATTGCTGTCATTGGTCATGAATTAGGACATTTTACGAATAACGATAATTATAAAAATTTATTAATGATTTCAAGTTTTGTATTTTTATTTTTTTATGTAGCCGATTATTTATCGTTATCAAAAAATGGCAGTGGCGAATTTTTAATAATTTTATCAATATATTTATCAATTTCATTATTTTTTATATCACCAATTTTTAGTTATATTTATCGAAAACATGAATTTAAAGCTGATAAATTTGGATCAGAAATAAGTGGAAGTTCGTTATTTTTGTCTGAAGCATTAAAAAAATTGGTTTCAGAAAATAGTTCATTTCCAATTTCACATCCAATTTATAGATTTTTTTATGAAACTCATCCGTCTGTTAGCGAAAGACTCGAAAAATTAAAAAAATAACAAATCAGAGAAAATGGTATATTTCTGACTTCATTATTATTATTTCAGGAGTCAAGCTTGACCGTTACTCTTTCTGTTTTATTTGCAATTTGGTTGTTACAAGTTGCACTTTTTCATTTTTATAAAATCTCTGGAATTCTTTCAGGGATAATTCTCTCTCTTATGTTTGGAGAGCTTTCGCTAAATATTATTAGCACCTCATCGTTGCCACCATATCTTTTAGAATCAACTATTTTCATGGCTTTGTTTTATTTAGGTTTAACAAAACCAAATGGAGAGTTTTTTAAAAAATATTTATGGCAAAATCGAAAAATGGTAATTCCAACATTAGCCGTAATGCTAATAATTTTTGTAGTTGCGATAATTATGAATTTTGATTTGCATATTGCGATTATTTTAGTTTTTGCTTTTTCAGTTGTTTCACTTTCGACAAATTCGGTTTCACTTCAATTTATGCGAGAACATAATTTAGAAAAATCTGAAATCTGGAAAATATTCTTTGCAAAAGTTATTTCGAATAATTTTTTAATCGTCGTAATGTTTGTTACACTTTTAGCTATTTTCGACGGTGGTTCAGATTCAATTTTTGGAATAGCAACTGCTATTTTAAAAACATTAATCTTTTTAATTATTTCTGTTGCAATATCAAGATATATTTATCCACGAATTGCACAAAATATAAAATTGTTACCAGTTATTGGAGCTTTATTATTAATTAATGCTTCAGTTCAAGCTGTTATTGCATATTTTATAGGAATTCATTTTATGATTGCTGTTTTCGTAAGCACATTATTTATTCCTGAACTTTATCTAAAAGTAAATATTATTGAACCAATTAGAAATAGTTTTGGTAAATTTAATAATTATTTCACTTCGCCAATATTGGGAATAATTATTGGACTAGGAATTCATACGAATATTCTGTTTGATCGCGAATTATTTTTACCATTTTTGACAATAATATTAGCTATTTTAATAGTTCAATATTTATCGAATAAAGCAATAATGAGATTCAGCGGTTTAAAAGAAACTGAAAAAAGAATTTTATCGATTGGAAGTTTTGCAAAAACAGACTTATCTGTTTCGATTTTAGTAATTTCGTTATATTATGGATTAATTGACAATGATATATTTACATCATCTATAATTTTATTAGCAATGTTAAATTTATTGGCTTGGCATTGGCTGAAATATGTAGAAATCAAATCAAAATAGAGGCTTATATGAAAAGAAATATGAAAAAATATATATTTGTTACTGGTGGTGTTTTATCATCTCTTGGAAAAGGGATAACGGCATCAAGTATTGGAGCTTTATTAAAAAGTTCTAATCTAAAAGTTGGAATGTTAAAAATTGATCCATATATAAATATCGATCCTGGGACAATGAGTCCGCTTGAACATGGTGAAGTTTTCGTTACTGAAGATGGTGCAGAAACAGATTTGGATTTAGGAAATTATGAAAGATTTCTTGATAAAGCTTTTTCTAAACGATCCAATTTTACAACTGGACAAGTTTATAGTTCTGTTATCGAACGAGAACGAAAAGGTGGATATCTCGGTAAAACTATTCAAATTGTGCCTCATATCGTTGACGAAATAAAAGATCGAATAATTTCAGCTGGTGAAGGTCATGATATTCTTGTTGTTGAACTTGGTGGAACAGTTGGCGATATCGAAAGTTTGCCATTTTTAGAAGCTATTCGTGAATTTAAACATGTTTTACCACAAGAAGATACTTTATTTATTCATGTAACTCTTGTTCCATATATAAAAGTTGCTGGTGAATTAAAAACAAAACCGACTCAACATTCAGTTCAAGAATTGCGACGAATTGGAATTTCGCCAAAAATTTTAATTTCTCGTTCTGAAAAACCTTTAACAAAAGCTATTAAAGCTAAATTATCAATGAGTTGTGATATCGATGAAAACAGTGTTTTTGAGGCACTTGATGCAAATAGCATTTATGAAGTCCCTTTGAAATTATTATCGCAAAATATTTTACATCCGATTGCAGTTCATTTAAAATTGCCACCTCTTGAACCACATATGGAAATTTGGGATTCTCTTGTTAAACGAATTATTTCACCAAAAGATGAGGTCAAATTAGCTTTTGTTGGCAAATATGTAAAATTAAAAGAAAGTTATAAATCGCTGACTGAAGCAATTGTTCATGCTGGAGCTCATTTAAATAGACGAGTCGATATACAATGGATCGATTCTGAAGATCTAGAAAAAGATATTAATCTTGATGAGTTTTTTGCTGATACCGATGGAATTCTTGTTGCTGGTGGTTTTGGTTCTCGAGGAATTGAAGGCAAAATTAAAGCCGTTAAATATGCTCGTGAAAATAAAATTCCATATTTAGGAATCTGTCTCGGTATGCAATTAGCTATGATCGAATTTGCTCGAAATGTATTAAATATTAAAAATGCAAATTCAATGGAATTTGATGTAAATACAACAGAACCTGTAATTTATTTAATTGATAATTTTTTAGATCAGGCTGGAACTCGACAAATTAGAACTCATTCGACACCACTTGGTGGAACAATGAGATTAGGTTCTTATTCTTGCAAAACACAAGAAGATTCTAAATTGCGAGAGGCCTATTTTGGAGCAGAAATAATTTCTGAAAGACATCGACATCGATATGAAGCAAATCCAGATTATCGAGAAAGATTCGAAGATGCTGGTTTAATCGTAACAGGTGAATCTGACGGTTTAATCGAAGCTGTCGAATTAAAAGATCATCCTTGGTTTTTAGGTGTTCAGTTTCATCCTGAATTCACTTCAAGACTTCAAACACCAAATCCAACTATTTTAGCTTTTATTAAACATCTAAAAAAATAAAATATAAAAAATATTGTGAGATGAAAATAATTTTATCTCACAAATTTAATTAACAAAGGAATAAAAACAATGAATTTTTCAAATAGTATTCAGGCTTTTGAACAAGCAAAATTATCAATACCAGGCGGTGTTAATTCACCTGTTAGAGCTTTTTCTAGTGTTGGCGGAACTCCTCCTTTTATTAAACGAGGCGAAGGTGCTTACCTCATCGATGAAGACGATAATAAATTTATCGATTATATTCAAAGTTGGGGACCTTTAATTTTAGGACATAGTGATGAAAGATTAGTTTCGAAATTAATCGAAGCTGTTAAACACGGTTTTAGTTTTGGAGCTCCAACTCGAGGCGAAACAGAATTAGCTGAAAAAATTAAATCGATTTTTCCACATGTTGAATTATTAAGATTTGTAAGTTCTGGAACTGAAGCAGTTATGAGTGCAATTCGTGTTGCTCGTGGTTACACAGGTCGAAGCGATATTATTAAATTCGAAGGAAATTATCACGGTCATAGCGATTCTCTTCTTGTTAAAGCAGGAAGTGGAGCAACAACTTTTGGAACTCCAAGTTCAGCAGGTGTTCCAGAATGTTTTTCGAAACATACTTATTTGGCAAAATATAATGACATTGAAAGTGTAAAAAAAGCTTTTAGTTCAAGTCAAACAGGAATCGCTTGTGTTATTATTGAACCAATTGCAGGAAATATGGGACTTGTTCCAGCTGATATTAATTTTTTAACTGAACTTAAAAATTTATGCGATATAAACGGAACTGTTTTAATTTTCGATGAGGTCATGAGCGGTTTTCGTGCTGATTTACGAGGTTCTTATGGTTTAAATAATATAAAAGCTGATTTAATTACTTTTGGAAAAGTTATCGGTGGTGGAATGCCTGTTGGTGCTTTTGGTGGCAAAGCTGAAATTATGAAATTTTTATCGCCGTTGGGTTCTGTTTATCAAGCGGGAACTCTTTCGGGAAATCCTCTTGCAATGGCAGTCGGAAACGAAATGATAAAAATATTAATCGAAAATCCAGATATTTATAAAATATTAAATAATCGAGCTATAAATTTAATGAACGGTTTTAAACAATCGGCTGATAAATATAATATTCCGCTTCAAATCGATGTTCGAGGTTCGATGTTTGGTTTCTTTTTTAATTCTCAAAAAGTTAAAAATTTTGATGATGCTCTTTTATCTTATACAAAACGATTTGCAAAATTTCATCGAGGCATGTTAGAACTTGGAATTTATTTAGCTCCGTCGCAATTTGAAGCTGGTTTTATTGCATTACCGACAAATGATAATTTAATAAACGAAACTATTCAAAAAGCTGATGAAGTGATGGCAAATCTTTGAAAAAAATATTAAAATCAAACAGAATTGCAATATATTCTGGAACTTTTGATCCTATTACAAATGGACACATGAATATTATTCAACGAAGTTTAGATATTTTTGACGGTTTAATTTTAGCAATTGCTGAATCTCGAGAAAAAAGTTGCATGTTTTCTTTAAAACAACGAGTTGATATGGCAATCGATTCAACAAAACAGTTCAAAGAAAAAGTTATTATTAAATCTTTTGATGGTTTATTAGTCGATTTTTTGCAAAAAGAAAATATAAATATCGTTATTCGTGGTTTAAGAAACGGTGTTGATTTTGAATACGAACGAAATATGCATTATGCAAATAAGTCTTTATATAATTCGATAGAAACGATATATTTAAATTCTAAATTGGAAGATAGTTTTGTTAGCTCATCTGTTGTTAGAACTTTGATCCGATATAATGGCAATATCGATCATCTCGTTCCTGATGAGGTGATAAAATATCTTAATATAATAAATAATTAGCAGAAAACTGATGTCTAAAATTTTAACTGACAAAGAATTACAAGAGTTATTGGAAGACGAAACAACAAAAGTTCCAGATCCAAAAGAGGCTTTTCTTGATACGATTAATCCATATAAATATATAGAACTTGATAGTAATGCTCTAGCTTTTGATAGAATTCATAGAGCCTTAAATCGAAACATGAAAATGACTTTGATTTTTGGTTCTCCTGGAACAGGAAAAAGTATGTTTTTAAGTCGTTTAAATAGCGATTTATTAGTTGGTAATAAATTGTCAATTTTAATTTCTACTCCTATTCTTGATGACGAAGAACTTTTTCAAACAATTTCTTTTGAAATATATAAAAATTCACACGATGGCATAATTCCTCGCGGTTTTAATGCTCTTTCTGAAGCTATTTCAAAAGGAGGAGAATTTTTATTTAAAGCAAAACCTATTTTATTATTAGACGAAGCTCAATTATATTCTAATGCAACTCTTGAAAAAATTAGAATTCTTTCAGATACAGAAAATTTACGAGTTATATTTGCTGTTCATAAATTAAGAGAAGAAAATATATTTACGAAAGAACATTTTAAAAGTAGAATTTGGGAACGAATTGAATTAATAAATGCATCTGAAAGTGAATTGAAAGTTTATATTCAAAAAAAATTAATGGGCATTTCTATGTTATCTCTTGCCGATCAATTTAATAACGGTGTTGTAAAAATTATTCATAATATTACAGCTGGAAATTATCGAGTAACTAATAATTTATTATATTCATATTTTATGAATTATCCTCAATTATATAAATTTAGTTATCCTAATAATAAGCCATTAATTATAAGACGAAAAGAATTAGAAGTTTCAGCGATTCAAATTGGGTTTTTAGTTCCACCAAATCTCGGAAATACTGATTTGCGATATCTTCCAGCTGTTGAACAATTATGGGTCAATTGGCGACGAAAACAACTTCTGAAATATTTTATTTTGTTAATGTCTCCAGTTGCTATTGGATATGGAATACATTCGTATTTATCACTTTCCCCCGAAGAAAAAGGTGCAATTCGTTCTAGTTTTGTTAATGTAAATTCAAATCAGGATTCTGCTCAAAATAAAATTAATAGCAATAATAAAAATATTAATACTGATAATAATTTATCTTTTCCTGTTATACAATATAGTAATATTATTGAAACAGAACATAATAATTCTGTAAATTCGTTAGACAATCAAGCTCTTCAACTTGAGCCAATAGATTTATCTGATCCAAATCAAATCGAATTAGATTTAAACGAAAAGCAAAATAATCATGAAAACAATCAATCTTATGAAGATGTAAAAAATAGTAAATTAAATATTGCGATAGATTCTTTGGGAATTAATATAAATAATTTGATACAAATACAAACTAAAAATAAAATTGACGGTGAATTGCCAAGTGTTCAAGATATAAAATTCAAGAAAGATCTTGATAAAAAGAAAATTAAATTTGATAAAAACTTAGAAATTAACTTAGGTATCGAATTACTTCAAGGTTATTTGCAATTAAAAGATTATAAAAATACTTGGAATATTGCTATTAAATTAAACGAAATGGATATTTCTTTGCAAGAGCCATATTTTATAATTCATAAAATTTTAGTTAAAGAAAATTTGCAAGATGAGGCAAAAAAAATTGTAGATGCTTGTTCAGAATGTATCTTTGAAACTCAATAATAAAATTTGTTATTAACTAAACACCTCATCAAAGATGAGGTATTTTATTAAGACAAAGCAATAAGTTCTGAAAGATAATTTTTTAAATATGGATAAAGTTTAACTAAATCAGGTCCATTTTCAGCACCAGTTAAAACGATTCTAAGCGGTTTAAATAGCATTTTGCCTTTTAATCCAGTTCGATTTGTTATTTCTCGTTTAAAATCTTCGTAATTATCAATTATATTCATTTCAGAAATTACATTTTTAATGATTTTGACTTGTTCTGTTAATAATTCATCAAATTCCCGTTTAGAAAAAATAGCTGAAATTTTATTTTTTAATTCAATAAGTGTTGAAGCTTCTTCGATATAAATTTTTGCAATTTCACCAATCGATTCATCAAAATAGCCTAATCGTTTTGCAAGATCAATCGATGATAATTTTTTTAAATGTTCACGATTAATAAATCTTAATTTATCGATATCAAATTTAGCAGGAGCTTTTGAAATAGTCTTTAAATTAAACCATTTTATAGCTTCTTCAACCGTAAAAATTTCATTATTAGTAGAATTACCTAATAAAATTAAATAATTAGTTATAGCTTCAGGAATAAAACCAGTTTCTAATAGCCATTTAATTGACGAAGCATTATCTCGTTTGCTCATTTTTTTGCCATCAATATTTAAAATAATTGGCAAATGTGCATATTCTAATTCTCGTTTATAACCTAATTTTTGTTGAATTAATATCTGTTTTGGAGTATTAGAAACATGATCTTCGCCACGAATAATAATCGAAATATCGCTTAACATATCATCAACGGCACAAGCAAAATTATAAGTTGGAGTTTTATCTGTTCGTAAAATAACAAAACTATCAATATCGTCAGATGAAAATTCTAATTTTCCACGAATTAAATCATTAAAAGATATAGAATTACCGCTTTTTTTCATTCTAACAACTGCTTGACTATTTTTATTAAATATTTCGTCAGCTGTTAATTTTTCACATTTGCCACTATATCTAGGTGCAATATTATTTTTAATTGACTGTTCTCGATATTGTTCAAGTTCATCTTCTGAACAAAAACAGTTAAAAGCATCACCGTTTTGAACTAACATGACACCAAATTGTTGATGAAACTTTAAATTTCCAGATTGATACATAACTTGTGAATATTCAATTTTAAATAAATTTAAAATTTCTAAGATTTCTAAGTCTTTTCCTTGAATATTTCGTTCAATGTCAGTATCTTCAATACGAATAATTAATTTTTCATTTCTTTGCTTAGAGACAATATAATTAAAAATAGCAACTCTTAAGTTTCCTATGTGCATATCGCCTGTTGGACTAGGTGCAAATCTTAACATTTAAAATGTTCCTAATAAGTTTGATTATTTTTGTTTTGAATTTATTTTGAAGTTACCATCTAAAAAGGAGGAAAAAGATGGCGAAGTTTGTTATGGTGACCCCAAGGGGACTCGAACCCCTGTAACCAGGATGAAAACCTGGGATCCTTACCGCTAGACGATGGGGCCATCTACCGATGGATTTTATCAGTTCCGCTTTTGTTAGTGGAATTATATATATCGATAGCTTAAAAAAAAATAAAAGCAATTAAACTATTTTGAGTTCAACTCTATTTCTACCATTGTGTTTTGCTTCATATAAAGATTCGTCGGCTAATTTATAAAGTTCATCACTGATTAAATTGCTATTTACTTCTTCGACATAGCAAATTCCAAAAGATGCTGTAACAACTCCAAAGTCATTATTAAATTTATGTTCGATTCCAGCTTTATAAATTTCATTGCAAATATGTTGAACAAAATCTAAACTGTTTTGCTGATTTAATGGCGATAAAATCAAACCAAATTCTTCGCCACCTAAACGAAAAGCATATCCTCGATTACAAGATAAAGAACTTTGAAAAATTTTTGCAACAGATTTTAAAACACTGTCGCCCATTTGATGCCCGTAATTATCGTTATATTTTTTAAAATTATCTATGTCCATGACGACAAAAGCTAAATGTAAATTATCTGATTTTGCTCTTTGTAATTCAACTTCGATCATGTGATTAAAATGTCTTCGATTATATAAACTCGTTAAAGCATCTGTTATCGAAAGCTCTTCGACTATTTTTCTGTCGGTTATATCTCGTCTAATTGCTGTGTATCCTATTACATTGCCATTTAAATCGAAATTCGGATAAATATTATTTTCTGTC
Organism: Campylobacterota bacterium; assembly: GCA_030152305.1. Lineage (GTDB taxonomy): Bacteria > Campylobacterota > Campylobacteria > Campylobacterales > Thiovulaceae > Thiovulum_C. The sequence continues at coordinate 20,923 of JASKOM010000007.1, forward strand.
CAAAAATAACCACCAGAAACTATTTTATTTTTTAATTCACCTCGCCATACTTCACCTTTTTGTATTGTTGTCCAAAGCTCTTCATATACTTTTCCTGGTGTATCTGGATGTCTGATTATATTATGGTTTTTTCCGATTAATTCTTCTCGAGAATATTTTGATCTTCGAATAAAAGCTTCTGATACATAAGTTATTCTTCCAGTTAAATCTGCTGATGAAATGATTATATTTTCATCAACTAAATTAACATATCTATTTAAATCTCTTGTTCTTTCTCTTATTTTTGTTTCTAATAATTGATTATGTTCTGCGATTTCGGTGATATCAGAAAAAATAACTATACTTCTTTCAAATTCATCAAAATTCATGTGAGTTGCTCGAATTGAAAATATATGTTTTTTTCCATTTCTAATTATTGAACCTTTATAATGAATATGTTTGTTTTCAAGAATAGTTTTTACCCAATTTTGACCACCTTTATCTTGATAAATATAATCTTCTTCATCTATTTTTTCAAGAAATTCACAAATACAGCTATGTTTATTGTGAAATTCTTCCATTGTTTTAAAGCCCAAAAAATCAAAAAAACTTTGATTTGCATTAGACAAATAAGTTCCCTGTGTTGCAATAACAATTTGATCGAGTGAATTAAATAATGTGTCCAGATATTTATATTGAAGATCTAATATTTTATTTTTTCGCCATATGTTTATTCCAATTGAAAAAACCATGCAAAATAATAAGGCAAATATCGATGCCCAAATTGTTTCTTTTTGAGTGAGAATTTCACCAAAAGATAATATTAAACCTGCTATGGTTAAATACACACCTATACAAAAAAGTAATAAATCTATTGTGATTTTATGCTTTACTTTTATCAAGTTAGACCCTTTTAATCTTAATCTTTAATAATATCAAATCCGTTTCCACCGTTTTTTTGAATTTGATAAAGTTTAGAAAATGTTGCAAAATAAATATCATCTTGATTTCCACTATCCTCGTTTAATTCTTTTGAGAAAAATATTGAAATAGATACTGTTGATCTGCCCTCATTTACTAAATTTCCGTTGTGTTCATAATTAGAGTTGTATACATTTTTACAAATAGCTTCTGCTAATTTCATAACTTGTTCTTCATTCTCAAATGGATAAATTATCGCAAATTCTCCTCCTGTTGTTCTAAACAATCTTTCTTTATCTACTCTGTGAGATATTGCTGTATTTCTAACAGAAACAGAAATATTTCTAATTAAATTATCTCCTTTTTTTAATCCATAAAGAGAGTTATAAACTTTTAATCCGTCGATATCAATTAACATCAATGAAAAAGTTTTTTTCTCTGTTTGAGCAAGATTAACTTCTCTGCTAAATGTAGTTACAAATTCGTTCTTACTTTTTAAAAAAGTCAATTGATCAGTTGTTCTAATATTTTCAAGAGATTTTTTATCTGCAATATCTAATCTTACAGAAATATAACCAATGATTCTATTTCCACTATCAAATTTTGGATAAATATGTGCTGATAGCCAAAAATCATTTCCTTTTGCATCTCTATTTTGAATTTCGCCAATCCAATCTCTACCTCTTGATAAATTATCCCACATGTCAGTATAAACTTTTGGATCGCTATTTGGACTTTTCATTATTGAATGTTTTCTACCAACTAATTCATCGTATTTATAACCAGTTTTTTCTAAAAATGCTTTTGAAACATAATCGATTATTCCATTTTTATCAGTCGAAGAAACCATCATATTTTCATCCAAGAATTTCATATTTATATGCATACTTGCTAAACGATCATCAAACACTTTTTTTAATTCTGCCTCTTGTTGAATAACATACGAAATATCTCGTAAAAAAATCACTGATTCATATTCGTTAATTTTTGATGCTGAAATTAAAAAAAAATGTTCTCTGCTATTGACATTTATAGCTACTTTAAACTTTCCTTCTGTGCTACTTTGAGTTAATTTATTTAGCCAACTTTTATAAGTCGTATCTTTATATAATAAACCTTCACCAACTTTAAATAATTCACAAACTGTTTTATACCTCTCGATAAAATCTTGGGCATTCAAGACACCAAATAATTTATAAAAAGCCTGATTTCCTTTTATAAATTTTTCACCATTTGTAATAAATATATATTCTGGATTAAATTCAAAAAGTGCATCATATTCTTCTACATATTTAGTTATTTTTTTTATTTCAACCATTCTGTAAATATAAATAAAAAAGATAAAAAATAATAAAAACGAAGAAACAGCAAAAATAACTTTTATTAATATATTGCCTGACACCTCATCACGAGTTTTTAATAATAAATAAATTGGTTCCTTGCTATCTTTAAATTTATCAAGAACAAAAACTTGAGATTTACCACAAATGAAATTTTGCTTATTAACATTATCGCAATTTAATTTATTAAACTCATTTTGCAATAATAAATTAACATTTTCATCAAGAAATAACTTTTCTAATCTTTTTTTTAAATTATCCATAGATATATAAAAAGTGCCATAGCCAATATGTTTATCACCGTTCATAAATTTAGAAACATAGTTATAACCATTTTTATCAAAACCGTCAATAAATGCTTCTTCAAAAGAAAAGTTATTTAATTCATCTTGTTCTTTAACTTGAGCAATATTTTTTTTAGGTTTTTTATTGTTTTGTATCGATGAGGTCTTGAACTGAAGATTTTCGATACCTAAAAATCGTAAATTAGATATTTCTAATTTGAGTTTATAAAAATTTAATTCTATTGAGTTTTGTAATTTATCTTTACCATCTTTGATATAAAGATTTGCAAAAAAATAAATTAATCCAAGTTGAGCAAATATATATATAAACCCAAGAGCCAATATTTTTAAATAATGTTTTAGCATAAAATATTTTCCTTTTTCTTAAAATTCTAACAAACATTTAAATATTATTAGATAGAGAATAAACATTAAAAATAAACTTTAATAAAATGAGAAATATAAAATCAAAAATTATCGATAAAAACATTAATGTTAATATTCTGTTTTAGTTAAATCCAAAACAAAGGATTGATTAATTAAATAGAGTTTTGACTCTAAATTTATAATTTTTTATGGAGCTATTGTTTATGCTTTCTATTATCGTAACAACTTTACTTTTAACTCTTATCATTAATGTTTTATTAAAAAAAATAAATTTGCCTCCAATTATTGGCTATATTTTTACTGGAACAATGATTACATATATTTTTGGACTTAATGATGCTGTTAATAACAAAGATCTTAAAGAAATTGCAGAATTTGGAATAGCATTTTTAATGTTTACTATTGGGTTAGAGTTATCAATAATACATTTAAAAGATATTCGATATGAAGTTTTTATTCTTGGTTCATTACAAATTATTTTAACAGGTGGTGCAGTTTTTGGCATTGCATATTTATTATTACATATAGATTTATATAGTTCAATTGTTATTTCTATGGTTATTCCTCTTTCATCAACAGCAATCGTTTTAAAAAGTTTAAATGAAACAGGAGAAATAAATAGAAAATACGGGAAAAACGGTCTTGGCATATTAATCATGCAAGATATTGCCGTTATTCCAATTTTATTAATTATATGGTTTTTATCAACAAATAATAATGGAACAACTGAAGAAAGTGGAACTGTTTTTGTAATTTTTAAAATGATGTTTGGCGGTGCTTTACTTGTTGGCACACTTGTATTTATTGGTAAATATTTATTAGAACCTTTTTTAACAGAAATAATAAAAACAAAATCAGATGAATTATTTATAACGGCAATTTTATTTTTAGCAATTGGTTCAGCACATTTAGCTCATGTTTTTGGCTTTTCACTTTCAATGGGAGCATTTATTGCTGGTATGTTGATCGCTGAAACAAGATATAAACATCAAGTCGAAACTGACTTAATACCGTTTAGAGATATTTTATTAGGCATATTTTTTATAACTGTTGGAATGCAAATAAAAATAGATATTTTATTACAAGATATTTATTTATTGCTTTTATTAATTCCAGCAATATTTATTATAAAATTCTTAGTTATTTATTATATTACTGGATTCAGAAATATTCGTCGAACAAGATTAAAAACAGCCGTGATTCTTGTTCAAATTGGTGAATTTGCTCTTGCTGTTCTTGAGTTGTCTTCGACATCTGGAATTATAAAACCTGAATATTCTCAATTGTTAATTATAACAACAGTTATTTCAATGATTTTAACTCCAATGTTATTATTAAATCTTGGAAATATTGTTGATAAATTTATAAGCCATAGTTTAGAAAATGAAAGTGAAGAAATTAATTTAGGTATGCCTCCAAGTTCTGTTGTTATTTTAGGATTTGGAGAATTTGGACAAAATGTAGCAAGAGTTCTTAACTCTCATCATATTAGCTATTCTATTATCGAGAATAATATAGACACTTATTATAAAGGCATGGAAACTGGAGAACATATTATTTTTGGCAATGCTGGTAAAAAAAATATTTTACAACTTGCTTTAATTAATTGGAATCAAAAAGTTGTTGTTGCTATTAATAATCCAAAAAAGTTATATCAAGTTTGTGAAATGATTAGTCATATCGTTCCAGTTGATAATATCATCGTTAAAGTTCATAGCGAACAAGAAAAAGAAGATATTCGCGATTTAAATCTTACAAATATAATCGTTGAAAATAATATCGTTAGCAAAGCTGTTCTTGAAATTATTACAAACGATATATTCAATAAAAAATAAAATTTATTTTTTTGCCGAAAAAGTTCTTTCAAATCCGCAACGATTCGAATGGACTTTACCCATTTTTTTCTTACCCGTTTCGTTTATTTATTGTCTGTTTGTTTTTATAAATTCTTTTATTAAATTTTTAAATAAACAAAAATTGCATGATAATATCGTTGGAGTTGGTAATTTAGTTCTTGGTGGCAGTGGAAAAACACCAATTATTTTAGCCTTAGTTGAAAAAGAAATTAAAAATAATAAACGAATTGGTATTTTATTACGAGGCTACGGTCGTCAAAGTAAAGGAACAATTATTATTTCTGATAATGGCAATATAAAAACTTCTGTTAATATTAGTGGCGATGAAGCAATGTTATATTCTCAAAAATTTAAAAATAAAAATGTTTCTGTTGTTGTTTCTGAAAATCGCAAAAATGGTATCAATGTCTTACAAAAATTAAAAACCGATATTATTTTTCTTGATGATTCTTTTCGCCAACATGACATTATTAAAAATATCGAATACCTCATCAAATCAGATAATAAAAATAAATTTTGTATTCCAGCTGGTAGTTATCGCGAAAAATTATGGTTTTTTAAAAAAAATGAAAATATAAAATACATAATAGAAGATATTGATTTTGTTAGAAAAGTTTTTATCGAAAATAAAAAAGAAAAAATGGTTCTCGTTACTGCGATTTCGAAACCTGAACGATTATATAAATATATAAATCATGACATACCAAAATATATTTTTCCAGATCATTATGTCTTTAATAAACATGAACTTATTAATATATTAAAAAAAGAGAATGCTGATTCAATTCTTGTTACAGAAAAAGATTTTGTAAAAATAAAAGAATTTGAAATATCAGTCTCTCTGATAAAATTAGAAATTGAATTTATAGCAGGAGGGGAATTTGACCGTAGAAGAATTTGAAAAAATTATTGAAAGTTATAAGAGAGAATATTTAACAATTGTAAAAAAAATAGGAGCTGATCATATTTGGATGGCACCAAATAAAGGTGATTGGTATCATTCTCAATATTTTGTAATAGATGTAAAACGAAATGCCAGTCAAGATATTGATTTAACTTTTGCCGTTAATGATTCGAGCATTGGCAATCCAAAAATGTTAGCTGATTTATCAATGGTTAAAACATATTTACAAAAAGAAAATTTTAGATATACATCGATTCAAGATGCTAAAAATAAATTTAAAGATATTTGTGATAAATATCCTTTTGTTAAAGCTGAACGAGAATCCAAAGTTATATATATGGACAAAGATAGCAAAATAAATAATATTGAAGTCGGCTTTTCTCCTAATATTCCTTTGAAATCTCAAGTTGTTTTGCCAGTTAATAATAGTTCTGAATCTGAAAAAATATTTGGTGATCTTAATTTAAGCGATGAGGTAAAAGCTTCGTTTTATAATGGTTTAAAAAGTAAAGGTTTTGTTATATTAGCTGGAATAAGTGGCATCGGAAAAACAAAAATATTTGAAAATTTTGTAAAACATTTTACTCCGCAAATAGGCAAAGATAATTTCGTTTTTGTTGCAATTCGTCCAGATTTTCGAGATACAAAATCGCTTTTGGGTTTTTATAATCCATTGTCAGAAGAATATCAAATTACACCGCTTTTAGAATTATTAATTAGAGCAACAGATGATTTAAAAACTCCATATTTTGTTTTGTTTGATGAAATGAATTTAGCAAGAGTCGAATATTATTTTGCAGATTTTTTAAGTGTTCTAGAATCGCAAAGAGATTCGTCAGGTTTTACAACACAGTCAATTCAACTTCATAATAGCATGAGTGATAAAGTTCGCCAACAAGGTGTTCCGCGAGATATAAAAATATCACCAAATGTTTATTTTGTAGGCAGTGTAAATATAGACGAAACAACTCATATGTTCTCGCCAAAAGTAATAGACCGAGCTTTTACGATTGAATTTGATGTCGGATCTTTTAAAAATTATATGGACTTTTTAGAAGATCATTTAGATAAAGAATTTTCGTTATCAGCTGATTTTAAAAAATTAATGAAAAAAGATTTTATAAATCAAGGTAAATATACAGCTATTAAAAAAGATGAAAAATTTGTAGATACTTCGATTTCTTATTTTGAAGATTTAAATTTAATTAATCAAATGCTTCCAAAAAACTTAAAATTTGGCTATCGAGTATTTGACGAAATTATTTCATTTATAATAAACTCAAGAGATTCTATTATAAAATTTAGAGACGATAATGAAGCTTTTGATATAGCAATAAAAATGAAAATATTACCTAAGTTTCATGGAACAAGAGATAAATTAGAAAAAATATTTGACGAAATAAGTTTATTTGCAGAACAAAAACAATGGTCGCATACATTAAATAAGATTCAAAGTATGCGAGAATCGATGATTTCTATGGGTTATACAAGTTTCATGTAAAAATAAAATTTTTAATTAAATTAAAAATAAATTCAATAAGGAGAAATAAATATTATGGAAGAAATGTTAATAGAATTATTAAAAGAATATGGATATATAATTTTATTTTTATGGAGTATTCTCGAAGGTGAAACTGGATTAGTCATGGCTGGTGTCATTGTTCATACTGGCGATATGGTTTTATTCACAGCAATAGTCGTCGCTGGACTCGGCGGTTTTGTAGGCGATCAAATATATTTTTATATTGGTCGTTTTAATCGAAATTACATTCATAATAAATTAAAAAATCAAAGACGAAAATTCGCATTGGCAACTCTTTTATTACGAAAATATGGCTGGTGGATTATATTCGTTCAAAGATATTTATACGGCTTAAGAACTATTTTACCAATGTCAATCGGAACAACAAAATACAGTGGAAAAACTTTTGCTGTTTTAAATTTAATCAGTGCTTTTATTTGGGCAAGTGTAACGATTATTCCAGCTTATATTTTTGGCGAAGAAATTTTAAAAATAGTTCATTTTGCAAAAGAGCATTTAGAATTTGCTATTCCTGTTGCACTAATTTTAATAGGTTCTGTTGGCTATTTTTTTCACAAAGTTTCTTCTCCAAAACCTCATCGAATTAATAAAAATAAAGATAAAAATTCATGAAACATCGAGGGATTGCCCTCTATATAACTATTGGTTTAATTACTTTAATTTCAATCGTAATAATGAGATCGCTTGATCTCATTAATTCTGGTTTTCAGCATGTTGCAAATGTTGAAAAAATAAATCAAACTAAAGTAGTTGTAACCGATATCGAAAAAGTAATGGCTGTTATTTTTGGAGAAATTAAAAGTTCCGAAGATCTTCAATATTTTATTGGTGTATCTCCGCCTGTTGTTGATAAAGATGGTCGTTTTATGGTTTCTCTTGAAACAAAACCTTTTCATCGTGGAGTTAATATAAATAAATTATTAGAAGAAGCAAATTCATCAGCACCAGAACCTGATAAAGTTTTTCAGTTAAAAGAAAAATATGAAAGTTTATTTAATTATATATTCTCGACTTATCGAATAAAAGACGGTGAATTATTATTAAATATGATTCTTGATGTTCTTGATACTGATTTTGTCGAAAGATCTATCGATAGCGAAATTGCTATAAAAGATCCAACTTTTCCAAATGGGATTATTCCAAATAAAGAAGCTTTTAATCGAATAATTGCTGAATATCGAGAACTTTCGGATGACAATGAAATTCAAAAAGTTCCGTGGGATGATTTTTTTATTTTTACGATTTTTACATCTGAATTATCGATAGATTGCACTTTTATGAGTGAAAATTTGGCTGAAGCTTTGAAATTAGAAGTTTCAGATGTTGTCGATTCAGAAAATGATCAAAATAATAAACAAAATTTCCGTAAAAATAGTAATGATGAAAATGGTGAAAAGAAAAAAGATCAATTTGGACAAGATGATAAAAGCGAAGAAATAGGTTGCGAAAGCATATCTGACAAAAAGAATGACGATATAAAAAAAGAATTTAATATTAAAGAGTTCGATAATAATTCGACATATTATCTTGAAGGTGTCGTTTCGTATAGTGCAAATATTATCGAAGAAGGTTTTAAATTTATATACGATTTAAAAAGTAAAAGGATAGTTGATCTTGAAATTGTTCAATAAAAAAAATCGCCGAATTGATTATATATCGAAAAATATAAAATTTGAAGATATTAATAATCGAGAAAAGCGAGATCTTGTTTTAGCTCCTAATTTTTATTGGGTCAAACGAGAAAATCTCGGTGTGCCATCAGAAAAAGAGGCAATTAAATTTGCAAAATCTGTTTTTGATGGTGTTTTGCCAGAGTTAGATTCTTTTAAGTTTTTTACTATAAAAGAAAAGGTTAATGAAAAAGCTGAAATTAGCTATTTATTTATAGCTTACAATCCAATTGAAATTTCGAAATATTTAGTTGAAATTGGAATCGATGAAAAAAATATTGCAAATATTTATATTGCTCAAAGTGAATTTAATGAAATAGTTGATTCGATTATTATTAATGATAATAAATCTATTGTTTCGATTGATGGAATAATTTCAGAAATTCCATTTAAAACTGAAAGTCAAATTTCTATTATAAATTATTTGCAAAGTAATAAAAGATCGAAATATTCAATAAAAATAAAAGGGCTTGATTCTGAAGGTTCGCCAATTTTATTATTGTCAGCGATTCCGTTTGCAATTTCGATCTATTTTGGGCTTGATATTTATAAATTAAACAGCGATAAAGTTATTCTTGAAAATGAAATTATAAAAAGACGAGAAGCTTATAAATTACCAGATACATCTTTTCAAATTGCAAGTTTATTAAAAAAATTTGAAACGATCGAAGAAGATCAAAGCAATTTGCGAGATAATTTATATTGGCTAAGTGAAAGTAATTTTAATTCGTTTGGAAAAATTCAAAATCTTGTTATTTATAAAAATGGAGAACTAAATTTTAAATTTAAAATAAAACAGAAAGATAAATTAAACGAAATGAAAATGACTTTGCAAAAAAAGAATAAAAAAGTTTCTATTTCTGAAAATGGTGATATTATCGATGTGAGTTTTCCAAAATGACAGCAATAAATAAAAATCATCTTTTAATATTTATTTTGTTATTAGTCGTATCGATAATTTTATATTTTAAACGGGCTGAATATCGAACAGAAATAGATAATTTATTTATTAATGCTGAAATTATCGAACGAGACGGAGTTAAATTAAACGATTTGCGAACAAGATGGGATAATAAAAATAATCGTGAATCGATTTTAAAATATCTTGAAAATATCGTTCCAAAAGGCAAAACTCGAAAAACTGCGAATAAAATTTCTTATCAATTTGAGGCAATGTCAAAAGCTGATTTTGATCAACATATTAAAAAAATTTTTCAATCTTCAACTGAAGTTATAAGATTAAATGTTGAAAAAATAGATGATTTTAATATGTCGTTTGGTATTGAATTGGAGGTTGGACGATGAAATATTTATATTCGTTTTTTGTATTTTTATTATCGGCTTATATTATGATTTTAATGTTTTTGCCTCGCGAAAAGCTTTGGTATTTTGCTGAAGATTATTTGCAAAAATATAATATTGTTATCGCTGATGAAAAATTAAGTTCAACTCCGCCATTATTAGAAATTAACGATGGTTTAGTTTTATATTCTGGAATGGAAGTTTTAAAATTTGAAACAGGTTCGATTTTACCAGCATTTTTTTATAATGTAATTAATATTTATAATGTAAAAATTGGTAAAGATTTTCAGCAATTTAAAGAATTATATTTTGAGAAATTATCAGCTGATTATTCTGTTGGGCAATATCAAAAAGTTTTTATTTTTGGCAAAGGTTCATTTGGTGAATTACGGGGTCGAGTAAATATTTTTGATAGAACAATAGATTTATTATTAATTCCAGAAGAAAGTTTTAAAAAGAGTTCATTAATAAATATGTTTAAAAAACATGAAAATGGAGGATATATTTATAATGGTAAGTTCTAAAAATATATATTTTAAAAGTGCCATTTTTGGTTCAACGATTTCGATTTTGTCGCTTTCGGCATTGAATTTATATTTGCCTTCACACGGAATTATTAAAAGTGGAGAACAGCCTTTTCATCAGTTTTATATGTATCGAATTGGACAACTTTTTGTCGATGATGTTAAAGCTGAACCAAAAAAAGAGGAAGCTCCAAAAGTTGAAGAAAAAGTTTATGATTTAAAAAAATGGAAATTAGTCGGAACTTTTTTAAGTCGAAATGACGGTTTTGCAACTGTTGAAGATGGCAAAGATGTCGTAATTATCGTTTTAGATGATGTTTATAAAGGCTATGAACTTGTTGATTTAAAAGTCGATGAAGCTTTTTTTAAAAATGCTGGAAAATTATATAGCTTAAAAATTAACGAAGAAAAAAATAAAAAAGATAATAAAAATAATCCTGCTGATAAAAATAAAGTTAATCCAGATTTATTAGAAGATAAAGAGATGAATATTAAAACTAAAGTTGATCCAAAAACAAATGAAATAAAATCAGCAACTGTAAAACGAGATGATGTTAATTTTTATGTTAAAAATGTTGGTCAAATTTGGCAAAATATAAGATTTAAAGATTATCGAGAAAATCGCAAATTAAAAGGTTTTGAAGTTACTTTTGTGAAAAATGGTTCTACTTTTCAGCAATTGGGATTACAATCTGGGGATATTATTATTGCAATTAATGGCGAAGAGGTAACTAGTTATTCTCAAGTTCAAAAATATTATACGAATATAAATAAAATGAAAAGTTTAAATTTAAAAGTTATGCGAAATGGTGAAGAAAGGGAAATAGATTATGCGATTAACTAAATTATTATTGGCGATCACAGTTGGAGCTTCTCCGATGTCATCTCTTTTTGGAGCAGGAACAACGACCTCATCGACAAAAGATAAAGATTCGAATAGTTCGATCAATTTAAAAGATGACATGGTCGAGTTAAATATTAACGAAATGGAAATAGAAGATTTTATAAAAATGGTAGCAAAAATAGATAATAAAAATATTTTAATACCAACGTCTGTTCGAGGCAAAATTTCTTATGTTTCTAAAAGACCTATTCCGAAAAAAAGTGCTTTTCATATTTTGCAAATGCTTTTAAAAGATAAAGGCTTTACAATGACTGATTCAGGCAAAGGCTATTATGTCATCGCAAGATTAGCTGATGCCCAAAAAGATTCGCCAAATTTACAAAATCAAGCAACTGAAGAAACGATTCATACGGCAATTTTACCCGTTAAAAATATGGATGCTGAAAAAATTTCTAATAATTTAAAGAATTTTCTTAGTCGAAGTGGTCGTCTTGTTGTTTCTGGTGAAACAAACTCGATCGTTGTTACAGATCTTCCTGAAAATGTAAAAGTTATTAAAACTTTAATTAGCAAATTAGATCAAAAACCAAATTTAGAAATCGAATTTGTCGAGTTGAAAAATGTCAAAGTTGCTGAAGCTCTTCAACAAATGAAAAGCATTGCTGATGCAATTTTTAATCAAAAAATCGATCGTGAAAAAGTCGTTTTATTTAAAAATGACCAAAATAATTTATTGGGAATTATCGCTGAAAGACAACAGATTAATAAGCTTTTAAAATATGTTGAAAAATTAGACAAAGAAGGCAAAACGACTAAACAGGAAACTTATGTTGTTAAATTAAATAATGCAACAGCTGAAGAAGTTATGAAAAATTTAACAACTTTAGTTTCAAAAAAGAAATATGAAAAAGATGAATTACGACCTACGATTTCGTCAGACAAAGAGTTAAATTCGTTGATTATTTTATCGACAGCTGAAGAATATAAAGAGTTTTTATCGTTAATCGAAGAGCTTGATGTCGAACGAAAACAGGTTTATGTAAAAGCTAAAATCGTTGAAATCAGTGAAAGCAAAGCTAGAAATTTAGGTTTAAAATATGGCATTAATGCTTTTACGATTGATGAAGGCGGTTTATATACACTTGCTTCTACTCTTAACGGTGGTTCGCCAATTGCTTTTTCTGGTGTAACTATTCCATCAAATTTACAAAAAGGTTTCGGTTTAGGAATTGGTTTGAATTTTTTAAACTCAAATGGTGTTTCGAACACACTTTCTGAACCTTCGATTTTATGTGTGAATAATCAAGAAAGTTCAATTTATGTTGGTCAAACTGAATCGATTTTGACCTCATCGACACAAGGAGCTTCAACAACAGCACTTGCTCAAAATTCATATTCTAGACAAGATATCGGTTTGACTTTAAAAATTAAACCACGAATATCAAATGATAATAAAGTAATTATAAATATTGATGCGACACTTGAAGATGTTGTTGCAGGTTCTGGTGGCGGACTTCCAACAACAACAAAACGAGAAGTTAAAACGATGGCAGTTGTCAATGATGGTGAAGCCGTTGTTGTCGGTGGATTAATCAAAGATAAAATCACAGAAACTGATAACAGTGTTCCGTTGTTAGGCGACATTCCGCTATTGGGCTATTTATTCAAGGACAAAATATACAAAGTTGATAAAATCAATCTCGTAATTATTTTAACTCCATATGTAATTAATAAAAGTTCTGATTTAGATAAATTGCGAGAAAATTTAAGACAACTTTCGAAGTTTGAAACTGATGTTGTTAATAAATTAGTTAGCGACGGAGTTGAACCGAAAAATTTTATGAAACCTAGCTTTTTAGAAATTGACAACGGTCTTGAATCTTCTGATAAAGATAAAAAAGGTAAATAATTTATGATCGAATTGCCTTTATTTAACTCGATAAAAGAACTTTTTCCTGCTGTTCCTGAAAATATTGATATCGCCGTTGCTCTTAAATATGGTGTTTTATTTGGTAAAAATTATGATTCTGATGAGGTATTTTCGTTTGTATCAAATAATAAAATAGGCGAGGGAATAAATTATATTTCTCGTTTGCCTGTTATATTTCCAGTTTATAAACTTGAAGATATTCAATATGAAAGATTATATCATCGAACTTTAGAATTAAAAAATGATAAAGATCTTCGAGCTACGACAGTTGCAGAAAATAACAAAGATGACACAGAAGAAAATATTAATCTAGCTGAATTTTTACAAAATTCGTCAGATATTTTAACTTCGGAAGAATCAGCTCCAATTATTAAATTTGTTAATGCTCTGTTTTTTCAAGCTGTAAAACGAGGTTCGTCAGATATTCATATTGAAACTCACGAACATAACGGTGAAGTTCGTTTTCGAATTGATGGGGCTTTGCAAAAATATGTAGAAATCGAAAATAAAATCGTAAGTTTAATTATAAGTCGTATCAAAGTTATTTCTAATCTTGATATTTCCGAACGACGAGTTCCTCAAGATGGACGAACTCAAATAAAAATCGCTGGTGAAGTTGTTGATATTCGGGTTTCTGTTCTTCCATCGTATCACGGCGAACGAGTTGTTATGCGGATATTAATGCAGTCGGATAATATTCCTAGTCTTGAAGAATTGGGTTTTTCTGAAGATATGACTGCACAGTTTCGAGAATTATTAAAATTTTCTCACGGAATGATATTAATTACTGGTCCAACCGGATCAGGAAAATCAACGACATTGCATTCATTTTTACAAAGTATTGCAACTCCAGAAAAAAATATTATCACGGTTGAAGATCCAGTTGAATATAAAGCAAATAATGTCTCGCAAGTTCAGGCAAATTCCAAAGTTGGTTTAACTTTTGCTTCGGCATTAAGATCGATTTTGCGACAAGATCCAGATATTATCATGGTCGGTGAAATGCGAGACAAAGAAACAGCAACGATCGGCATTCAAGCGGCATTAACTGGACATTTATTATTATCAACTCTTCATACAAATACGGCAACAGCGGCAATAACTCGACTTGTTGATATTGGAGTTGATAAATTTTTAATTAGTTCAACATTGCGAGGAGTTCTTGCTCAAAGACTTGTTAGAAAATTATGTAATGTCTGCAAAGTCGAAGATCGCATTTCTGAATTATATGCTTCAGAATATGAATTACCTGCTGATGCTCAAATATATAAAGCCAAAGGTTGCCCAAAATGCAATTACACAGGTTATAGCGGTCGTCAGGCAATTGGCGAATTATTCATGATGACCGATCGAGCCAAAGAGATAATAAAAGAAAATTCATCTGATTTCGAATTAAGACGAGCAATGAAGCGAGAAGGAATGCGAACACTTGCCGATAGTTTGATCGACATGGTTCTTAATCATGATACAAGTTTAGACGAGGCAATTCGAATCGGTTTAAAAGAAGGGTGAAAATAAAAAAATAAATGCGAGATTTCGCTCCAAAGTTAATATAAAATATTGATGATATAATTATTGAAATCTCAAATTTATAATTGGAGTCATCTTTGCACAAACACTTAATAATTTTAATATCTATAATTTCAATACTATATTCAGCCAGAATTAACGAAATTGCCGAAATTGTAGGAGTTCGAGACAACCAATTAATTGGTTACGGTCTTGTTGTTGGACTTAGAGGAACTGGTGATAGTTCTTCGGCTTTTTATACCTATCAATCTATTTCTAATATGCTTCAACTTATGAATATAAAAGTTGAACCTGCTTCGATTAAATCTAAAAATGTTGCTTCTGTTATGGTTACAGCAAAACTTCCATCTTTTACTCGACAAGGCGATAAAATTTCTGTTACTGTTTCGTCTATCGGCGATGCAAAATCACTTGAAGGTGGAACTTTAATTATGACTCCATTAAAAGGTGTTGATGGTGTAATTTATGCTCTTGCTCAAGGTGGAGTTAGTGTTGGTGGTTTGCCAAATCAAATGGAAGTCGAAAATCATATTACAGCTGGAACTATTCCAAACGGTGCCGTTGTTGAACGAGAATTACCATATGATTTATATTCTCAAGAAAATATTAAACTTTCTCTTAAAGAACCAAGTTTTGCAAATGCAATTTCTATTGAAAAAAATGTAAATAATTATTTTAAAAATAGCAAAACTCAAGTTGCTGTTGCTGTTGATCCAAAAACGATTACTCTTCAAAAACCTGCTGATGTAACTATGATTCAGTTTCTTGCTCAAATTGAAGCCGTTGAAATTGATTTCAAAGCTAAGAAAAAAATTGTTATTAACGAACGAACTGGAACTATTGTTTCAGGTGTTGATATCGATGTTTCTCCAATTGTTATAACTCACGGCAAAATTACTATTAAAGTTGGTTCAGCTGATAAATTGCCAACTGGAAATAATGTTCAACAACTTGATGATGAGGTAGCAATTGACGAGAATAATAATAAAGTTACAACAAATAAAAAAGGTAGCAATATTGCAAATATTACTCGATCGCTTAAAAAATTAGGTGCAAATCCTGGGGATATTATTTCGATTATTCAAGCCATGAAACAAGCTGGAGCTATTCAAGCCGACATAGAATTATTATAAAAAATAAAAGAGGAACTATGCTTAATAAACTTGCAAATGTTAGCGAACAACTAACAATGTTAAAACTAAAAAATGATCAATATCAACAAAATTTATCTAAAATAAAAGATTCTCAACTTCGAGAACAGACTGATCAATTCGAATCGTTAATCGTTAAAACTCTTCTTGATGTTTCAATGGAAGACAGTAATAAATTATTTGGCGAAGAAGCTGGTGATAAAATTTATCAATCGATGTTTCGTGAAGAAATCAGTAAATTATCAGCTGGTAGTTTTGGAATTAGCCAAACACTTTTTAATTTTCTCAAAAAGCAACAAGATGAATCGCCAACTGCTTCTTCAGTTGAATCACAGCCTAATCAAGATAATACAAAACAGACTCCATTAGAACGGAATAATATTCCTGTTAGTAAATATAGTCCAGTTGATTACGAATCTATTCATTCTAAAAATATTGAACAAAATAAACCTGATTTGGCTTCAACTTTACAATCTTCGGAAATTAAACCAAAACCACAACCAACATCTAAAAATTCAAGCTCAAAATTATATGACGGTCTTGAACTTGAAATTCTTGGTAAAAATTAAAATTTAATTATGACAAAAAAGATGACTATAAAAATCGATAATTTTCGATTTGAGACTATTATTGGCATATTAGATTTTGAACGAAAAATTCCGCAAGATATTATTATTTCGTTTCGAGCTGATTATCAATATTCAAATGGTAATTTTATAGATTATGCAAAAATTTATAATATTATAAAAGACAGCATGATAAATATGAAATTTCACCTCATCGAAGAAGCTTTAATATATTTATTTAATTTTATTTCTCAAGAATATGAACTTGATTATTTAAATATTAAAATAACAAAACCGTCTATTTTGCCAAATGCCGAAGTATCCGTAGAAATGGAGGAATTTTTTGCTTAATTCAAGCAAAATATTTAAATTTATTCCAAAACTATTTTCAAAAAAAGGAAATAGTTTTTTAGTATCGATTTATAATCCATACTCTCCAGATTTATATCAAGTTGAAAATAATGGTGATGTTACAAATTTTATTCCAGTTCCTGCTCGAGAACAAAAACGACAACGGGGACGAAAAATATTCTCTTTTTTAGCTAACACTGATTTTACTTTTGACACGATTGATATTAGTAAAAATATTCCAGACGATGAGGTCGAAGATGCACTTTATGGAATAATTTACGAAGAACTTGATAATTCAATTGAATATCATATCGTGTTTGATGAAATCAAAAAAGGTGAAAATGAAAAAGGGGAATTTAGAACTTTTAATATTTTTATTATCGATCCAAATATTGCTCAATATGTTTCAAGCACAATAAGCAGAACGATAAAATATATTGATCGTGTTTATCCATTACCGTTATTATTCAAAAGTATTTATAAATTTTCAGCAATATTAGATCGCACAGAATGTTTTATTTATACTTATAGAGACGGAACTTCATTTAATTTATTTATCAACGGTGAATTAATTTATACAAAAGCACTGATTTTTTCGACGATTAACTTTTTTGAAAAATTTGTAGAACTAACAGAAGAAGAAATAAGTTATCCCGAATTTTGTAAAATAGTTACTATTGAAAATATATTATTATCAAAAAATAAATATCGATCAGCTTTAACAAAAAGTTTTTTTTCACTATTTGATGAAATCAATGACATAATTAATTATATTAAACGAAACTTTTCAATCGAAAAAATAGATAATTTATATTATTCATCGAATATTGGAAATATATTGGGTTTAGCTGAATATTCTAGAACTTCAGTTGCTGAACATTCATTTAATGGTTTCTTAAACGAGTTTTCAGTTAAGTTTCCTGAAGGTTTAGATGAAATTCACTATTTAGTTTATTTAACATATCAATTAAATAGTTCCAGAAATATATATTTAACTGTTCTTAAACCGCCTCTTCCGTTTTATGAACGACAGAGTGGAAAATTAATTTTAGCAACAGTTGGTTCAGTTTTTTTATCAATTTTATATCCTTGGTATAACTATCATATGACTCATTTTTTGAATATAAATATTGAAAAAAAGCGAGAATCGATAATATTAATAAGAGAAAAATATAATGATCGAAAAGCTGAACTTGATAAATATGATGCTGAAATATCAAAAGTAAAAAGCGAGTTTGATATTCATAAAAAAAGATTTGATGATAAATTTAATTTATTAAATGATATTTATCAAAAAAGGGTTTCATATACAATGAAAGGTGCTGAAATTTTAAAATTTACAATATCTTTAAATTCTCATAAAGTTCTTGTTTCAACGATTCAATATTCTCAAGATGAAGCAAAAGATAAAATACAAGGTTCATTTAAGTTAGATATTTTAGCAACTGATGATATATATATAACTAATTTATTAAAATATTTAATAAAAGAACGAGAAATTTATACTGATAATATCGAACTGGATCGTGGAATAGATCATTATCGGGCAAAACTTAAAATTTTAGATTCAATAAATTTGGGAGCTTCAGAACAGTGAATAAAATATTCGAATTAATAGGCGATCCAATCGTCTCTTTTTTTAGGCAAATTCCTGAAGTTGGTAAATTTGTAATTTTTTACTTACAACTTTTACCGTTAATTTTTGTTCCACCATATCGAATAAAAGAGATATTAAAACATGTTGAAATCATCGGTGTTAAGTCTTGGGGAGTAATTTCGCTAACAGCAATTTTTACTGGAATGATCGAAGCGATTCAGTTATATGCAGGTTTTAAACAATTTGGAGCTGAAAACTTTATGGGTTATACGATATTTGTTTCAATTACAAAAGAATTAGGTCCTGTATTTGCTACTTTAATGGTCATAAGTCGAGCAATTTCAGCAATGACAGCTGAATTAGGAACAATGCGAGTTACTGAACAAATCGATGCTATCGATATTTTGGGAATTGATTCACGACGATATTTATTAATTCCACGAATAATTGCAACTACAATCGCTTTACCATTGCTCGTAATTTTGTTTGACTTTTTAGCGAATTTAAGTGCTTTTTTAATTTCATCTCATGTTTTAGGCTTAAATCCAACTATTTATCAAAATATTATTCAAAAGTTAATTTCGTTTAGTGATATTTATACTGGAATTATTAAATCTATTGCTTTTGGTTTTGCAATTGGTTCAATTGGCTCATATGTTGGATATTTCACAGAAGGCGGTGCAAAAGGTGTCGGTGAAAGCACAACAAAAGCCGTTGTTTATTCTTCTGTTTCGATATTTGCCGTAAATTATGTTTTTTCTGTTTTGTTTTTCTTTTTAGGTTACTAATTTTTGAAAGAAATAATTTTATCAATTAAAAACTTGTCAATTTCAATTGGCAATAAAAAAATATTAAATAATATAAATTTAAATTTATATAACGGTGAAATTTTATCAATAGTTGGTGAAAGCGGATCTGGAAAAACTATTTTGTCTCATTCGATTTTAAGACTTTTGCCAAATAATTCAAATATCGAAACTGGTGAAATATATTATAAAAATATAAATTTATTAAAAATCGATGAGGTCAAAATTCAACAAATTCGTGGTAATAAAATCGCTTATATTTTTCAAGAACCTATGAAAAGTTTAAATCCTCTTCAAAAAGTTGGTTCGCAAATCGAAGAAGCTATATTAATTCACAGACAAATTAATAAAAAAGAATTAATTAACGAACTAGAAAAATTATTAAATCGTGTGTCGCTCAAAATGGAACAAATGGCTCAATTACCTCATCAATTATCTGGTGGCGAACGACAACGAGTTTTAATTGCAATGGCACTTGCAAATTCGCCCGATATTTTAATTGCCGATGAACCAACAACAGCTCTTGATTGGGAACTTCAACGAGATATTTTGAATTTTATTAAAAATTTAAAAATAACAACTATTTTAGTTTCTCATAATTTGCCAATTGTTCGAAATATTGCTGATAAAATCGTTGTTTTAAAAAATGGAGAATTAATCGAGTTTGGCACAACTGAAAATATTTTTTCGAATCCAAAACATGAATATACAAAAATTCTTTCGGCTGAACCACCAATTATAAAAAAGAATTTTTTTATTAGCGATATCGAATTATTAAATATTAAAAATTTAAAAATAAAATATGGCAAACGAGAAATAATTAACGATTTTTCATTTAGTTTAAAACAAGGCGAATCTATCGGTATCGCTGGTCGCAGTGGTTCAGGTAAAAGTTCTATTTCAAAGGCAATCGTTGGTTTAATTTCAAGTTGGAATGGTGAAATAATTAAAAATTTATCTCGTCGTGAAGATATTCAAATGGTTTTTCAAGATCCGTTTAATAGTTTAAATCCACGAATGACTATTAAAAAAATTGTTGGTGAAGGTTTAGAAATTGCTGGAATCGATGAGGTCGAAATAAATAAACAAATATTCGATATGTTTCCAAGTTTAAATTTAAAATTAGAATTATTAGAAAAATTACCTCATCAATTATCTGGTGGCGAAAGACAACGAATTTCGATAGCAAGAGCAATAATTATGAAACCTAAAATTATAATTCTTGATGAACCAACATCAGCACTCGATCGAGTTTCGTCATTTCAGATTTTGCAATTATTAATAAATATTCGAGAAAATTTGAAAATTAGTTATATCGTGATTTCGCATGATCAAGAATTATTAGAAAGATTAACTGATAAAATAATAAAAATATAAAGAACAGGATAAATAATGAATATTATAATTAATAGTTTGATAAATAGTATAAATATAAAAAAAACAATTCTTGAAAATGTCGAGTTAATAAATAGCATAGAACAATTAGCTTTGAAAATAGCAGATAATTTAAAAAATGGTCGTAAATTATTAGTTGCTGGAAATGGTGGTAGTGCTGGTGATGCTCAACATATTGTTGCTGAACTTGTTAGTCGTTTTTATCTTGAACGAAAAGGCTTAAAAGCTATCGCTTTAACAACTGATAGTTCGATAATGACTGGCATAGGCAACGATTACGGTTTCGATTATATTTTTTCAAGACAAATTGAAGCAATCGGCGATCAAGATGATATTTTTTTAGCTATTTCAACTAGTGGTAATTCTAAAAATATATTAGCTGGAATTGATATGGCTAAAAAATTAGGCTTATTTGTTATCGGTTTAACAGGTGAAACTGGTGGTAAAATGTTGGATTTATGCGATGAGGTCATTCGTGTTCCATCTAGAGATACTCCTCGAATTCAAGAAGTTCATATATTAATTGGTCATATTTTATGTGAAATTATTGAACACGAATTATTTGGAAAAAAATAAAATGCCTGATAAACACATTTTTTATTCAGTAGTTTTTTTATTAATGGTTGGCACTCTCGCAACTTATTCATTAACACCGTTTTTAATGGTTCGGTTTGAAACTAATGAATTTAATTTTGTTCTTAAACAGCTAATATTTAGCACATTGGCAATTATTTTAATGTGGACTATTTCGAGACTTGAAAGCAAAGTTTGGTTGCATAAAATAGGCATGTTAATGTTCATTGGTGGATTATTTACGATGATAATTATGAATTTTTTACCAACTTCTATTGTTCCAGAAATCGGTGGAGCTTCAAGATGGATTTCGATAATGGGTTTTTCACTTGCTCCAGTTGAATTTTTTAAAATTGGCTTTGTATATTTTATCGCTTGGAGCATGTCTCGAAAAGTTGAAATCGATAAAAATCATAAATTAAGAAGCGAATTTTCGATATTTTTTCCTTATTTTGTTATTTTTATAATTGCCATATTTTTTATAGCTTATTTACAAAAAGATCTTGGTCAGTCCGTTGTTCTTGGAGCAACTCTTGTTGTTTTATCTTATTTGGCAGGTGGCAGTGGCAAATTTATCGCAAAAACAATAGGCTTTTTAACGATTGTCTTTTTGTTTTTTATCATGACTTTTTCACATCGAACTGATCGAATTCAAAGTTGGTGGCTAATGGCAAAAACATGGTTACCCGATTGGATAATGGATCGTTTTGATTTAAGCGGTGGTGTCGAATCGTATCAAATTGCCCATTCGTTAAATGCAGTTAATAATGGCGGATTATTTGGTACAGGAATCGGTGGTGGAATTTATAAATATGGCTATCTCGCTGAAGTTCATACGGATTTTGTTCTTGAAGGTATCGCAGAAGAAACTGGCTTAGCTTCAATTACTTTGATTTTTTTGATTTTTACTTGGCTTTTTCAACGAATGTTAAAAGTAGCAAATCGCAGTGATGACAGATCTCATTTTTTATTTAGCATCGGTATGGCTTTAATTATTGTTTTTGGTTTATTAATTAATGCTTATGGTGCAACTGGAATTATTCCTATGAAAGGTATTCCTGTTCCGTTTATAAGTTACGGCGGAAGTTCATTATTGGCTTTATCAATTGGAATCGGTATGGTTTTAATGATAAGTCGAGATGCAAATCGTAGAGATAGCGAAATCAACGATGATAATAATTCAAATCAAACTCGAGATAATGAAATTACTAGAAATAACGAACATTTCAATCGAGATCATTTTAGACACCAAAATTATAATAATTTTTAATTAATTATGGAAAGTTTAAATCTATTTAATGGCGAAAATATAATAATTATTATATTGCTGTTTTTTAGAATTACTTCGATGTTGTCTTTTTTACCAATTTTTGGAAATATGGCAATTCCAATGAATTTTAAAGCTCTATTGGGATTGTATTTAACAGTCATTTTTTTACCTTCAATTGATTTAACTATGTCGGTGCCAAATAATTGGACTACTTTATTTTTAGCGATTTTGTCAGAAATTTTATTTGGTGCAACAGTTGGATTAATAATAAATATCGTAATTTATATGTTAATTTATGCAGGTGAACATATTGCAATGATTATGGGTTTTTCAATGGCTACTTTATATGATCCACAAACACAAATAACCATGTCAATTATTAGCCAATTTTTTAACTTTTTTGCAATTATTTTAATATTCGCATTTGATGGACATCATGTCATGATCGAATGCATAAATAAATCGCTAACTTCTGTTCAATTAGGCGGTTTTATTTTAGACGAAAATATCATGAAATATATAATTTCATCTTTTAAAAATTTATTTATCATGGGATTAACACTCGCTTTTCCAATAATTGCATTGTCATTATTAAGTGATATTATTTTTGGAATGCTCATGAAAACAATGCCACAATTTAATTTATTAGTTATTGGCTATCCTATAAAAATTGCAGTTGGTTTAATTGTCATGATGGCGATTATGAGCGGTTTAGCCTTTGTATTCAAATCAGAATTTTTTAAAATTTGTAAAGCGATATCTTCGCTAATCTAACATTAAAAATAGTTACCTCATCGATAAAGTCATGATTAAGATTGCTTAAGTTAAAATAGCGGAAATTTTCACTTAAATTAGCGCTCGTAGCTCAGGGGATAGAGTATCGGTTTGCGGTACCGTTGGTCAGGGGTTCGAATCCCTTCGGGCGCACCACTTCAAAATAAATAACATTATTAAATAAATGCTAAATCTTATTTCAGAACAAATTACAAATATAAAAAAATTATTAGGATATTCAATGCAATCTAATTTAAAAGTTTATAATCTTTCAAAAGAAGAAATGAATAATTTAAACTATGCAAAAATCGATACAACAAAAGGTGTAATTTTTATTAAATTATTTAATCAAGAAGTGCCTAATACTGTTGCAAATTTTTATTCACTTGCAAAAAGCAATTTTTATAAAGGCTTAAAATTTCATCGAGTAATTGATAGATTTATGGCTCAAGGTGGTTGTCCGCAAGGCACAGGTCGAGGTGGCCCAGGTTGGAAAATTCCATGCGAAACAGCTTTGAATACTCATAAACATAAACGAGGTGTTATTTCAATGGCTCATGCTGGTCCAAATACTGGAGGAAGTCAATTTTTT
Source organism: Campylobacterota bacterium (assembly GCA_030152305.1). Classification (GTDB taxonomy): domain Bacteria; phylum Campylobacterota; class Campylobacteria; order Campylobacterales; family Thiovulaceae; genus Thiovulum_C. The sequence goes on from JASKOM010000007.1 coordinate 45,012, forward strand.
ATCTGTTTTGTAAATTGTCCTCATCTTGATGGTGTTCATACTGTTTTTGGCGAAATTGAAGCTGGTGATGTCGAAAGCTTTAAAGTTCTTGATTCGATTAGACAACAAGATGTTATTAATAACATCGAAATTCTTTCTCAAAAATAAGTCAAGCTTAAAATTAAATTATATTCGACTTATATAGCTAGAAAAATTTATTATTCTTTAAAGAAAAGTTTTATAGAATCGCACAAATAAAAAAATAACATAAAAGGATTTATCATGTTTGGCTTTATGAAAAGAACAGTGGAATTCAATCCACGATTAGCTCTTGCTGTTGCATCAGTTTATATGGTTGCAGTTGATGGCTATTTACCAGAAGAAGAAATGGGTGCATTAGTTACAATGTTTGGTGGTGATGAAAATGTTGTTGAAAATGCAGTTGAGTATATTAAACAAAATAACAATATTGAAACAAATATTTCTAAAGTTGCTTCCGTTTTAAATGCTGAACAACGAGAAATTGTTATTATTAATTTATTAGATGTTCTTCTTGCAGATGGCGAAGCTTCAGAAAACGAAAAAGAACTATTTTTCAAATTTGCTGAAGCTTTTGGTTTTGATCAAGCTAAATTAGAACCATATTTTGATGTGATTTCTAAAAAGAACAGCATTTCTCTTTTAAGCTAATTTTCCATGGGTTTATTATCAACTCTTGTAAAATTTGTAATGGCAGATATTTCAAGAGGAAATAAATTAAGACAGTTTTTATTAAATTTAATTTTCAGAGGTAAATAAAATGGGTATTGATTTATCAAAAGGTGGTCGAATAGATCTTTCTAAAGAAGCTCCAGGTTTAGAAAAAGTTACAGTCGGTTTAGGTTGGAATCCAAATGCAACAGATACAGGAACAGGTTTTGATCTTGATGTTTCGATTTTTATGATTAATGAAAATCAAAAAACTCCTGCTGATAAATTTTTCGTTTTTTATAATAATAAAAAATCTGAAGATGGTTCTGTTACTCATGGTGGCGATAATCTTAGTGGTGCTGGAACTGGCGACGATGAGGTAATCACTGTTGAACTTCCAAAAGTTGATTCACGAGTTAGCGAAATAATTTTTGTTGTTACTATTTTTGAAGCTGACAAACGAAAACAAAATTTTGGTCAAGTTTCTAAGTCTTATATTAGACTTCTTGATGGTTCAAAAGAGATTGCAAAATATGAACTTGAAGATGATTTTTCAACAGAAACAGCTATCGAATTTGGGAAACTTTATAAAAAAAGTGGAACTTGGAGATTTCAAGCAGTTGGAACAGGTTATAAATCTGGATTACAATCTTTTGTCGATAAATATTGCTAAGGATATAAATGTTTGATTGGAACGAAATAAAAGCGAAAGCTGATAGTTTTTTAACTGAAGCTAGTAGAACTGTAAAAATTTACACTCCTGAAAACTGGAGCAAAGAGAAAAAATTTGTTAATGCACTTGTTGCTTCAATTGCTTTAATGACTGTTTCTGATAGAAAAGTTGATACTCGCGAAGTAAAAGCTTCAATGGATATGATTAATAATATTGATCAAATCACTGAACTTAACATGCAAAGCGATGCTATTCAATTATTTGAATTACATCTTGAAAAATTATTGCCAAATGTTGAAAACGGTGTCAAACTTGCAATCGAAACAGGCAAATTATTAGGCGATATTTCTAAAATAAAAGAATATCCTGAATATGTGCCAATGATTAAAAACCTCATCGAATATATTGCATCTTCTGACGGTGGAGTTTCACAAGACGAATTAGATATGAGCAAACGAATTCTTGGGGTTCTAAATTAATCCACTTTTATATATTCATATTCCATTTTGTGATAGTAAATGTCTATACTGTTCATTTAACAGCTATACACATTTGCACGGTTTGAGAGAGAGTTATATCGATGCTCTTCTCGAGCAACTTTCTTTTCAAATTCAACTTTACGATATAAAAAAGTTCAAAACTGTTTATATCGGAGGCGGAACTCCTTCAACTCTTTCAATAAATCAACTTCAAAAATTAGCTAATTTTATTTTTCCATTATTAGAAATCGATGCCGAAGCAACAATTGAAGCAAATCCGAATTCGGCAACTTTCGAATGGCTTTCAGCTGTTAAACAAATGGGATTTAATCGATTAAGTCTTGGTGTTCAAAGTTTTGATAATCAAAAATTAAAATTTCTCGGTCGAAATCATTCAAATGAAATTGCAATAAAATCTCTAGAAATTGCTAATCAAGTCGGTTTTAAAAATATAAATTTAGATTTAATTTATAATACGGCTTTTGATTCTAAAGAAATTATCGAAAATGATATAAATATAGCTTTAACAATGCCAATAAATCATATTAGTTTTTATAGTTTAACGATTGAAGAAGGCACAGTTTTTGAAAAAATTGGAGAAAAAAGTTTTGAAAATATCGAAGAAACCGAATATTTTTTCGAGAAAATAAATTCGAAGTTTGCCCAATATGAAATCTCGAATTTTGGAGCTGAATCGAAACATAATTTTGGCTATTGGAATGGTGAAAATTATTTAGGTGTCGGAAGCGGAGCAGTTGGTTTTTGGCAAAATCAACGAATTTATCCTGATCGCGATGTGAATAAATATATTTCAAATCCGACAAAATTTGAAATAGAAAATTTATCTCAAAGTGATTTGCGATTTGAAAAATTATTTTTAGGTTTTAGATCTAAAATCGGAGTTCTAAAAAATGAACTTTTATATAACGAAATTCAAATAGCTGAAACTTTTGTTTCAGAAAATATTTTGACTTTTTCAAATGGCAGATATTTTAATAAAAATTTTTTACTCGCCGATGAGTTAGCTTTAAGAATTTTTAAAGAAAATTAAAATAATAGAGAATAATTGTGAATAAATTAAAAAAAATAATAATATTTTTAGCAAGTTCAGGTTTTGCATTCTCATTTTATGAAAATGTCAATAGCTTTGAAGCAAATTTTGTTCAGCGAGTCGATAGCGACGGAACTGAAGTTTTATACAAAGGCAAATTAACCGTTCAAAAGCCAAATCAAGCTGTTTGGCAATATATCAATCCTGTTAATAAACAAATCGTTATTAATAATGACCAAGTTGTTGTTATCGAACCAGAATTAGAGCAAGTTACTTTTCGCAAAAATAGTCAAGGTTTGCAAATTACTGATTTAATAAATAAAAGCAAACAATTAGAGGAAAATCGTTATGTGGCAGAAATAAATAATAAAAAATATTTGTTACTTTTAAAAGATGGCAAATTAAATCGAATTATTTATGAAGACGAAATGGAAAATGGTGTTGAAATTACTCTTATTGACATCAAAGAAAATAGCAAAATCGATAAAAATATTTTTAGTCCAAAAATTCCAGCCGATTACGACAAACTATATCAATAATTAATAAACATGAATCAAAAAATATATGCAATTCTTGATCGAGAAATGATCGATAAAAATAATATTTCGATTGAACAATTTATAAATTTAGCCAAAAAACATGATTCTGAAATTATTCAATATCGAAATAAAAAAGCAGTTAATTTTTCTGAAATTGAAATTGACTTAATCGAAATTAGAAAGTTTTGGCTGGGCATTTTAATTTTAAATGATTGGCTAATCGAAACTGATTTAGTTGATGGTTATCATTTTGGACAAGAAGATTTATTAAAATTAGAACAAAATAATTTGTCGATTTTTGATCTTCGAGCTAAATTTAAAAATAAAATTCTTGGCTTATCAACTCATAATCTTGATGAGGTCTTAAAAGCTAACGAAATGCCAATAAATTATATTGGTCTCGGAGCTTATCGAACCTCATCGACAAAAGATGTTAAATCAAATGTTCTTGGAGACAAAGCCGACGAAATCGCAAAATATTCAAAATATCCAGTTGCAATTATCGGCGGAGTAAAATTAAACGACAAATTCGAAAATATAAAATATTTGGCAATTTCAAGCGGTTTAATAGTTTAACACTATATGTTAGTTACAAACAATAACTTTTACTTTTAAAAACTTTTTCGTCATCCCGAATTTATTTCGGGATTTGATTATAATGCACTTGTAAAAATATAAGTTAATTATTTGTTTGTGATTGATATAGATTGTGATGTTATAGCAAAATTTCCAAATGGATCTTCGACTAATAAAACTATTTCGTGATTATTTACCGAAAGTTTATTTGTTTGACAAATAGATAAAACTTCTGAACAGTCAGATAAATTGCCGTCTTTATTGCTAATAAAATAATATTTTGCAATATTTCCTATTGAATGAGAACCGTCAAAAATTATAATATCACCAACAGTAAAATATTGAAAAGGTGCATTTAAAATTGCAGATAAATTATTATCTTGTGAATTAACAGCCGAAGTAACTATCATTGATAAATAATCAGCATCAATAAATCCATTTGAATTTTCTACAAACAATGTAATTGTATGCAACCCAATTTGTGTAAAATTATGCTCACAAACTGGTTCAGCTCCTTCACATAAAATACCTTCATGAGAACTTTTAAAAGTATATTTTGAAATATTTCCTATGCTTTGAATTGCAGACAAAGTTACAGTTTCATCTGTTTTTACAAAAGCTTTTTCTTCACTTAAAAGTAATAAATTAGCTGTTAATTCTCCTTTGGTTGCATTGTTTCCAGAAATAATAATATCTTTGGCAAATAAATCAATTATATTAAATTTATCTTTTACAATTAAAGTAATCGTATGTGTTCCAACTTGAGATAATTTAACTTCACAAATAGACAAATTTGAATCTTGGCATAAATTTCCATCAAGAGAGCTTTTCCAAATATAAGTTAATCTATCTCCACTACTTGCAGAGCCATCTAAAAATATTTTGTTATCTAAAGTTGTGCTTAATCCATTTAAAATATCAAAACTTGCAACTGGGTTATTTTCTAATGTAACTATACTATCGACTTTAATTGTTGTAAAAACTGTATCACTATATCCGTTTTTATCTTTGACTGTTAAGCTAATTGTATGTGTTCCAGTGGATAATTTTCTTTGACAAACAGAATTAACAAAAGATGTTGAATAACAAAGGCTACCATCTAACGAACTATTAATTTGATATTCCGTAATTTGCCCTAAGCTTTTTGAAGCATCGAAAATAATTGTGTCGCTTGTTAAATAATTTCTCGAGTTATCAATATTTAATTTTGCAATAACTTTTGGAATTGTGAAACCACTAGCTGTAACATTTAATTCAATTGATTTTATAGAAGTTGTATTATCGATGCCGTATAAAATTAAAGAAACAGTATGATAACCAACTGATAATTTGGTTTCACAGATTGACGAGTTGTTTTTATCACAAGTTAAATTTCCATCTTGCGAACTGACGAAGAAATAATTTTTTATATTTCCAAGACTAGCTGTTCCATCTAAAATAATTTTATGATTTTCATCAATATTAGAATTAGAAACATATAAGTTAGCTGTAATTTTATTATTAGCTAAAATGTCTATTTCTTCACTATCAATACTCAATTCGCCAGATTTATCTTTTACAATTAATGTAATAATGTGTTTGCCAACTGTTTTTAAACTTGTTTCACAAAGTGGTTGATTATTTATAACTTCTGTTAAATTTGTTTCGTTAGTTTCTATAATTCTTAAATTTGTGCTATTTATATCACATAAAATACCATCTCTTGAACTTTTAAAAATATATTGACTTATATTACCTTCAATATCATTTGCCAACATTGTAATTTTTTCGTCTGCAAAAAATGATTTATTTGAAACAGATAAATTTTGTATGTTTAAATTTGCATATAATTTAGACTTAACATTAATAATTTTATAAATAGTTTCAAAGTTATTGTTTTTATCAAAAACTGTCAAAGAAATTATATGTTGTCCTGTGGATTTTAAAAAAGTTTCACAAATAGATAAATTTGAATCTTGGCATAAATTTCCATCAATTGAGCTTTTCCAAACAAATCTCGTAATATTTCCACCACTTGATGAACCATCTAAAACTATTTTTTGATTATCTGAAATAGATTGATTTATATCAACATAAGGAATTATGTTAATAATTGGAAATAAAACTTTGTTTTTATCGCTGTTAATTAAGATCTCTTCATTGCTGACATCTATTTTTCCAAATTCATTTTTAACGATTAAATAAATTGTATGATTTCCAGCTGATAATACTGTTTCACAAATTGAAGAATTATTTGTTTTGCAGTTTAATTCTCCGTCAATTGAACTTCTCCATACAAATTCAGTTATATTACCAATGCTTTCTGTTCCATTTAATATAATATTTTGAGAAAAACTATAATTTCCGTCTGGAATTTTTAAAACAGATTCGACTTCGCTACCACTACTATTATTATTTATCACATTTAACTGTGTTGAGCCAAGAATTGAAGAATTATCTAAATATCTCACAATCATTAATATCGTGTGAGTTCCAACACGAGAAATATTTGCAACACAAATAGAGCTATTTTTGTCTTCGCAAGTTAAATTACCCTCTAAAGAACTTTGAAAGTAAATATTGCTGACTTTAGAACCAAAATTATTATTCGAGCCGTCTATAAAAATATTTGTATTAAACGAAACAGAATCACCATTTAAAACAGAAAGAGAAAGTTTTGGACTTTGTTCAATAATATTAACAGAACTGTTATTATTATCAGAATTTAAAATTGAACTTCCATTTAACTCATTTGTTGAAGTTGTAGAATTAATTTCAGCTGATTTATAAATTGAAATATATGTTGAATTCGATGAGGTTTCTCCGTTAAAACCTTTAATTTGTAAAGTAATCAAGTGATTACCTTCTGATAAAACTTTAGAACAAGTTGAATTATTGCTATTACATAAAACACCATCTAAAGAACTTGAAAAACTATAACTCTCGATATTACCTGTGCTATTTGAAGCATTTAATAAGATCATAGAACCATATTTATACTATTGTTGAGTTGTAGTAATTTTTGCTTCAAGTTGCTCATCTGTATCAAGATTACAACCTGATATAAAAATTAATATCACTAAATATACTATTGTAAATTTAAATAAATTCACAAAATAACTCCTTAAAAATAATAAAATATAAGTAATTAAACTTAAATCTTATTATATAAAAGTTACATAAGACCCATCGAAATTAATTTATCGATGAGGTTATCGCAAAAATCGATATCGTCAGCAAACGATTCTCAAATTTGACAAATTATCTTTATAATCAAAAAGTTGCAAAACTCGAAGATTTCGCAAAAACAATCAACGATTACGAAATAAGCCTCAATTTTATAAAAGAGCTTATAAAAGAAAGAGGGATTTTCGAAAATGTTCTCAAAACCGAACTTGAAGAATATTCAAAAAGACCCTGAAATAAATTACAGGAGCTATCGCTTCAGAATGACGAAATTGCTGTCATCCCGAATTTATTTCGGGATTTGATTTTTTAAATTATCGATTTTATCTTCCACTTGATTTGACTAAAATGTCCGATAATCTCAATTCCAAAATCACTACCAGCTTCTGTCATTTTCCAAACACCATTTTCTTTTATTTGATAACCACGATTTGCAATCATCAAATTAATCTCGACCGCTGATTTATTTACCATTTTGCCTAATTCAGTTGGTAAGAAAAATCGATTTTCGAGATCAATTTTTAATTTATCAAGAAGCGAATATCCAAAGTTTGCTAAGAAATAGAGTTGTCGGCTTTTTTGATTCGAGGATTTCAATTAAACTTGAAGTTTCGAGAACATGATTTTTGAGTTCAATAATTTTTTCAGTTTCATTTCCAATTTCTGGAAGTTGTAGGTTTTGTGAAGTTTGCGATTTCTGATTTTGTAATATTTCTCGCATTCGAAAGAATTCGCTAACTAAACGAACTTTGAAATCTAAAACAATTTCGTTATTTCGCATAAATGTTAATAACAATGTCGCTTGAATTTCATTCAAATAGTAAGTTTTAGCAGGTCTGTAATTTGGGTTAAGTTTCTGATGTTCTTTTATTTCAAATTCGCCCTCCGTTTTAAACGGAACCCGACCATATAGTTCGATTTTATCGGTATATTTGCTAATAAGCTCAACAACATTTTTTTGTTGAATTTGTGTATGTTCAGCGATAACCCGATGAGAAATTCGTGGTTCATTTTCGATGAGTTCGACTAAGTTTGTTATAATTTCCAAGGTAAAACCTTTTTGTTTTATTAAGGTGGATGACTGATTTTGGAATTGTTGGCATTCACCTTTGATAATATTTTAACATATTTTAGTTCATATTTTGCACTTTAATATCAAATGCGATATTTTGCCAATGTTCGAGTTAATTCTAAATGTTCTTTTTGCAATAATAATAAATCAAACATTTTAGAAGCCCAAAGCGGGATTTCTTGTCTTTCATATTTCCAATTCGAAATACTATTTTTCGTGATACCCATCATTTCAGCGAGAGTTTTTTGATTTACCCCTAGTTTTTGACAAATATCATCGATGACTTCTTTTTGCGATGCCAATTTTTATTCTCTCCAATTCCCAATTTTTCGTAATTTTAATATTTTTGGCTTTTCGATTGTCATCCCGAAGCGATAGATCCTGTAATTCATTTCGGGATCTAAATTTCACAATTCAAATTATTTGTTTTTTGTTATAATTGATTTCACAAAATAAAAGAAGCATAAGCAAAATGGCTGAAGACAGAAGCTGGGTAAATGCAATTGTAAAATGGAGCGACCAATTTAATTTGGGTTTGCCAAAAACTTATGATGAGTTGATAAATTTAAAAGTATTATCAGCTTTTAACAAAGAGGTAACATATATTCCTGAAGAAATATAAAACTTAAAAAATTTAACTTCTATTGATTTCCGTTGTGGCTTACCAATTTAACAAAATTAGAAAAGTTAGATCTTAGAAGAAATAAAATAACAACTATTCCAGCTGAAATTACTAAGTTGGTTAATTTGACAAGTTTAGATTTAAACTCAAATCAAATCTCAACAATTCCAGCTGAAATTACTAAGTTGGTTAATTTGACAAGTTTAGATTTAAACTCAAATCAAATAACAACAATTCCAACTGAAATTGCTAAGTTGGTTAATTTGACAAGTTTAGATTTAAACTCAAATCAAATTTCAGTTATTCCACCTGAAATTGGCAATTTAACAAAATTACAAGATTTTAGATTTAATAAAAATGAAAATCAACCTGAACTTTTGCCAGAACTTAGAATAAAATGGATAGAAAACTTAAATTCAAAACTTTCAGAAACACAAGATGAAAACAAAAAATTAAAAGATCGCTTAGATTTATATGTTGATCTTAACAACAGTAAATTTAAATCTATTGATGAATTTGATTTTTCAAAAAGCCGTTTCAAATCAACTTATATTCGCTCAACCGTAAAAGCCTATTTCGTCGCCGTCGAATTTATCGATGAGGTTCTCGCAAAAATCGATATCGTCAGCAAACGATTCTCAAACGAAATCGAAATTTCTCAAAAATTAGCCCAAAACTTCGGCAAACTCAAAGGCAAATTGCCAAAATTCGACAAAATCATCATCGATATTTCAACAAATTCAAACTTCAGTTTCGACGATTTGCGAGGCAAATTACTCAAATTCAAATCAGAAGCAGAAACAAAAATAAACGAAATCCGAGATTTCAGCACACTTTCGCAATTTCACGACATAAAAGAATTCGATTTTTATTTTTTCGCGGAAACAATCGAACAGTTTTATAATCAAAAAGTTGCAAAACTCGAAGATTTCGCAAAAACAATAAACGATTATGAAATAAGCCTAAATTTTATAAAAGAGCTTATAAAAGAACGAGATATTTTCGAAAATGTTCTAAAAAAAGAGTTCGTATCAACTTGTGAAGAAGAGGGAATTTATGAAAATCAAGCCGAAGAATTAATCGCCGAATGGCAATATTTCCGCGAACAAGCTTCAGATTATATTTATAATTTTCTTGAACTTCAAACGGCGAATAAAATTGACGGCGAAACGGTTTCGGAAGGCTTGAAAGAATTAAAAAATTATCGAGACGAAATTAATAATATATTTATAAAAAATCGAATTAAAATCGTTCAGACTTGTAGTAAATATGCAAAAGCGAAATTAATCGAAGATTTCGAGCGAGATCTTGCGATTTATCTGTTGTTAAAAAAACTTGAAAAAAATATGATCGAAATTATCATTTCAAAACACCAACAAGCAAATAAAAAAAACTTCGAATTAGTTTCGTTTTTGGCAAATAATCGCCAAGGCTATTTAAAAACAAATATTTCAATGCTAATTTCGAAAGATATTTCCGTTCAAATCAAACAAGAATTTGAGAAATTCGAAGAAACAATTTTTAATCAAATCAAAACCGAACTTGAAGAATATTCAAAAAGATATGAAAAACTCGATGAAGAATATGACAGACTTATGTTTAAAATGTCTCAAGAATTAAAAAAGATGGGTTTAATTTAAAAAATTATCGTCATCCAAAATAAAACCGTTATCTCGAATCTGTATTAATTTTAATAAGGTTTTCGTCCAATCCAATTTCCAGCAGGTCGATAACGACAAACCCATAATTGAGCTTTGTCATTGCAAATTGCCATTCCACAACCAACTTCTTTTGTATCGTTCCAAACAATTTGAGTGTAATGTCCGCACATTGCACCAGCTTTACAGCTATTATTTAAATAATTGTAATCTGTTTTTTCACTTCCCCACGAATTAACAACATCTGAACCATGAATTTTTTGAAGTTCTTTTTTGCCGTTACTCCATACAATTGGACTTGCCCAAAAGATATTTTCACCGTTATTTTTTCGTATAGATTGAGAAGCATGTTCCATTTCGCAATTGCGATTTTTAGATAAATATTCAGCCCATTCTTCGGCATCGCGAGATAAATCATCAGCCCATTTTAAATTTTTTATACCGACATCAGTTCTAAAAATATTATGATATTTAATTAATAAAACTTGATCGTTATTTGATATTGTTTTTGCATGTAAAAAACTAGAAGACAAAATAAAAATAATAGATTTGTTTAATATATTTTTTATAATCATATTTAATATTATTCCTATATATAATTAATAATTAGTTATTTTATTCTAGCATAATATTATAAATATATATTTTTTTAATCTGTTTATATTTTTACACTTTTGATTTAATCGCAGATATTATAAATAAGAGTTTTCAGCTTTAATTTTAGTAAAATTTGATTTGAATTTGCAATTAGGCAAATCAGCATGTTTTGGAGCATGTCAAATTTATATAGAAAGGTTCCCTATGAAGTTGGGTTTTTTAGTTGATCTAAATCTCTGCATGGGTTGTAAAGGATGCGAAGTTGCCTGTAAAGTGGAAAACGAAGTTCCTATCAGTTCGTGGCGATTAAGAGTCAAATATGTTGATGTCGGTGTTTTTCCTGACACAAAGCGGACTTTTACACCTTTAAGATGTAATCATTGTGAAGATGCTCCTTGTGAGAGAATCTGTCCTGTTTCAGCTCTTCATTATCTCGATAACGGAATCGTTAATATCGATAAAGATCGATGTATCGGTTGTGCTGGTTGTATTATGGCTTGTCCTTACGGTGCTATTTATATGGATCCAGAAACTAATACTGCTGATAAATGCACATATTGTGCTCATCGTGTTTCTTCTGGTTTAATGCCTTCTTGTGTTGTTGCTTGTCCTGTTGAAGCTAATATTTTTGGTGATACGGAAGATGTTACAAGTGGTATTTCTCAATATATTATGTCTCATAATATAAAAGTTAGAAAACCTGAAAAAGGCACTTTCCCTAAACATTATTATGTTGGTGGTGGCGAAATTAATTTAAATCCTTTAGCTTCAGTTCGAAAAGAAGGACATCAATTATTTAATAATATTACTCATTTAAAATTTATTGGAGGTCATCATTAATGATTGAACATTCAATACCTGCAACTCAAGCAGTTGTTACTCTTGATGTGGCTCTTCCGGGAATCGTTTGGGGCTGGATTATCACGATGAACATGTGGGCAAAAAGCATCGGAACAGGTGTTTTATTTGTCGGTTTTTATCTATTAAAAAAATATCATTCAGACGAAAAAATTCAGGCTATTAAAATGCCTTTAGTTATGATCTCGATCATATTTATTCATATATTTTTATTATTCACAGTTCTTGATCTTCATCAAATGTTCAGATTCTGGCATATTTTCTTTTATCCACATTGGACATCAGCAATTACTGTTGGAGCTTGGATCGTTACGATTCTAGTCGGTGTTTTATTTATCATGGCTGGAGCAAAATATTTTAATCGAGATTCTATTTATGATTCGTTTTTTCCGTTAGCCGTTATTTTAGCTATTCCTGTTACTTTATATACAGCAGGAATCATGGCTGAAAGCACAGCACGAGAATTATGGCAAATGCCAACTGAAATGGTTCAAATGACTCTTTCAGCAACTCTTGTCGGTTCAGCAACTCTTTTATTAATCGGAAACAACAGTTTTTCAGATGAAGCAAAACGAGATTTAGCAATCGTTATGGGCTTATCAGCATTCGTAGCATTTTTATTATATATGGGCGAATATATTTTCGGTTCAATGAAAGCTGAAGAAGTTGGTGCAGTTTTACAAGCCGTAAAAGAAGGCGGAGCTTATTCATCAATGTTTTGGGTTGGTCAAACTTTAGCTTATTTAGTTCCTGCATTTCTTGTTTTCTTGAGTGTTACAAATAAATCATATGGCACAATGCCTCTAGCTTCTGTTTCAGCACTTGCTGGATTATGGCTAGTTAAACATGTATGGCTTATTATTCCTCAACTTTTACCTATGAGCTAATTAAAGGAGCAATAATAAATGTTTTTTGAAAGCAGAAGAAACTTTTTAAAAGGTTCAGCTTTAGCCGTTGGTGGCATTGCTGTATCAAAGTCTATATTTAGTGGAATTTCTCCAGAACTTCAAGCTGAAGGTGAATTTTCGACAACACCAACTAATCTCAATTTTTATCCACCTCTTGATCAATGGAATGATTTTAAAGAACTTGACGGTGAAGATTGGAAACGAGGCGGTATCGATCGAAAAGGTATTCAAAGCGAAGAAAATCCAAATGGCATAAAAGTTAATAATTTCATGATCGTTCCAACAGCTTGTTCAAACTGTGAGGCTTCTTGCGGTTTAACAGCATGGATCGATAAAGATACTTTAACTGTAAAAAAATATATGGGAAATCCATTACATGCGGGTTCTCGAGGTCGAAACTGTGCAAAAGGTTATGCAGCTCAATCTCAAATGTATGATCCAGATCGAATTCCTTTTCCGTTAAAACGAGCTGAAGGAACAAAACGAGGCGAAGGCAAATGGGTTAGAACAACTTGGGATGAAGCACTCTCAACAATCGGTAAAAAAATGGGTGATACTCTTCGAAATGGCGATGAGGTCTCTAAAAAATCAGTCATGTATCATGTCGGACGACCAAATGAAAATGGCTTTACTCCTCGAGTTTGGCATTCATTAGGTGTAGATTCTTATAATTCACATACGAATATTTGTTCATCAAATGGACGAACACCAACGATTCAATGGGCAAATGACGACCGAACATCTCCAGACTGGGCAAATGCAAAATTAATTTTCTTAAATTCATCTCATGCAGCTGATGCTGGACACTATTTTCAACAATCAGCAGGTTTTATTGCTGATGCAAGAAAAAAAGGTGGCAAACTTGTCGTTATGGATCCACGATTATCAAATTCAGCAGGTATTGCTGATTTATGGCTTGCTCCTTGGCCAGGAACTGAACCAGTTATTTATTTATATTTAACAAATCGAATTCTTCAAGAAAATAAAGTTGATGATAAATTTGCGAAAAGCTGGATAAATTGGGATCGACTTATGAAAAATAAAGGTTATATTCAATTTATGTTAGATAAAAAATATATAACTAAACTTCCAAAAGATGAAAGTTATGAAAGTTTTATCGAGCTATTAAAAGATTTATATTCGCCTTTTACTCTTGAATATGCTTCTGAAGAAAGTCATGTTCCAGCTAAAAAATTAGAAAAATTATATGAAATGTTTATCTGGGCAGGTGATTCGATTTCGACATATATCTGGAGAGCAGCAGCAGCGGGTAACCGTGGCGGTTGGATGAGCGGTCGAACAGCTTATTTACCAATTGCTCTTCGTGGTGCAATCGGAACAGAAGGCGGAACATTTTTCCATCATTGGCATGTTATTGACTTAGGTCGAGAAGGTGGCGGTGCAACAGTTGGCGAAGGCAAAATTCCTAAAATTGATCATTGGAACGAATTAACATGGCCTCCAGAATGGCCTCTTTCAACTTATGAAATGAGCTATTTATTACCTCATCTTTTATCTGATAAAGAATGGCAAGATAAATGGATACAACGAGGCTTGAAAGTTCCAACAAAACTTTCAGTTTATGCACCTCGAATGTATAATCCAGTTTGGATTAATCCAGATGGTTTCCGATGGATCGATGTATTAAAAGATGAAACAAAAATGGAATTAACTTTTAATTTATCGCCAACATGGAGTGAAACTAACTGGTATGTTGATTATATTTTACCTGTTGGTCTCGCAGGAGAACGACACGATCAACATTCTGAAGCAACAATGCCAGCTCGATGGACTTCGTTTAGACAGCCTGTTTTACGAGTTGCTCTTGAAAAAAGCGGTTGGACTCCAAAAAATTCAAATCGTGGAACTTTAGAGGCTCATATTAAAGCAGGACTTGGTGAAATCTGGGAAGAAAATGAGTTCTGGATGGATCTTGTTGTTAATCATGTCGATCCAGATGGTTCGTTGCAAATTAAAAAACATTGGGAATCAAAACTCAATCCAGGCAAACCTGTTACAGTTGCTGAATATTACAATGAAGCTTTCTCGAAATTACCAAATCTCGTAAAAACTGTAAATAGCAATGATAAATATAAAAATTTAGATTTTCCAATTTATCGATATATGCAAGATCATGGAACTTGGCTTGAAGAAGATAAGATTTATCATGCACATGAACATAAATTACATGAAACTCGCGAAGAGCTTTATGATGCTTCGACAAACTCAACTTCAATTCGAGAATGCTATGTTTCTCATGGACATAAATATAATAAAGAACATGTTCATAAAGATGAATTTGGTGTTTTAACTTATGAAAATCATGGCGATAAAAAAGCTATCGGTGTTGAAATTGATGGCAAATTACACGAAGGTTTCGCGACTTTAACTAAAAAATTAGATTTCTTTGCTGAATGGCTTGTTGATTGGAAATGGGCAGAATATGCAATTCCTTTCTATCCACGAAGTGAAGACGAAAAAGACAAAATGGTTCATATCGTAAGTCATGTAAATCATAAATATATGACTGAAAAAAATAGCAAAGGTGATTCAAATGCTTTTGCATTAAATACTGTTTTCAGATTGCCTTATAACATTCACACAAGATCAGTTAATTCAAAACATCTTATGGAAATTTCACAAAATCATGATCCAATTTGGATTGCAACAGACGATGCAAAACGACTTGGTTTAAAACGAGGTGATGCCGTAAAAGTTAAATTAGTTGATACTGTTTCTGGACTTGAAAGTGGCTATTTTGTAGGTATGACCGTTCCAACTGAAGGCATTCTTCCGGGAACTCTTGCTTGTTCGCATCATGCTGGACGATGGAAAGTTGTAAATTCTGTTGAAATTAAAAATGGAAAAGAAATCGGTGATTTCCAACCAGAAGGTTTTACAGGAACACTTGGAATTATGGGAGTTGGTGCACCAGTCGCTGAAGTTGAAATGATTGAAGAAGATGGAAAAGTTGCTCGTCTCCGATGGAAAGAGGGAATTAAACCATTTAAACCATGGCAATTTGCTCAATATAATCGAGATGTTGATAATATTTGGTGGGACGGCTTGAGTGGAGCATGGCAAAATTCAGTCGCAGCACCTCATCCAGATCCAATTTCGGGAATGCATTGTTGGCATCAAAAAGCAATTTTAGAACCAGCAAGTTCAAATGAAAAAATAGGTGATGTCTATGTAAATTATGACAATAACTTAAAAGTATTTCAAGCTTGGCGAGATCAATTAGCAAGACCGTTAAATTCAAAAGATAAACTTCGAAGACCTCCACATATCAAACGACCGTGGGTGCCAATTTCTAAAAAAGGCTATGCAGTCGAAATCAAAGATATTTAAATAATTCTACTTTAAATATCTATTTGCCTCTCTTTTTATAATTAATTTTATACAAAAGATGAGGTGAATAAAAAATAATTATTTAGAATCACTTAATTTATTGGAGCTTACTAGAAACATGCATATTTTTTTATTAATTTTTATTCTCATGTTTTGGGGATGTTCCCAAGATCCATGTGCAAATCCATATGGTGGTTCTTTTTATGGTGTAAAGCTTGAAGATTTTAACAGAACATCAAAGGTTTTAATAGTTAATGATAGCTTTTTTCTTTACCAAATTAATGCAGGAATTCTCTTTATAGATAATAATCACTCTTTCCATAAAACTAATTACACTTTTGATTATAATCAAAATTATAATTTTATTGTAGATAATGGTTTTATTTATCTTGAAGATAATCAAACTCTTTCAAAAATAAACTTAGAGAGTAATTCTAAAGAGGATATAAGAACTATTCCAGAGAATTCAATATCAATTAATAGTTCCGAATTTGTATCTTACGATTATAATCGTAATGAAGTTTCCTATTTTGATTTAAGAAATAGTATTGAAGAGAGATATTTTTTACCATCTTTAATAGAAATAGCTTCAGAACTAAATATATCCATGGACAATAATAAATCTTATGGTTTTAACAATTGCTTACCTTTTATAGATAATCCAAAAGAATGGGATAAAAAAACACACCTATGTATGTTCTATGAATATTATGAATATAAACATGATTCTATTAACAGTTATAACTATTCTAATTATTACATTGAATTGGATTATATTAATGGAGAATGGAAGATTTATAGTTTATATTATTTTGAAATAGATACTGGTAAAATTTTTAATCCTTATTTCTTTTATCAATTTGAATTTCCTTATAGTGAATCTGTTAAATTTACAAATGGTAAGACATATCTTGCACCAGTAGACTCATTAGAGTATTTAGAAAAGAATGGACAATGGATGAATATTTTAGACTTTCGAGAAAATCCTAAAGTGTTTGCAATGGAAAATGGAAGAATAAAGCTTGTAGAATTTGATAAGATTTTTTTAGATAAAAATAGAAACTACAAAGAGATTATCGATAATCTAGTGAAAAGATCTAAATATCAGCTTTTTCCAAATATAACCTTTAGTGAAAATGGTGATATATATTCAATCTCTCAACAAAAAGGTCGTTGCCCTTATGATTATTTAACTTATGACTATTATAGTTCTGAAAACAACTCAACAGAACCTACTTTAACTAAAAACATATTTTTCTAATGAGAAGGAAAACAGCAAATGATTGATGTAAAACTTATTGGAGCAATAATTGGTGATATTATGGGTTCTATTTACGAATTTAATCCTGTGTCAGCAAGAAATTTTAGATTATTAAATAATGAAACACATTTTACTGATGACACTGTTTTGACAATAGCTGTTGCGGATGCGATTATAAATAAAAAAGATTTTGCAATTACTTTAAAAGAATATGTTAGAAAATATCCAAATATGACTTATGGAGCTAATTTTATTAAATGGGCTAAATCATATAATTCTAGAGCTTATAACAGTTTTGGCAATGGTTCAGCAATGAGAGTTTCTTTGATTCCATTTTTAAGTAATTCATTAGAAGAAGCTTTAAATTTTGCTGAAGAATCGGCAAATATAACACATAATCATCCCGAAGGAATTAAAGGAGCAAAAGCTATTGTTCATGCAATTTGGTTAGCAAAAATCAAATCTTCAAAAGAAACTATCAAAAATATTATTGAACAAGAATATGGCTATAACTTATCAATTTCGTATGAAGACTTAAGAAAAAAATCTAAATATTCAGAAATATGTCAAAACAGTGTTCCAGAAGCAATTATTTCGTTTTTATATTCTGGTGATTACGCATCGGCAATTAGAAATGCAATTTGGTTAAAAACAGATGCTGATACTGTTGCATGTATAACTGGAGGAATAGCAATAAGCTATTATGAAAAATTATGCGGACATGAATTATGTCAATATGAAAATGTTGATCAGTTGTTTATTAATAAATTACCAAAAGAGTTTTTAGATATTCTTAATCAAATTTAATAAATTATTAATAATTTATTATACATGCTATTCTGAAAGCGATAGCTTCTTGTAACTTGTTTCAGAATCTAAATAAAAAACATACTAAAATTTGCTTTTGTTTTTTGCCTAACAAATGAAAGACAAAAACTCTCAAATTATAACAACTTCAAAAATAAATAAAATCTCAATTCGCACGACCTCATCGAAACATTTAATTAAATTATTTGTTATTTGTCTATTGCCAGTTTCACCTATAATATAATATTGACAATAGGAAAGTTAGAAATTAATATGCAAAATATTTTTCACTATTATTAATATCAAGGAGAATTTCAATAAATGAAACGAATTTTTTTATCACCTCCGCATATGAGCGGACAAGAACAAGAGTTGATCTCAAAAGTTTTCGAAAGCAATTATATTGCACCGCTTGGTGAATATGTAAATAAATTTGAAGATTCGATTCGTAAATTAACAGGATCAAAAAATGTTCTTGCAGTAAATACTGGAACTTCGGCTATTCATTTGGCTTTACGAGTTATCGGAGTTAATTCAGGTGATTATGTCTTAGCTTCTAGTTTTACTTTTATTGGTTCAATTGCACCAATTTTATATCAAAATGCAACACCAATTTTTATCGATTCTGATTCATCTTGGAATTTATCACCAAAATTATTAAAAGAGTTTTTAAGTTCGTGGAAAAATAAGATGCCAAAAGCTTTAATTCTTACACATTTATATGGTCAAATGGCTGATATCGAAGAAATTTATATGATTTGTCATAAATACGGAATTGTGTTAATTGAAGACAGTGCTGAAGCACTTGGTGCTGAATTTAATGGTAGAGCAAGTGGCACTTTTGGCGATTTTGGAATTTATTCATTTAACGGAAACAAAATTTTGACAACTTCAGGCGGTGGTGTTCTTGTTGGCAAAAATGAAGAATTAATCGCAAAAGCCAAATTTTTATCAACTCAAGCAAAAGAAGATACTATGCATTATGAACATGTCGAATTCGGTTATAACTATCGAATGAGTAATGTTCTTGCTTCAATCGGTGTTGCTCAAATGGAAGTTTTAAATAACCGAATAGAAAAACGACGAGAAATATTTATGAATTATAAAAATAAATTAAATGATCTTGTTGAATTTATGCCTGAAATTGATAATTCTCGAGGAAATCGATGGCTGACAACTATTTTATTTAAAAAAGATCAGGCTGTTAATATTGATTCGATTATTAAAAATTTTAATCGTCATGGCATTGAAACACGGCATTTATGGAAGCCGATGCATTTGCAACCACTTTTTAAAAATAGCATTTCTAAGATTGATGGAACTTCTGAAGATATGTTTAGTCGCGGTTTATGTTTGCCAAGTGGAACAGCAATGGATGAAAGTGATATTAACAAAGTTGTTGAACTACTTAAAGAACAGATAGGTTAATAGGAATTTTTATGTTAGGACGAATCCTGTTTTTTATTTTTGCAGATATTATAATCTCGGCTATTTCGCTATTAAGCTCATATTTTTTAAGATTTAATTTTAATGAAATTCCAGATTTATATTTTTCACAAATTCCTACAATTTTTTTATGGCTTGTTTTTATAAAAATAGCTTTAATTGGAAGTTTTCGGCTTTATCATATTATTTGGCGACTTGTTTCTTTATCTGATATTACGAGATTAATTAAAGCCCATTTTATCGCTTATGGGCTATTTGTTGTTTTGTTTTTATTTGATTTCGAGCCAATTAATACAATGCCGAAAAGTGTCATTTTTATTGATTTCGCTTTATCGTTGGGTCTGACTGCGATTTTTAGAATGGCAAGAAGATTATATATCGAAAGTCGAATTAGTCCAGTTTCGAATCCGACTATTTTTATTGGTGTAGATGAACGAATCGATTATTTAATAAAAAAATGTCGAACTGGCGAACTTGATTTTACACCTGTTGCAATTGTTGATTTAGATCCTGAAACAAAACGAGCTAATGGCTATATTTCTAATTTAAAAGTTTATAACTCGACTAATCTCGATGAGGTCGTGCGAAATTATGGAATCATATCGGCAATTATTACTCGCGAAAGTCATATCGAATTTAAAACTATTTTTGAAAAATTAAAATCACTTGATGTCAAAAATATAAAAGTCTCTTCGAACTTTTCTCAAAGTCCAACTGATATTTCGATTGAAGATTTATTAGCCAGACATCCAAAAGATTTAGATTTACGAGCAATTAGCGAATTTATTCGTGGCAAACGAATTTTAATTACTGGTGCAGGTGGAAGTATCGGAAGCGAATTATCGATTCAAACTCGAGATTTTGGAGCAAATGAGTTAATTTTAGTCGAACACAGCGAATTTAATTTATATCAAATTAACGAAAAATTAGGTGGTCAAATTAATCGAAATCACCTCATCGATATCAAAAATCGAGAACAACTTGAAAATGTATTTAAAAAATACGGCAAAATCGATATCGTTTTGCATTCAGCGGCATATAAACATGTTCCATTATGTGAAGAAAATATTAATAGTGCAGTTGAAAATAATATCGTTGGATCTATAAATGTTATTGATTTGTCTATTAAATATGGAGTTGATAAAGTTGTAATTATTTCAACTGATAAAGCCGTTCGACCGACAAATGTGATGGGTGCAACAAAACGAATCGTTGAATTATATGCTCAAAATATCGAATCAGGAAATACTCAAATTGGTGCTGTTCGTTTCGGAAATGTCATGGGCAGTAGCGGAAGTGTTATTCCAAAATTTAAACAATTAATCGAAAATGATCAGCCAATTACTGTTACACATCCAGATATTACAAGATATTTCATGTTAATTTCTGAAGCTTGTCAGCTTGTTTTACAAACTGGAACTCTTTCAAAAGGTGGAGAAATTTTTATTCTCGATATGGGCGAACCTGTAAAAATTGTTGATTTGGCAAATAAAATGAAACAGATTTACGGCAAAGAGCATTTAGAAATAAAATTTATTGGACTTCGACCGGGTGAGAAAAAATATGAAGAATTATTAATTAGCGATAGCGAGTTAAAAACTCAATATGAGTCAATTTTTGTAGCAAGAGGAACTGAATATAATATTTCAGAACTTAAAAAAGATATCGAACGATTATTAAATGCAAACGATGAGAAAAAATTAATTATTCTTTCTGAAATCGTTCCAGAATTTAAACATAATCGAAACGGATAAAAAATGGAATTATTTTGGGATATTTTCTGGTTTATAATTTTTGGAGGTTTAGCTGGGCTTGTCTTATTTATAATGTTAATCGACACAAAACATGAAAATATTGGAGCTTCGTTATTGATCATCCTTGTATTCTCTATACTAGCATTCCCTTTTGGTTATGACCTTTATAAAGACATTAAAGCTATATACGAAGAACATAAAGTAGAAACATTTTTAGAAAATAATTTTCCTAAAATTATTCGCAATCGAGATTCGATTATTGAAAAATTAAAAATGGTTGATGAAAAAATAGAAAAATTAACAGACTTAAAAAATCAATTTCCAAATCAGGCAAAGCTTATAAATGAATATTTAAATCGATGGGAAACTGTAAAAAATAAATTAGATCAAAGTTTAATTAACTTAAATAAGCAAACTGAAGCAATTTATGTAAAAAATGAGATCAGCGGAATTAATAATTCTGGCTATCTCAATGAAAGTTTTTCAGCTTACAACAAAGATCTTGAAAAAGAGATTGGCATAATTTTTACAGAAATTGACACAATTAACAAGGTTTATGAAAACGAAATTCGTTAGCTAATTGACAAAGTTTTAATTTTTTCCAAAAATATTAAAATTACGAAAAATATAAATTTGGAGAAAATTAAAATGGGTCGCAAACCAAAAAATCAAGTTAATCAAAATCAAAATGCAAATCTTGAAAACACAGAAAATAAACCTGAACAAATTATCGAAGAAGAAAATCTCGTTAAAAAAACCTGTCGTGAATTGGGTATCACTCAAAAGGAATTGGCGGAACGAATCGGGGTGAGTCGTCAAACAGTTTCAGATTGGTCTAGCGGTCGTTCGGTAATTACAAAAATGGGAGAAACTACATTGATGTTATTGTTAATGGAGCGAAAATATTATCATTTAATAAATACTTTTAAATTTATTGTATCGGAGGATGTTGAACGATATTCTAAAAATAATATCGAAAATAATATAAAAAATTTGACTTTTTAAATTTATTATTTGTATAATTCCGACATATGTTAAATATCAAAGGAATTATTAATGAATGAACCAATTATAAAAATTTGGAAAGATAAAGAAATTTCGTTTTTAAACTCACAAACTCCTTTTATTCATGCAACACCTATCGCTCAACAATTCGGCAAACTTTTAGGAAACTGGTTAAAAACAGCTGAAACTCAAGAATATATAAAAGCATTAGCAAATTTTCTAAATAGCGATGTAGATTCAATTGTAATTATTAAAAAAGGTGGAAATCCGAAAGAACAAGGAACTTGGTTACACCCGAAATTGGCAATATTTTTTGCAAGATGGTTATCGCCAGAATTTGCAGTTTGGTGTGATATGACAATTGAAGAAATATTAAAATCGCAAACTTCTCAACCAATTCAGCCACAAACTCAAACTTCTCAAAATCTACAACTTCCAGAAATTGGAAACTCAACAGAACAGATTATCGAATTACATAATTCTTTTATTTCAACATCAAACTTTGTTGAATTCTTAGAGTCAAAAAAGCCAACAACACTTTACCGACTTGATCAGTTTTATAGAGAATTTTATAACTTTTCACCACTCGAAACTTTTAAGATAAACCTCGAGTCGCAATACTTTTTGCCAACAGAATTAGGTCGAATGATTAATAAAAGTCCAGTCGAGATTAATTTGATGATTGAACACAAAGGTTTTCAAATTCGTGAAAATGGAATTTGGAAATTAACAAAATCTGGTCGTGATTTTGGAATCGAAATCGTTGGTAAGTTTAGTCAAATTAAATGGAATATGAAAACGATAATTTAATTTGATGATCCTGAAATAAATTCTGGAAGAATAGTTTTTAGATGACGATCAAGGCAAAAATATTAACATTACGAACAATCTAATTCTGGAGAAAATTAAAATAGATCAAAAAATAAACACAAAATTAATAAATAATATTGAAAATTTAGGTCAGGTTTTTACTCCGCAATTTATCGTTTCTGAAATGCTATCTCTTCGAAAAAACTTTGGCTCAATTTTAGAACCATCGTCTGGTGATGGAGCTTTTATAAAAAATCTTGATCAAAATGCCGTTGGTATCGAAATAGATTCGAATAGATATTTTGATAATCGAATTTTAAATATTGATTTTTTTGATTATTCGACTGAAAATAAATTCGATACGATTATCGGAAATCCGCCGTATGTTAAATTTAATGATATTCCTTTTGAAACAAGATTTAAATTAGATTTGACAATGTTTGACCAGCGAACTAATTTATATTTATTTTTTATAAAAAAAGCAATTGAACATTTAAATTATAATGGCGAACTTATTTTTATAACTTCAAAAGAATTTTTAAAAGCTACCTCATCGCAAAAGTTAAACCATTTTATTTATGAAAATGGAACAATCACGGATTTAATTGATTACGGCGATTCGCGAATTTTTGAAGGTTTTTCGCCAAATGTAATCGTATTCAGATTCGAGAAATCTAATTTTTCACGAAATACAAATATTTATAAAAAATTTATTTATTCTGATGGACAATTATATTTCACAGATAATATTTATTATATTAAATTTTCAGATCTGTTTTTTGTTAAAGTTGGAGCTGTTAGTGGCAATGATGAAATTTTTACAAATGAAGAATTTGGAAATGCTGATTTTGTTTGCAGTTTTACCAATAAAACTCATAAAACAAAAAAGATGATTTATAATCAAAAAAATAGATATTTAGAACAATTTAAAGATAAATTATTGTCTCGCAAAATTAGAAATTTTGATAATTCAAACTGGTGGGAATGGGGCAGAAAACATTTTGAAAGCGATTTGCCACGAATATATGTAAATGGCAAAACTCGAAATAAAAAGCCTTTTTTTAAACACGACAGTAATTTTTATGATGGCTCGATTCTTGCTATTTTTCCAAAACATGAAAAAAATTATAATAAACTTGACGAATTAATTTATGAGCTTAATAATGTCAATTGGACTGAACTTGGTTTTATAACAGATGGAAGATTTTTATTTAATCAAAGAAGTTTAGAAAATAGTCTTTTGCCTGAAATATTCAAAAAGTTTGTATAAAAATATTAAAATTACGAAAAATATAAATTTGGAGAAAATCAAAATGGGTCGCAAACCAAAAAATCAAATCAATCAAACTGAAAATAAAGATCAGCCAATTATCGAAGAAGAAAATCTCGTAAAAAAAACCTGCCGTGAATTAGGCATAACTCAAAAAGAATTGGCGGAACGAATTGGTTACGGTTATAGCACAATCAAAGCTGTTGCTTCTGATGGCACTATGTCAGAAGCTATACAAAAGGCTTTAGAACTTTTATTAACAAATTATCAACTTGAACAAAAGTTATCAGAATCAACAGAATTTAAAATCAAATTAAAAGCCTTTATTTCTTAGTTAAAAGCCGATAAATAGCCTATAATTCTTGACAAAAGGCTATATATAAGACTATAATTACTATATAAGTCTAATTTATTGGTAATTACATGAACTTAGTTGAAAAATATTTCTCGCAAAATGCAAAAATAAGAATTTTAATTCTAAAAAATAATGAATGGTTTGTCGCAAAAGACATTGCTCAACTCTTAGGCTACAAAGATACTAAAAAAGCAGTTGATGATCATACGAAAAAAGCCGTATTTATCGATAGTTTAAACATGGGGGACATTTCACCTACCATAAGGGGGACTGTTTTACATCCGCAAACAAAACTAATTCTTGAAGCTGATGTGTGGCGATTAATTATAAAATCACATTTGCCAGAAGCTGAAAAAATTGAAACTTGGCTTATGGAAGAAGTTCTTCCATCAATTCGCAAAACTGGAAGCTACTCAATTTCTCAACAACCACAAATTCAAAACTCAACTGAACAAATTATCGAACTCGATAAATATTTTGTCGCAACGGCAAACTTAATCGATAATTTAGAGAAACTAAAAGCAACGACTCTCTATCGACTTGACAAATATATTCTCGAAAACAAAAATTTTTCACCACTCGAAACTTTTAAAATTGATCTTGAAAATCAATTTTTCTTGCCAACAGAATTAGGTCGAATGATTAATAAATCTCCTATTGAAGTTAATTTGATGTTAGCTCACAAAGGTTTTCAAATTCGTGAAAACGGAGTTTGGAAAATGACCTCATCAGGTAGTGATTTTGGGATTTCGATCATTGGAAAATATAATCAAATTAAATGGAAGATTAAAACCATAGTTTGAATAAATTCTTAGATCCAAGTAAAAAATTATTATTCACAAATAATACAAAACCAGATTTTTAATATAACTACACTTTTTAATATATATTTCTGTTACGATTTTGATAAAATTCACGAATAATTAAAAAAAATAATAAAGAAAATAATATGACAGATAGAGATTTTAATGAAAAATGTGCAGTCGTTGGAGTGTTTAATCATTCCAGTGCCTCAAAAATAGCCTATTTCTCACTTTTTAGTATGCAACATCGAGGACAAGAAGCAGCTGGAATAAGCAGTTCTGATGGCAAAAAAATGCATACGATAAAAGATCGAGGACTTGTTACTCAAGTTTTTGATGATCAAAAAATTTCAACTCTTTGCGGTGAAATTGCTATTGGTCATACTCGATATTCGACCGCTGGTGATGATTCTATTCTTGATGCTCAACCAGTTTATGCTCGTTATGATTTAGGCGAACTTGCAATCGTTCATAACGGTAATTTTACGAATGCTGGTGTTGTTCGTCAAAAATTAATAAATAAAGGTGCAATTTTTCAGACTCATATGGACACTGAAAATTTAATTCACCTCATCGCAAAAAGCGATAAACGAGATTTATTAGATCGAATTATCGACGGAGTAAAAAAAGTCGAAGGTGCTTATTCGTTAATTTTTTCTAATAAAAATCAGATGTTTGCAGTTCGAGATCCTCATGGTTTTCGACCTTTAAGTCTAGGTCGTTTATCAGGAACAGTTAATGGTGAAGATGGCTATATCGTAGCTAGTGAAACCTGTGCTTTTGATCTTGTTGGTGCTAAATTTATTCGAGATATCCGTCCAGGGGAATTAATCGTTTTTGATAAAAATCGAGCTCCTCAATCTTTTCAAATTTTCGAACCAACACCTCATCATTGTATTTTTGAATATGTTTATTTTGCTCGTCCAGATAGCTCTGTTTTTGGCAAAAATGTTTATAAATTACGAAAAGAGATGGGTCGAACTCTTGCAAGAGAAGCTCCAGTTGAAGCCGATATGGTTATTCCAGTTCCAGATGGTGGAGTTCCAGCGGCACTCGGTTACGCTGAAGCTAGTGGAATTCCGTTTAATATGGCAATTATGCGAAATCATTATGTCGGTCGAACTTTTATTGAACCAACTCAAGAAATTCGAGATTTAAAAGTCAAAATGAAACTTTCTCCAATGAGTGCAGTTATTAGTGGCAAACGAGTTATCGTAATCGATGATTCAATTGTTCGCGGAACAACAAGTCGCCAAATTGTTCGAATGTTAAAAGAAGCTGGTGCTAAAGAAGTTCATATGCGAGTTAGTTCGCCACCAACAACTCATCCATGTTATTACGGTGTTGATACTCCTGAACAAGATAAATTAATCGCTTCAAAATATGATATTCCGTCGATTGCAAATTATATCGAGGCTGATTCGTTAGCTTATTTATCGATTGACGGTTTATTAAATAGTGTCGGTCGTGATTTAAGTTATTGCTTAACTTGTTTTGATGGCAATTTTATAGTCGAACCGCAATTTTTGCCTAAACAACCTGAAGGAAATTAGCCTGTGAATCGCGATGAGATAATTCTATTTTTAGAAAATATTAAATATCCTAAATTAGATAAAACTCTTGGCGAACTTGGACTTGTCGATGAGGTAGAAATTTCAGAAGATAACATCCAAGTTCGAATTAAATTATCAATGGTCAGCGATGATTCGTTTAATATTGTCAAACCACAAATCAACGAGTTTTTAAATAAATATTTTAAAAATATTAATATTTCTAAAAAAAGTGTAGAAGTCGAAAAAAATAGTAAGCATAAAAATAATTTAGCTTATGGTTCAACTGATAAACCGAATAATCGAGCTCCATATGCAAAACGAGTTATCGCGGTAACAAGTGGAAAAGGTGGAGTTGGAAAAACAACGGTTGCCGTAAATTTAGCAATTGGTTTAGCTCAAAAAAATTATAAAGTTGGTTTGCTTGATGCTGATGTTTATGGTCCAAATGTTCCGCGAATGACTGGAACTGAAGGCGAAAAATTGCAATGGAACGATAATAATAAAATCGAACCGCATGTAAATTTTGGCATAAAAATGATGAGTGTTGCATACACGACACCGCGAAATGATACTCCGTTGGTTTGGCGAGGATCTGTTGCAGTTTCGGCAGTTGTGCAATTTCTCGAAGATGTCGATTGGGGCGAACTTGATTTTATGATTATTGACATGCCACCTGGAACTGGAGATATTCAATTGACAATGGCTCAAGAATTGCCTTTGACCGCTGGAATTATCGTTACGACTCCGCAACAGGTTGCACTTGATGATGTAAGTCGAGCAATTGTCATGTTTAAAGATGTTGGTGTAAAACTTGGTGGAATTGTCGAAAATATGAGCTATTTTATAGCACCTGATACAAATAATAAATATTATATTTTTGGACAAAATGGCGGTAAAAATATTGCTAATCAATATAATATTCCGTTTTTGGGAGAAATTCCGTTAAGAATGGATATTCGAGAATCTGGTGATAACGGTTTCCCGTCAATTGTTTCGAAAGATAATTTGTTAAGAGCTGAATATAAAAATATTATTAATAATTTATTAAAAGAGTTGAAAATTTAATAAATATAATTACTTCATTATCCTGTCTTACAACATGTCATTCCGTGCTTGACACGGAATCTAAGAATAATATGAAATATTTAGATTCTGAAATAAATTCAGAATGACAGCTTGGTTTTTATTTTCGTCGTTTTGATTTTGGTTTTTCTTCGAAAAGCAAGTTTGTTAATTTTTGATTTAAGTCAAACAAAAAAGCAACTCGTTCAGAATCATTTTTGAAACCTTCTTTTTTATAAAGTTTATCAACGGCTCGATCAAGCTTTTCATGAGCTTTTAATAATTCTTGAGGCATTGAAAGAGGATGATATAAATTAGCAAGACTCGAATTCTTAAATTCAGCTCGAATATTTAGAATGGATTCTGATAATTTTTCGATATTTTCTTTTTGTTTTTCGCTGACTTCAGGTGGAAACGGAAAATTGTTATAAACGATTCCGACGGAATATCGATAATCGCTTTTTAGCCGACCTGCAACATATCGCATAAAATCCATGTGCATTTTCGAAGTCAAAATAGCAAAATGGTAAAGAGTTGCATTTTCCAAAATATAAATAGCATCGCTAACAAAAATATCAGCAGTTAAATATCCAATTGGAATATATTTTCTAATTTCCGAAGATGTTTTTGGAATCGCCAAATAGTTCGCTGTTGGCATATTATGATAATTAAATATCGTTGGACTTGAAGATAATTTTCGTGTTGGTTCGCTTTTGCTATTTTCTCGAAACTTTTTGACGGCTTTGACTCTTTCTAAAACAAAAGGCATTTTATTTAATTCGTGTGGTTCTATATTTCCAAGCCAAAGAATATATCTTTTTATATTATTTAAAAATTCATATGAACCTAAAAACAATCGGAAATATTTTTCAGACTTTGGCTCTTTTTTTATAAACTCATTTTTTTCTTCTTCAGTAAAAATATAATTTCCGTCATCAATTGGTTGATTTCCCATGCTCATTTCTGGAACATTCGAAATCGGTTTTGAACGATTAAATATCAAAAAGTCAGATGATTCAACCAAATAAGGGTTTATATTTGCAACAGAAATTTCTTTTGGAGTTGATTTTATAGTTTCATATTGAAACAGTCTTTTCTCCGAAATATCGTAATTTGCAAAACCGATAATCACACAATGAACTTTCGCATTGTTTTTAGCCTCGTTGTTCCACTGAAAAGTTTGATGAGCAAAATGAATTTTGATCTGATATTTTCCAAAAAGTTCATTCCACAAAATGCCAACTTGTTCGCCTTGAGCGATTGAATTTGTCGAAACGAGAGCAACTTTTGTATTTTTGCCTTGAATATATTTCGCTGATTTTATATACCAAGCCGAAACTAGATCCAAATCACAATAACCTTTTACATTTTGAAACACGATTTCCATATCAGATTTTTGATCTTTTGATTGCAATTTTGAACCCAAAAATGGCGGATTTCCAATTATAAAATCGATATTTTCACCTTTTAAAATATCATTCCAATCACTTTTTAAAGCATTAATATTAAAAATATTTGCATTTTCTCGAATTGGAATATTAAATTTTGATTCGCCAAAAAGTTGAGCAAACAAAATATTCATTTGATGATCGATTAACAACATTGCCGTTTGGGTAATTCGCGAAGGCAATTCGTCAATTTCGAAACCAAAAAACTGATTAATATGAACAAGCGACAATAAATTACCTGATATTTTCATAATTTCAAATTCAAGTAATTTTAATTCTCGAAAGGCAACGATTAAAAAATTTCCACTTCCACAAGCTGGATCAAGAAATTTCAATTTTGAGATTTTGTCGTGAAATTTGTTGAGAGCAACTGGACTATTTTTAACTTTTTCGAACTCAAAAAACAGATCGTCAA
Organism: Campylobacterota bacterium; assembly: GCA_030152305.1. GTDB lineage: Bacteria > Campylobacterota > Campylobacteria > Campylobacterales > Thiovulaceae > Thiovulum_C. Next base: position 75,219 of record JASKOM010000007.1, read on the forward strand.
GAAAGAGCGGTTTTATCGCTTTTAAAATATTTGTTTCGCTTGTAAAATGAGAACCAAGTTCAGCTCGTTTATTCACATCCATCGAAGCCTGAAACATCGAACCAAATATCGATGGGCTTATTTGACTCCAATCAAAACTACAAGCTTCTAATAATATTTCTCGCATCGATTTATCAAAATTTGCCATTCGCAATTGGTCGCGAAATATATTTCCATTTATATACGGAAACTGCGAAAAACTCGAATCCAAATTTTTTTGTCGCTGTTCGTTCGGAGTATCAAAAAGTTCAAAAAGATAATTAATCTGCGAACCCAAATCTCGACCAGTTTCGTGAGTTTGGAATTTTATAAATTCATGAAAAGAATCTCGCGGAAAAATACCAGTGTCTTCGGCAAACATACAAAATAAAAGCCGTGTCAAAAATAGCTCCAACTGGCTTCCGCGATAACCGTTGTCAAAAAGTTTATCGTGCAATTTTCCCATTAATTCCGCCGCGAGACGATTTGTTGGTTCTTCATCTTTATAACTTCGTTTGACATATCCAGCAATAAATAAAAATAAATCTATATTTTTAGCTAAATCTTTTAAATAAAAACGATTTTCTTCTTTTGAATCAAGATCAAAAAGCCAAAATTCATTAAAATCAGAAACTAAAATATATTTCGGCATATCTTTTTCGCGAATATTCATCAAATAGCCAAAAGCCTGATTTTTCGCTTCGTCTAAATTTCTGCCTTTTGTTTTGTGTTCGATTAGCAATTGTCCCCGCCAAAACAGATCAATAAAACCTGAATTTCCGTCGGCATTTTTTATCGGAAATTCGAAATTCAGCGACCTTGAACTGACATCAAATATCTTAAAAAAATCAATCCAAAAACTTTGACTTTGTTGCTTTTCGCTTTTTGCTTCAGCCCACTCAAAAGCAAACTTACTTGCTCGTTCTTTTATTTCTCTGATAGAAATCATATTTTTACCTGTTTTGTTTGAATTATGACCATTAATTTAGCAAAAACTCAAACAAAGTCCCTTTGAATTCTAGTTGCTGTTTTGCGGTTGCGATGTAAGGTTCAAAAGCGATTTCGATTGTTCCGAGTTGCTGTTTGACAATCTGGAAAATTTGTTTGTAAGGTGTTTCGTTTAGAATTTCATCTTCGATAACTCGTTGAGCTATTAATTCACAAGAGCTAATAACTGTCAAGTTTTCTATGTCCAATTCATTTCGCAAATTAAACTGTTTTTCGAATTTTTTTAGATCTTCGTCGTTTAACTCAAGGTCATAATCCGAAAGATGATCTTTTAATTTGCTGAAATCTTTATTCGTTTTGATTAAGCCAAGTTTTCGATAAATCTCAATTGTGAAAATCGAATAATAACGATCAGCATTTTGACTTCCCTGCGATTTTGCATAAGCAACGAACTTCTTAATTGTGTCGGTAAATAATCGACGAATGGTTTTTCCGTCAAGCCTTGTTCTGACAAGATTATATTGTTTGCATTGTTTTTCAAATTTTTTTAGTTCGTGTTCAACGGCTATTTTGATTCTTTTCTCGACCGCTTGTTCTATTCTTAAGTTACAATGTTCTTTTTCAACTTTGAGAAAATATTCCTTGATCTCATAACCTTTGTCTGTTTCACTGATAATAGCAATATGCTTAGCTGTTTCAAGAGTTAAGAAATAATCAACAGGTAAAACTTGACCAAATTGATTTCTGTATAAGCCATTTTCATAAAGTGTTACTTTCTCACTCTCCCCTTTTAGGGGGAGAGTTAAATAATTGACATTTTCATAAAAACGACCTCTTTTTATCTGAATTTTAATCCAATCAGAAAAGTCTTTTTTCACACTTAAAAACTTGTACAAATCTCTCGCTGAAACAGTTTGAGAATTCTCGTCCCCTATTTTTTGAGGCAATATTGTTACGATTTCTGTCATTTTCGTTTGGTAATTTATTAAATTAAAATAAATTTTTTTGCTGAAGAGTCATTTGAAAGTTACCAAGTTTCATGATGATGCTCTTCAAAATTTACTTCAAAAAGGCTTTCCAGTTAAATAACTAGAAAGTTTGAGCTTCATCATAGGCACTTGGTAAGCCTTTGTGAAATAAACTTAAAACAAATAAATTATAAATTTTTATTTGAATTGTAGCAAAATTTTTCACAAGCTTTTAAAAAATTAATTTAGCAAAAACTCAAACAAAGTCCCTTTGAATTCTAGTTGCTGTTTTGCGGTTACGATGTAAGGTTCAAAAGAGATTTCGATTGTTGCGAGTTGTTGTTTGACGATCTGGAAAATTTGTTTGTAAGCTGTTTCGTTTAGAATTTCGGATTCGATAACTCGTTGAGCTATTAATTCGCAAGAACTAATCACAGTTAAGTTTTCGATGTCCAATTCATTTCGCAAATTAAACTGTTTTTGCTTAGTGGCTTATGGCATTTTATTTTACTCAATGATTTGTTTGATTTATTAGATGTGTAGAAAACTATGGTCTGCGACCATTCCGTGAAAAGATTCCGTATAAATACACGGAATCTAAGAATTAATTATTTTATAAGTTGTGTTTGATTATTTTTTAGATCCAGAAATGAATTACAGAATCTTCGCTTCGGGATGACAGATTGATTTAATCTTTTTGAATTTCTCGCTCTTCCATTTTTAGATAAACCTGCAAAATATCAATCGCCGCTGGTGTCATTCCCTGAATTTGCGAAGCCGATTGCAAATTAGGCGGATTGAATTTTTCTAGTTTTTCGACAATTTCGTTGCTTAATCCTGAAACTTTTCGAAAATTAAAATTAACTGGAATTTTTAAAAATAATAAATTTTCCATTTTTTCGATTTGACTTTGCTGTTTTTCGATGTAACGACCATATTTTGCTTCGACAATAATTAACTCTTTTAATTCATTCGAGAAATTCTTCGATTGTGGATATATTTTTTCGAGATCACTGATCGAAATATCTTTTCGTCCAACAATTCGCAAAAGCGAAACACGATCTTTTATTTTATCTTGACCTAAATCTTCTAACAATTTTAAATTTTCAAGACTCGGAGTAAAATAAATTTCATTTAGTTCATCTAAACTGTTTTTTAAATTAATTTTTAAATATTCAACTCGATTTATAAAATCTTGTGAAACAAGACCTAATTTATAGCCATAATGCGATAATCTTAAATGTGCATTGTCTTCTCGTAATAATAAACGATATTCAGCTCTCGAAGTGAACATTCGATAAGGTTCAACTGTTCCGCGAGTTACCAGATCGTCAATTAAAACACCGATATAAGCTTCGTCTCGTCGCAAAACTAACGGCTCTTTATTTTCGACTGACAAACTTGCATTTATTCCAGCCATTAAGCCTTGAGCTCCAGCTTCTTCGTAACCAGTTGTTCCGTTAATTTGACCAGCCAAATATAAACCAGCAATTTTTTTAGTTTCTAACGAATGTTTTAATTCTGTTGGATCAACATAATCGTATTCGATTGCATAACCGTAACGAACGATTTTTGCATTTTCAAGCCCTTTTACCGAATGAATCATATCTCGCTGAACATCAGGCGGTAACGATGTGCTCATTCCGTTTATATAATATTCTGTTGCGTCAAGAGTTTGCGGTTCAATAAATAAATGATGTCGTTCGCGACCTTTGAATCGATTAATTTTATCTTCGATACTTGGACAATATCGAGGACCAATTCCTGCAATTTGACCAGTAAATAAAGGAGCTCGATAAAAATTACTTTCGATAATTTCATGAGTCTGTTCATTCGTATAAGTTACATAACATGGCAATTGACTTTTATTAACAAAACTATTTCGATCTGTATGAAAACTAAACGGAATTGGTGGTTCATCGCCACCTTGAATTTCCATAACTGAAAAATCAATTGAACTTGCATCGATTCTCGCGGTTGTTCCAGTTTTTAAACGACCAACTCGTAAGCCTAATTCTCGAAGTTGATCACCAAGATGAGTTGCCGAAAATTCGCCATATCTTCCAGCCTTTCGTTGAACTTCGCCAATATGAATAACACCATTTAAAAAAGTTCCAGTCGTTAAAATTACATGATTACTAAAATATTCAATGCCTAATTCTGTAACGACACCATAAATTTTATTATCACGAACGATTAATTTTTCAACAGTATCTTGAGCAACAGTTAAATTTTCAGTCGTTAAACATTGAGTTCTCATTTCGATTGCATAACGATCCATGTCAATTTGAGCTCGTGAGCCACGAACAGCTGGACCTTTGTTTTCGTTTAGAATTCTAAATTGCAAACCGCATTTATCAGTCGTTTTGCCCATTTGCCCACCAAGAGCATCAATTTCTTTTACAAGATGACCTTTTGCAAGTCCGCCAATTGCGGGATTACAGCTTGTTGCTCCAATATTTGCCGAAAGCATCGAAATCAAAACTGTTTTTCTGCCCATTCTTGCGGAAACTAAAGCCGATTCTATTCCAGCATGACCGCCACCAACAACAATTACTTCATAATTCATTTTTATATTTATTCCTAATTTTTTAAAATTAATATTTCTTTTTCGAGTTCATCAATCGAATTTACATATATTTTTTTTATTATTTTTCCAGATTTAAAAAGCCAAATTTCATGATTTAATTCAAAAGCCAAACGGATTGAATGAGTTGCGACAATTAATTTTGATCTTTTTTTGACCTCATCGATAAAATTTTTAACTATAAATTCACCGTTAAAATCTAAACCGCTTGTTGGTTCATCAAGAATTAACCATTCAGGCGAACCAATATCAGCGAGAGCCAAACTTAATCGTTGTCGCATACCTTTGGAATATTCTTGCAAAATTCGATGAGGTGAAATTTCCAAACCCAATCGTTCTAAAATTTTTTGACTATCAAAATTTGTAACTTTTCGCATATTTGCAACATATTTTATTAAATCATGAGCCGATAAATTATTATCAAAAATAGCAACTTCAGGAGCATAACCAAAAGATCCATTTTTTAAAACTGACATCGATTGAGAAAAATCTTTTAAAAAAGGGTGATGATCTTCGGAATTATAAAGCCCAACTAGATAATTTATAAAAGTGCTTTTTCCAGAGCCATTATTGCCCATGATCGAAATCGAATGATCGTTCAAAATAAAAGTCCTTTTTTTATTTATCTTAAAATTATAAAGAGTTTGTTTATTAATTAATAATTATAAATATTTAATTTTGTAGATTTGATCGTGTCTCAAGAGGTTTTCCCCCCAAAAGGGGAAAATATAATAAATCAAAAAATATTTTTTATTTAATGTTATTCAGCTAATAAATATGCTTGAATTGGATTGACATCGAATGTATGAAATTCTTCCATTTTTTTAAGAGCTTCAGTTGTTGCTTTTGTTGCGGCAATCGTTGTGAAATATGGAATTTTTTCTCGAAGAACTGTTTGTCGAATCATTTTTGCATCTGTTCGATTTCCTCGGTTATCACTTGTATTAATAACAAGAGCGATTTCACCATTTTTTAATTTATCTGTTATATTTGGTCGCCCTTCGCTAATTTTTAACACAGCTTCGCTTTTGATTCCGTTTGCTTTGAAATATGAATGAGTTCCGCCTGTTGCAACGATTTTAAATCCAAGTGAAACAAAATCTCGAGCAATTTCAAGTGAATATTGTTTGTCAAGATCTGATAACGAAATAAATACTTTGCCATGTCGCGGAATTCTGTTATTAGATGCCAATTGCGATTTTGCAAAAGATATCGGGAATGAACTTGAAATACCCATAACTTCGCCAGTTGATTTCATTTCTGGTCCAAGAATTAAATCCGCTCCATCTAATTTATTAAATGGGAAAACGGCTTCTTTTACAGCAACATGTTTTTTTAATTTTGGTTTATATAAATCGCCGTCTTTATAAATTACATCGTATCGATCATAAAAGAAAAGTGCATCAGCTAATTTATCACCAAGCATAACTCGAGTTGCAACTTTTGCCATTGGAATTCCTGTTGTTTTTGAAACAAACGGAACAGTTCGAGATGCTCGAGGATTAACTTCGATGAGGTAAAGCTCATCTCGATAAATTGCATATTGAATATTCATAAGACCGATTACACCGATTCCGAGAGCGATTTTTTTAGTTGTGTCGTCAATTTCAGAGAGAAGTTCATCAGAAATCGAAACAGTTGGAAGCGAACAAGCAGAATCTCCTGAATGAATTCCAGCTTCTTCGATATGTTGCATAACACCGCCGATATAAACATTTTTGCCATCAGAAATTGCATCGACATCAAGTTCAATTGCTCGATCCAAAAATTGGTCAATTAAAACAGGCGATTCATGACTAACAGAAACAGCTTCGATCATATATTTATCTAATTCAGCTTTGTTATAAACGATTCGCATTGCTCGACCGCCTAAAACATAACTTGGTCTAACAAGAACTGGATAACCAATATTTTCAGCGATTGCAAAAGCTTCTTCTTTTGTTGTTGCCGAACCATTAACTGGTTGTCTGAAACCATTTTCATCAACGAATTTTGAGAATTTTTTACGATTTTCAGCAACATCAATCGAATGAGCCGAAGTTCCAATAATTTTCGCAGAATATTCTGTTAATAAATTTGCTAATTTAAGCGGAGTTTGACCACCAAAATGAACAATAATGCCATCTGGTTTTTCTCGATCGATAACAGATGTAACATGTTCGAAATCAATTGGTTCAAAATATAATTTATCGCTTGTATCATAATCTGTCGAAACAGTTTCAGGATTACAGTTATACATGATACTTTCGACTCCCATATCTTTTAGAGCAAACGAAGCATGAACACAGCAATAATCAAATTCGATACCTTGACCAATTCGGTTTGGACCACCGCCAATAATCATTACTCGTTTTCGATCTCGAATTTCATCTTCTAAATTATCTCGTTCTTCAAGTGGATTTTTCTCAAAAGTCGAATATAAATATGGAGTTGTCGAATCGAATTCAGCTGAGCATGTATCAACTTGATTATATTGATGAGCGACACCAAATCTTTTTCGAGAAACACGAACTTGAGTTTCTGAATATGTCGATAAAATCGATATTCTTTTATCTGAAAAGCCCATGCTTTTTGCTTCTCGAAGTTTTGTCGGATTTTCTAAAATCGATAAATCGATATTATTTTCGAAATCGATTATTTCTTTAATTTGATATAAAAACCAAGGATCAATTTTTGATAAATTAAATACCTCATCGATTGTCATTCCTCGTCTAAAAGCTTCACCGACATATAAAACACGATCGTGATTTGCTCGTCTTAATTCGTGTCGAATAAATTCATCTTCGGCATCGATTTCGTTAAAACCGTTTAAACCAGTTTCAAGAGATTGAAGAGCTTTTTGAAGAGATTCTTTAAATGTTCGACCAATTGCCATAACTTCACCGACTGATCTCATTGAAGTTCCGAGTGTGCTATTTGCCTCTGGAAATTTCTCAAAAGCAAATCGTGGAATTTTTGTAACGACATAATCGATAACAGGTTCAAAACTTGCAGGAGTTCCTGTAATATCATTTTTGATTTCATCAAGAGTAAAACCTACAGCTAATAATGTCGCAACTTTTGCAATTGGATAACCTGTTGCTTTACTTGCAAGAGCAGAACTTCGAGAAACTCGAGGATTCATTTCGATAACAGTCATTCGACCAGTATCTGGATGAATTGCAAATTGAACATTGCTACCGCCTGTATCAACACCGATTTCTCGAAGAATTGCAAACGAAGCATCTCGCATTTTTTGATATTCTTTATCTGTCAAAGTCAAAGCAGGAGCAACAGTTATACTATCACCAGTATGAACACCAACAGGATCGAAATTTTCAATCGAACAGACAATAATACAATTATCATCGCGATCTCGAATAACTTCCATTTCATATTCTTTCCAACCTAAAAGCGATTCTTCGATTAATATTTCTTTAATTGGCGAAGCATCGATACCTTTTTGGGCAAGATCTTTTAATTCTTCGATGTTATAAGCAACACCAGATCCGCCACCCGCAAGAGTAAAAGATGCTCGAATAATCATCGGAAAAGAAATATAATTTGCAACATCCATAGCTTCTTCAACTGTATAAGCATATTTACTAACTGGAAGATCCATGCCGATTTTTTGCATAACTTCTTTAAAAACTTTTCGGTCTTCACCTTTTTTTATTGCTTCAGGTTTTGCACCTAAAAATTCGACATTATTTAACATGCCTTTATTAAACATGCTCATTGCAACATTAAGAGCAGTTTGTCCGCCCATTGTTGGCAAAATAGCATCTATTTTTTCTTTTTCTATAATTTGAGCAATAATTTTTTCTTCAATTGGTTCTATATAAGTGCTATCAGCAAATTCTGGATCAGTCATAATCGTTGCAGGATTCGAGTTAATAAGTGTAACTCTGTAACCGAGACTTTTTAAAGTCTTAACAGCTTGAGTTCCAGAATAGTCAAATTCTGAAGCTTGTCCGATAACGATAGGTCCAGAGCCTATTAGCAAAATATTTTTAATATCTTTTCTTTGTGCCATAGTTACTCTTTTTATTTAAAATTTATAAAATTGTAGCTGAAAAGTTTGATCTGAAAATAATAATATCTCTATGTTAGATTATAAAAAAATAGACAAAAAAACAAAAAGACACTAGAACTTTATATTTAACGACACGAATAATTAAATTTTAATTTTTTATATATTTATAAATATTTTGCATAAGTATAATTACTAAAAAACAATAGGCTTTAAATAAAAAATGTTAAATAAACAATCATCAATTAAACAAAATATAGCTGAAATATATAAAAGCTGGTTAATAAAACATGAATAAAATTAATTTGTGGCGGTGGGACTATTTTTCTGATCAGCCATATCAAATTTCCAAAAAATATAAAAAACAATTACGGGCTGGTCGCAAATTTGAAATCTTTTCGTCGCACCTCATCGGCATGTTTAAATTAATAAAAAATTTGATATTTAAAAAAGAGCAAAATGATAATTTGATTGATTTAAATGATTTTTTAGCTATTGTTGTTTCGCTTGAACGAGGTGAAAATAAACAGCTTGAAATTTTGAAAAATTTAAATATAAAAAATATCTCGTTGCGATTTCATCTTGATAATTTCGATGAGGTTGATAAATATATAAATTTTGCCCGTGAAATTTTAAAAATTAATAATAATCATGAAATAGTTTTAACGATATTGCAAAATCGCGAAGATATCGAGAATTTAAATAAATTTGAAAATGAAATTAAAATAATTTTTGATAAATTTAGCGAAATTGGAGTTAATAAATTTCAAATTGGAAATGTTCCAAATCGTATAAAATGGGGTTTTGTTTCGCCAAATGAATATTTAAATTTTTATAATATTGCTTTCAATGTTCGAAATGAATTTTTTAAAAATATCGAATTAATCGGAAGTTCAGTTATCGATTTTGAAATTCACTGGTGGGCTTCGACATTTTTGGCAAAAGAAAAATATGATTTTATATCATCGCTTTTATATGTTGATCGTCGAGGTTATCCAGAAAATAAACAGGGCTATTTTTTTAATCTTGATAAAAAAATTTGGCTTTTGCATAAAATTTTTTCACCTAAAAAAATATTTATCACAGAAACGAATTATCCAATTAGAGATACTTTTCCATATACTCCTACAAGTCAAACAGAAACTATTTTATTGAAAGATTATTCGGCACATATGATTAGATATTTGGCAATTGCGATTTCGACGAAGAAAATTCATCGTGTTTATTGGCATCAATTAATTGCAAACGGTTACGGTTTGACGGGCGAACAGGAAAATTATCCGCAATTGACAGCTTTTAGAATTTTTGCAAATTTAATAAAAAATGAAAAATATATTTCGCGAGATTTTTCGACGAATTTACATCGAGTTGAATTTGAAAAATTTATAATTTATTGGAATATATCAAACGAAATTGAGAAAATATATTTTGAAGAAAATAGACGAATCATGAAATTAGATGGAACTGAAAATATATTAAAACATTTAGAAATAAATCACGAACCAGTTTATATATTTAAATAGAATTTTGCTTTTTTGTCATCCTGAACTTGTTTCGAGATCTAATTAATTTATGGTTTTTTGACCATGAAATTAATTCAGGGAGACAGTTTTTTGTGTAATCCCGAATTTGATATCTGGATAACTCGCAAAAGTTCGATTTAAATCAATTTCATGCGAACTTCCAAATAAATTCCAGCCTTTCTCAACTGTAAGTGATCCAGCATTCGCTGATAAAACAGTTCCCAAAATTGGAACTAAGATTTTCTTCATTTTATTCAAAACTCCTTTTTTAAATTAATTACCAATTTATAACGAAAGCATTCAAAACCGTCATTCTATACTTTTCATCATCTCGAATTAGTTCAGATCTCGGACACATAAAACGAGATCACTACTAGCCTGACTATTCCAAAGAACATCTCCACTGACGAAATAAACGATCCAAAAATATGAACTAGTATATTTACTTATACTCCAATACCATTCGTTTCTGATATTATTAAATTTTGATTTATTGCGGTAAGCTATTTTTAGTTCATCTTTATTTGGCAATCTCCAATTTGAAAAACCAAGAAGACGAAGTTTTTTGCAATAATCACAAGCTGATTGCCAGTTCATACGAGCAGGTAATTCTGAATCCTGAAACATTAATTTACCAATCGTTACAGTGTTTTTTGAAGCTATTTCTAATTGTTGTTGTTGTTTTTGTTTGTCAGTTTCAGCTAAATTTAGCTGTTGTTTTATTTCAAGAAATTTTGAATGTTCATGATTTCCAGCTAAAGACTGATGAATTTTATAGTGGCAATCGATACATAAAACTTTTAAATTTAAAGAACTGCTATCTCGTTTATCTCCGCCAATATGATGTGTATGAATATATCTTCTGTTTTCGTTGTTATTTGCTTGTCCAACCGCAAATTTCACACCGCCAATTTCTGGCATCTTTAATCATGTTTGAGATGTTATTCCAATCTTTTACATAATCGTTAGATTCGTTTGCCCAGTTATGAGAGCTATTATTTATATATTTACTCTCTAAACTAGTAATATCGTTATCCGAAAAGTTATTAACAACTTCCGCAAATCTTAACATTGCTCCTCCAAAATTTTTTTAATGCTAACTAAAATTTTAACATAACAAATATATTTGTCTAATTCATCAATTTGGTTAATATATGCTTTATAATAAAATATAATTATTCCTGTCAGAAGACAACCCCAAACCGTCATCCCGAAACGAAGCTTCTACAACTTATTTCGGGATCTCAATTTTACTTTTTTCGGAATGGTTGCTCCCTACGAATTACAAAACAGTTTTTATCTTCCACTTGATTTGACTAAACTGACCGTTTATCTCAATTCCAAATTCTTCGCCCGATGAGGTCATTTTCCAAATTCCATTTTCTCGAAGTTGAAAACCTTTATGTTCAATCATCAAATTAATCTCAACCGCTGATTTACTAATCATTCGTCCTAATTCTGTTGGAAGAAAGAATTGTGAATCGAGATCGATCTCAAAATGTTCAAGCGGTGAAAAGTTACGATTTCGCTGAACATATTTATCAAGTCGAAAAAGAGTGGTTGGCTTTTTTGATTCAAGGTTTTCGATTAAATTCGCTGTTGCCATAAAATAATTGTCAAGTTCGATAATCTGTTCAGTTGAATTTCCAATTTCTGGAAGTTGTAGATTTTGCGAATTTTGAGTTTGTAAAAGCTCTCGCATTCGAAAGAATTCTTTAACAAGAAGCTTTTTAAAGTTTTTCACGATTGGATTATTTCGCAAATAGCTCATTAATAAAGTTGCCTGTTGCTCGTTTAAAAAGTAAGTTTTCTCTTCATTAACCCGATTTTTCGAGTTTTTTATAGGAACGATTTCAAATCGCACCATTCCAAAATCTTCAAAATCTGCAATATTTCTCGTAATAGAATCCAAAATTGATTTTGCTTGATTTTCCGTTTGTTCGGCGATAACTCGATGAGAAATTCGCGGTTCATTTTCGATGAGTTCGACGATATTTTTGTTATAATTTTCGGACATTTTATTCCTTGATTAAAATGATTCTAGAGTTGGTCTGTTTGGAAGCTACCTCTCTAGTTCCTGTAATTATAATTTATTATAATCAATAAGCCAATTCATTTTTATTTAAAATTCTTAATATTTTTTCGTGAGTTAATAATAATTCTATATGTTGAATTGCACTTTTTGGTAGCAAATTACTTTTAATCCACCTTGATAAAGTTTCTTGAGCATAGCCAGTTCGTTCTGCCAATTCCTTTTGAGAGATGCCCAATTCTCGGCAAGTTTTTTTAACGAGATTTTCTTCTTTTTCGACTTCGCTCACGAATAAATCCTTTTTGATTAATTTTGATATTTTCGTAATTTTAATATTATTAGCTTTTTTCACGAATCACAAAATAGCTTTCATCTTCCATTTAATTTGACTAAACTTACCGTTTATCTCAATTCCAAATTCTTCACCCGATGAGGTCATTTTCCAAATTCCATTTTCTCGAATTTAATAACCTTTGTGTTCAATCATCAAATTAACTTCAACCGCTGATTTATTGATCATTTTTCCTAATTCAGTCGGCAAAAAGAATTGTGAATCGATATCGATCTCAAAAGTTTTTAAAGGCGAAGCTCCAAATTGCTGAAGCATGATTTTGTCAAAACGAAAAAGAGTTGTCGGTTTTCGTATTTCTAAATTTTCAATAAAACCTAAAAGCTTGTTTGAATAAATTTCAAAATCGTTAAGTTCGTTTGTGAGTGCATGAAAATCATGTTTTTGCAAATTTTGAGTTTGTGGCTGTTGAATTGAGTAATTTCCAGTTTTGCGAATTGACGGAAGAACTTCGCTTGTAATCCATCGTTTGAATTGTTTGGCTTCTGGTTTTTTGCTTCCAAGAATCGCCGAATACAAACCTGATTCGTTGATAATAGAAATATCGTTATTACCGTATTTTGTCAAACCCGTAATTTCTGCGGTTTTGATTTTTTTAATGTCTTCATCGTCAATATGACTTCGTGTCATCGAATAAGTGTCGCTGTAATCTAAGACATCAGCTATATCTTTTGCGATAAACCAAATTGTTTCGCCATAATTGATTATATTTTAATTCTGTTTGTATAAGCTCTAATAATCTAAAACCCCATTTTGGAATCTGTTTTTTTTCATTTTTCCATGTCGAAACTGCATTATTGCTAACTCCAATCATTTCCGCCAATTCCTTTTGGGTAATTCCCAATTCACGACAGGTTTCTTTAACGAGATTTTCTTCTTTTTCGACTTCGCTCAAGTTCAGTCCCTTTTTGAATTAATTTGATTTTTCGTAATTTTACTATTATTAGCTTTTTTCACGAATCACAAAATAGCTTTCATCTTCCACTTTAATTGACTAAACTTACCAACGATCACAATTCCAAATTCTTCACCCGATGAGGTCATTTTCCAAATGCCATTTTCTCGAATTTGATAACCTTTGTTTGCTATCATCAAATTAATCTCGACTGGTGATTTATTGATCATTCGTCCTAATTCTGTTGGAAGAAAGAATTGTGAATCAAGCTCTATTTCAAAATATTCAAGAACTGAAAAGTTATGAAATTTTTTGTAAAATTTATCAAGTCGGTAAAGAGTTGTCGGCTTTTTTGATTCAAGGTTTTCGATTAAATTCGCTGTTGCCATAAAATAGTTATCGAGTTCGATTATCTGTTCTGTTGAATTTCCAATTTCTGGAAGTTGAGAGTTTTGAGTTTGAACAGGTTGCGATTTCTGATTTTGCAAAAGCTCTCGCATTCGAAAGAATTCAGCAACTAAACGGACTTTAAAATCTACAACGATGTCGTTATTTCTCATCATTGATATTAGTAAAGTAGCTTGTTGTTCGTTGAGATAGAAAGTTTTTGTTGGCTTAGAATCTGGATTTTCTTTAAGTTTTATTTCAGAAACTGATGCGATTTGAAATCGCACGACTCCAAAAATCTCGAATTTATCGATATTTGAAGTAATTAATTTAGAAACACTTCGTTCTAAGTTGTGTGTTTGTTCAGCGATAACTCGATGAGAAATTCGCGGTTCATTTTCGATGAGTTCGACTAAGTTTGTTATAATTTCCAAGGTAAAACCTTTTTGTTTTATTAAGGTGAATGCTAACAGTTCAAAAATAAGTCATTCACCTTTGATAAAATTTTAACATATATTACTTCATAAGTTTTGATTTTTTATTTAAATATTACACTTTTATTTTATAATTTGTATTTTACAAGTGTGCGAGTTAGTTCTAAATGTTCTTTTTGCAATAATAATAAATCAAACATTTTAGAAGCCCAAAGCGGAATTTCTTGTCGCTCATGCTTCCAATTTGAAATACTGTTTTGAGAAATTCCCATCATATCAGCCAGAGTTTTTTGATTGACTCCCAACTTTTGACAAATATCATCGATGACTTCTTTTTGCGATGCCAATTTTTATTCTCTCCAATTCCCAATTTTTCGTAATTTTAATATTATTAGATTCTGAATCAAGTTACAAGAAGCTATCGCTTTCAAAATGACGGTGTTTTAAAACTCGAAATATAAGGACACTATCAATCATGCTTATACGATAAAATGCTTTGAATTTTTTTAAGGAGGCTATTTGAAATTATTGCCAATTTTATTATTACCAACTTCTCTTTTGTTTTCTGATTTTCAGGAAAGATTAGATAATGACCCTCGAACTAAAAATGAGGCTTATTATAAAAAAATCGGTGGTGAAATAGATCGTAATCATGCGATTATTAAAGATCTTTTAACTCGAAATAAAAAATGTGTTGAAGGAACTGAAAAAATGATCAAACATGCTACTTGTTATGCTGTTTATTTATCGATTCAGGATCTAAAAGCAGAAGGTGAATCTGAAAATAAAGATTTGATTAATCAACTTGCGAAAAATTGTCCAGATTGGCGAAAGTATAACGATATCGAGGATTGTAAATGAGAAAGTTATTTTTAGTTGTCTCGTTGTCGGTTTCTATGTTTGCAACGGATAAAAGTAATTATGAAACCGCTCCAAAAAGTCAATCTGAACAGTTGCAAGTTATGAAGCAAAAACGAGACAAGATTCGACAAGAGTTAAATGAAATTCCGGGACTTCAGCAAAAAATAATCGGTCTTCAGAAAACTATCGAAAAAGCTACAAAAGGTCAGCGAAAAATGGTTGATCTTTATTTAAAATCTCGTAAAATTTGCGAACAGCAAAAAGCAAAAAATGAGTTAGCTGGAATGAGTTATTCTCGATTGACGAGCAATTATGAAAAATGTAAAGCAGATACTGGTGAAGAATCTGTTTTTGGTTCTCATTCACAACTGATGAGAGATATTGCATCGTTTAAACAAACAATTGCGGATCATATTATAGAATCTGAAGATTTAGTAGGACGAAAAGATACATTGGAAGTTAGCGGACAATATGCTGATGAAGCTATTTTAATGCTAGAAGAGGCTGTTAATGGTGGCGGAAATTCAAATACTGAAGAAGCTCCAACTCGAAAAACTAACAAAAAAAATGTAGAACAACAAGTTAATGAGGTAGAAAATGAACTTAACCAATAACAAAAGAAAAATTAGCGGAATAGCTTTAGCTGTTTTATTTGGTGCAGATTTGCAAGGTGGAATATTTAATTGTCAGCCACCAAGAGATATAACTGGTCAATTTGATCAACTTAATGAAGTTATGATGAACAAAGATAGTAGCAAAAGTGAAAAAGCCGAAGCTAAAGAACAAATGTTAAAACTAAAAGATGAATTAAAATGTTCAGCTTTTGAAACTGAATATGACAACAAAGCTAATAAGGATTTCCGAGATAATAAATCTAGCGGTGCAATTCACAAAGCTTTAGAATATTTAAAAGGCAATGATTCGGCTAATGAACTTATTAGTGATCTCGAAAAACATCAAATTAAAGATTCATCTCCAATTGGAATTGATAATCTTTTTGGTTTAGATATTGGTTTCAAAAAAGGTGATGGCGATCTTTATATTGGTTTTTTTATATTAAACAGTGATACCCCAAAATATGGTCAAAAAGTTTATCAAGGCAAACGAGCAGAATCAATTAAAGACGGTGTTTATTTCTCAAATGGTAAAGAGTTTGGCAAAGCTCATGAAATATCAGATTCTGTTTCAAAAATAGTTGTTGTGAAAAATGATGAGGCTTTTGAAGTTCCAGTTAAAGATTTCAAGCTTGATAAAACAGAAGCTTTAATTTTTGGTAATGAAATCGCTCTTGCTTTGGATCTTGATGGTGAAAATAAAAAACCAGCAAAATATAAGGAATATCTTTCTAGCAAAACCTTTAAAAGCAAACAAGACGAATATCAAGCAGAACTCGAAGCAAAAGCCGAAGCTGAAAAACAAAAAAGAAAAAAACAAAAAGAAGAAGAATCTGATCAAAACGACGGTGAATTAAATCACAACCAAACGAACGAACGAACGAACGAACGAACGAACGAACGAACGAACGAACGAACGGTAAGGATACCTTAAACAAAAATAAAACAAATCAACAACAAAACAACTCTCCAACTTATACAGTTAAATCAAATACAGGTAACTGTTCCGCAGGTCTAAATAAAGACCAAATCAAAAAGAAACTTATAAACAATTCAGGTAATTGATCTCTTGGATCAACTTTAAGCACTTGTAAACAAGGCACATTGGTTACTCTTGAAAATGATTCAACAAAACAACCTTTAACAGAAGACGAAATTAATGAGATTTTTGGTAATGAAAATTTATTAAATAAAATTGATAATGACAAAAAAGCATTAGAAAACAGTGTCAACAACCAATGATCTCTCCAAAACTTTTAATTCTTTCTCTTGTTACCTCATCGCTGTTGTTTTCTGATTTTACTGAAGAACAGACAAAAGATGAAAAAGAGGTTCAAGATCTTATTAAAGAATACACAAAATATAAAGATGAGGTCGCAGCTGATATAGAAATCGTTAAAACAGGAAAAGTCGAAGATCTTCCAGCTGTCAAACAAGCCATGAAAAAACCAAATATCAATAAAACGATTGATTTACTTGTAAATAAAGCAGATGAAAATGAAAAAATTACAAATTCAGATTCATGGCAATATTTAACAAGATGGTTTATGTTAGCGGATCAAGTATCTTACGATGATGAAAATACTCTTTTTTATTTGATTAATGATTCAGATTTTGAATCAAAACTTGCTGATATCGAAGAATTATCGTTTGATGAAAATTATGTTCCAAATGATGAATTAATATCTGCTCTTAAAAAAAGTAAAAAAGAATATATCGAATATCTAAAAAGCCTAGTCGAAGACTTTGGTGATATCGATTCAAGATTCTATGAAAAACTTTCATTTAAAGTTACAGCAAGAAATGGCTTGAGTATTCGAGAAAATCCATTAACAGGATTAGAACTACAAAGAACAGGCAAAATGACAAAAGCTACAAATGTAAGAGTTAGATACTTTATTAATGGTGCTGACAAGACTTTTAACGGAGTGTTTAATTATCAATGGGCAAAAGTTGAAATTTCTACAAAAGAAGGAAAGGTGTTGGGATGGGCAAGTATGAAATATCTACAAAAGAAGTAAATTCTTTCTTTTCGTTGATTTGGTCGTTTGTTATAGCAATTTTTATTTACACGGCATTAATTGAAATCTTTGCTCCAGCTAGAATAATGCCTGAACCGAAAGTTTTTACTGAAGAAGAAAAAATTAACGAAATCGCAAGTCGTTATGACTCGTCGGTTATTGCTCCAGCCGTCGAACCTGAACCTATGATTTTACCAAAAATCGTAAATATCGTTCAAACCGCAGGAATTGGTTTTAATCTATTTTATTTTTTTATATTTCTTACTCTTTGGCTTCAACTTTTTTATGCAATGTCAAAAAATCCAGTTGATTTTGTTGCCGTTGATTTAAATCTTCAAGCTCCGCCAATGCTTGGAGTTGGTGGAACAATTTATGCTCTCGTTAATGTTAATTTAAGTGCTTCGGTTTCAATTATCGAAACTCTTTCAGCTGTTTTAATTGGTGCAGGTTTAACAACTCTTTTGGGAATTTTTATTTATATCGTTAATCACACTTTGACACGATGGATAGTAACAAAACATTAATAACATGAAAAGATTCTCACAGCCTCAAGTTATCGTTTTATTAGACTTTATTTTTATATTTTTATTAATTTTTATGATGCAAAAACCTTCAGAAGTAAAAATAAACTTGCCAAACGATCAATTATTAGAAGATACAGCAATTGTCATGTCAAAAAACGGACACACAACTGAAGTATTATTAAATGGCTCATGGATTCCTTTTGCCGAATATTCGAATAGCAATTTTGTATATTCAAACGGCTATTCGATTTCGACAAAATGCAATTCTCTTTGCGACAATATCGAAACTAGTAAATCAGCTGAAAGTGTTGGCGGTGAATTAAAAATAATGATCACTGGACAACTTTATTCACAAATATCAAATACTTTATTAGGTGCTTGTCGTCATAATTCAAATGCTTGTTCAAACATGGAATTTGATATAAATCCTGACGGAATGATAGATCTTGAACTTCTTACACAAAAAAACCCTGTCTTTAAAGATATCTTTGGAGAAAGCGAAAAATAATAATAAATAAATGAAAAAAATACTATATATATTTATAGTTTTATTTCATTACCTCATCGCCGAAAATTCTAAAATTGATCCGACAATTTATGATCTACAAAAGCTATTAAAACAGCGACAAGAGATTCAAAAAGAGGTCGAATCGATGGAATGGCGAATGGTAAAAATAAAACTCTTAGAAAAAGAACTATCAAAAACAGCCTACGGATCAGATAAAAACGATAAATTAGAACAAATATCAGCTGAAAAATTTGCAATTCGAGATTACGAAATAAAACGACTTTCACTCGATTATGTCGATGAAAAAATCTCATTCGTAACTTTTAGACTTCAACAAGAAAATCAAAAACTTAACAATATAAAACTTTGTGATTCAGGAGACAAAGAACTATTTGATGAATGTATTGCAGTTGAACGAAGATTTAATTTATTAGTTTCAAATAAATATCGCGATTTTAGATCGAACGAAACAATCGTTCAGACTTTTCAATTTTTACATAAAGCACTTCAACGAAATGAATTTATTCTAAAACTGTATAATAATTCACTTTACGATTTTTATCTTTCAAAACAAAAAGAAATTTCAAAATATATTTTAGAAAATATAGCTAACGAACTTTCTGATTTTAAATTAACCGATGAGGTCGCGATTTTTGGTTTTAACTTTGTCTATCAATCTGAAAAATTAATCGTTGATTTTATAGGAATAAAAGATAACAAATTAAATATTATTAAAATGGGATTTTTTGCAAAAGATTATTTATGGAGCAGAACTAACGAAGTTGAAATCGATCAAGATAAAAGCAAAATGACGATTTCATATCGAGGTTCAATCTTTGAAATTCCATTAAAAATATTTAAAAATTTTATTTCGGCTCAAATATTTGCAAACGAAATAAAATCAGAATTATTTAAATTCAAACGAGAACCAGCTAAAAATTTTATTCGAGAGCAGAATATTCGTTTATTTAATATAAAGGTTGAATAAAAATCATGGATATGTCAAATTTATTAAAAACTATTGGTGGAATGTTAGTTTTAACGATTGTTGGAACAGTTGCTCAAATTTTTCTTGAACCGATTTTAAAACCAGTAGTTAATGAAATTGTTGAACAACCTCATCAAAATTATCAATCGACTCAAAAAAGTCAAGTTTCACAACCTCGTCAAAGTCAAACAGAAAATTCTCAAACTAATGAAAACGAAACAGCATATTCAATAAAAATAGGCTCGTCTCATTTTGTAATTATCAAAAATATAGTTCTAAATTGGCAATCAGCAAAAGCATTCTGTTCAGAATTATCTTTTAAAAGTTATTCTGATTGGAGATTGCCAAATCAAAACGAATTAACATCGATTTCAAATAACTTAAATTCAGTTCATAAAGATGATAGAAAATATTTTTGGTCAAAATTAGAACATAGCGAAAATAAAAATTTTGCTTGGCGAGTTTATTTAGTTGAAAACTACGGCTATTTTGGAGAAAAAACTTCAGAAATTAATGTAATGTGTGTTCGATAAAAATATAATATTCGATTTTTCCTCATCCCTCAACCGTCATCCTGAAGCGATATCTACTGTAACTTGTTTCAGGATCTAATTAAAAAATTTTGCTACAATTCAAATCAAAAAATCTTAAATTATTTGTTTTAAATTTATTTCAACAAGGCTTACCAAGTGCCTTTGACATAACTCAAGCTTTCTAAGTCATTCGGCTTGAAAGCCTTTTTGAAGTAAATTTTGAAGAGTTATGTCAAGAAACTTGGTAACTTTCTAACAACTCTTCAGCAAAAAAATTTATTTTAATTCAATAATTTACCAAGTAAAAAATGATAGAAATCGTAAAAATTGTGCCTCAAAAAATTGGGGAAGAGAATTCTCAAACTGTTTCAGCAAGAGATTTATATAAATTCTTAGGTGTAAAAAGACAGTTTTCAGACTGGATCAAGGATCAAATTAACAGAGGTTTGTTTGAGGAAAATATCGATTTTATCACTTTTCCAACCGTTCACTTAAAAGTGAACGGCAAAAATGTAACACATGAATCTGATTTTACACATAGAGACGAATCTGGTAAATTTACATCCATTGAATACTTTTTAACAGTTGATACAGCTAAACATATTTCTATTATGAGTAGAACAGAAAAAGGTCACGAAATAAAAAAGTATTTTCTCAAAATCGAAAAAGAGTATTTCAATGTAAAAATTCAGGAAGCAGTTGAGCAATGTCAAAGAAATCAAAACCCAAAACTTGAGTTAATCAAAGTTCGCGGAAATGGAAAAATTATTCGAAGATCTTTCACGGATACAGTTAAAGATTTTATCGTTTATGCAAAATCGCAAGGAAGTCAAAATGCTGATCGTTATTATTTAATTTTCACGATTGAAATTTATAGAAAACTTGGCTTAATTAAAACAAATAAAGATTTTGGCAAATTAAAAAATGCTATTTCTGAAATCAAATTGAATGAAAGCGATCTTAAAAAACTAGATAAGCAATTTAATTTTCGCGATGAATTGAACATCGAAAACTTAACCGTTGTTAGTTCATGTGAAATTATTGTTCAGCGAATTATCGAAGATGAAATGACAAAACAGACTCCTTACAAACAAATTTTTAAAATTGCAAAAGCTCAACTTTCAACGATTTCAATCGCTTTTGAACCTTACATCGTAACCGCTAAACAGCAACTTGAATTCAAAGGGACTTTGTTTGAGTTTTTATTACTTGAAAACAATCCTGTTATGAATTAATTTGTAGATTCTGAAATAAATTCAGAATGACGGCGATCGCTTTAGTAGAAAAATATTAAAATTAAACAATATTTTTATGATAAAATAAAAATATTAAAAAATCAAAGGAAAATATAAATGGCAGTTTCTTTATCAAAAGGTGGCAATGTTTCTCTTTCAAAAGAAGCACCAGGTTTAAAAGATGTTTTTATCGGCTTAGGCTGGGATTTACGAGTTACCGATGGTGATTCATTTGACTTAGATGCAAGTGTTTTTATGCTCGGTAAAAATGAAAAAGTTCGAAATGATCGCGATTTTATTTTTTATAATAATTTAAAATCAGCTGATAGTTCTGTTGAACATATGGGTGATAATTTAACTGGTCAAGGCGATGGCGATGATGAATCAATAAAAGTATCTTTGCCAAAAGTTAGTGCTGATATCGAAAAAATAGTTTTCACTGTTACGATTCATGATGCTCAAGCTAGAAAACAAAATTTCGGAATGGTTAAAAATGCCTATATTCGAGTTGTTAATGCAGAAAACAAAGTTGAAATCGCAAGATTTGATTTAAGTGAAGATGTTAGCACTGAAGTTGCAATGATGTTCGGCGAACTTTATCGACATAATAGCGATTGGAAATTTAGAGCTGTTGGTCAAGGTTTTAAAGACGGATTACATGTAATTTGTAAAAATTTCGGAGTTAATGTCTAATTTATCATGAAAGAAATCATCAAAGGCGAAAAAGTAAAATTAGAAAATCTTGATCAAATCAGATTAGATATTTTTATAAATTCACACGACACGATTGATATTTCATGTTTTGGAGTTAATAGCGAAGATAAACTTTCTGACGATAGATATTTTGTTTTTTACAATCAAAAAAGTTCGCCAAATAGTGAAATCGTTAATTCAAAAAATGGCAATATCGAAATCTTCGATGTTAAATTAAATTTATTGCCAAGTTTTATAAATAAGCTTGTTTTTGTTGCTACATTAGACGGAGCAGGTAATTTTTCAACCATACAAAATTCATATTTTAAACTTTCAAGCAAAAATAATAAATTATTTGGTTTAGTTGGAAATGGCACAGATGAACATTTTAATTTTCGTTTTAACGGTTCGCTTTTTGAAAAAGAAAAAGCAATTATAATTTCTGAAATGTATCGAAAAGATGGAGTTTGGCGACTAAATAGCTTTGCTCAAGGTTTTAACGGTGGTTTAAGTGCATTATTAAAACATTTTGGCGGTGAAGAAAAAATAGAAGATCAAACATCTTCGACCTCATCAACATCAACGAAAACAAACTTAGATAAAAAAGTTATTCTTGAAAAAAGAGTCGAAAAAGAAGCTCCGCAACTTGTAAATCTAACAAAATCGTTTATAACTTCTCTTGATAAAAAACAAAATTTAAAAAATATTACGGTGAAAGTTGCTCTTGTTCTTGATGCTTCAGGTTCAATGTTTGGACAATATCAGCGAGGTGATGTTCAATTAATTGTTGATAAAACCATGCCTATTGCTTTATATTTTGATGATGACGGTGAAATCGAAACTTGGGCATTTTCAGATACATTTAAAAGATTAACAACTGTAACAACTAAAAATATCTTGAATTACATCAATAAAACAGATGGCGGTTATACATCATGGGGTTGGTTTAGCGGAAACAATGAACCAGTTGTTATGAGAGATATTTTTGCAACTTATCGTAATTCTAAAATTCCAGTTTTTGTAATTTTTATTAGTGATGGAGGAGTTGGTTACGATTCACTAATTAAAAGCTTATTAATTGATTATTCCAAATATCCTATTTTTTGGCAATTTGTCGGAATTGGTGGAAGTAATTACGGAATTCTTCAACAACTTGACACTTTAACAGGACGACATGTCGATAATTGTAACTTTTTCGCATTGGATCATATTAAAAGTGTTTCAGATTCTCAACTTTATGATTCACTGTTAAAAGAGCTTCCAATTTGGTTAAACGACCCAAAAGTTAAAAAAATGCTTTAATTTTTATATTTATATTTTGTCTGTTTTGTGATTAATACTAAACAGGTGAAATACCCACCACTTAAAAATCCTAAACGGATTTGGAGGTGGGGGTTTTCAGCGATAACTTTTTGATAATCTTACAAAAATTTTTAATCTGATAAAATTACTAAAAAAAGTGATAATAGCCGTTGTTTTATCATGATAAACTATGCAAAAATCATAATAAAAACAAAAAAGTTATTAACTTTAATATATTTTTTTAAAGGAAAAATTATGAAAATTAATCATAAGTCTTCAATTCGTAATCTAATTCCGATTGTGTCAATTTTAACACCTATAACTTCAACAAACTTATTTGCCGAAAATTATGTTGTTAAACTTTTTGATTCAAATAATTCAAAAGGTATTTGGCAAATGATAGGAACTCTTGGTTTAAAAGATCAGTCAGCGACATCATCATCAAATTCTGATATAAATAACTCGTCTGAAGATTTAGTAAGTCCAACGATTCCTGATTCTGATACAGGAACAGTAACAACATCATCAACTTCTGATACAAATATATCTGTTTTATATCCTGAAAGTGGAGAAAGTGAATCAGAATTATCAATTACTAGTTTATTTGATGTAGATTTATCAAATTCAGTTTTTGATCCAATTACGATTAGTAATGGCGAATTAGTTTTATACGGATATGACACAAATGCAACAACGGATAAATGGCTTTATTTTAATAGCAAAAGTTCAACAGAAGCTAATAAACTTTCAACTATAAAAAAAGGTGTTGGCTATTGGGCAAGATTTGATAGTCCAAATAGTTCGTCATCAAGTTTAACATCAAATAGTGGTTTTATTTTTGATGATAATTTTAATATTGGTGCTTCGACTTATACAGGCAAAATTTACAGCGGTTGGAATTTATTATCTATTCCAGAAATGAGAACAACTGAAGGAGTTTATATAACTGCTTTATCGTTAAATAATCTTTCTGATAATAATTTAACGATTAGTTATCGCGACGATGTTGAAAAATACAAAATAAATTTAGCTCTTCATAATTCTGTTTTAACAAATGTTTCAAAAATAAATCAAGCTATTAGCAATGCTAGAATTTATGCTTTTCAAAGTTCATCACCATCTGGTTTTATTATTTTAATGAGTGAAAAACCTTTCACGATTTCATCGACTTCAACTTTAGTTAATTATGATCTTGTTGAAAAACAATATGAAAGTTATTTAATTGGAACAAAAATTAGCAGTGTATATTTATACGGCAAATTATTAGACATGAACGAAAAAATCATATCATTGATTTCTCCAATTAATTTATCACTTAATGGTGTTTCAACAAATATTGATTTTCTTGATCCGACAAGTAGTTATTCAGCATCAATTCCTGTGTCTACTATTGGTTTTACTACTTACAAAGTTGTTCGAAATTTTGGAACTGTTGATCAAAATTACACTTTGGCTCTTTCTAAAGATAGCTTTTATATCGAAGATAAAAATTATATAAAAACATATTCAACTAGAAATATTAATCCTGCGAATTATATAATCGATGATACAAATCCTTTGATTATGTATGCTTTAAGTGATAAACGAAATGAAGTTGATACTAGTTTTGAACTAATTGGTAATGAACGGGTTATTAAACAAGTTGGTGATCCTGTTGATTTTTTACGAAGTGCAAGTTATTCAGATTTGACCTCATCAGGAATAATTACATCGGATTTAGCATTGTCGTCAAGATATATTCAAAGTTACAAATTTCCAATAAAAGATAGTCTAAAACATTTTATGGCTTCAGTTTTTTCTGGATATTTACCAAGTCAAATTTTAACTTTAAAAAATGAACAAAATGAAAATATCAAATGGGACAGTTTGCCAATATCAAAAAAATTGACAACTTGGTCAAATTTTGCTTCTGATTACGATTTGATTCATTCAATTAATCGAAATAAAAGCTATTGGGTTAAATTTGATCCATATATTAGCGGTGTCAAATTTTCGATAGATATTAACGGCACAGAAAAAGCTACAAATATTATTCATATCGTATCAGACGATAATCAAACGATTTCAAACTTAGTTCATTATACTTTACAGATTCCAACGATTAATTTATCGAGATCAGCAAGAGGTTATATAAATATTGGTTCTCATAAAATTGAACTCAAACCTGAATTAGATGGTTCTATATTTTCAGCTGAAATTAATTCAGAAGATTTGAGCGGTTTGGAAAATAGTTCAACAGCTACAATTTATATTATCGATGAAGACGGTTATTCTGCAAAATCTACGATCAGTCTTGATTTTATTAAACCTATAACTCCTAGTTCTTCGACAAAACTTGAAACCGTTGCTCTTGATACTTCTTTGAGAGTTTTTAGAAATGAACTTAGACTTTTTGATGAGGTAACAAATTTAGATACAGGACTTTGTAAAGATTTTGGTATATCAAAAGTTTATATCGTAAAAACAAATTCGCTAGATAAAAATACATCAATAGGATCATTAATCTTGTCAGATCCAATTGAAAAAACACATATTTCTTATTTAAAAGGCACTTCAAGATTAACAACATCAACAGCTGATTATGTTACAAAACCAATTAAATATAACGAAAGTTGTGAAAAAATTAGCGATATTCCAGTTGCAACCGAAGGAATCACAGTCGGAATTTCGTCATCGACAATGAATTTATATTACAAAAAATCAACAACATATGCTTCAGCTTCTCCAGATTTTCCAAAAGTTATATATGTTAAATCAGGAAGTAATCCAGTCTTAGAAATAAAATTCTCTCCAGCTTATATAAATCAGTTTTTTTATATTGTTGATCAAAACAATAAAGTATATTCAGGTCAATTTGTTGCAGATATTTACGGAAATAACCAAAATCCATTATATTTACAACCAATCGAATAAATATTAAAAATAATATGAACTATAAAAATACATTTTTAATATTTTTAATTTTTGTTTTATTTGTTGGTTGTTCAAATACTGAAGATGCTTCAGATACAAAAATTGAACAATATAGCGATGAAAACGGAACAGTAATTAATATTACCTCATCAGGTAAATCTGTTATAAATATCGATGGTAATTCAACTGTAAATTTCACTGTGTTAAATTTAAAAACAGACAGTCAAATTTCAGCGGAATCTTTAAATGACAAATTATCTGTTTCTGTTCCAATTTGTTCAATCGATGAAATAAAACAAAGTGCATCTTGTTCAACAACTGTAAAAGCAATATCAAAAGGTATCGATGTTGCTAGATTGTCAGTTTCAGGTTCCTATCCATCATACAAAGATTTAAATTATTCGATTGTCGATCGAAACGATTCGATAATAGTAACATCATTAAAAAATGTTTCATTAAAAGTTGGCGGAACATCGACTGTATCGTTTGCGATTGCAAATGCTGTTAGTTCTTCGAATCCTGTTTTAACATCAACGAATAAAAATATAATAATTGGAACTCCTGTTTGCAAAACTTCAGCAACAGATTTATCTATTAAAAATTGTTCAGTTTCTATTTCTGGGACAAGCGATGGAAATGACACTTTGACAATTGGAATCGAAGATTTAAACATAACAATAGCCTCGATTTCTTTTATTGTTGAAAAACAAAATCCAACTTTAACATTAAGTTCAGCAAAAAATGTTTCGTTAAATTCTGGAGCAACTTCAACAGTTTATTTTACAGTTGCAAATATCGATAATAATATGTCTATATTGTCAAAAACAAAATCAAACACAACAAAAGTGGCAACGATTACAACACCGTCATGCACACAATCATCAATTTCAGAAACTGCTAAAAATTGCACAGCAACGATTACAGCAAAAGGTGGCGGTTCTGAAATAGCAACTGTTTATATTTCTGGTTTTGCAACAGCAACAGCTGATATAAATATTTCTGTTACGGAATTAAATTCAACATTAACAATAACTTCAGCAAAAACAGTAAATATTTATGAAGATGCTAATTCGACAATAACTTTCACGATTGGCAATTACAAAACAGATACAAATATTTCAGCAACAGCATTAAACGATTCAGTGGCTTTAATTTCAAATCCAACTTGTTTATCTAGTGGAACAACAACAAAAAGTTGTTCAGTGGTCGCAAAAGCATTAACGGATGGAAATACAACAATATCAATTTCTGTGTCAAATTCAACGGCAAATTTAATAGCTTCTGTTTCGTTATTCGTAAAAGCATTAGAAACAAATACAACAGATATAGATACAAATGAAACTAATCAAACCGAAATTAATTCAACAATCAAATTTTCAAAATATCAATTTGGAACGGCTCAATTAAACAAAATAGAATCTATTGAAGGCGATAAAATTTCGATTATCACGATGTTAATTAATCCAATTTCATCAAACGAAATCATCGATGTTGTGTCTCAAAATGATGGCTATGTTTCAATTGGTTCAACAATCAAAGATACATTATTAAGTGATGCAAACAAAACAGTGTTCAAAACTTCTATTTCGATTATTAAATCTGGAACCGAAAAAATTATATTTCGAGTCAAAGATAGAGATTTAACACCGTTATATTTAGACTTAATAATTAGTCCTTATTTATGTGGTTCAAATGAAAACAGTTGGAATTATATTTCGGCAGGTGAAAATCGTGATGAAATAGTTTTAGGTTCTAAATTTGGATACACAAGTGTTGGATTAATTTATCCTCAATTAAGCAATTACGGTGAAATGGAAAGACAAAATTTTACTTATGTTTATATTGGAGATAATAATAAAACTGTTCATAGCGATTTAAGTAATGGCTCTTTTGCTTTTTTTAAAATTGCTTCTGGTTTAAAAAATAAAAATTATTTAATTAAATTTAGAACATTAAACGATTCAACTTTACGATGTCTTTCTGGAACTTTTCCTAAATATATCGAATCTTTAACTGATGATCAAATTCAAGAAAGTTTAATAACTTCTGAACCGCCATCACCTCAATAAAATAATAAATAACAAACGACCTCATCAAAACTAAATTTTAATTGCGATGAGGTTATAAAAATTTTTAATTAATATTTAAATCTTTATGAATATTTTCGAACAATAAAAATTTCAATTGTTCAAGATTTGTGTGAGCAACAGCAGAAATTGGAAGAATAAAAAGTGGTTTGTGATCAAAATTATCAACAACTAAATTAAAATCAGAGACTTTTTGTTGAAGTTCTTCAGCTGATACCGTATCAATTTTTGTGATTGCAATACCAAAATCTCGTTCATATAATTTTTCAGAATATAATTTAAGTTCAACTCGTAATGAATTATATTGAGTTTCAAGATCTCGATAATTCGATAAATCAAGCATAAATAATAAAATTTTACTTCGTTCGATATGACTTAAAAATTCAAGTCCCAAACCTCGTCCATCACTTGCACCTTCGATAATTCCAGGAATATCAGCAATGACAAAACTTCGACGGTAATCAATATTGACAGTGCCTAACTTTGGAGTTAAAGTTGTAAATTCATAATTTGCAATTTCTGGTCTAGCATTCGAAATAGTAGCAATTAAAGTTGATTTGCCTACATTTGGAAAACCAACAAGAGCAATATCAGAAATTAATTTTAATTCTAAAGTTACGGTTTTTTCTTGACCTGGTTGTCCTGGTAAAGCCTTTGTAGGTTGTTGATTCCAAGAAGATTTAAAAGCAGAATTGCCTAAACCGCCTCGACCACCTTTTAAAAAAACAACTTCATCGCCATCATTAATTAAATCTAATAAAATTTCATCTGTTTCAAAATCTTTAATAACGGTTCCTGGAGGAACGATAACGAATAAATCTTCGCCATATTTGCCATAGGCTTTTTGAATTTTGCCTTTTTGACCATCTTCAGCTTTTAGCTGTTTGATGCTTCTGAAAGCTCCAAGGGTGTGGCTATTTTTATCGACTCGAAAAATGATGTTTCCACCTTTTCCACCATGTCCGCCATCTGGACCGCCAAGTGGAACGAATTTTTCTCGTCGCCAACTTACAATGCCATCTCCACCCTTGCCAGAAGATAGCTTTAATTTAACTTTGTCTATAAACATATTTATCCAATATAATTTTTAAGATATATTTTATTTGCAACTATTAATTTTTTCCCAATGATCTTTTATTTCAGGTTCTTCTTTACCAATTTTATTAACAACTAATTCCATATTTTTTTTAGCCTCTTTGCAGTTGCCAAGTTTATATTCACCCCAAGCAAGAGAATCAATAATATACGGCGAATCAGGTTCAAGTTTTATAGCTTCACGAATATATTTCATGCCATCTTTAACTCGATAATTATGATCGATCATTAAATAGCCAAGATAATTATAAAAAGTAGAATCTTTTAATTTATGAACAACTTTTTCTAATTTTGCAACAACACGAGGTAAAAAAATATGGTCTTTGAGACCAGCTTTTTTATTTAATTCGTATTCAAATATTGCATTTTGAGCTAAAAATTCACCATCACCAGTTTCAGAATATAATTTATTAGAAAGCTGAAAACCTTCTTCATACATTTTTTTATCTAAATATAAACGAAGTAGGTAAATATCGTTAGAACCGCTACTTTTTAAAAATTTGATTAAGTCATCATGTAATGAAAGAATTGACATTAATTCAGCGATTTCGTTTGCAATATTTTGATCATCATTTTCACTATAAAGTTTTTTATAAATTTGAAGACTTTCATTATGTTTTGCAACATCTCGATAAACTTCAGCTAAATATCTAGCGACATCAACATCAAAACTATAAATTTTATTATGATTTTCAAGTAATTTAATGGCTTCGTCGCTATTTCGTAAATATATATGTTGAATTCTTGCGATAGCCATGACAAACTGTTTTGAGCCACTTTGTTTATAGGCTTCATTAAGATTAATTAATGCAGTGTCAATATCTCTAAGTTTTAAATGAATATCAGCTAAAAAAGCATAATCAATGCTATCTTTATTAATGATTCTCGAAATAACATCAAGAGCCATTCCATAATTTTCAAGATTAAAATAAGCTTTAGCAACTTCTCGAACGGCATCATCACTTTTTAAAGTTAGTCTTTCAGATTCAGAAATAGCTTTTTCAAATTGTCCATTAGAATTTAACGAATTTAAATATTGAATAGCATAACTATTATTACCGCCTCGTTGTTCATATAATTTTAAATATAAAACCGAACGATCGACTTGTAAATTTTGAACTTCTGAATCAGCAATAACAAGAAGCAGAAGATTTTCTGCTTCTAAATCTTCTAAACTAATATTATTTTGTGTGGTTTGATTATTTTCGTTGGAAGATAAATAAAAATTTGGATTTTCAGCATAAACTGAAGAACAACTAGAAAAAAAAATTACAGTCGAAGAAAGAAAAGTTGCAAATTTCATAATACTGATGTATCTGTTTTTTCGATTTTTAAGATCCTGATATTTTGGTTTGTATAAATACATATTTCACCAGCAATTTTAAGAGATTCTCGAACAACATCTTCTGGCGATAAAGTCGAGTGTTTAGCAAGTGCTCTCGCAGCCGAAATTGCGAAATTTCCACCACTGCCTATTGATGCTATTGCTCCATCTTCTGGTTCAACAACATCACCGTTTCCAGTTAATATAAAAATATTATCAAGATTTAAAACAATCATCATTGCTTCTAATCTTCGTAATACTTTATCTTTTCGCCAAGCCTTAGAAAAATCGACAACAGCTTTAACAAGATCACCTTTTCGTTGAGATAAAAAACCTTCGAACATATCAAATAAATTAAAAGCATCGGCTGTGCTACCAGCAAAACCAGCCAATACTTTGCCATTATTAAAAGTTCGTATTTTATTAGCATTGTGTTTTAAAACAGTATTACCAAAAGTAACTTGACCATCACCGCCAATAACAGATTCTTTTTCTGTTCTGTAAGCTAGAATCGTGGTAGCATGAAACATTTTTATAAAGCCCCTATTTCGATATTTAACGAAGAATGAATTGAATGACCTAATTTTATATCAAGAGTATAAATTCCTGTATGTTTTAGACCGTGAGACACTTCAATATGTTTTTTATCTAATTCGATATTAAACTGTTTTTTATAAGCATCTACGATTTCATCTTTCGTAACAGAACCGAATAAAGCACCATTTTCACCAGCTTTTTTTCGAATAAAAACTTTAAGATTAGTCAATTTAGAAGCTAATTTTTTAGCATTTTCAACTTCTAATTCTTCCAATCTTTTTTTATCGATTTCAGCTTTTTTAAATTCTTCGATTACCTCATCGGTTGCAATTTTTGCAAAACCACGAGCAACCAAAAAATTTCGACCGAAACCATCTTTAACTTCTTTAATATCACCAGATTTTCCAGTTCCAGCTACATCTTTTAAAAGAATAACTTTCATTATAAAACCTCTATTAAAAATTTATTTTCGTTTGTTATCTCTTCGATCTTCTCGACCTTCAAAACTTCGTTCTCGTCGTTCGCCTCTTTCACCAGCAGGTCGTTCTCGTCGTTCAGGTCTTTCACTTCGCTCACCAAAACTTCGTTCTCGTCGTTCAGGACGATCACCAGCAGGTCGTTCAGGTCTTTCACTTCGCTCACCAAAACTTCGCTCTCGTCGTTCAGGACGATCACCAGCAGGTCGTTCAGGTCTTTCACTTCGCTCACCAAAACTTCGTTCTCGTCGTTCGCCACCTCGATCACCACTTCGATCTCGATTACCGAAACCTCTATCTCGATTGCCGAAACCTCTATCTCGACCACCAAAACTTCTGCCACCGCCTCGTCGATCGCCACCTCTATCATCAAAAGATCTACTAGAACCTTTCATTAATCGAGAAATATCATTCATATCTTTTCCGATAACATCAGATCCGTTAATTTGATAATCTTCAGCGATAATCGAAACTAATTTTTTTAGAACAATAGATTCATCAGAAAAATTAGCAATAAGCATATTTAATAATACATTACCATCTTCTGTTAATTCTTGTTGTGTAACTTTTTCAACAAATTTTTGCATTTTTACTTCTTTTACTTTACTGATATTTGGAACAACTTTAGTTACGATTTTTGAACCTGTAGCTTTTTCAATTCTTTGAAGTCCTCGGAGTTCTGAAGGAGTAATAATTGATATTGCCATTCCGTCTCGACCCGCTCGACCTGTTCGACCGATTCTATGAACATAACTTTCTGTATCAAAAGGAATATGATAATTAAATACATGCGAAACATCGCTAACATCTAAGCCACGAGAAGCGACATCAGTTGCGATTAGAACTTCAGCTTTACCAGATTTAAAATCTTTAATAATCATTTCACGATCTCGTTGTTCGATATCACCGTGTAAGCCTCTAGCAGAAAAACCTTGTGAAGTTAAAATCGAAGTTAATCGATCGACTTCTTTTTTTGTTCTACAAAATACAATAGATTTAACAGGTGATTTAAAATCGATTAATCGAATTAAAGCATCATCTCGTTCGAAATCTTCAACAACATAATAAGATTGAACAATATTATCATTTGTCATTTTGTCTTTTGTAATAGAAATCCGTTTAGGATTTTTTAAGAATCTATCAGCAAGTTCTTTAATTTCTGAAGGCATTGTTGCAGAAAAAAGTAAAGTTTGTCTTTCAGCAGGTAAATATGAAAGAATTTCTTTTATATCTTGTAAAAATCCCATATCTAACATTTCGTCAGCTTCGTCAAGAACTACGAAATTAGGGATAATTTTAATTGCATCAACTTTATTACCTTGGAGTAGGTCTAATAATCGTCCTGGAGTTGCTACGATGATTGATGCATGATCGATGTGATCTAATTGTCGTTTATATGATGATCCGCCATAAATTGTAGCTGTTTTAATACCTAATTCTCGACCAAATTTAAAAATCTCGTCACTAACTTGTATAGCAAGTTCTCTTGTTGGAACTATAATAACGGCTTCAATTTCACCATTGATTTTTAGGTTATTTAAAATTGGCAAACCGAATGCGGCTGTTTTGCCTGTGCCTGTATGTGCCTGAGCAACTACATCTCGACCCTCGAGAATGGCTGGAATTGCCTCTTGTTGAACAGGACTAGGTTCTACGAAACCTGCTTTATCCACTGCTCTTAAAATTTCTGCTCGAAGTTGAAAATCTTGAAAATTCATATTGTCCTTAATTCGCACACCTCCATTTTATCTATTTTCATTATATCTTTGAAAAAAACTGGGAGATTGTGCTTCCCTTTAAAAATTACAACATTCTATCATGATAAATTATTAAAAAAATAGTTTGGTGAAATACCGTTTTTTACAAACAGTAAAATTTAAACTTTTATTCTTTAAAAGTTTACTGTTAATAATAATGCTATATTTAACATGTGCTACAATACACTAATCTATAGCATTAAAGCTATAAACATATATTCAATATTTAAATTAATTAACAAGGACAAAAAAGGTGAAAAATATATTTAGAGAATATGACATAAGAGGTATTTTTCGAGAAGAACTGAACCGTGAAAGTGTTTATTGGATAGGTTATTTTCTTGGTAAAAAAATAAAAAAACATGGTGACTATGTTGCAGTTGGTTATGATGCAAGAGTTCATTCAGTAACTCTTTTTCAGTATCTTTCTTTAGGATTACATTCTGCTGGATTAGAAATCTTAGATATTGGACTTGTTCCAACTCCTGTTGCTTATTTCACGAATTATGTTTCATTTAATAATGGAATTAAATCAAGTGGTTCCATTATGATCACTGGTTCTCATAATCCTCCAGAATATAACGGATTTAAAATTACTATTAATAAAGAACCTTTTTTCGGCAAAGATATTTTTAAACTAGGTGAAGAAGTTTCTGAAAAATTGGCAAAAGGTGAAATTATCAAAGATGAAACCTTTTCTGTTTTAGAAGTTCCTGCAAAAGAAAGCTATATTAATTATCTTGTCAAAGAATTTAAAGATCTTAAAGGTTTTAAATCAAACATAGTTTATGATGTTGGTAATGGTGTAGCTGGTGTCGTTTTAACCGAAGTTTTTAGAAAATTAAAAATTAATGCTAAAGGTCTTTTTGTTCGTCCAGATGGCACTTTTCCAAATCATCATCCAGATCCAACCGAAGAAAAAAATTTAAAATTTCTTAAAGAAGAACTAGCTACTGGTCAATATAATGTCGGTTTTGCTTATGACGGCGATGCTGATCGAATAGCTGTTTTAACAAACAAACATTCTATTAAAGGTGATATTCTTGCTGTTATTCTCTCAAAATCTATGATTAATCCTGTTGTTATCGGTGAAGTTAAATGTTCTCAAGTCATGTATGATTTAATTGAACAACGAGGCGGAACTGCTGTTATGTATAAAACTGGTCATAGCAATCTTAAAGTTAAAATTAAAGAATTAGAAGCTGATCTTGCTGCTGAAGTTAGTGGTCATATTTTCTTTAATGATCGATATTTCGGTTTTGATGATGCGATTTATACAACTTTACGAGTTATGGAACTTATCAACACAGGAACTGTTCTTGACGATGAGGTAGATTCACTTCCACAAACATTCACAACCGAAGAGCTAAAAACGAAAACAACAGAAGATAAAAAATTTGTTATTGTTGAAAATCTCAAAAAGCAATTAAGTAATCCTCCTGCAAATTTTCCAAAAATCAAAAAAATTATTGATGTTGATGGTGTTCGAGTTGTATTTGAAAAAGGTTGGGGTCTTGTAAGAGCAAGTAACACAACTCCAGTTTTAGTAAGTCGTTTTGAAGCTGATTCAGAAACAAACTTAAATATATATCAAAATGCGATTGTTTCAATATTAAACAAATTATTATAAATCATAAATTATTTTGATTAAAACCACCATTTATTATTAGTGGTGGTTTATTTTTTGTTAAAATTAAAATAATAAAATTTGGTCTGGTTTGAATTTAGAGTTTTTATTAAAAAATGACTCTTTTGATATTTTCGTTGAAAATAATATAAAAAAGGTTAAGAAAACTGAATTTGAAACAACAGAAGATTTTAATAATCGAGTTGAGCAGAGAAAACTTGAACTTTTTAATGTTTATTTAGGCAAACAGAATATTTCGATTGTTTATGATGCCGATCGTGAAATTTTTAATATTGAAGTTTCTAGTCAATTTGATAAAAGTAGTTCGATTAAGTTTGTCGTAGCTGTTGCAAAAAATATTGCTCCAAAATTTAAAGCTGAAATTAAAAATTTTAATATTCGATTTGATTCAGATTTTAAAATTGAAGAGATTTTTGTGTCGTTTCAAAAAGTTAATTATCAAGCTTCGGAGATTTCTTATGAAGCTGATTGGTTTGAAATTCAACAAAAGCAACATAATAAATATTTGCAAATAACAAAAGATGTTATAGTGTTAAAACCAAAAATAGCTTTATTAAGTTTAGGTTTTATAGCAAGTTTTTCTATTTTATGGATGTTAAATAAACATTTTTGTTTTATGCGAATATTTGACAAAGAAAGATTCACAATGTGCGAATTAACTTTTATTGATAACAACACAGGTCATATGTGGGAAAAACCAAAAGACAATCGTATGACTTGGGGGAATGCAAAAGATTATTGCGAAAATCTAAATCTTGATGGTTACAGCGATTGGCGGTTGCCATCAAGAGATGAATTACACACTTTAATGACAGTTTATTACGGTGAATATAACAACGGTTGGGAAGCTTGGTTTGATAATAATAAACATCTAAGAAACGACGGGTTGTTTCTTCCAAAAGAGATTAGCGGAATGTTTGCGGAAGTTGGATCGTGGTTTTGGACTTAAAATATAAAAGATTCTTATAGTTCCAATTCGTGGGTCGTTAATTTCAATCGTGGAGATGGCAGTTGGGGTAATCAGACGAATGGTAATTTCGTGGTTTGTGTCCGAGACCTATGAAGTTTTTGTTTTTAAAATAAATCGAAATTTCGTAGATCTCGTTAGACACGGCTTTTTGCCGTGGCTGAACCAAACCAAACAAAATCATTTTTTCCCCGCGACGGCTAGTCGCGGGTCGAGATAAACATCTTTTAATATTTTTATTTCTAGTATAAATTTTTTATTTGAACTAGAAATAATTTTTAAGAAAAGTTTGTTTATTTAAAAAGAATTTTTATATTTCGTCAGCCATTTGAACATCATAAATAATATCATCGAATGGATGTCGATACATTGGCATTTGTAACCGTTTTTC
The DNA here is from genome assembly GCA_030152305.1 of Campylobacterota bacterium. Taxonomy (GTDB): domain Bacteria; phylum Campylobacterota; class Campylobacteria; order Campylobacterales; family Thiovulaceae; genus Thiovulum_C. Next base: position 111,846 of record JASKOM010000007.1, read on the forward strand.
ATCAAGAACATGACCAATAAATCCGATTGTTCGACCTGCGATAAAAAAGGCATTTAGTGTTCCACTTGCGATAAATTCGTTAATTTCTTCTTCGCCGTAACCTAAAGCTCTCCACATATCAACCATTAAAATTCCGATTGTGCCATCAACATTTAAAATTAAATTCTCTTTTTTAGATGTTGTTAATTGCTCAATTTCTAAAGCATATTTTAAAAGCGGAGTTTGTGGGAAATATTTCGATGCGAATTTTTTAAGTCCTTCAACTCGTTTATCTGGATTTTTTAGCGATTTGATTCGATGTCCAATTCCCGGAATAGGAATGCCCTGTTTTTTCATATATTCTAAGAATTCTTTTGGCGATAAATTATTATCAAAACCATATTTAAAATATTTTGCTGCATCGTCAATTGCTCCACCAAATCGAGGACCAATTGTTAATAAACCTGTTACTAAACTTTCAACAACACTTTTTCCTGCTCTTGCTGTAACTTTTGCATTATGCGCACCTGAAACCGCTGGACCGTGATCTGCAACAGTTTTAATAACAGTTTCGATAAAGTCAGTTGCCCATTTTGGATACTGTTTTTTGAACCATAAAAGCGAAATAACATCACCGATTCCTTTGCCTGTTTCTGGAGTTGCAAGGCTAGAAATTGGAAATCCTGCATAAGTTGCCTCATCGCCTCGATCATCAGAAATTGTGCAAACAAAATTCTTTTTCTTTTGAGATTTTGGCATTTCTTTTAATTTTGGTTCAACAACTGGAGAAATATTTAACGATAAATAAACATCTTTTATAACTTTTGGAAGATCATTAAAGCTTGTTGGAACATGAATTCCTGCTTCAGCCATTGCTTTATTTTTTGCAATTGCGGTTTCTCGATCAGCATTTGCACTAGCTCCAGCATGACCAAATTGAACACCTGTTGAAAAATGTTGAGCAATTGTTCCGATGCACCAGCCAATAACAGGTTTTGTAATTTGACCATTTTTGACTGCTTCGATAACTTTATATTCTTCAGTTCCGCCAACTTCGCCTAATAAAACTAGATATTTAACTTGTGGATTTGATTCCATTCGTAGCATATTTTCGATAAATACTGAACCAACAAATCTATCACCACCGATTGCAACACCTTCAGCGATACCGTCAGCATTGATCGAAATAATATTTGATAATTCGTTAAATAATCCGCCTGATCGAGTTACTAAACCGCAAGAACCTGCTCGATGTAATTTTGAATTTATAATATTTTCGATTATTCCGCCAACATTTGCAATTTTGAAAGCCCCCGGAACGATTGCTCCAACTGTTGCTGGTCCAATAATTGTTACATTTTTGCTTTTTGCAATGGCATTCATTTTTCTAGCTAATCTTTCAGGAATTCCTTCAGCTGTGATCATAATTGAACTAAATCCGCCTAATTCGAGAGCTTCAATCGTAACATCGTAAGCTGTTCTGAAAGATGCAAAATTTAATAAAACATCAGCTTTTGGAAATCGTTTTTTTGCTTCAGCTGTGTTTCTAAATAATGGAACCATGATTTCATCAGGACCATAAAAAAACTTATCGAATTTGTCGGTCGCTGTTGGTGAAACGATACAAGCGACTGATGGTTTTTCTCGCCCGATGACATAATCGTAATCAAACATTCGTTGAATGGCACTCTGATTATTATTCCAGAAAATTGCCTGTGTATCTTTTGTATATAGAACATTCATATTTTATTTTTCCTTATTCTATTTTTTAATTAAAAAATTTGTTAGTTTTCTCACTTGGGGAACAACGACAAAAACGGTTGGAAAAGCTATTAAAAATGCTTTCCAAAATGCACTTAACCAGATAAATACAAAATTATTTATTAAACCTATGTTCATTAAAGTAATGATAAAACTCATAAAAAATGACATAAATAAAGACATTAAGAGCGAAAATAGGACTCGTTCAAATTTTGGATTTATCATTAAGTTATTTTTATTCTCGATGAGGTAAGAAAAGATTTATTTTGCTAAAGCCATTCTTACGATATCTGTAACATGAGTTTCTGGACCATAAACTTCGATATATAAACCTAATTTATCAGCTGAAGCTTTTATATCTTTTAGCCCTTTTTCGTAATTTGGACCACCTCGTCGAACATAAATTCGTGTGTTATGAGCTTTCATTTTGTCTGCATATTTTTCAAATGCTTGAATAATTCCTGTGAAAGTTTTAGCAACATCTGTGAAATTTGCGATTGCTCCACCGATAATTAAAATTTTTCCTCGAGGATCTTCATAACGAGTCATTAAATCGATAACAGTTGAAGCATAAAATTTAGTCTCTTCGGTTGTTGGACCACCTGAATATTCACCATAATTAGCAAGATCTTCAACACCTGACATATCAGCAATTGTGTCAGCATAAACAACACTTGCTCCACCACCTGCGACCATTGTCCAGATTCGTCCTTTTGGATTAAGAACAGTTAATTTTAAAGAAGCCCCTGATTTTGAATCAGCTTCTTCGATAGCTTTAACTTCTGGAGATTTTTCTTCCATACCGAAAGCTGTTGGATATTCGATATTTCCCCATTGTTCAGTCATTAAAAATCCAGCTGTATCATCAAGTTTTGCAACCATATCTAATAATTCGATTTGATTACCTATCATAACAAAAGGATTAATTTCTAAATATGCAAAATTTAATTCTCGATAAGCTCTAAAAAAGCCAATTGCAAATTCGCCAAATCTAGCTCGTTCGCTTTCAGCAATGCCATTTGGAATATTTGCAAGAATTTTTTCAGCGATAAAATCTTCGTTATCTGTTATCGAAAAACGAACTTCGATGACTTTATCCCAATTTTCTTCAACTTCCATACCGCCTTCAGCTGACATAAATAAAACATCATCGTCGCCGACAACAGTTGCTGAAATATAATATTCTTCAGCTTGATTATGTGGAACAAATGGTTCAACGATAAAATGAGTTAAGAAATCTTCTTTTGCTGTTCCGTTTGGAGTATTGCCATGAAATGATGAATAAACTTTTTGTTTTGAAGCTGATTTATCGTTAATCCAATTAACAGCAGTTTCTAAAGTTACATCACCCGGTTTATTATTTTTAAATAAAACAAGACCATTTTTGCCTCGTTTTCCGAAAAGCATATCAGGTTTTGCAACTAATTTTTTATTTTCAAGCCAACTGTTTTGAGTCGCTAAATTTTGCAAATTATTTCCAGATTCAACTAATATAGTTTCGTAACTATATGTAAAATTAGGAAAGTATTTACTCCAATGTCGATGCAATATTGTTTTTGCATCAAATTCTCGAATAGCCTTTTGTGCCATTTAAAATTTCCTCGTTATTTTTTCTAAATTGCTCCATTTTAACAAAATGGGTTATATATTTTTCTCAATTTGAGACTTTTCGCAATAGTAAGGTTACTTTTTAACACTTTAAATATCAAAAAATAACAAACTAAAAATTAATAATTTTGATTAACAATCTAATTGTTTGTTATAATTTTCTATTAAGCCACTTCTTAAATTACCGATCTTTCTTACGGATTGGAATCTTTTCCAAAATAACTCAATTAATCTCTTTAAAGAAAGGAGAAACTATTTTTATGAATAAAAAAATATATATTCCTATTGTTTCACTTCCAATAATTTTTATAGGTTGCAATGAATCAAGTAGCAATATTCAATCAAGCAACAATGAGCTTATTAAAATCGTAGATTATAAATATACAGATAATAATGCAACAAAAGAATCAATATTCAAAGAATGTGGGGTTGCTGGTGGAGTTTCTATCTTAAAAGGTAAAGATCTAAATGGCAATAATCAATTAGATTTAGAATTAGATGAAGCTGATATAAATAAATCTCAAACTATTTGTAATGGCAAATTATCATTAGTTACAGATGTTGTCAATACAAACCTGATTGAAGAGCAATATAAAACTTATTTAGATGAACAATGCGGTTCTGATGGTGGAGCTGTTTTAGTTCATGGCTACGACGGCGATGCTGACGGAAAACTTAATATCGCTAATATCGAAGGAACTAATAAATATCTTGTTAATGGCACTCAAACTAAAGAAGCCGTTGATGAAATTTATGAATATTCAATTCTTTGCAATAATAAAGATTTATATTTTTTACTTGATGATTCTACAAATACTTTGACTATCAAAAGTGGCACACGAACACAAACTTTAACAATTAAAGATGGTTTTTCTCCTATTGTTTCAGTTCTTGAAGTTAATAAAAGTAACGAATGTAATGAAACTGGCGGTTTTAAAATTATCGACGAATTTAACACAAGTGTCGCTATTTGTAACGGTGAAAGTCCGCTTGTTGTTGATATGAATTCATCTCAACTCGCCGAAATTTGCGGTGAAGTCGGAAGCACAAAAGGCTATTTTATTATTGATATTAATAGCAAAAAATATCCTGTTTGCCAACCTGCATCTCTTGAAAGTGTTGCTTTAGGAAAAACAGCTGACGGAAATTTAACTGTTTTAGGTAGCCAACTTTCTGTTCAACTTCCAAAAGAGACAACAAAATTTGAAGATACAAATAGCACAGAATGTTCAAATGGTGCTGTAAAAGTTACTTCGTTTATCGATTACAACTTAAATAATCTTCTTGATATGAATATGTCCAGTGAAAATAATTCATCAAAAAGTTATACATTTTGTAAAATGGGAATCACAGTTCAACCAACTGCTCCAAAATTAAGTTCGATTTTATTAGCTGATAATAATTTATCAATTGATTTTAATTTCTCAATTCCAATGAATCCAGCAACGATAAATCCAACAACTGCATTTCTCGAATGTAACGATTCACGAATTTTTAGTTATATAGATTTTAATTATTCAAATAGTTCGCCAAAAGCATTCTCGCTATTTTATGATTTAGAAGCTGGTGATTATTCATGTAATTTTTCTGTTTTAAAATATGTCGAAGATTTAAATGGCACAAAAATGAAAGATAATAATTTCACAGAAATTAATCTTTCAATTCCTGTTTTATAAAAATTTAATTGGAAATTGATTGTGAAATATAAAATAGAACTTTTTGATTCTGTTAAAAAAGAAAAAATAGAATTTGAGCCAATTGTAAGCGGTGAAGCTAGAATTTATGTTTGTGGTCCAACCGTTTATGATCATGCTCATTTGGGTCATGCGCGAAGTGCAATTGCCTTTGATTTGTTAAGACGAATGTTACTTGAAAATGATTTCAAAGTTGAATTTGGTAGAAATTTTACGGATATTGACGACAAGATTATTAACAAAATGTCTCAAACTGGTGAAAGTTTATTAGAAATTACAGAACGATATATAAATTCTTATAGTCGAGATATGCAAGATTTAGGAATTATTGTTCCAACTGTTCAGCCAAAAGCAACTGAAACCATCGATGAAATTTCTCACATGGTTCAAGAACTTTTAGATAAAGATTTTGCTTATCGAACCTCATCGGGAGATATTTATTTCGATACTTCTCGAGACAAGAATTATTTATCGATTTCTGGAAGATATCAAAATGAAAATGAACGAGAAAGTCGTTTAAATTCGATTGAAGATGAAAAAAGAAATATAGCTGATTTTGTTTTATGGAAACATGAAAAAGACGGCGATCTCGTTAAGTTTGAAAGTTCTTTGGGAAATGGACGACCGGGATGGCATATCGAATGTTCAGCAATGATCGAAAAACATTTGTCGCATAAAAATAAAAATTATTCGATTGATATTCATTGTGGTGGAGCTGATTTGCTTTTTCCACATCACGAAAACGAGGCTTCTCAAAGTCGTTGTGCAACTGGTCATGAATTGGCGAAGTATTGGTTACATAACGGTTTCGTAAAAATCGATGGCGAGAAAATGAGCAAATCATTAGGCAATAGCTTTTTCGTTCGAGATGCAATTAAAAAATATGGTGGTGAAGCGATTCGATTTTATTTATTATCTACTCATTATCGAGCCGATTTTAATTTTTCAGAAGAAGAATTATTAAACTCGAAAAAACGATTAGATCGAATTTATCGACTAAAAAAACGACTAAGTTCTTATAAAATTAGCGAAGCAATGTTAAATTCTGTTTTTGAATTAGATAATCTGATTTTTAAAAATCATCTATTAAAAGCTATGAATGATGATTTGAATATTTCGATTGTTCTCGCTGAAATTGATAAATTTGTTTCTACGGCAAATGAAAGTCTTGATCAAAATAAAAAAATCGATCTATCGAAAATTGCACAATATGTTAAAAATTTGAAATGTATAAATCGACTTATTGGTATCGGCGAAAATAATTATTCAGAATATTTTCAATTTGGAATCGGCGATGAGGTCAAAAAAGAGATCGAAGATTTAATTTCTCAACGAACTGAAGCAAAAAAAGATAAGAATTTTGTTCTTGCTGATGAAATACGAGATCAATTAAAAAATATGAATGTTCAAATTATGGATACGATTAATGGTGTTAAATGGGAGCGAGTTGAATAAAAAATGTTAGGTTCTCCAAATATCGAATTAAATAAACCTGCTGTCATGCGAAATTTTACGAAATCGCATAAAGGCAATTCGTTAAAACATGTTTTAATTGTTAGCGGTATAACTATTCCGTTGTTATTTTTATTTTTAATATTTTTTGTTATGTCTTTTGGTAATGAATATAAACATTTAAAACTTAATGCAAAAAATCAAGAACGAAGTTATCAACAAGCTGAAATGATTTATGAAACTAAAAAAAGCGAATTAGCAAAATTAGAAAAAGAAAATCATGAACTTTTTGAAACTTTGCGAGAGCCAAAAGATTTAACAGTATTTAAAGACGAGAATCCGTTTATCGAAAAAATTACTCCGTTGCGAGATTTAACTGAAGAAACAGATACTTTAATTAAAAATGTTTATCGAATCGAAACTACCTCATCGAATACAACTTTGAGAAATTTATATGATTTAATGGCAAAAAGCGAAGAATTCGGGCTTAGATTTGATATCAGTTTTCCTATTTTAATAGAATCTGATCGAAATGGAGAACGAGCAAGTTTTAATTTAAATTTATATAAACTTAAAAAGATTGAACGAGATCTAGTTCGACCATATACAGAAATTCAAAAGTGAAATTAAGTTTGGTTCGACTGAAGAATTTTATCAGTCGAACTTTTGTTAATTTAAATTTTATTATTTAACCAGACTATTAAGCCTTTTTGAGCATGTAATCTATTTTCGGCTTCTTGATAAATTTTGCTTTTTTCACCGTCGATAACAGATTCTGAAACTTCATAACCGCGATATGCTGGTAAGCAATGTAAAAATATCGAATTTTCACTTGTTAATGACATTAAGTTATCATCAACGATATAGCCTGTAAAATCTTTAATTCGTTGCTCTTTTTCATCTTCCATTCCCATTGAAATCCAAGTGTCTGTAATTACGACATTTGAATTTTTAACGGCTTCAACTGGTGAATTAAATAATTCGATTTTTGCTCCTGAATTTATAGCAATATTTTTAGCTTTTTGAATTATTTGATTATTTGGTTCATAACCAATTGGAGTAGCAACTCGAATTTCAAAACCCATAATAGCCGAGAACATAATTAACGAATTTGCCATATTATTTCCATCGCCGACATAAGAAATAATTGGATTTTCGATTCCATTTTCGATTATCGTTAAATAATCAGCAAGAATTTGAGCAGGATGACATAAATCTGTTAAGCCATTAATAACTGGAACAGCTGAATATTTTGCTAATTCTAAAATTCGATCATGTCCAAAAGTTCTAATCATTATCATATTACTCATTGAACTTATAACTTTTGCAGTATCTCGAATTGGTTCGCCTCGACCGAGTTGAATATCTCGACTTGATAAAAATATTGGATGTCCGCCAAGTTGATAAAAACCTGTTTCAAAACTTACTCGAGTTCTTGTGCTACTTTTTTCGAAAATCATTGCCAAAACTTTACCATTTAGATGAGGTATTTTGACATCATTTTTTAATTCGGCTTTGATTTTTTTGGATAATTTGATAATTTCTAAAATCTCATCTCGTGAGAAATCTTCAAACGAAATAAAATGTCTCATTTATATTTTTCCTTCTTTTATTAATTTAGCAATCTCTTTAGTGTGATACGAAATAATAATATCAGCTCCAGCTCGTTTAAACGAAATCATAGTTTCGATTAAAACTCGTTCATAATCGATTAAACCCATTTTTCCAGCCATTTTTAACATTGAATATTCACCGCTGACATTATAAACGGCTAATGGTTTCAAAGTTCGTTCGCGAATATCTCGAACAATATCTAAATAGGCTAAAGCAGGTTTTACCATTAAAATATCAGCATTTTGTTGATCATCAAAAAGAGATTCTTCGATTGCTTCTCGACGATTTGCAGGATTCATTTGATATGAACGACGATCGCCAAATGTTGGAGTTGATTCAGCAACATCTCGAAATGGACCATAATAACCACTTGCAAACTTTGTCGAATAACTCATTATCGGTAAATTATAAAAACCATTTTTATCAAGTGTTGTTCGAAGTGTTTCGATAATTCCGTCCATCATTCCAGAAGGTGCAATCATGTCAGCTCCAGCACGGGCATGAACTAAAACTTGTTGAGCTGAAATTTCAAGAGTTGAATCGTTATCAACAGTTTCATGTTTGTGATCTAAAATTCCACAATGTCCATGATCTGTATATTCACAAAAGCATAAATCCGTAATTACAAACATATTTGGATAATATTTTTTTATTTCTCGAACGGCTCTTGCAACAATTCCGCTATCACAAAGAGCATCACTTCCGACACTATCTTTTGTTTCAGGAATTCCAAAAATAATTACAGAATTAATTCCTAAATTAACAAGTTCCTCGCATTCACGAATGACCTCATCGATCGAAAGTTGAAAAACATCAGGCATACTTTTTATTTCGGTTCTGATATTTTCGCCAAATTTAACAAACAGCGGATAAACAAAATCATCAATTTTAAGATGAGTTTCTTGAACCATGGCTCGTAATTTTGGATTAATTCGCAATCGTCTTAATCTATTAAACATAATATTTAGCCTTAAATTATTTAAAAATTGTTATTTGAATGATTAAATAAGTAGAGATGAATTTAAAAAAAAGGAATTATATCACTCGATAATATATGTTCAATTAAACAAAAACTTATTAAATAATAAACTAAATTTTTTAATATAAATATGAGTCAAATTTACAATCCATAAAAATTATTTAATACAAACTTAATCGTTTATATGTCCAAATCTAACATATGCTTAATAGTAACTTTTTTAATTATAATTCCAATGAATTATTTTTATAAGGAGAACTTTTGACAACCAACTTTTTAGCTACTTTTTTTATCTTTTTTTTATATTTTCAGCTGTTGTATGGTGATAATAAAATAGACAAAAACAGCTTAACACTTCAACAGGCTATCGAACTTCTTCGAGAAAATAATCAAGAAATAGCAATCGCCAATCGAGATTTAGAAATCGAGAAAAATAAACTAGCTTCTATCAATGGCTATAAATTAGGCAAATTAGATCTAGTTCAAAATGTTATGCGAACTAATGATTCAGGTGATGCTTTCGGGTTTAAATTAAGCTCTCGAGAAGCAACTTTTAATGATTTCGGTTTTGATCAGTTTCTTGCTGGAATGGGAACTATCGAACAAGATGGCGGTGCTTCACTATTAAAAACTCAACCAAAATATCTCAATTATCCAGAAGCTACAAATTATTTTAAGACAGAATTAAAATATGAATTGCCAATTTACACAGGCGGAAAATTATCAGCTGGTGAAAAAATGGCTCAAAAAATGACCGAAATATCAAGTTTATCGCGAGATAAAATTATTGACGAAAAAATTTATGAACTTCGACGAAGCTATTCGGACATGGCTTTATTAAATGCTACGATTCAACATCTTTCGATAATTTCTAATAATTTAAAAACACTTGAAAATATCGCAAATAACCTCATCAAAGAAGGTTACGGCAAAGATGTTGATTTGCTCGAAGTGAAAGCCCGAAAAAGTGCCGTCGAACGAATGATCGCTCAAAGTCAATCTCGTCGCGAACTTTTATATAAATATATTTCGTTTTTAGTTGGAAGTGAAATTACTCAAATTGAAACTTTTTGCACAGATCACACTTTTAAAAATATCTCGATTGATAATTTTTTAGCTGAAAATTTAGATATCAAAACCGCACAAAAAGGCTTAGAAATTTCTGAACAAAATATTAATTTTAATCGTTCTGAATTTTTGCCAAAAGTTGGAGCTTTCGGAAAAATATCAACTGCTGATAATAATTTTTTAAATGAAGCTGATCGTCATGCAAGTTGGACAATTGGAGTTCAAATGAGTTGGAATTTATTTAATGGTGGCATTGATGAAGCAAATCTCGAAGAAGCTAAATTAAAAAAGTTAAAAACTCAAGAACAAATTAAATTGGCTGAATCTGGTTTGAAATTGCAATTTGAAACGATTTCGACTGAAATTAAAAATTTAAACGATGAAATTATTAAATTAAATAGCGAATTGGATTTGACAAATCAAATTTATAAAAATTATGAGGAGTTTTATAGAGAAAATTTAAAACCTATGAGTGATGTTATCGTTAAACAATCTGAACAGCTTCAAAAAATTATGGAGCTTTTACAACTTAGAAATAAACGAAACGAACGAGTTTTTGCACTTCAAAAGCTTTATCATAAAAATTAACAAATTAGAAAATTTCAATAAGGAAAAAAATATATGAATAAATTATTATTAACATGGATCTCGATTTATATTTTATATATCTCGAATTTATTTGCAGGTTTGACATTGTCTGGAACTGTTGTTTCTGATAACGAAAAAGTTATTATGAGCCGTTTTATGGGTTTTGTTACGGGGGTTTATGCAAATGAAGGCGATGTTGTAAAAAAAGATCAGCTTTTATATACGATCGATTCGAAAGAAGTCGATTCGTCAATGAGTCAAGTTCAATTGGGAATTTCTCAAGCTCAACTTTCGCTTCAAATGAATCAAAGCCAATTAAATAATTTGTTGTTAAATTTATCAAGACATAAAAGATTACTCGAGAAAAATATGGTTTCGCAATATGAAGTCGAGAATCTTGAATTGGCAACTAAAAATATGCAAGACATGGTCGCAATCAGCAAAAAACAGGTTGATTCAGCTAACGAACGATTAAAAGAAGTTAAAAATCAATATAAATATTTGAATATAAAAGCTCCAAATAATGGTGTTATTATTAAAAAAAGTATAAATATTGGTGAAATGGCAATGCCGGGAGCAAATGCTTTTGTTCTTTCTGATTTAGATAATTTAAAAATTATTGCTGAAATTTCAGAAGGTGATTTGAAATTAATTCAAAAAAATAAAACAGTTAATTTAACTATTCCGTCTGCTAATTTTAATGGAATCGGAACAGTTTCGTCAATTATCCCAAGTTCTAATCCAATGACTCATACTTTTCGAATAAAAATTAGCTTTGAACACAAAAAGCTTGATATTTATCCTGGTATGTATTCAACGATTACAATCGAATAATAAATAATTTATCACGATGAGGTTATAAAAATGACATATCAACCAAAAGATTATGCTGGTAAATTAGCTCTTATTTTTTTACGAAATCCTTTGACTTTGTTGTTAGGATTTTTTTTAATATTTATTGGCTATGTTTCACTTGAAATTACTCCGCGAGAAGAAAATCCGCAAATGGTCATCAGCGGTTCAACTGTAATTATTGCTCTTCCAGGGGCGACTCCAAAAGAGGTCGAAAATGTAATTATCAAACCGCTTGAACGAAAATTAAAAGAAGTCAAAGGCATTGAACATATTTATGGAATTGCAATGGACAGTTTCGCTGTTGTCAATGCAACTTTTTATATTGGCGAAGAAAAAGAAGATTCGAATTTAAAAATATACGACAAAATCATGCAAAATATGAATATCTTTCCAAAAGGAATTATGATGCCAATTATTAAACCGCTTGATATAGATGTTGATATTCCAATCGTAACAGTTGCTTTTTATTCAAAAGATAAAAATATGAAACCTGAATATTTATATGATCGAGTTAAAGAAATTCAACATCAAATTAATGGTGTTCCAAATGTTGCTGTAACAAGTTTAAAAGGTGGCAAAAGACATCAATTTAATATTTTAGTAGATCAAAATAAACTCGCTGGTTATAATATTTCGATGGGTCAAATCATGAAAGCTGTTGAAAGTCTTGCCTATAATGTTCCAGATATCAAAGGTCGAATTTCAGACGGTCGAATTTCGATGATTAGTCTTAAAAATGGTATCGAAAGCGAAAAAGATATCGATAAAATCATCGTTGCTAAACATGGTGATTCGGCTATTTATTTACGAGATATTGCTCATGTCGAGTTAGGAAATGATATTCAAAATTTTAAATCTGCTCATATATCTTATCGCGATGATCAAAATAATTTTTCTAATTTATATGATCAAGTTACTTTGACAGTTTCTAAACTTCAAGGAACAAATGCTGTAACAATTGCTGAAGCCGTAAAAGATGAACTTGAACTTAATAAAAATATCTTCGAAGAAAATGGAATCGGTTTTATAATAACTCGAAATGACGGCGAACGAGCAAACGAAGCCGTTAATGAACTTGTTTTTCACCTCATCTTATCGATAATTATTATTGCTGTTCTTCTTGTTTTTGTTCTTGGTTGGAGAGAATCTTTAATTGTAACTTTCACAGTTCCAGCGATTTTATCAGTAACTTTATTTGTTGCTTATTTAACAGATCAAACAATCAATCGAATTACATTATTTGCTTTTTTATTGGCTCTCGGTTTGCTTGTTGATGCTGCAATTATCGTTATAGAAAATATTCATCGACATTTGCATTCAAAAGAAAGCGAAGGAAAAAATATCGATGAAATAATGGTTCAGGCAACTGATGAAATTGGACCACCAACAAATATTGCAACATTGGCAATTATTTTAACAATGATTCCAATGGCTTTTGTTGGACAAATGATGGGTCAATTCATGCAACCAATTCCTGCAAATGTTCCTGTTGCACTTGTTGCTTCGCTATTTGTAGCTTATATTTTTACTCCGTATTTATCAGTCAGAATGTTAAAACGAGATCATAAAAATAATAATCACGATGAGGTAAATAAACATGTTTAATTTATTAGAACGAGCAATTTATTATATTCTTGGCAGTTTCTTTTGGAAATTAATAATTTTATTAATTACGGTTTTATCGTTAATTGGATCAATCATGATGATTCCAAAAGAGTTAGTTCTTGCAAAAATGCTTCCTGGTAAAAATAACGATACTTTTAATATTTATATCGATTTGCCATCTGGAAGTTCTATTTTGCAAACTAGACAGGTCGGCGAATGTGTCGTTCGCGAATTGCAAAAAGAGAGCGAAATTCAAAATATTGAACTCTTTTTGGGAATGGGTTCGCCGTTGGATTTTGCAGGTTTAATTAAAGGTTCTCATTTTAAACAGCAAGAAAACTTAGCTGAAGTTGTGATTAATTTATCAGCTAAACATCATCGACATGAGGCTTCGTATAATATGGTTCAACGAATTCGACCATTGATTTTAAAATCTTGCGGTGAAATATATTCTGGAACTTCGATCAAGTTTATTGAGCCACCTGCTGGACCGCCGACAATGGGTGCCGTTGTTGCCGAAATTTACGGTGAAAGTGATATCGGAATTCGAGAAGTTGCTGAACAAGTTAAAAATATTTTTGTATCGACAAAAGGGCTTGTTGATATCGATATTATGCAAGACGAAATTTATAATAAAATCGAAATTGAACTTGATAATGTCAAAGTTGCTCGTTCAGGTTTAGATATAAAAAATTTAAATGATCTTTTATATTTATCGCTCGAAGGAATGGGAATTGCCGTTAAAAATAGTAAAATTTATGATGATCAAGTTATGATTTATTTGTCGCTTTCACCTGAAGATAAAATTTTCAAAAATGATGATATAAAAAACATAGAACTTAAATTGTCATCTATGAAATTAATGAATAACAGCGGTTTCATGGTCCCAATTTCTGAACTTGTAAAAATAACAAAAATAAATTCTAATCCAATGATTATTACAAAAAATTTACACAAAATGACTAATGTCGTTGCTGAAACAGATATGGTTTCGCAAGTTTATCCGTTGTTAGAAGCTCGTTCGAAAATTATTCAAAATTTGGCTAACGAATATGAAATAAAAGAAACTGGTTTATTCGATTTAGAATTAAAATCTAAAAATAGTGGATTAAATTATTTATTAAAATGGGACGGCGAAATGCGAGTTACGATTGACACTTTTATTGATTTAGGCGGAGCATTTATAGCAGCTTTAATATTAATATTTTTATTAATGGTTGTTTATTATAAAAGTTATGCTTTATCTGGAATCGTATTAATCGGCAGTTTATTATCAATCGTTGGAGTTATCGTCGGACATTGGATAATGGATATTTTCACAGAAGGCTCTTTTTTCTTAACGGCAACTTCGTTAATCGGTTTTATCGCATTAATTGGAATTAGCTCAAGAAATACATTGTTATTAATCGATTTCACAAAATCGTTATTAAACGAAATGGACCAACGAAAAGCGATTGCATATGCAACGGTAACACGGGCAAAACCGATATTTTTAACGGCTTCGGCGATAATTTTGGCTTCAACTCTTTTGGCATCTGATGCTGTTTTTGGCGGTTTAGGTGTTTCGTTAATTTTCGGAACAATTTCAGCCGTTGTGGCATCATTAATAGTTATTCCAATTTTAATTAATAGTCAAAAATTAAAATAAAAAACCAAAAACAGCTTAACAAATTAATTTTTAGATTCCGTGTAGTTGCACGGAATAATGAAGTTGTTGTTTTTATCCAAAACTTGTTTCGGGATCTAAGAAAATATCGTTTTTTAACTTAACAAAAAATTCTCAAATTGATCTATTTTTGCTTTTATCTTTTTGAAAATATCTTTATAAAAAGTTCCAACTTCTAATTCATGATCAATTAATTTACTAATTACACTTTCGACGACTGCTAATTGATGTAACTCATTTTTTGACAAATTATCGCGATAACTTTTCAAATCGACCGTTGCAAGAGAAAAATCTTTATTTGTGTTTATCA
>JASKOM010000008.1 GCA_030152305.1 Campylobacterota bacterium
TCTTCAGTGTTGGTGACTATAGAGAGATGGAAATACTCAGACCCATTTCGAACCTGAAAGTCAAGCATCTCTTCGCCGATAATACTATCTCCTACGGGGACGGGAATCTAGGTCGTTGCCAACATTGTTTCTTCAAAAAACAATCAATAATCAATACAACATAGGAGTATTTATGTTTAAGACATTTCTTTCTATCACTGTAGCATCATCTTTTTTATTAGCTTTTGACATTAACACTGCTTCTGTTAAAGATTATGAGAAAATTCATGGTGTAGGCGAAGCTTCGGCTAAAAAAGTAGTTGAATATAGAACAAAACACGGTGCTTTTAAAACAGTAGAAGAACTAAAAAAATCTGATATCAATACAAATGTTTACAATGCTATTATTAAACATATTGAATCAGCTAAAAAAAGTTCTGTTCCTGCAACCCAACCTGTAGCTCAACCAACACAACAAGTTCAAAAACCTGTTCAAACAACTCCTGCAACAAAATAAATTAAATCTGAAGTTCGATGACGATTTTGTAGATAAAAATATTTTTGTTAGATTTGTAGTGAATGAATTGTTTTTTCATTCACTACCGTAGATTATTTAATTGTAATATTATCTATCCATATAGAATCTTGATATTTAGCATTACTACTATCTTTTACAAACTTCCATTCAAAAATATGTTCTCCCTCTTGAATTGGATATTCTGCTTTGCTCCATTCTGTAAAACCAGAATCTTTATATGTTACACCATCTATTGAAAAAATCATCTCATCACAACCATCTTCACTTTCTATTTTATAATTAAAAGCTATCTTCGTTCCTTCAAAATAACCCTTTATGTATATTGAAGATGATTCGTTATCTCCCATTTTTGGCGATTTTAAGCTAGTATTTGATTTCTCTTTCCAAATTTCCCAATTAGAACCTTTAAATTTAAAATCCGAAGGAATTTTGCCATCTTGAAAATTCCATTGCGATTTAGCATAAACACCAAGAGCAACAGGATATGATGCTTCAACTTCGTTATTAAGATCTCGAACCAAGATTGCTGTTTTTCCAATTGCATTTTTACCAAAATGAAAAATTGCTTCAGATGAATCATCGCTTTTAATTGATGGCATGACAATAGATTGATCACCAACAATCCATTCATATTGACCTTTTTTCGTTGTCCATAATGTTTCGGCTTTTAAAATTAAATCTTCACCATTTGACATTTTTCCTGTTTTTGATAATTTAATCGTTGGTTTAACTGGACTAAATTCAGCTGAATTAAACTTTGCAACTAGTTTGCTGTTGCCTATTTCACCATCATCAAGAGTCGTCAATGTAAAAGTATGATTACTGTTGCCTGATATTGATTTTCTTTTTGGACTTGCATATTGCAATAAATATATATTTTTACCTGTTCTGTTAAAAAATGAAGAAATAGGCTCGAGATTTTCCTCTATTTCACTAGAGTTATTTATCGATAAATTTCCGCCACCACCAATTTCTTCAAGCAATACCTCATCGACATCATCACCAATACCAATTGTAAAAATAGAATTCTTTGGCATAAATCTATTTAGGTCATGATTTGAAACTCTTTTGGCTTTATCTCGTTGATTAGTTATCATTAATAATGAACGAATATCAAATTTGTTTCCACCAGTAAGTAATGAACGAAGTTTATAAATATTTTCATTTAGATTTATATTGCCACTTAAATCTCTTGGATATAAAGAAATAGCTCGTAATAAATCATCTTTGTTGGTAAGAAAATCAGCAACTATTTTAATAGTTTCTCCAATTGCTAATATCATAACTGGATTCTTATCGTTAATATCAATATTATTAATAATAAGTTCCAATGATTTTTTCAAATTTTCTAAACTATCTTCTTCTGAAGGAATAAAAGTAACAGCAATTATTTGACGAGAGATATTTTTAATATCTTCACCTTTTAATAATGTTTGAAAAGTTCTATTACGATCACTAAGAATTTCTTCGTCCTCATAAATTATTAAATCATCTAAATTTAAATTATGTATTGGTTTTCCATTTTCTAGTTCAGCAGAAAATAGAACATTAATAATTGACGGTTCAGATGCATTAATGTCTATGGGCTTTAACACTATTTGATTACGACTACAACCCTCAAATGCCAAAGCAGAGGCTATTAATATATTTAAGTTAAGATTTTTCATGTTGAAGATCTTATCATAATCTTAATTAATTCTTAAAATATTACTAATAATAAGAACAATCAAGATCAATCCATTTAAATTAAATTATTTAATTATTTATATTTAAAAATCTGTCAAACGATTTAGGTTCTTCAACTTCAAACGAATAGCCTAAAAATTCAACTTTTTTTGAATGTAATAAAATTCTGTCATAAGTCATTCCGCCGTAATTAACATCACCAACTATTGGAAAACCAATTGACGATAAATGAGCTCTAATTTGATGAGTTCGACCAGTTTTAATTATAACTTTGAGTTTTGTTTTATTGCCATAAATCGAAATTGGTTCAACTTCGGTAATTGCTTCAACACCATCTTTTGCAACAACAACTCGTCCTTGACCTTCGCCACTGACTTTTTTTAATTTTTTGTCAATTGTCATCGATTCTGAAAGTTTGCCATCAACCCAAGCAACATATTCTTTATAAACTCGATGAGCTTTAAATTCAGCGATAACTTCTTTTTGGAACTCTTCATTTTTGCCAAACAATAAAATTCCACTTGTTTCTCGATCAAGTCTATTTAATAAAAATATTTCATTATTATTTTTTTTGAGAATTTCTTCGACCTCATCGCTAGTCATCATAGAAGGTTTGTTAATAACAAGAATTTTGATATCTTCGAAGATTTTTTTAGGGGCTTCAATTTCACGAATTGAAAACTTAGTAGAAATAGCGACATCAGCTCTAGCAATAGTAATTCGTCGTCCGCCAATAGAAACCAAACCATTATCAATTAATTTTTTGGCTTCATTATTGGAAATTTTTCGTTGTTGAGCAAGAATCTTATAAGCCTTTTCGCCTCGTTTTTTATCACCACCATCTCGTTCTTGAGAATCACTATTTTTGCTGTTTGTTTTTTTATTAACAGGTTTAAATTTAGTTGTTTTGTTATCAAATGCATCAGCAGGTTTAATTGCTCTGTTTGTTTTGTTTTGTCTAACTTTTTTTTCTTTTGTATTTTTTTGATTTTCTTTCAAAATGTCTCCTAATTATTTTTATTCTTTCATTGAATTCAAGAAAGTTTTGTAAATAGAGTCTAACTCTAAATCTTGTTCTAAAAGGTCGCGATTATCTCGCATAAGAATATGTTCAAGAATAGCAACTTTTTTTAATAAATATTGAAAAAGTTCGCGATCAATATCAGGAAGTTTATTATGACCTAATGGATCAGTTGATCTGCCTCGTTCAACAACTCTTGCTGGAATACCAATAGCCGTTGAATTATCAGGCACATCTTTTATAACAACTGAATTAGCACCAATTTTTGAATTTTGACCAATAATTATATTGCCGAGAACTTTTGCACCTGCACCAATAACGACACCGCTTTTTATAGTTGGATGTCGTTTGCCTTTAACTAAACTAACACCACCAAGAGTAACACCTTGATAAATTAAAATATTATTTTCTAGAACTGCGGTTTCACCGATAACAACACCAAAACCGTGATCGATAAATATTCCTTCACCAATTGTTGCCCCTGGATGAATGTCAATATTAGTAAAAACTTGAGAGATTCCCATAATAAATCTCCCAGTTCGCTTAAAACCATTGCGATAAAAACGATTGGCAATACGATAATTAATAACAGCCCATAAACCAGGATAGTTAAAAAATAGTTCTATCTTAGATTTTAAAGCTGGATCATTATTTGTTACTGCCTTTATGTCGTTCTTTATCTGTTGAAATAACCCTTTGTTTGTCATCTGCTTTTAGATAATTGTCCTTGTCAAAATATTCATTTATTTTACTAAAGATAACATCTTTTTCTTGAGAAGAATGAGACTTTAAACTATTAATTTGATTTTTAAATTTAGAATAAATATTCTCACGACTATAACCAATTGAATCAAGAATTGCGATAATACTTTCTGAATGTTCTTCGTTTCTAATTCTAAACTCATCTTCATCGATATCAACGATAATTTCACTTGGACGATCAAAAAGATTATGTTTCATACCTAAAATGTCTTGATAAGCTCCTAATAAAAAGAAACCAATATAATAAGGCTTTTTCTTGACATCGATATCGTGTAAAAATAAAGGTGCTTGTTCGTCAAATTCTATTTCACCGTCGCTATCACAAGTTATATCCCAAATCGAAGCTGGTCGAACCGCTTTTTTATCAAGATGATGAATAGGCATAATTGGGAATTTTTGATTTAAGCCCCAATAATCTGGCATTGACTGAAAAACAGAAAAATTGATGAGGTATCTTTCTTCGATTTTATGCAATAACGAAACATATTCGAAAATTTCCTGTCGGTCAATAATCGTTAATATTTTTTTAATAATCATTTGACCTAAGATTTCGATATTTGCTCGATCTTCGAGATCTAAATAGCCTAATTCAAAAAGAGTTTCTATCGAATCAAGATGTTCAGTTGTTTCATGTAATAACTCTAAAATACCGTTATCACCTAACTTTTTATCTATTTTTTTATAGATTTTTTTAAGAACTTTAATAATTTTTGGGTTATTCTTATCTTTTAAAGTTAAATGTTTTTCACAATAATCTTGAGAATATAATTCTAAAACAGATGTAACAAGCAAAGAATGATGAGCAGAAATAAATCTACCAAACTCCGTATAAATTATCGGATTGTCAATGCCTTTTTCGTCAGTAACTTCTTTGATAATTTTAACAACAGTTGCAACAAATTCTTCAGTTGTGTAATTGCGATCAATCGATGCTTTATGTTGTCCATATTCAACACCGAGACCGCCACCGATATTAATTTTATTTAAATCTTTTGCTCCCATTTTTTTAAGTTCGGTAAATATTTGTCCAACTTCACGAAGAGCTTTTTGAACTGTATAAATCGAACCAATTTGAGAACCAATATGAAAATGAAGCATTTTGAAATTTTGAAGCTGTTTTTCTTGTTTTAACATAAAAAGAGCCTGAATCATTTCAGCAGCAGTTAAACCAAATTTTGAATCAATGCCACCGCTTTTTGCCCACCGACCAGAACCATAAGAATATAATCGAATTCGAATACCTATATTTGGAATAACAGGAAATCGTTTAGAAGTATCAAGAATATTTTTTAATTCATTTAAACTTTCGATAATCAAAGTTACATTATGATCTAATTGTGTTGCCAAAAAAGCAAGTTCGATCATTTCACGATCTTTAAAACCATTAATCGTAATAGGAGCTTTATGATGATTAGTTGCAATAGCTAATAATAATTCAGCTTTACTACCAGCTTCAACTCCGTAATTATATTTAGGAGCATATCGCATAAATTCATTTAAAAAACCGCTATATTGATTAACTTTTAAGGGAAAAACAGCCTGAAAGCTACCACCATATTTTTCTTTTTCCATGATGTTGGCAAAAATTTCATATAATTTTTTCATTTGGCGGTCAATTAAATGCGGAAGTCGAATTAATAAAGGAGTTGTTAAACCCATTTTTTCAGCTTTTTCGACTATCTCAAGTAATGAAGGAGCTGATTTGTAATTTACTTTTACAACACCGTCTTCAACAATAAAATTACCACGACTCCAATATTGAAGTCCGTATTCGTCTTTATCCATAAGTGAATATCCTTATTTTTATCTTTCTAAATTTAATTCAATGATAACAAAATTTAAAAGAAAAGTTTTTTGATTTTTAAACTTTTTTCTTGATACAATAGCTTTTAAATAAAATAAAGGCAAATAATTCGATGATTCATAATTATGATGAACCTGTTTATTTAATAAGTGTCGTGTCAAAACTTTTGGATATTCATCCACAAACTCTTAGACAATATGAACGAGAAGGCTTAATTGCTCCATCGCGAACTGACGGACGAATGAGATTATATTCTCAAAGAGATCTCGATAAAATCAAAACTGTTTTACGATTAACTCGAGAACTTGGTGTTAATTTAGCTGGTGTTGATATTATTTTAAGACTAAAAGAAAAAATAGCAAGATTAGAATCTGAAATTGAAAATCTTCATATCGATTCTGTTCAATATAAATATCAAAATAATAATTCACAACAAGATAAGAAAAAAGAGTTGCCAATAAAAGATCCTCAAAATATTTATGACATTACAGATTTAACTGTTTTCGAAAAAACTCAAAATATCGATGACAACAACAGTAATAATAGAAAATAATAATTTTTTATTTTATGAAAATGAATTAAACTCGATTAAAAAAAAAGGGCTTTTTCGAGAACGAAAAATTTTAAATAAAAATTTAATAGACTTGGCTTCGAACGATTATTTAAATATTTCGCAAAATAAAAAAATATTTGAACAAACTGTTTCGGAACTTCGAGAAACTGGCGAGTTTTCGCCAAAAGCTTCAATGTTTGTTAATGGCTATCATGAAATTCATTCTAGATTTGAAACAAATTTATCATATTTAAATAGCTTCGAAAAAGCTATCGTTTTCGGTAGCGGTTTTTTGGCAAATTTCGGAATTATCGAGGCTCTTGTTCGAAATGGAGATTTTTTATGTATGGATAGCGAATATCATG
Organism: Campylobacterota bacterium; assembly: GCA_030152305.1. Lineage (GTDB taxonomy): Bacteria > Campylobacterota > Campylobacteria > Campylobacterales > Thiovulaceae > Thiovulum_C. The sequence continues at coordinate 6,709 of JASKOM010000008.1, forward strand.
CAAGTGGTGTCGTGGCTACAAAAAATCTCAAAACTGAACAATTCGCCTTTTTTGAACATAATTCAGCTCAAGATCTTGATGAATGTCTGGCTAAAAAAATATCGCAAAAATCAAGAAAAATTGTTGCCGTCGAAGGAATTTATTCGATGAGTGGCGATATTTTAAATCGTGAAATTTTCGAAATTGCAAATAATTATAATGCAATTTTAATCGTCGATGAAGCTCATAGCTTTGGAGTTATTGGCGAAAATTTGCTTGGAGTTTTTGATTTTTATAATATAAAACCGCGACCAAATCATATAAAAATGGGAACTCTTGGCAAAGCGGTTGGAAGTTATGGAGCTTATATTTTGGCTTCGCAACACCTCATCGAATATCTCGAAAACAGAACAAAATCTATAATTTACTCAACGGCTCTATCTATTTTTGATACTTTGTTTGCCCATAATTCGATTAATTATATTTATGAAAATCGCGAACAAATCAAAACAAAATCAATAAATATAAAAAAAATGTTTGCCGATGAGGTCGGAATTAAAAAAGATGGGTTAATTTTTCCAATTGAAATTGGAGATTCAAAACGAGTCTTAGAAATAAAAAAAGTTTTGGAATCGAATGGTTTTATTATTGGAGCAATTCGTCCGCCAACTGTTGAACGAGCAATTTTGCGAATTATCGGAAGACACGGAATTTCAGACAAAGATTTAAAAAATTTTATATATATATTAAAAGGCTTAATTTAAAAAATGACAATTTATGATTCGGTTATTTTGGGTATTGTCGAAGGCATCACAGAATTTTTACCTGTTTCTTCGACAGCTCATCTTGTTTTAACTTCTCAACTTTTGGGTCTTCAAGACAGTCGAGGAATCGATAGTTTTAATATCGTTGTTCAACTTGCACCGATTCTTTCAGTTATTTTAATTTATTGGAGCAAATTAATTCGTTCGTTTGATTTATGGGTGAAATTAGCGATTGCATTTATTCCAACAGGTTTAGCAGGTTTATTTTTATATGATTATATTCTTTCGCTTTTTTCAGCACAAATTGCAAGTTTCTGGATTGCAATAACAGGCATTTTATTTATTTATTTCGAATATAAAAATAAAAATTCTAAACCGAAAATAAATAACGAAGAAAATATAAATTATTTAACGGCTTTATATATTGGAATAGTTCAGGCATTTTCGTTAATACCCGGAATTTCAAGATCTGGAATTACGATTCTTGGAGCAATGGCTTTTGGAGTTGAAAGAGATTCAGCAATTAGATTTTCGTTTTTATTAGCAATTCCAACAATGTTTGTAGCTTCAGGTTATACGATTTATAAAGATTTTGATAATTTAGCTCTTGAGAATTTTGAAGTTTTGGCAATTGGATTTTTTGTTTCGTTTATTGTCGGAATCGTAGCGATTAAGACTTTTTTATCGTTAGTTTCGAAATATTCGTTTATTCCGTTTGGAATATATTTAATTTTAACAGCGATATTTTTCTATTTTGTAGGTTACGAAACAAAATTTAATTAAAAATATATATTTCACGGGCTTTTGAAAATTTGCCCGTGATTTGTGTGTAGATTTTAAAGAGAGAATTGTTCTCCAAGATAATGTTCTCGAACAAGACTGTTTCCAGCAATATCTTTTGCATTACCTTCAGCAAGAAGAGAACCAGATTTAATAACATAAGCACGATCACAAGTTTGAAGAGTTTCACGAACATTATGATCAGTAATTAATACTCCAATTCCAATAGAAATTAATTGAGAAATAACAGATCTAATATCATTAACAGCAATAGGATCAACTCCAGCAAAAGGCTCATCAAGAAGCAAAAATTGAGGATTGTTAATTAATGCTCTAGCAATTTCAACTCGTCGTCGTTCGCCACCAGATAAAGCAATGCCTTTATTTTTTTTAATATGTCCAATATGAAAAAGTTCCAAAAGTTCTTCCATCTTTTTGATTCGAGTTCGTTTGTCAAAAATAGAAACTTCACCAGATAATAAAATATTTTGTTCAACTGTTAAATCTTTAAAAATACTTGATTCTTGAGGCAAATAACCAATGCCATGTTTTGCTCTTTGATGAATAGGCATATGCGAAATATCTTCATTATTTAATATAATTTTTCCAGAAGTTGCTTTTAATAATCCAGATATCATATAAAATGTTGTTGTTTTTCCAGCACCGTTTGGTCCCAAAAGTCCAACAACTTCACCAGAATCAACTTTTAATGAAACACTCGAAACGATAACTCGAGAACCGATCTCTTTTCGTAAGGAATCAGCTATTAAAGTTGCCATTGATTACTCACTTGATAAATTCTTGCACAATCATCATTATTTTCTCGATAAATTTTTAAATGATAAAAATTAAAACCATACATTTTTAATAATTTTGCAAATTCGAAATTTGCCCATTCGATGAGGTGATAACCAGATTCAGAAAGAGATTCCAAAAGACCAAGAGCTAAAAAGTCATTTAAGCCTCGTTGATATAAATCATAATGATAAATATTTGAACCATAAATATGTTGAATAGAAAAAGTAGGTGATGTTACCTCATCGTGAATATCTAAATATTTAACAAAATATTTAACAAAAGTAGTTTTACCCGAAGCAAGATCACCTTCGATTAAAATAATGGCATTAGAGCTATTAACAATAGCAAGAATTTCACTAATAGCTTTATCGATAACCTTTTCTGTAACTCGAAATTTTTTTAATAACAGCATTTAATTATTAGAATATAATTTTCTGTTCATTTCTTCGACTTTCAAAACAAGCATATTCGTAATATTTTGAAAAAGTTTCATAAATGCTTCGGATTTATTAATATCAACTTCTGGTTTAACACGAAAAGTTAATAAAATAGCAGAATCGCTTTTGACAGTTGCCGTAGCATTTCGAGGTTTATTTGCAATATATGCCATTTCTCCAAAAAAGCTATTTTTTTGCAAAAGAGCAACTTCATTATCGTTAATCGTAATAGAAACAACACCGCTAATTATAAAAAACATCTCTTTTGTCGTATTATTAATCGTAAAAACCTTTTCACCTTGTCCTAATCTTAAAAGATTAATGTTTTCAACAACAGATAAAAGTTCAGCACTGTTCATATTATGAAAAAGTTGAAATTTTCGTTCAAGTTGAATTAAAGTTTGTTGAGCTTTTGTTAAAGTATCAAACTTAACTTCTTCCTCTTTTTTTGTAAATCTATTTTTTAATTCTTGATATTTTTGTTCGAAAATCGTTCGTTCTTTACGAACTTCTAATTTAACAAAAAGTTCAAACATTTCTTTGCTCATAACAAAAAGTTGTCGAGTGGAAAGCTGAACTTCTAATCTGCCTAAATTTTCTTCAAATATTTTTGCTAAAAAATCTTTAGGAGTTTTTAAAAAATCAGCAATTGTAGTTGAAACAGTTTTAAGACTCGTGTGTTCTTCATGTTCAGCCATTAAAATACTCACTTTCTAGCAAAACGGGAAAAAGCATCTCTTAAATTTATTCTTCCTTCGTAAAAAGCTTTTCCAACTATAACACCACCAATTTTATTAGATTTACTAATTTGTGCTATATCTTCGATATCTCGAAGTCCGCCACTTGCAATCGTTAAAATAGAACTAGAATCATAAATGCTTTCTGTAAAAGAAATATTAATGCCAGATAATGTGCCGTCTCGATTTATATCAGTTGCGACAATCGATTGAACACCAGCTAACGAAAATTCACTAGCTAAATCGGTTGCTTTCATTTGACTAACATCAGCCCAACCTTCAACAGCAACATAGCCATTAATAGCATCGATGCCAACAGCAATAGGAAAATCTCGAGCGACATCTTTAACAAATTGAGGAGATTTCAAAGCAATTGAACCTAAAATAATTCGATTAATACCTAAATTAATATATTTTTCGATTATTTTTCGATCTCTGATGCCACCGCCAAGTTGTATTTTTAAATTTGTTGATTCACGAATTTTTTTAATTTGATCTAAGTTTTTTGGTTCACCAGCAAAAGCACCATTTAAATCAACGATATGAAGCCATTCGGCTCCCATTTTTTCGAATTCAATAGCAAGTTCAAAAGGTTCATTGCTATAAATTTTAGCACTGTCCATTAAGCCACGAGTTAGTCTAACAGCCATTCCATCTTTTAAATCTATTGCAGGAATAATAAACATATTATATTTTTCTCATTAAATATTCATGTTTAAAATAAAAAGTTTAAGCCAAAATAGTAACCACTCATTCCAGTAAATGGTTCGACGATTTTGCTATCGCTATTATTTGCACTTTCTAAAACAGAATCATTTCTATAAACTTGACGATATCCTATTTCTATAAATGAATCAGTTTCGCCTGTATTACTATGAAAAGGATTTAATCTTACAGGAAAAATAATTCCAAATTCATAACCCAAAAATAGCTGATACTGTGATAAATATTCATTATATTTATCTTTTAATATTTCTTCAGAATAATGAAATTTATCAACAACAGCAACACCGTTTGCATAAAAAGATAAATCCATAGATTCAACGAGTTTAAAAACTGGTCCAACGGCAAAAGACAAAATATCTTCATTATAATTAACAGTTGAACTATCAATCGAAAATGTATAATGTTGATAATCAGCATAAGCCATAATATAACCGCTTAAAATACCTGTTTTTATACCAAATGATACAAAACTATTATCGTTAATATGTAATGAAGGTTCTGTTAATGAACCTGAAGTGGCAACAATTCCAACAAAATGATTATCAAAACTCATAAGTGGAACAAAGAGAGATGGAAGCAAAAGAGCTATTTTTTTTCTCACTGTGATTATCCTATTGATAAAATTACTGGAGAGATTATCGTCTTACAGCCTCTTTTCTTTAAAAGATTCCAACCATTGACGATCTTCTGTTTTTATTTTTTTATTAATTTCTTCGTTTTGCAAATATATAATTATTTCTTCTGCCCAACCACGAACATCGATTTTACCAACTTTTTTGACCTCATCGTTCATTTTTGCAACTTGTTCAGCTAAATTTTTTAAGTCATCAAAATTATTATCTTTTAAATAAACAATTCGAAAAATTAATTCAGTAAATAAATTCTCAAAATTATCACCACCGATTAATCTTGAAATTTGCAAAAGCTTAATCGCTAATTTTGGCTGTTCAAGATTTGAAGCCAAATAAGTAGCACCGTAAATATTTGCAATTCGTAAATTAGAATCAAGAATCGTTATATTTTTATAAACTAATTCAATTTGTTCAGCTTGTGGACTATTTTTTTTATTAATTTCGTCAATATATCTCGATAAAAGCCAAATTCGATCAGCTAATAATTTTCTTCCACCTGATGGTGAAAAAAATCTTGAAATCATCGGATCAGTTGTCAAAAGCCACGGTTTATTATTAATAAATTTTTCAAAATTGCCAATTAAAAAAAAGTTTATCGATAATAAACCAATAATAAATAAAAAAAGATATTTTTTGCTCATGAATTATTTTATACTTTTAAGTTAATTACCAATTCATATTTTTCTAAATTCAAAATATCAAAAATAATTCGCAAATTGCTTAAAATATACATTGAGCTTAAACTAGTTTCAATATAAAAATATGAAAAAGCTCTAGCTTCTCTAAGATTTTCAGGCTGTTTTGCAAATAAAGTTCTATTTTTATTAAAAACATCTAATTTTAGTTGAGTATCAAATAAGTCTGTATGATGTTTATAAAGTTGTTCTATAACTTTAAGATACAAATCTTTCCATCTTGAAACTTCCATTTCGTCGCTTCCAAATAATTCAAAACTTTTTGGTAATTTGCTAGTAATATCTACATTGTCAGTTAAGTCAAAACTAGAAATTTCAATTTCTTCGTTTAATCCTTCTGGTTCAGCCCATATTTCTAAAGATTTATCAGCAATATATTTTGCTCGTTTTTCAATCTCATTTAGATTCCAATGAGTGATGTTTTGATCAAAGAAATATTTATTTAAAGATAAATTTGATGTTTTAAACAGTTCTTTTTTTAGTTTAAAAGGTTTATTGCTTAGTTCGGAATTAATAGCTGTTAATGTCAAATTGCCTAAAGTGTTAAGCTTTTCATTTTTAATAGTTTCCCAACCTTGAACTTTCCATTCTTTTGCTTGAGCTTTTTGTGGAAAAATATGCTCAACAGTTAAACTTTCAACAGGAACTATTTCTTTATTAGAAATATGTTCTTCTATTCGATATAAAAAATATAAACCACCATTCATTTTCTTTGTTTGATAAATTTTATGAGATAAAATAGATTCTTTGAATTCATCATCTCTAATAAAATATAAATTTTTGCCATGATTTGAAAAAAGTTCTTGCTTAAAGCTCTTAAAAGAATTTAAACTTTTAATTAAAGTTGGAATATTTTTATTAAAACCGTTTGAATTTCTTTCAGAAATGACACTTCTAATTAAATAATTATCAAGTAACTTCAAAATATTGATCGTATCTTCTCTTGATATTTTTTCTCTTTGCCATTTTGTTAAAAGATCTATAAGAAAAGTGTGAAATACATCTAAACCAGTTTGTGAAATATATTTTATATATTTATTAATTTCTTGATCATTTACCTTTAAAAATAATATATCAGAATATATTCTTGAATAAAATAATAGTTCTTTTAAAATCTCTTCAGAATTTTGTTCTTTTTGAGAATATAATTTAAAGTCATGATATAAACTTTTTTGTGTTGAAATTTTTAATGTTTTTATAATTAAAAAAGATTTAACAAAATTTTCAATATGTTCATTAGTTAAATAATTCTCAATTTTATACCAATATTTTTCATAAAATTCATTTTGTTTATCAATATTTGACATTAAAAGATGATTTCTGATGAGGTCAGAAACCTGAAGTTGCATTCCCGTTGAGTTTAAAGCTTCAAAAATTAATTGAGGTTGTTCATCTTTATGTAATAAAACTTTGATAATTTTTAGTTTCTTAAAACCATCGATAAATTCCCTGATTGAATTATCAATATCTTTTAATTCTTTTTTAAAAAACATATAATTTAAATAAACATTACTGAATTTTTCTTTTGCCGAAAGAGAATCAAATTCATTACGAAAAATTTTAACTAAAACAGAATTATCATCTTGATTTAATTGAAGTTTAACACTTCGAACAACTTTTAAAGCGACCTCATCAAAACTATCTTTAAAAATCATAGGTTTAATAAAATCAGTTTTAACATAATCCATTAAATCTTTTGCTGATATATAAGATGAATCATACATTGCTTTGAGAAATAAAAAAGTTGTTACTCTTTGTTGTCCGTCAATCACTGTGTAAATATCTCGCAAACCTTGAACAAAAATCACTGAACCAATAAAATGAGAATTGATTTGACTTTCACCAGCTTTTTTAATATCATCTATAAACTGTTGGCAGTTTTCTTCTTGCCAACTATAATTTCTTTGATAAACAGGAATTATAAATTTTTTTTCTGTTCCATTAAGAAATTCATGCAAACTTGTAACACTAGCTTCCATTATTAATTTCCTTGTTTTTTATTAATATTTATTAAAGTTTCTAATTCTTTTTCATACATTTCTTGCGGAACACCAGCTTTTTTAATATCAGATAATAATTCTGTTGCTTCGTCAAATTCACCTAATTTAACATTTAATTTAAATAAAATTGTTTTTTGAGCTATATTTATGCCATGAGAAAATCTAAGATTATTTATAAAATCTCTTGCTCGATTATATTGATATAAATTAACAAATTTATCAATAGTTTCATCTATTAAAATATCGTAATCGCCAGTAATATTTTGTGAAATAGCAATTTCTATTAATTCTGCACTAGCAAATTTCATATTATAATTATTAAATAAAATATAAAATTTGGAAACTTGATCAAAAGTTTTTAACTTTTTCGCTAAATCTTTTATATTTATATTTTTAACATCGATGCCTAATCTAAGAGATAACAATAAATAATCTTCCCATAATTTCAAGTCTTCACTTTTATCGATTAATAAAATTATATTATCAAAAGCTCGGGAATATTCCCGAAGCGACATATAAGAATCATACCTCATCACAAGAACTTCTTTATTTTGAACTCCCATGTTTTCGAGATATTTAATTACCATTCGCCAACTTTCAGATTTATAATAAATTTTTGCCATTTCGATTTTTATATCAGAAATTCGTTCTTGATCTAAAAGATTTGATATTAACAAAGTATCAAATATCGAAATTGCCATTGTTTCTTTTTTTTGCAATAAATATATTTTTGCAGTGAAATATTTAATTAAGTCTATTTCAAGAGGATTTAATTTTATTTTTGAATCATGAAAAAGAGTTTCGAGGATCTCTTTTCCTTTTTGAAGTTTATTTTTTTTGATGAGCTCTTTTGCTAATTCAAGTTGAGTATGAACTGTTTTAGAAACTGTATATTTGTTAGAAGAATTACTTAATAAATCTGTGGAATAAATAAAAAAAATAGTGAGAATGGATATTAGCCATCTCATTATTTTAAAAGGTCGCTACTAGCGAATATAGTTTTTGAATTTCCCTTTCAAGAATTTCTTCATTGTCGCCCTCAATTCGAAGTTCGACACTTGGTTTTAAAGTTTCATCTGACATAGTTATATATTTCGGCAAACTTGATAATTCTAAATCTTTTGGCAAATTTTCCATCCATTCGATAAAACGATTTTCAGAAAAATCAAAAGTTACACTTCGTTCAAATCGTTTTGAACTATTTTTTGGGTAATATTTATCAAGAGCTTCGATAATCATTGGATGAGACATTTCAGGAAAACCTGGAACAAAGAAAAATCTTGAATCCAACGAGAAACCGCACATGCCATTTATTGGATTATTAAATAATAAATCTGATCCGATTGGCAAATAAGACATATTAATTCGATGATTTGAACCAGCAACACCAAAACGATCATAAATTTTATTTTTAAATATTTCGTTAAAAGCCATTTTGCCATCACGAAAAACATTTCCAGCAATTTGACGAGTTAAATCATCAGGTGTTGAACCAATTCCACCGAATGAGAAACAAACAGAATTTTCTCTATTTTTTAAATATTGAAAAATATCTGTTATATCTTGTTCGTTATCGTTAATAATAAAAACAGCTGAAAGTTTCCAACCTCGACTTTGAAGTTCATTTCTTAAAAATTTAAAATGAACATCTTCACGACGACCATTTAAAATTTCAGTTCCGATAATTACTCCAAAAAAAGTTGGTTTCATTTATTTCAAACCTCGTTCGATTGATGATGATGAAGAAGAATCATTGCCAAATAAATCAAAACTGCTGTTTGAGAAAAAAATCATTGCCAAAAATATTAACGAAGCACCAAATAAAACAGTTTGAGCAACTGATAAAACTGTTAACATAGAAACACGAGATTTTAATTCTCGTGTAACTTGTTCATGTTGATCCTGTAATTCTCGAACTCTATCCATAGCTTTATTATTTATAGCCACTCCTGCTCTAACTTCTGTTAATGATTTTTTTATAACGGCATCAACTTCTCGTTCGATATTTTGGCGGAATTTATCATAATTGACTGCTTCGACAATATGAGTAATTCGCTGTTCAAGTGCCATTAAATTAGAATCAAGCAAATCAGCTAATTTATCTAATTGATCATCAAAAGCTTTTGTCGTATCGTTTTTAAAACGATTGTGATATTGAACAAGTTCGCCATGAACTTTATCAAGTCGTTCCATGTCTCGAGTGAATTCTTCAACTCTAAAATCGAACTGTTCAATAGACTCTCTAACACTTTCTTTTGCAACTCGTTTAAACTCTTCAAGTTCGATTCGCATCTGTTTATGATATTCCCGATTTTCAGATTTTGAAAGTTCGAGAATATCTTCGAGATTACGAATAACTTCACGGTTTGCATAGAGAAAAGCCCAAATAGGATCATCTTTATCTACTTTTATATCAAATAGTCTAAAAATATCAGCCCTGATCTGTTCAAGATTCATTGATCTTTCCTTGTGGTTATTATAAGAATTACTTATGCCCCCCCCCCCCCGAGAAATGTCGATATTTCGGGGCTTAGAAGAGGATTTATGTGAGATAAATTGCTCTCCATTGGAGGATTTTGTGTTTTCTTTGGAGATGATATTTCCAGAGTCTTGTTTTTTTTTATCTTTTCAAGAGTCTTTTCGGACAAACCGTTTGTAAAAAAGTCGTAATTTTCCATTTAATTTCATTCAAAATTATGATTAGAAAAATTTAGCCAATTGATCGAAAATGTCTTTTTTGAAAATATTAAGTCGTTGTCGAGACATCATATGAAATCTAGCATCTGATTTTATTTCTTCGAAAGATAATTTATATTTGAGCATGTTTTCAACATCTTTTCCAAAAGTATCTTTGCTTCGATCTCCAATAGTAACGATGCCAAAAATTTTCTCTTTATTGTTGTTATAAACTTTTGTTTCCTCGAAAGTTTTACCTTCATACGAAATAGTTCCATAATATAAATTTTGCCAAACAAAAATATTATTAAAATATTTAGCAAGAACATTTAAACCTTGAAGTGTATCGTTCATACCTTGACCGCCTTCGAGAACAGTATGAACCATAATTTCTTTTCCAGCATCTCGCAACATTTCAATGACTTCGTTTTCAACAAGATAATTTGAAAAAGGAACAAAAGATGAAGCACCGTTATCAACGACTAATTGATCAGCATCTTCAGTTAAAAAAGCTTCAATCAGAACATCCAGATTTCGTTCGTTAATTTTACTGCCGTCCATTAAGTCGATTCGTCGGACATTAAGAGCTTTATATTGTGAAAAAGTAGGATTTACACTATCTGTATCAAAAGCAATAACTTTTTCATATTTAGACATCATATATTGTGTTAAAAGAGAAGTTACGAATGTTTTTCCAACACCGCCTTTTCCCTGTAAAATTAGATGTATCATTTGTTGATACCCCCCATGTTTTCTGGTATGATAGCAAAAAATCACAAAAAGAGAGTTTCACAAATGAGATCTCGTATTCATTTAAAGAGTCTAATTTTAACTTTGACTATTTTCGTAGTTATTGGAACAATAGGCTCTTCGCTGTTATTTTCAATACTAAATCGTATTGCTGTTAAGCAAGGAGAAAATTACCTCAATGCTCATACTCTTCAGCACAAAGAAGAAATTATTCAAATTTTAGAAAATGCTGGACGAGTTACAAACTCATATTCAGAAAATCCTGAATTCAAAGATTTTATTTTTAATGAATCAGATCCCGTTTTAAAAGCAAAAGCATTTGAAAAATTAAATAAATATATGCTCATTTCAAATAGCGAAGGTTGGTTTATAGCCATCAAAAATAGCGATAATTATTATTTTAATAATATTTCGAATGATTTTCAAGGTTCCGAATTAAATAGAAAGTTATTTATTGGCAATTTTGACGATAGTTGGTTTTATTCGTCAAGTTTAGATGAGTCAGACAAAAATAAAAATAAGATAAAAAATAACTATACGATTAGAATCGATCAAGAACGAATGACCAATAAGAAAAAAGTCTGGATCAGCAAAAATATTATCGTTAATAACAAAATAGAAGCAGTTTTTGGTTGCAGTTTCGATTATTCGAAATTAACAGATAACTTTCTTAAAGATTCTGATAATAATCTAGAAACATTTATCGTATTAAAAGATGGCTCAATCGTTGCCAATAAAGATTTACAAATGATGAATAATCATATCGATTATTTATATTTCGAAGAACGAAAAAATATTTTTCATATTTATAATAATTCTAAATTTAAAGAAAATTTTCAACAAGCTACTGAAACATTAAACAATAATCAAAATATAACCGTTAACTTTAGTATCAAACTTAAAGATTTTAATAAAAATCAAAGTATTACAACTGTTTCTCTGTTTTCTGTTAATAATTTAAATTGGTATATGGTTTCTTCTATTGGACTTAATAATATTATTTCTGATAAATATAAAATATTGATTTTATTGCTTTTTGGATTTATGGGTATTTTACCTTTAGCAATTCAAGTATATTTTATAAAATTACAAATTATTAAACCTATTAATAATATTTCTGCTGTTCTTAATGCTGTTAAACACGGTGAATTATCTCACAGAGTAGAAATTATAAAAAATCGCGACGACGAAATGAGTTCTCTTATTTTTGAATTTAATAATATGCTTGATGTTATCGAAAATAATAATAAAAATAGTTCTGAACTTTATTCGTTGTTATCTGACAATATGATCGATGTTATTTGGCTCATGGATAAACATGAAAATATCCTATATATTTCTCCTTCGATTGTTAGTTTGTCTGGTTTTTCTCAAGCTGAAGCAATGATTCAAAGTATCGAAGATCGATATTCTCAAGAATCTGTAAAAATATTTACTGAAGCTATATTAAATTATATTCAGTATCGTGATGATCATGAAATTCATACTCTTAAACTTGAACAAATTCACAAAAATAAATCACATATTTGGGTTGAAATTAATATTAAACTTAAAATCGATGAGGTTCATGGAATTAGATTTATTGGCTCAACACGAGATATTTCTAAAAGATTAGAAATGGAACACAAAGTCGAAACTTTATTATCTAGCGATACATTAACAGGATTAGTAAATCGCAAATTATTAACCAACATACTTCAAGAAACTATTAGCAATATGAGTTCGAATGGCACTTTTGGAGCAATAATCGATATCAATCTTGACGATTTCAAAAAAGTAAATGAAATTTATGGTTTTCATATTGGAGATAAAATTTTGGTCAAAGTTGGTAAAAGACTTTTAGATTCTGTTCGCGAAATTGATACAGTTGCAAGAATCGGTGGCGACGAATTTATTATTTTAATAGATCACATAGGTCGAGATAATAATATTAGTTCGGAAATAGCCTATTTAATTGCTGAAAAAATAAAATATATTATAAATGAACCTTATTTAATTGAAAACGAACAAAAAGTTATTCATTTTACTTGCAGTATCGGTTTAAGAATTTTTGATAGTTCTGATAATTTTGAACAGATTTTACGAGAATCAAATTTAGCAATGTATCGTTCAAAACACGATGGTCGAAATAAAATTACACTTTGGGCATAAAATAATATGATTACAAAAACAAATTTAATTAAATTAATATTATCGTTAGTAATTAGCTTATTAATAGCTTATATTCCGAATTATCCGTTGTCAATCGAAGCTACACATACACTTTTTATTTTAGTTTTAGCTACTTTTTTATGGATTAGCGAAGCAGTTCAATCTTTTGCTGTATCTTTTTTAATTATTTTTTTAGAAATTATTTTATTAGGCAGTTCTGAAAATTGGCAAAGTTGGAAAATTTATCTTCAACCGTGGGCTGAATCGATAATATTTTTATTTCTCGGCGGTTTTATTATTGCTGAAGCTTCGACAAAAACAGGTCTTGATAAATATATCGCAAATCGTGTTTTAAAATTTGTTGGTGAAGATTTAAACAATGTTGTTTCGGCAATTTTATTTTTAACATTTGTTATGTCAATGTTTGTTTCGAACACAGCAACAGCGGTAATTATGCTTACGATAATTTCACCTATTTTAATTTCTGTTTCATCTAATGGAGCAAAAAGTCTTGTTCTTGCAATTTTAATTGGTGCAAATATCGGTGGAATCGGAACAATTATCGGAACACCACCAAATGCAATTGCAATCGGAATTCTTGGCGATAAAGCTCCGTCATTTCTTGAATGGATGTATATTGCTCTTCCACCTGCAATAATTATTGCTATTTTATTAAGAATTTATTTATTATTTGTTTATCCGTCAAATGGTGAAAAAGTTTCTTTGTCAGCATTAAATAATAATAACGAAACTTTTTCTCGTGAAAAAATTTATGTTACAGCTATATTTTTTATAACTGTTATTTTATGGCTAACAGGATCTATTCATCATATGCCGACATCTGTTATTGCATTTATTCCGATTGTAGCTTTTACGATAATGGGTATTTTGTCAGGCAAAGATATAAATAATTTGCGATGGGATATTATTATTTTATTAGTTGGTGGATTAAGTTTAGGTTTTGCAATTTCACATACTGGATTAGATAAATGGATTGGTAAAATCTTAGAAATCGATAATATATCAGCGACAGCAAAAATATTAATAGCAATTTACACAGTTGCGATAATTTCTAATTTCATGAGTAATACTTCAGCATCAAATATTATTTTACCTCTTGTTGTTGCTTCGACCTCATCGGCAATAGCTAACGGAACAGCAAATATAACAGATTTAGAATATTCAGTTATAGCAGTTGCAATTGGAGCATCATTTGCAATGGCATTACCAATATCAACACCACCAAATGCAATTTTATTCGGCACAGGCAAAATCGAAACAAAAGATTTATTAAAAATGGGAATATTAACTTTAATATTTGCACCGTTATTAATAATTATTTGGTTAGAAATATATAAAATAATATAAAAATATTTTCCATAGTTAAATAATAATATATAAGCTATGGAATAAAAAAATTAGTTTTTATCGGTTAAAACTCAACTTAGAACTTATCCAAAGTTTAGTTTCTTGATAAAAATCAATAAAAGTTAATTTAAAAGCCATTCGAATACTTGCTGATTTTGCAGCATTAGAAAAAAGAAGCCATAAACTTGAAAATGGAGATCGAGGATCTTCTTGATAATCCATTTCATGCCATCGTGTGGTTTCACCAAAAATCAAAGCAACTAATTTTTTTCGTAAGTCAAGATCTGTATCAGCATTTTTGAACCTCATCGTAAATCTATTGCCAAATAAAAATCGTAAAAAATTGCCATAAATAGGAAACAATCGACCGTCATTATCATAAATTAGAACTTTGAGTTCTTTACCAGCAGTTAATTTTAATTTCATTTGTTCAATAATCGAAGGTGAAAATTCAACAGCAAGACCAGATAAAGAAATATCGAAAATTTTGCCAATATAAGTTTCGAAATCAACTTTGACGATAATTTTTTCACTTGATGGAACTCGAACATATTCGCGAAGCTGTTTTCTTTCACTTGCAATAGCCAAAGAAGTTACGATAAATATCGAATTAAAAACCAACCAACCCATTGTCATAGTTAAAGCTGAATGTAATTCTGGATACATGAACCATTTATAAATGCCAACTAAAAAACCAAAAATAAATAAACTTGCAAACCAAACAAATTGAATAGCTAAATTGCTGACTCTATCTTGAGAAGAATCTTCACCTTTTGGAGTAACTTTAAATTCAGGAGCTCGAGGTTTTCGCATAACTTCAATTGCAGCAGGTAATGTAAAAATAGCAAGAGAAGATTCATAGACATCAGAAAAATAACCCCATCGAACACTTCCATAAATAAATTGAGAAATAAATATAGCGATCATAAGATGAGGTATCGTATAAGCTAATAATTCTTGATTACTTGCTGTATAAACTTCAAGACCAAATAATAAATAAAAAAGAGGAGCAGTTAAGAAAAACATTCGGGCAAAGGCAAAAAACCAGAAAAAAGAAGCTGATGTATAACTCATTTTTTGAAACCAAGACAAACCACCATATTTCCAAGCATTTTTTAGAATAAAAATTTGAATCATTCCTTGGGTCCATCGAACTCGTTGAAGAACAAGACCGTCAAAACTTTCAGCTTGTAATCCTCGAACCATTGGAACGGCGATATATGCACTTTTTAATCCAGCAGCATGAAGTGTAAGAGCAGTTTCAGCATCTTCTGTAATTGTATCACCAGCGATTCCACCGATAACAGAAAGATATTTTCTTCGAATAACCGCAGCTGAACCACAGAAAAACGAACTATCCCAAAAGTCATGACCTCGTTGAATATATTTATAAAACATATCATTTTCAGCAGGAGCTTCACCGAATATATTTAAATTTTTTTCGATAGGGTCAGGATTATAAAAAGCATGTGGTGTTTGAACAAGAAACATTTTAGGAACTTTTATAAACCAACCAACGACATTTTGTAAAAAGTCTCGAGTCGGAATATGATCGCAGTCAAGAATCAAGACTAAATCGCCATTTGTAACTTTAAGAGCCGAGTTCATATTTCCAGCTTTTGCATGTAAATTTTTAGATCGTGTTAAATAATCAGACCCAGTTTTTTCAGCAAATTCAAGAAACATTTGTCTTCGTTCTCGAGCTGATTGAGCCTTTTTTGCATTTGAATCATTACATTTTTGATCTGTTCCGCCGTCATCAAGAATATGAGCAACGAATCTATCTTTTGGATATTCGAACATTAGAATCGCAAGAATCGTATCAGCAACCATTTGATAAGGTTCATTATAAGTTGGAACAAAAACATCAACAGTTGGCAATTCATCACGAGGAACACCTTCAAGATTAATAATTCGTCTATTTAAAAGCATAATACTTGTAAATAAACCCAATGAAAATAAAATAGTTGAATAAGTTTCAGAAACAAAAATAATTAGAGTTCCAATAAAATCAAAAAAACCTGTATATGCAATCGATTCAGTAATTCGCCAATATAAATAACGATAAACTAAATAAATAGCACTTAATTTAATATACATATCTACGACTTGAGTTTCATTTTTTGTAACCATAAAATAAAACATCATAAATATACTAAAATATGCAAAAATCATATGTGAATATATCGAATCATGAACTGACATCAACGAAATTAAAATTAATACAGTAGAAACTAATAAAATATACATGAACATTTCTCGTCTATATAAAAAATGAACTATTGAACGATCAATAATAAATAATTTATGTGAAAACCATTCTTTTGTAAAAGGAAAACCATCATATTTTTCACGAGGATCTTCTCGAAACTGTGTATCTTTTCTTAAAAAATCTGCTGGACGACGGTAAAAACAGTCGGATGTATATTCACAACCACCTTGTGGTCTAATTTCACCTTTGGCTATTCCCAATCGGCTCATTTAAAATAATTCTCCTTAAATTTAAAAATTTAAAGAAATTATTACAAAATTACTCTAACCAACTTATAATCAATTTTATCTACGATTTCTATTAACTCATATTCAAGCGAGTTTAAACCATCGTTTTGTTGATTTAACAATCCTCGTTTCATTTTAGAAAAAATATCTCGATTAATTTCTCGTTTTGCGATTAATTCTTTGACGATTTTTTCATCTTTTTGATAAACACCGTCAGCACTTTGAGTAACACTTCGTTGATGAGGTAACGAAATATATTGTCCAGAATCATCAACAAATGGCACAGCTCCGATAAATAACAACCTCATCAAAAAGTCATCATCTTCACTTCCCCAATGCCAATAATTATTCGAAAAACCGTTGGCTTTAATAAAAATATCTTTCGGAATAAAATTAATTCCACCAAAAATATTATCGCTGATAATTGGCTCATTTTCTCGAATTGAACCAAAAGGACGAAGTGGATAATTTACAGGTCGATAATCAATATTTATTGGCAACATATCAACATCATGACAAATAAACATTTTGCTGTTTTTATTTGAATATTTAGCTCCAATATTTATTAATTTTCCGCGATTAAAAGATTTACGATCAACTTGTTCAACGATAATAATTTCATATTTAATATTTGCTTTTGTTAAATAATCTTTCATATATGGGATAAATTGCTTTAAATGTTCTTCGCGATCTCGATAAGGCACAATAATCGAAATTAAATCATTTGATCTGTTTAACTCAAGTTTTATATTTTCTCGATGTTTAATAATTTGATTTGAAATTGGATAAATTAATTTTAAATTAGATAATTTTAACGGACGAAAACGATTTTCTATTTTTTCATAATTTTCAAGTGGATCATTTTTAACATGATATGAAGGCAAAAATCTATTAATTAAATTAGCAAATTTTGATTTTAAAAATTTTCTTGTAGCTCTGTTATACCTTTTTAAAAATTTTGACATATATAAAAACTTAGATAAAATATTGTGGTATTGATTAATTACAAGATAGTTTTCATAGAAGACTTGATCTCTGTTTGTTTTTATTGAAGATACACCGTCATCTAAAAATAAAACTAGATTTATTTTTAAATATTTACCTTTTTGCGATTCAGTTTTTAACTTCCAATATTGATCAAAGTCTCCAGCAAGTTTAAAGCTAATATTAAACTTATGCTTTTTTGCAAATATTGTTTTTAAAAATAAACTTTGATGACAATATGGAATTCCATAAAAATCAGAATAGTTATGAGCTTTTCTTGCAACAATCTTATTCGAACTAGTATTGTAACTTGAATAATCTCCATAAACATAATCTATATTATTATTTAAATGTTCTTTTATATTTTCTACTATTGATAAATTACAAAACATATCTCCAGCATTCATAAAATTTATCCATTCACCAGTTGCAAAATCGATACCTTTATTCATTGCATCATAAATGCCTTTATCTTTTTCGCTTAGCCAATAATCAATTTTATCTTCATATTTTTTTATAATCTCAACAGTTTGATCAGTTGAGCCACCATCAATAATTATATATTCAATATTATTATAAGTTTGATTAATTATATTCTTGATTGTGTTTTCTAAATATTTTTCGCCATTAAATACAACTGTAACAACGGAAATTAAAGGTGTATTTTCATAGCTTTTTTTTAAAAATCCTTTTGTTCGAAGCCCACCTTCATTTTTGCTTATTTTATTCACGACAAAACCTCATCTATTTTATTTATTATTTGTTCTGGAGAAATATCATTTATATTTAAATCACTTCCAAAACCATATTTATTACTTAATGATTCATAATTATTCAAATTCTTTGCAATTTCATCATGATAAATAGCATAATAATTATTTGTTATTTCTTCTGGATATGGTGTAAATCTGCCAAAATGATTGCCATTTGAAACTACAAATATATTTTTTACATTTAAAGCACCTGCAAAATCTCCATTAAAGAAGTTCTGCCAACTAAATTAATATATTTATAAGAAGCTATTTCTGAAAACTGTTTTTCATCTTCGATATCATTCGAAGCACCACAAAGAACGATTTCATAATCAAATTTATTTTTTATAAATTGTCCAACTTCGGCAAAATTTTTGATATTCCATTTGCGAAATTTTGCACTTGCTCCAATAAACAAAACAGCATATTTTTTTTCTGATAATTTAACATCACTATCTAAATTAATTTCAGGTTTTTGAATATCTATTTTTATATTTAATAAATATTCAAAAAACTCTTTATTTCTAAAAAATTCAAATAAAATTTTATTTGTTGCTGGTATTAATTTTGTGTAATATTTATCGCTAATCTCTTTTTTAACTTGACTAATATTTGCAAAATCACCGACACTTCCAATTTTTTCTTCTCCATGAATTACATTAACGATAAAATCGCTATATTTAAATTCACGACTATATACAGGATTAATAATTAATCTGTAATTATTCTTGCTGATATTTTTTAAAATTGAATATTTATAAGCAAAACTTTTAGTAAATTTATTTCTATCAATCCATACAAATTCGTCAATATAATTACTATCTAACTTTTCACTTAATTCTTTCCAAGCAATATTTCCAACTAAAGTAATAGAATAATCAATATATTTACTATTAGTTTTTAATATTTTTATATAGTTTCTAAATAAAACATAATCACCAATTGCATCAAGGCGAATTAATAAAATTGATTTTGGTTTATTTTTTTTTAAAGGAAATCGTAAGTCAAATATTAATTTAATAAAAAAGTTTTTAACAAAATATTTAATTTTTTCAAGCATTTTATTAATTAATAAGCTTTTAACTCATTATAAAGCGAATCTCGTTCGACAGGCTGAAAACCGCTATCTCGAATTAATTCGACAAGTGTTTTTAAAGCTATTCCGTTTCGGCTATCTGCTCCAGCGGATGAATTTATACTTTCTCGTTCAATTGTTCCGTCAAGATCGTTTGCTCCAAATTCTTGAGACAAAATTGCTAAATTCGTTGTCGAAGTTACCCAATAGGCTTTTATATTTTTTATATTTCTTAAAATTATTCGACTAATTGCTATCGTTTTTAATATTTCAACACCAGTTGCGAATTCTTTTACTTTTAAATAATTATTTCCAGTTTGATATAAAAGCGGAATAAAAGCATTAAAACCGCCAGTTTCATTTTGCAAATCACGAAGTCTGATCATATGATCGATTCGATGTTCTCGAGTTTCGATATGACCAAAAAGCATTGTTGCATTTGATTTTTTGCCTAATTTATGCCATTGTCGATGAATTTCTAACCAACCAGCCGACGAAACTTTACCTTTGCAAATATAATCTCGAACGGTTTCGTCAAATATTTCAGCTCCGCCGCCCGGCATCGAATCAACACCGTTTTCAATCATCATATTTAAAATTTCAGCATAACTTAAATTATATTGAGTTGCTAAAAAATGAACTTCCGCAGCCGTTAAAGCTTTGATATGAATATTTGGAAACTCATTTTTTATTTTTTTAAAAATATCTAAATACCAATTTATTCCGACCTCATCGTTATGAGCTGAAACGATATGAACTTCTGTGATTCCATTTTCCGATGAGGTTCGAACGATATTTAAAATTTCATCATGATTCATCGTATATGGATTTGGATTTTTTCGATTTGCACTATAAGCACAAAATTTACAAATGTCTTTACAAATATTTGTCGGATTAATATGTCGATTAATATTAAAATAGCTTTTTCGACCATGTAAATTTTCTCGAATAGTTCCAGCTAATTTACCAAGAGTATAAATATCTAAATCGTATAAAGCAACACCGTCAGCAATCGTTAATAATTCATTATTTTCAACTTTTGAAATTAACTCTTTCAAGATCGTTCAGCTTTCTTATTTGTATTTACGATTTCTCGTTCGAACTTTTTTCTTCTCAAATATGAAAGTTTCTCGACAAATAATTTACCGTCAAGATGATCGATTTCATGTTGAAAAGCAATTGCAATTATTCCGTCATAAACTTTTTGAACAGTTTCGCCAAAACGATTTTTATATTTTATTTCGATAGTTTCAGCTCGTTCAACAGTGTCATAATATTGTGGAACACTTAAACAGCCTTCTTCATATTTAGTTTTGCCATTCAATGCGATAATTTCAGGATTAATAACTTCAATTAAATCTTCAGGCAAATAAACATTTTGTTTTTTCTCGTTATCGTTTTTATCTCTTTTATTTTGTTCTGAATTTTGATCATCTTCGTCATAAATAGGAATATGAACGATAAATACTCGTTTTGGAATTCCAATTTGAATAGAAGCAAGACCAACACCATTTTTATCAACCATTGTGTCATGCATATCATTTAATAATTTATGAAGTTCATCGTCGAATTTTTCAACTTCGCTTGACCTCATCTTTAACCGTTTATCTGGATAAGTAACAACTTCTTTAATCATTTTTATAATTCCATTTTTAATTTTATTAATTCTCGTGCAATTTCTCGATCATCAAACGAAAAATATTTATCATAAATAATTTGATACGGTTCGTCGCCTTTGCCGAGAATCATCAAAACACCATTTTCATGATCTAATAAATCTATTCCGCGAGAAATTGCTTTTTTGCGATCAACGATAATTTCTACATTTTGCATATCTTCGATTCCAGAAACAATTTCGTTAATTATTTGATCAGGATCTTCGTTTCGTGGATTATCACTCGTCATAATTACATGTTCAGAATAATTTTTTGCAATTTTGCCCATAAGTGGTCGTTTTGTTCGATCGCGGTCGCCACCTGCACCAAAAACTGTAACAATTTTTCGATTACTCACGGAACTCAAAACTTGTTCAAAACCGTCAGGTGTGTGAGCAAAATCAACAATAATTAATGGTTCTCGGCTTACACTTTCCATTCGTCCAGCGACACCGCCGAAGTTTTCAACTTGATCACAAATGTCTCGAAGTGATTTATCAGTTAATAATTTAACAGCACCAATTGCACCTAAAATATTATATAAATTAAATAAGCCATATAATTGACTATGAAAATCTTCTGTTTCGCTTTTATATTGCAAAACTCCAGAAACTCCATCTTTTAGCGAATATGCAAGAGCTTTAAAATTTCCACCATTTTCAACAGAATAAATAAAGCCATTTATAAAATTATATTTAATATATTTATCATCGCTATTAATTAATTTTAATGATTCGTCAGCAAAAAAGCTATTTTTGACATTTATATATTCGCCCATAGTTTTATGAAAATCAAGATGATCGCCAGTAATATTCGTATGAATTTTTATTGCAAAATCCAAAGTTTCAATTCGTTTTTGAACGATTGCATGAGAGCTAACTTCCATTACGAAAAATTGGCAACCGTCATCAACAGCTTGATAAATATGACGGTAAGTATCTAAAATTGCAGGAGTCGTTAAAGTTCGTTCTTCAATTTGCTTATCATTTATAAAAAATCCGCGAGTTCCTTGAAGTGCAACTTTATAACCTAAGTCTAGTAAAATAGAATAAATTAACGATGAGGTCGTAGTTTTGCCATTAGTTCCAGTGATTCCGATTATTTTAATTTGAGATAAACCGAATATTTCGCTTAAGTCTGAAATATCAACTCGACAACAGCAATTTTCACTATTAAAATTTTTATTTTGTGATGAGACAACAAAAGCAGTTTCGTGATCGCAAAATCGCGAATCATCCGTTAAATATTTATATTCGTGATTATTTATTTCTATTTTTTTTATCAAATTTGTTACCGCTATTGTTTATTTGTTATTTTTTTCTTAATAAAATTAAGAGTTTTGTCATTTGGAAAAGAGATCATTGCACTTTCAAGATAACTCATGGCGATACCATCAAAACCATAATTTATTAAATTATTTAATAGATCTTTCAGATCTTTTTTATTTGTGATAATTATTTTTGTGCTAAAAATAGTATCTTCAAAAGCTCGTTTAAAACCTTTTTCTGGAACAATTAAATCTTTGAATTCAGAATAAGTAAGTCCATCGCTATAAATAATTTGAGATTTTATAGCCTCATTTTCTAAGATTTTATTAAATTCAAGACTTTGATTGTCAATCGTATTTAAAATATCTTCAACAATATCTTCAGGATTTGGAACCTGATCTCGAATAAATAAATAATAATCATAAAGAGCCTCTCCACCTTTTTCTTTATTCATAACCATTTCAGTTAAAATAGTTAAAAGTCTGGCTTTACGATTATTTGGATCATGTTCTAAGATTTTAGAATAATTAAAAATAGCTTTTAAATATTGTTCAGCATAATATAGTTTTTCGGCATCTTGAAACAATATTTGATTTGCCACAGTCATTTATAAATTCCTTTTATCTTTTTTTTTAAAACAAATAATTAATGCAAAATAAAATTTGATTATAACTTATTTAGTTGATCTTCCATTCCAAAAGGAACATTTATAACTTGCAATTCAGGATGAATATTTAATTTTAAATCTCGTTCTACACCATATTTAAGTGTGTCGCCACTTCCTGCACAACCAATACAAGCACCTAACAGTTGAACATAAACTTTACCGTTAATGACATCAATAAATCTAACATCTCCGCCATCTAAAGCCAGTTTAGGTCTAATTTTTTCAATTCTGTTGTTAATAACAGGTTTTAATTCGTTATCTGTAAAAGGAATCATTTATATAATCTCCAAAAAATATTTCGGAAATTCTATCAAAAGCCAAACTTAATAGTGATAAATTTAGCTTTTTAATATTTTATTTAAGAATAGAAGAAATAACTAAAAAATATTATCAACTTACTAAATTATAATTATTATATTAATTTTTAAGTATATGTTATTATGGCAAGAAAATCGCTTAACTGAAGCATAATATTATTTATTTAATAAATATATTGTCTAGCTTCTTTTTTGATAGAATAATTAAAAGAAAGGATTAATAAATGAACGAAACTGTCGCTGAAATAAATGTTCTTGAGCAAAAAATAGAATTTATGATAAATGCTTTTCATAAAATTCACGACGAAAACCAACATCTAAAAAAAGAGTTAGCAATAGCTGAACGGGAATTGAAATTAAAAGATGAGAAAATAAACACATTAACAGTAGCTTTACAAAATAAAGATGCAGAACTTCAATCTATGATAACTAAACTAGATAAAATTTTAGTTTGAATGGAGGTTAGTTTTTACTAGTATATATCACATACTTTTATAATTCATTCGTTCAGTATCGATATGGCAAGTGCTATTTTTAATTAAATATTAAACACTTTGTGAAAAATATTACAAACTATTTTTTATTTAATAATTTATATTCACATAGTGTTTTTATTAATTATTAAATTTCAGCGATAGCTATATAAAGACAATAAAACAAAAAAAATAGATGAGGTGCTTTTAAATAAAAAATTTAAAAGCTTTGGGAGATTTCCCCGAGGTTAAAAACTCGTAGTTATACATGTGTTATTAATACAAATTAGTATCAGATCGTAGTCGTTAAGAAAATTAAATTGGTAGATAAATGACAAAAATAAAAATGAAAGTCAATGGTAAAATTTTTAATCTAGAAATAGAAGACGGTTTTGCAAATTATCTTAAAGGGGATCTTGTTAAGTTTTCACTAAATCGAGATACAACAAGTATAAAAGATCTTGTAGGTGCATATGTTAGTAAAAGTTTTGAACTTTATGAAGTATCTCAAAAGCTTCAAACTTTAAATCAAAAATTATCATAAAAAAATTTAAATTTATTAATCGGAGAATTTATTATGTTTCGTTCAGCATTTAGTATGATTGAGCTTGTTTTCGTTATCGTTATTCTTGGCATTATGGCCGCGGTTGCAGTTCCAAAATTTGCAAGTATTCAAGATGAAGCTTTGATTTCAAATGAAAAACAAACAATAACAGTAGCTCGTCAAGGCATTGCTACTTTATACGGCAAAAGATTAGTTCGTGGTTCTGAATTTAATATCACTTTAACAGATGATACAGGTGCAGAATATAGCTCAAAAGTATATTTTAGTTCTAAATATTATCCAGTAACTTTGGATGTTAAATCAGCAACTGGTTCAACAGACAACAATGTTACATCAACAGGTCGAGGAACTAAATTAGCTTTAGCTCTTGTTGTTGAACCTGAATCTTTAGCTGATTGGAATAGTTCTTGTTCAAGCCAACTTTGTAGTTACACTGGTCCAGCATCAAATGTTATCACAGATGGCAATGCTGAAATATCATTAAAAAATGGTGATTACTGGGAATACAACAACGATACAGGAAAAATTCTTTTACAGTAATAATTTTTAATTATAAAAATTAACACATAATTCCCTTAGCTTTTGTTCAAGGGAATTACAAATTCAAAATCTCTTTTTTTGTAAGTCTTATTTTAATTAATATATTAAATTTATTTGTTTGTTAACAGTGGAGAATCAAACACTCACTTGTTATATTTGTGAGTGTTTTTATATTTAGGAGTGATTAGTTATTAGTTAATTATTTTGCCATTGCTTCTCGAGCATATTTTTCACCAAGTTCAAAAGCTTTTTTATTCACATCTCGAACTTTTGCAGGAACTTTAGAAATCATCGTATTAAATAATAAATCTCGATCAAGTGGATTCAAAAAAGTTTGTGTTACAGCAAGAGCCACGACTGATTGAGTAATAACATTCCCAACTTCCTCTTTTGCAATTGTTATAACTGGAATTTCATGAATTTTCCATTTTGTTCTATCTTCGTCAGTAGGTTTGACTAAATTCGGATCAACTACAATTGTGCCACCTAATTTAACACCACTTTTAAATTGTTGATACGAAACATTTGCTGTTGAAAGCATAAATTCGATTTCACCGTCATTTGCATATGGATATAAAATTTCTTCGTCGTCTAATAAAATATCAACAACAGTTGCACCACCTCGAACTTGAGATGTGTAAGTTGCTGCTTTTACTCCGTAGCCACCAGCTTTAATTTTTGCTGCTCCAAAAATTTCACCTGCCAATAAAACACCTTGACCACCAACACCTGTAAATCTAATTTGAATCATATTTTTAATTCCTTATTTTAAATTTCGAACAAGTGTATGTTTTTGAGCTGCTTCGATAACTTTATCATAAGCATCGCAATATTCAACTTGTGTTGTATCGTGATGAAGAATTCCTGTTGGGAATTTGCCTTGTCGCTCTTCAGCTGTCATTTTGTCAAATTTAGTTTTAGAAACAGTGATTTCATCGATCCAATTTAAATTTTCCATTGCTGAAGCCATTTTATTTTTTCTACCTAAATTAACATGACAATTCGAGAAAATATCAAAAAACGAGAAACCTCTATGTTTAAAGCCTTCGACAAATACTTTTTCTAATTTTTTAGGATCAAGAACAGTTTCTCGAGCTACGAAAGTTGCACCAGCGGCTTTGCCTAATTCACAAGCATCAAAAGTCGGATCGATATTATCATATTGAGTCGTAACTGTCCACATTCCTTTTGGAGTTGTTGGTGAAACTTGCGAATTTGTTAAACCATAAATAAAATTATTAATAATAATAAAATTTAGGTCTATATTTCGTCTTGCTCCATGAATCGTATGATTTCCACCGATTGCGAGAGCATCGCCATCACCAGCAACAACGATAACATGTTTATCAGGATGAGCTAATTTAATACCAGTTGCATAAGCAATAGTTCGTCCGTGAGTTGTATGAACAGTATTTGCATTAATATAAGACGAAAATCTGCCTGAACAACCAATACCAGAAACAACGGCAACATCATTCATGTTCCATTCAAGTTTTTCAATTGCTCGAAGAACTGCTTTCATGATAATTCCATCGCCACAACCCCAACACCATAAAGTCGTTGTAGTTCTTAAATATTTTTCATAATCAAAAGCCATCTTAGAATGCCCCTTTCACTTTTTCGATAATTTCAGCTGGTGAAATTGGTCGTCCATTTGCTTTAAACAAAGTTACGAAATCTCGTTTCATAACTCGTTCAATTTCTTGCGAATATTGACCCATATTTAATTCTGTTACTAAAATTTTATTAAATTTTTTACCGATTTCAGCTAGTTTTGTAGCTGGACTTGGCCATAAAGTAATTGGTCTGAACATACCGATTTTGCGACCTTCTTTTCGTAATCGATTAACGGCATCACGAGCTGATCGCGATAAAGAACCATAAGCGATAATTACCTCATCGGCATCATCTAATTTATATTCTTCGAAACTATCGATTTCATCTTGATGAGCATCAACTTTATTTAAAAGTCGTTCGATTAATAATTGACAAGCAACAGCATCTTCAGTTGGGAAACCAATTGGATTATGATGAAGACCAGTAATATGATATTTATAGCCTTTAAACATTGGATTTAAAACGGCTGGTTGATCTTGTGGAACATCATAAGGTCGATAATCTTTAGGTTCGCCTGTAAAAACTTTTCGATCTATTATATTTTTTTGAACTTCTTCTAAATCAGGTAAAACAGCTTTTCCGTGCATATGACCTAATGTTTCATCTAATAAAACGAAAACAGGTTGCATAAATCGTTCAGCTAAATTAAAAGCTCTAACTGTTTCAGTGTAACTTTCTTCTAATGAACCTGGGCAAACAGCAATAGTTCGAACATCGCCGTGAGTTGGATTTTTAACTTGAAGAACATCACCTTGTTGAACACGAGTAGGAAGACCTGTTGAAGGACCACCTCGCATAACATCAACGATAACAAGAGGAACTTCTGACATTTGAGCAAGACCAATTTGTTCAGCTTTTAACGAAATGCCTGGTCCTGAAGTTGCAGTCATAGATTTTACACCACTCATAGATGCACCTAATGCAACTGAAATACCTGCGATTTCATCTTCCATTTGAATAAATTTGCCACCAACTTCAGGTAAAAGTTCGCTCATATCATGAGCTACTTCACTACTTGGAGTAATTGGATAACCACCAAAAAACTTGCAACCTGCATCAATTGCTGCATGTGCTGCAAGACTATTGCCACTTGAAATAACTTCTCTAGCCATGTTTTCTCCTAATTACCTAAATACATATAATTATTAGCTTTAATTTTTTCTTGTCTAGCTTTTGCATCATCATTTAATTTAGCAAATTTAAATTCGCTTTTATCAGCTACATAAATAGCGAAATCTGGACAATGTAATTCACAATCGGAACAGCCAATACATGAATCAGGATAATCAACTTGAACCATTGCTCCAAGTGTAGATGTTTTATCATAATGCATACTTAAAACACCAGCTGGGCATACTGAAACACAAACATCACAAGCTTTGCATTTTGTATGATCAACCCAAACAGGAGTATTTTCTGGAGCTTTTTTTAATGCCATTTGTTTCCCCTCGAAGATTCTGTTTATATTATTAATATATATATTTGTGAATAATACAAATATATGCTTAATTCATTTCAGTAGAATATCAAAGTTAAAATAAATTTTCTAAACATTTGAGAAAATATAGTTTTGTGTGTTACTATAAGATACATAGGTTGTTATTTTTTAGCAAAAACGATTATAAATTATATTCGTTCGAAATTTATTCTTGGATCAATTATTTTATATAAAATATCTCCTAATAAATTTGCAATTAAGCCAATTAAAGTAAATATATATAATATGCCAAATATTAATGGATAATCTCTATTTAAAATTGCTTCGTAACCTAATAAACCTAATCCATCCAATGAAAAAATTATTTCTATTAAAATCGATCCTCCTAAAACAGTGGCTATTAATGTCGTTGGAATTCCAGATATAACAATTAACATGCTATTTCTAAAAACATGACCCCATAAAACAGAATTTTCATTTAAGCCTTTTGCTCTTGCAGTAATTACATAGCCTTTATTAAGTTCGTCAATAAAAGAATTTTTTGTCAAAAGTGTTAAAGTTGCCAATGAGCCTAACGACAAAGAAATAGTTGGTAAAAATATATGCCATAAAATATCTAAGAATTTATCAAAGTTATTCATAAGTTCAAAATTATCAGAATACAAACCTCGCATTGGAAAGATTTGCAAAAAAGAACTTGAAGCGAAAAATATCAATAAAGCAATAGCTAATAAAAATGGTGGAATTGCAGTTATTATTCCCAAAACAAAAGTTGAGTAATTATCAAGTTTAGAACTATTATTTTTTGCTTTCCAAATTCCAAGAGGAACAGCTATAAAATATATAAACAAAATCGATAAAAGTCCAATTGATAACGAAACATTTATTTTTTCTAAAATTAATTCAGATATAGGCTTTCGTAAAATTAAACTTTCTCCAAAATTAAAACTTAAATAATTTAATAACATATTTACATATCGTTCTTCGATTGGTTTATCAAAACCAAAACTTTTTTCTAGTTCTTTTCGAATATTTTCATCGATCGAACTTGTATTTTTATTATTTATTAATTCATGTTTGCTAGAAGCGACAGAATCTAAACCCGATGAGGTTTCACCTGATAATTTTGCAATAATATTTTCGATTGGACCACCAGGAGAAAGTTGAACAATAAAAAAATTAATTGAAATAATTGCGATTAATGTTGGAATAACTAATCCAAATCGTTTTAATATATATATAGTCATAGATATTTATATAATTCCTAAGTATTTAATTTAAATGTATTTTAATAAATGCTTACTGAAAGTTGTATAAACAAAATATTTATTATTCAAACATTAAGTATCTTCGCTAAATATATGTTATAAGAAAAAAATATTATAATTTTGCTTAATTTTTTTTTAAAGGAGTCTCTTTGGAGGCATCGCAGATCGTCTATATTATAGACACTTTGTTTATTATTTTTTCAGCAACACTCATTATTTTAATGGCTCCAGGTTTCGCAATGCTCGAAGCTGGGCTAGTTAGAACAAAAAATGTTACTTCAGTTCTCACTGGCAATGTTTTATTATATGCTGTTACTTCAATGGTGTTTTTGCTTTGGGGCTATAATTTTATGTTTTCAAACGGCGGTTTATTCTTAAACGGAGTTGAAAACAGTTCAGGATATAGTTTATATGCCGTATTATTTTTTCAAATGGCTTTTGTCAGCAAAACAGTTTCGATTATCAGTGGTGGAGTTTCAGAACGAATTAGAATCGTTCCATTTATGATTTTTGCTATTTTTATGTCTGGATTAATTTATCCAATGATTGGACACTGGACTTGGGGCGGTGGATTTTTAAAAGATCTTCACGATTTAGCAGGTTCAACAGTTATTCATTCTGTTGGCGGTTGGGCTTTATTGGCAATAGTTTTAATTCTCGGAGCGAGAAAGGGTCGTTATGCAAAAAATGGAGCAGTTCGAGTTATTCCAGCTTCGAATATTCCATTGGTAACTCTTGGCGGTTTATTATTATGGATCGGTTGGTTTGGTTTTAACGGCGGATCTGTTTTATCGATTGGAAGTATCGAAAAAGCTGATTTAGTCGCAAAAGTTATAATTAATACAAATACAGCAGGTTTATCTGGAGCAATAATAACAGCGATTGCCGTATATTTAAAATATAAAAAATTAGATATCACGATGATTTTAAACGGTGCATTAGGCGGTCTTGTTGCAATTACAGCTGGAGCTGATGTCGTCGGATTATGGGAACCAATCGCTATTGGTGCAATCGGTGGAATTCTCGTTGTTATCGCTGTTCCATTATTTGATAGATTCAAAATAGATGATCCAGTTGGAGCTTTATCAGTTCATCTTGTAAATGGAATTTGGGGAACTTTAGCCGTAGCTATTTTTGCAGATTTTAGCTTTTTAACTCAATTAAAAGCCGTTGCAATTATTGGTCTTGCAACTTTTTCGATTACATTTATAATTATTTATATATTAAATAAATTAATTGGTTTAAGAGCAAGTGAAGAAGCTGAATATGATGGACTTGATATTTCAGAAACTGGTGTTGAAAGTTATCCAGAATTTAATAAATCAAAATTAGGTATTTAACCTTTTTGTATAATCCCCTAGCTTTTGCTATGGGGAATATGTCAATGTTTTTTTAACAAATTTATCAAAAACTAATAATTATTTAAATAAATTTCCTAAAACTTCGTGAACCGAACTTTTTCGTTCTGTTTCAGTTTTTTGTTCTTCATTTTGATCAATTAATCTAATATCATAACCTGTAAGCATTTTTGCAAGTTTTAAATTCATTCCACCTTTACCAATTGCTTTGCCTCTTTCAACTGGTTGAAGAGTAACATATGCAACTTGAATAGTTTCATTTTGCTCATCTTTTTCTTCAACTAACTTAACAGAATCAATAGTCGCAGGAGATAAACTATTTTTAATATATATATCTGGTGCTGAATTATAAGTAATACAATCGATAATTTCATGATTTAGTTCGGCTGAAATCGAATTAATTCTAATACCTTTAGCACCAATTACTGCTGAAACTGGATCTATTTTTGGATTATTACTACTAACAGAAACTTTAGCTTTTTTGCCTGGAATTCTTGCTATATTATGAACTACAACTGCTCCATCTTTTATTTCAGGAATTGCTAATTGCAATAAGTTTTCTAGAAATTTTGGACTTGTTCGCGAAAGTTCAATAGTTATCGAGCCTTTATCATCTTTCTCAATTAAAACATATTTAATAATAGCTGAAATCCAATCGCCTACTCTATAAAATTCATCACCTATTTTATCTCTTTGACGAATTACGGCTTTAATATGTTCATCATTTATATCTAAAATGGTTGAACCATCTTCATGTAAATGAACAACTTTTGCTGTAATTTTTTCACCAATTTTACTTTTATAATAAAAATATAATGATTGTCCTTTTATTTCTTTTATAGCTCTATCGATATTCGTAGATAATAATTCTGAACCATTTCTTCCAAAAGCACTTAAATCATATTTAAACTCTATTTTTTCACCTATTCTTAAATCTCGTCGTTTGCTTTTTTCAATCGCATTTTTTAAATAAATAAATCCTTCAGCAGGTTGTCTTGAAGAATCATGAACTATTTCAAAAACTTCATATACAGCTGGTTGTTTTGATATTAAATCAACTTCAAATCTTCCTCTAACTATTGTTGAAGGTGGATGTAAAATTTTTTTCGCTGTTTGAATTACTGCCATTCTTATAGCTTTTTCAACTCTTTCTCTTTCGAGATTATTTTCTTTAGAAAGAGCATTAATTATACTGTTTAAATCTTCCATATACTAAACCAATCCATTTTTCTTAATCATTATTAACTGCGAGTTTGCACTCGGGGAGATCTCCCAAAGCTTTCAACACAATGTTAAAAGCAACAAATATTTCTCTATTTAATTAACAGATCACTTTTGCTTATTCCTGCTTCAGATACAAAAATAATTCTTTTACTTTATCTTTAAAGTTATTTACAACTTAAATACTATGTATATATACTTTTCTTAGAATTTATTAATGAACTACTGCATGTTTGCTATTTATCTACTAGCATTAAAAACAGGATAATGGAAAATTATATCACAACGGCTGTTATTTTTTGTTAAACGATAGTATCTTTTATGTTATTTATCAAATTATTTATTTCTGTGTTTGATTCTAATTTTTTAATCTCTAAGCCGACTAAGAATTAATCTTTTTGTTACCAATAATTTTTGAATTAAATCTTTTAATTGATGTCCGCCTTTTGGATATGTTTCTATTAATTCTCGATAATTTATTATTCTTTCATCTATTAATTTAGATAATTTTTCAGCAAACAATGAGATATTAGCTATTCTTTTTGATTCTGCTAATATATCTGCGATTAATAATTCTCTATTTTTCATTGAAAGCGAATTCAATCCAATTTCTTTACCTATTTTTAATAATTCAGCTGATGAAATATATAAACCTGAAAAAAAAGTATTTAATAAATGTCCTTCTATTCCGCCATATATCGAAACTATTTCATCTTGTTCTTTTTTATTATATTTTTTCATGATTAATAAAACTCCTATATTTAATTAAATAATTACTTTTACGATTCCATTTGAAATTTCTATTTCTCCGAATAATTCTCTTTCAAATAGCTTATCTCCAAATTTTCTAAATGCTTCTTCGTATGTTGGATTTTTCGAACAATATTTTAAGACCTCATCGTTATATTTTGCTTCATGACTATTATTTTTATCTGTTTCTGTTTTGTCTTTATAATTAATACCAACACCTAAAAGCATTTTAATGTTAGAAACAAAGTCATGTATATCAACAATTAATTTTGCATGTCCTGAAGTTAAATATTGAGTTGTTGCCATTGATTCACCAAGTCGATGAGGTATAACATAAATAGGTTTTCCCATTTCTTTGGCAAGTCTCATTGTTTGAGAAGTTCCACTATCTAAATCAGCTTCAATTGCGATAACAACGGAACTCAAACCAACCATTAATCGATTTCGTCCAATAAATTTCATTGGATGAGCAGGAACATTTTTTTCATATTCAGATAATAATAAACCGTTGTTGGCAATATCGATAATATCTTTTTCGTTACCTTTTGGATAAATATAATCGAGAGAATTTGCCATGACAGCTATTGTATTTGGAAGAGATGCACGATGAACAACGATATCAATGCCGAAAGCTCCGCCACTGATAACAGCAATTCCGTTTTGTGAAAGAACCGATGCTAAATTCTTTGCGATTTCTCTACTATATTGTAAAGGATTGCGACTGCCAACAATTGCGATTTTTGGCAAATTTAACAGTTCTGAATTACCAACAAAATAAAGTTCTTGAGGTGGTTTTGATATGTCCCTCAAAGAGTGAGGGATACTAGAAAGTCTTGAAATATTCAAGAATAATTAATTAAGATTAACTTCGATAACGACTAATTCTTCAGAACTATTTTGAACAACTGAAAAATTATGTTTTTTACAAAAAGTTTCATTCATTTCTTCAGCTAAAGCTTGAGCTTCTTTAATTGCATCTTCCATTGATTCGAAAGATTGAGACTCTTTTATGTTAGCTCGTTTTGCACAGCCACACATTTTTGCCATTTTTACAGTTACCATAATAAATATTCCTTTTAATTTAATTAAAAAATTATAGTGAAATTATAGACAAAGTTGTTAAAATTAAATGAAAATAACGAAATTAAAATTTAGATTTAAGGTAATTAATTATGAACTTAATAACAAAAGCAAAAATATTTTTCGGAAGTCGTGAAGTTGATCGAGAAAATATTCGAGAAGTAAAATCTCCGTATTCTTATCAAACTGTTTCGACTCATCCAATTTGCGATATAAACGATGTCGATGAAATTTTAAATATTGCTAAAAATAATTTAAAATTTGCCAGAGAACAAAAATTATCTAAACGATGTGATTGGCTTCTTGATGTGGCTAATAAATTATTAATTAATCGTGAAGATTTTGCAAAAACGATAACCGATGAGGTCGGCAAACCAATTTCTTTTTCTAGAATCGAAGTTGATCGTTGTATCGAAACTATAAAATTATCAGCTGAAACAATGCGAAATATGAACGGCGAAACGATAAATAGCGATGCAATGAATAGCGGAAAAAAGACTATTGCATTTTGGCGACGAGTTCCCGCTGGTGTAATTGTTGCGATAACTCCGTTTAATTTTCCGTTAAATTTAGTCGCTCATAAAATTGCTCCTGCTCTTATTAGCGGAAATTGTGTTGTTCTCAAACCAACTCCTGAAGCTCCGTTAATTGCTTATAAATTAGCAAAATTATTTATTGAATCTCCGTTTGCAACTCGAGATGCTCTTTCGTTGGTTTATGGCGATGCCGAAATCGGAAGTCGTCTTGTAACGAGTGATATTCCACGAGTTATTAGTTTTACTGGAAGTGTTCCAGTTGGAAATATTATTTCAAAAAGTGCTGGAATAAAAAAAGTGGCTCTCGAATTAGGCGGAAATTCTGGAACTTTTATCGATGAAACCGCCGATATCGAATATTCAGCAAAACGATGTTCAATTGGTGCTTTCACGAATGCTGGTCAAGTTTGCATTTCGCTTCAACGAATTTATGTTCATAAAAATATTTATAATAAATTTGCCGAGGCATTGGTTCGCGAAACAAATTTATTAAAAGTTGGAAATCCATATGAAAATGATACTTTTATGGGTCCATTAATTTCTGAAGAATCGGTAAATCGGGCTGTTCGTTGGTTGAATAGTGCGATTAGCGAAGGTGCAAAAGCTTTAACTCCGATTGATCAAAATGGCAAAATATTAAAACCTGTTGTTATGGGCGATGTTCGAGATGATATGGCAATTGTTTGCGAAGAAGTTTTTGCTCCAATTGTTAGTTTAATCGCCGTTGATAATTTAGAAATGGCTATTAATAAATTAAATGATTCGCCTTACGGTTTGCAGTTTTCGATTTTTACGAATAATATAAAAAATATGCAAAAAGCTATCGACGAATTTGAATCAGGCGGGATTTTAATTAACGAAATTCCAACTGTAAGATTTGACATTCAGCCATACGGTGGAATAAAATTATCGGGAGTTGGTCGAGAAGGTCCAAGATTTGCAATAGAAGAATTTACTGAAATTCAGACAGTTGTAATTGCTTAATTAAATTATATATTCAGATTTTTTATATAAAACCATGTGCTATAATTTAAACACTATGAGATTTGCATCTTAAGTAAATTAATTTAATAAGGAAATTAAATGGCTATAAATTTAACAAAAGGGCAAAAAATAAACCTTGCAAAAAGTAGCGGTGAACTTTTTAAAGCTTTAAGTTTTGGACTAAATTGGGGATCAATCGAAAAAAAAGGTTGGTTTAGTAATTCAAAAGAAGCTGTTGATCTTGATGGCAGTTGTGCAATATTTAATAAAAATAAAGAACTTGTTGACATTGTATATTTTGGCAATTTAAAATCTAAAGATGGCTCTGTTAAACATAGTGGCGACGATTTAAAAGGAGATGAAAAAGGTGATGACGGTATCGATAACGAAACTATTTCGATTGTTCTTGAAACATTAAATCCTGCTGTTGATCAAATCGTTTTTATTTTAAATAGCTTTCGAGGTCATGATTTTTCGACAATTCCATTTGCAAGAATAAAAGTTCGCGATGGCATCGGAAATGGAACTTCTGTTATTGCTCAATACGACATAGCAAAAGATCCAAAATTTAACGGTTTTGTTTCGATGGTTATGGGCAAACTTTATCGCAATCACGAAATAAATAGTTGGGATTTTAAAGCCATTGGCGAACCAACGACTGATCAAAAATTAATTGACACTGTTGCAACAGTTAAAAGTTTATATCTTTCGTAACATATGGACAGAAAAAATTATTTAATAAAAAATATAAAAACTTTAACGATTCACGAATTAGCAGAACTTTCTGAACTAATTCGAAATAGAATCTTAGAAGTTGTTAGCAAAAATGGCGGTCATTTGAGTTCAACACTTGGAGCAACTGACCTCATCGTTGCAATGCATCATGTTTTCGATTCTGAAAAAGATCCATTTATTTTTGATGTTTCTCATCAAGCTTATGCTCATAAATTATTAACAGGTCGCTGGGAAGAATTCGAAACACTTCGACAATGGAACGGTTTAGCAGGTTATACAAAACCGCAAGAATCTATTCATGATTATTATGTTGCTGGTCATAGTTCAACTTCGATTTCGTTAGCCGTTGGTTCAGCAAAAGCTATAAAATTAAAAGGCGAAGAAAATAAAAGAATTCCAATTGCATTAATCGGCGACGGCTCAATGAGTGCAGGAATGGTTTATGAAGCTTTAAACGAATTAGGCGATAGAAAATATCCAGTTATTATTATATTAAATGACAACGAAATGAGTATTTCGAAACCGATCGGAGCAATTAGCCGAATTTTATCTCGAGCTTTGGCAAGTCGTTTTTATCAAAAAATTAAAAAAAAGACAGAAGATATTCTTACTCATTTGCCTGAAAGTGCAACATATTTAGCAAAAAGATTCGAAGAAAGTTTCAGATTAATTACACCAGGTTTAATGTTCGAAGAAATGGGAATCGATTATATTGGACCAATCGATGGACATGATTTAAGTTCGATTATCGAGAATTTACAATTGGCTAAATCGCTCGGTCGTCCAGTTGTTATTCATGCTCAAACATTAAAAGGCAAAGGTTACGGCTATTCTGAAGGTTATCTTGAACATTGGCACGGAGTTCCGCCTTTTGATATTAAAACTGGTCAAATTATAAAAAAAGCAAATAAAAAATCAGCAACTGAAATATTTTCTGAAGAACTTTTGAAACTTGCACGAGAACGAAAAAATATCGTCGGTGTAACGGCAGCAATGCCAAGTGGCACAGGTTTATCAGCATTAATCGAAGAATTTCCAGATCGATTTTGGGATGTTGCGATTGCTGAACAACATGCT
The DNA here is from genome assembly GCA_030152305.1 of Campylobacterota bacterium. Classification (GTDB taxonomy): domain Bacteria; phylum Campylobacterota; class Campylobacteria; order Campylobacterales; family Thiovulaceae; genus Thiovulum_C. Next base: position 44,061 of record JASKOM010000008.1, read on the forward strand.
GTAACTTCGATGGGTTCTCTTGCAAAAGAAGGCTTTAAGCCATTTTGTGCGATTTATTCGACATTTTTGCAAAGAGCTTATGATCAAATTATTCATGATATTTGTTTAATGAATTTGCCAGTCGTATTTGCGATTGATCGAGGTGGAATTGTTGGCGAAGATGGCGAAACTCATCAAGGAGTTTTTGATTTAAGTTATTTACGAGCAATTCCAAATATTTCGATTTTTGCTCCTCGCGATGAATTATCGCTTCGAGATGCTATTAAATTTTCCGCTGATTTTCCGACTCCAATTGCTTTTAGATATCCACGAGGTGCATATTTATTAGATATAAATAACGATAATTTTATATTCGAATCTTTTAAATTGGGTAAATCGCAATTATTAAAAAATGGTAATTCAAATGTTATTTTTATCGGTTATGGTAACGGTGTCGGTCGGGCAGTTCAAACAGCTAAATTATTAAAAGATTTAGATATTGCAATTCTTGATTTGAGATTTTTAAAACCGTTAGACGAAGAATCTATTTTAAAATTAGTTAATAAATTTAAAAATTGGTTTGTGTTTAGCGATAGTTCTGAAATTGGTGGTGTTGGTTCAGCTTTATTAGAACTTTTTAATAAAAATTATATAAATATTAATTTAAAAAGTTTCGAATACGGCGACGAATTTATTTCGCATGGAAAAACTGGTGATGTCGAATTCGAATTAGAAATTTCACCAGAACAATTAAGTAAAAAAGTTAGGAGCAAACTTGAAAGAATTTAAAAGTGAATTTTTATTAGAGTCTTTTGAAAAATATTTGTCTGTTACAGCAGATGTCGAATATAAATTTGGTGAAAATTTAGAATTTCGTGAATGTTTTATTCAATATTTTATACATAAATTTGACCCGTTAATAATTAATCGAAATATTTTAATATTAAAAAATAGTTTCGAAAAAACAATAAACAATCATGCTGAAAATTTATTATTTAATTTTGTTATTTCGGCAGTTAGAACAAACTGTTTTTTACCTCATCGAAATGATGAATTGGCTATTAAATTTGATGTTGCTAATTTTAAAAAATTAATCGGCGAACCACAACCAAATATCGAAACTTGGGTTTATTCGAAAGATTTTATCGGAACTCATTTGAGAATGGCAAAAGTTAGTCGTGGCGGTTTACGATGGAGCGAACGAATAGATTTTCGCGATGAGGTAAAAGCTTTAATGCTTGCGCAAGATGCCAAAAATTCGATAATCGTTCCATCTGGTGGCAAAGGCGGTTTTTTAATTTTAGATGACAAAAAAAATATTTCGAAAGATAAATTTAAAAATATTTATTCGAGATATATAAATAATTTGTTAGATCTTGTTGATAATTTAAAAAACGGTGAAATAATTGCTGTTGATGGAATTATTAAATATGACGGTGATGACAGTTATTTTGTTGTTGCAGCTGACAAAGGCACAGCAAGTATGAGCGATGTTGCAAACGAAATTGCAATTTCTCGCGGTTTTTGGCTCGGTGATGCTTTTGCAAGTGGTGGAAGTAACGGATATTCTCATAAAGATTTAGGAATTACAGCAAAAGGCGCTCTTGTTTCGACATCGAAATTTTTTGAAAATATTAATAAAAATTTAGAAAAAGATGTTATCGAACTTGTCGGAATTGGTTCGATGAATGGCGATGTTTTTGGCAACGGGCTTTTATGGAACGAAAATTTTAAATTAATCGGTGCGATTAGCAGTTCTGAAATATTTGTTGATCCGAATCCAATTGATTTGAAAAAAAGTTTTGCTGAACGAATGAGATTATTCAAAGCTGAAAATGGATCTTGGGGAGCTTATGACAAAAGTTTAATTTCGACAGGTGGCGGTGTTTATAATCGAAAAGATAAAAATATCGAAATCAGTCCTGAAATTGCTGATAAATTTAATATAACTGAAAAATATTTAACTGGTGAAGAATTAGGCAAATATTTATTAAAAGCAAAAGTTGATTTATTATTTAACGGCGGAGTCGGAACTTATGTCAAAGGCTCAAATGAAAATGATGACGATATCGGAGATTTTGGCAATAAACATATTCGGGTTTCTGGTTCTGAATTAAGAGCTTTTGCAGTTTGCGAAGGTGGAAATTTAGGATTTTCACAACTTGGCAGAATCGAATTTGCACAAAATGGTGGCAAAATTAATCTTGATTCGATTGATAATTCGGCTGGAGTTAATACGAGTGATCACGAAGTTAATATCAAAATTTTGCTTTCTCAAACTGGATTAAGTCATGATCAACAAATTGCTATTCTCAAACAAGCAACCGATGAGGTCGCCGAATCTGTTCTTGCTTATAATCGAAATAGTGCTGAAGGTTTGAATCATGATGAAATTCGTTTAAATAATGACAATTCGCAAATTTGGAAAGTTATCGAAAAATTAGAAAACGAATTGCCACAGTTTAAACGAGAGTTTTTCGCAATTCCAAAAGATAAAGATGAAAGTTTTGGTAAATTATATAGACCGCAATTAGCATATATATATAGCTATGCAAAATTATTAATTAAAAATAAGAAAATTGCTGAAAAATTTGTTGATCAAGATTTTCTTTCTAGCTATTTTCCAAAATCGATTCGTGATAAATTTGAAAATGAAATTTTAAATCATCCATTAAAACTAGAAATATCAGCTACTTTATATGCAGATAAATTAATTAATTTAAACGGTGTCGAAGCTATTTTATAAGAAGATAAAACCATCACTGTATTTATTTAATTAAAAAAGTGATGGTTTTTCACTTAAATTTCGTCGCTTTCTTCTGTTCTAACAATTAAACTATGTGGAAGTTCAAATTTGTTAATTAAATCTCTTTCAAGAGATCTCATTTCACCGTTGTCTGTTTCATGATCATAGCCCAACAAATGAAGCAAACCGTGAATAAATAAAAGAGCCATTTCGTCTCTTTTTCTGTGATTATATTTTTTTGCTCCAGCGATAACAAAATCAGCTGATATAATAATTGTTCCTATCGTGTCATTTAATCCAATTTCATCAATTAATGGAAATGATAAAACATCGGTAGCCTCATCAATTCCTCGATATTGCCTATTTAGATCTTTTATATATTCGTTATTACAAACGATTAATTCAAGCCCTTTTTTTGTCATCGAGTCTTGAATTAATCGCAATTTTCGTTTATGAACTTTTAACTCTGTTTGATTATCTAATATTAACATTGACATTTTTTTTCCTTACTCAAAGTTTTCATGAATAAATTTCAATAAAGCTTCTATATTTTTTAGTTTTGTGTAATTATTTACACCTACATTATAAAAATATCCATCAGAAATATTTTCATATTTTCCTGTTTTTCCTGCTTGTTCTTCAATAAATGAAAAATTACGGATTACTTTATTATGCAAAGCTGGATATAATTTAATTTCTTTCATAATATACCGCAACATTTTAATAAATAACGACGGAAATCCGCTATCCGTAATAATATGATATTCATTGTTGAGAAAAATTTTGGCACGATTCCTCTCAATCAATTCAAAGAATTCTATTTTATCTTTTCCTGCTGGAACTTTTATGACCTCATCATAATTTGAGTTAATATTATTTTGCTGAACATTATTATTAGAATTAGACAAAACAGTATTTTTAATTTCTGAATGATCTTTTTCAGATTGAATTTGCGGTTGCGATACAGATTCTTGTTGTTGCATTTGAGTTTTTATATTTTGAGGCAACTGTTTTTGATTTTGTGCCTGTTGTTGAATAGCTATTGAAAGTTCAGACTGACTATTATTTTTTATTTTAGTATCAGATTGATTAAGCTCTTTGTCTTGTTCTGAAGTATCAACAATTTTATTTTCCGATGATGACGATGACAAAGAATTTGTTAAAAAATACATTTCATCAGAATGTGAATTAAAAGAAGGTTTTTTAAATGAAGCATTTTTGTCATCAGATAAATTTAAATTTGCTTTTTGTGCTATTAATAAATCATCATTTTCAAAATTCTTAATTTCAAGAACTTTTTCACATATTTTATCACCAAAATCCAAACCAGTTTTTACATAATTAATATATCGATTAACATCTTTTAATTTATATTGTGGATCAAATGAAAAAAATAATCTTAATATATTTAAATCACATTCACTCATATCAAATATATTAAAAGCATATATTCTTTTGGCATCTAATCCATCTTGTTTATTATCTGCAATCCAATAATCTATACCGTTTGTTAATATTCCAAAATTAGCATTTTCATCGCTATTTAAATAAAGTGTTAATTGTTCAAAATCTTTCATAATTAATTTATGAGATAATCTTTTAGCTTCAAGAAGAAATTTTGAATTATCATCAAAAACAAAAGTAGCATCAACTCGTTTTTTAGTTGATGTCATATCTTCATATATAACTCTGTTTTCATTAAAAACATCCCAGCCAAGAAACTTAAAAACAGGTAATATAACTGATATTAATGTCTGGTTTTCACTAATATCTCTTTTTATTTTACTAATTTTCTGAATAATAGGTATGATTTTCACATTACCACCTTGTGTAATAATCTATTTTTGATTTCGCTATTATAGACAATTTCAAACTTTTGCTTTTTTATCGGAGTCTTTTATGTCATGAACTAGTTCGTGATTAGGCATTCCTAAGTAATAACCTTGAAACATATCTACACCGATATCTTTACATTTTTTAAATACTTCTTCAGAATCAACGAATTCAGCAATAACAATAAAATTTGATAATTTTGAAAATTGAACTATAGTTTGTGCAACAAGTAAACTATTTTCATCTACAGCTATTTTTTTTATAATTGATCCATCTATTTTTAAATAATCTGGTCTAATTTGAAGAAGATATGAAAAATTAGAATAACCACTACCGAAATCATCGATTGCTATTTTTGAACCATATTTTTTTACTTTTTTGATAAATTCTAAAACTGGTTCAAACTGTTCTATTTGTTCGCTTTCTAAAATTTCAAAAGTAACATTTTCTGGTTTTGTAAATTTTGAAAGTTTATCTTCGATATATTTAGCAATTTCTGTATTTAAAATATCATCAGCTGATAAATTAATAGAAAACGACATGTCTATATTATTAAAAGTTTTAAAACTAAGATCAATAACAATTTTAGTTATATCAAAATAATATTTCGTTTTTTTTGCATATTGCAAGAAAAAATATGGAGGTAAAAATCGATCGCCATCTTTTAATCTAATTAATCCTTCGTATTTAATTATTTCTCGATTTGTATTAAATATCGGTTGATAAAATAAAGTAAAACTTCCATTTTTCAGACCTTCTCGTATTTTTTTTGAAAGAGCTATATTATGCTTATGTTGCTCTTGAGACACAAATGATTTGTCATAAATAGCAAATCTAATTTTTTGTTGTTTTGCTTGATGTAAAGCAATATCACTATTTTCTATTGAAATATTTTGACCACATGAAATACCAAATGTAAAATCTAAAAATAACTGAAGTTCATCATCATTTTTTTCAAATTTAATATTTGACAACGATTCTGTTAGAACATTTAATATTGGATTGCATTTATTTCTTTGTGAATATATTGCATACTCGTCTGAACCGACTCTATACACTGTTAAATTCAAGCCATTTTTTTCACCAATCGTTATTAACATTTCTGCTGTCGAAATAAGAACATAATTTCCTATATCTGCACCATAAACATCATTAATCGTTGAAAAACCGTCTATATCAATAAATATTAATGTTCCATAATCTTTATCATATATGTCTCGCTCTAATGCTCTTCGATTATTTAAACCTGTTAAATTATCAATAAATATCGATTCTTTTATTTCTTGAGTTTGTTGATTGATGAGGTCTTGCATATTTTCATAAAATTTTTTTAAAGCTAAACCCATTTGAAGAATATTATAAGACAGCTGATCAATTTCATCTTTTTCTAGATAATTATTATTAACGATTTCAAAATGTTTCAATGTTTTAAAATTTTTATTTTTTAAATCTTCAGCAAGTTTAGAAATAGTTTTAAGTTTTGATAAGCTAAATATTATTTTTTTAAATAATATAAAATGAACAGTTAAAATTATAAAAAAGACAATAACCAATTTAAAAAACAGTTCATAAAAAAAAGATTGATATTTTGTTGAAATATCTTCTAAAATAATGAACCTAAATATATTTTGATCGTTATAATCTACTAAAAAATATGAATATATAACATGTTTTTTAGAATTTAAATTGATAATTTTCCAAGATTGATCTTCTTGAATGTTGCTTATATCTTGCAATTGATTAATTGTTAATTTGATAGTCGAAGAAGAAGCGATTTTGTTATCAAATACAGTTGCTTGTGATATAAAATCTTGAAAATATGTTGGACTTAAACTATTTGTAACATTTATGTCATTGAAAAACAACGAATCAAGATTTGTTAAGTTTTTAAACATTTGAGGAATAGCATTACTTTTTATACCAACAGATAAAGCTCCTAGTAATAAGCCGTTGTTATCAATAATTGGTTTTACACTTCTGATTCCGCCAAAACTTCTACACACCATAAAATGATTACTAGCTTTATGTTGTTCTAACACATGTTTAACATCAACACGAATAGCAGAAACATCTTCACGAGAAGCTAATAAATTAGACATATTAGCGAACGATTTTAAATCAGCAGTAAAAAAATGAACTTCAGTTAAGAAATCTTTTGATTTCATAGTATCCATAAACTCTTGATAATACTCTTTTATTAAATTTGGATTATCCAAACGATAAGCATCGATGACAATATTATTATTTGCAATAGATGTTGCAATGCTGTTCATTTTTATTTTTTCATTTTCAATAATCGTATAAAAAAAATTTCCATATTTATTATAAAAGTTATTTGTTTCAGTGTTGAGATGTGATTCAAATGATATGAATTCAATTATTGCTAATGAAATTAGTATAATTAAATTTATACCTATAAATATTTTGTGTTTAGACTCCATATTTGTTCCGATCTGTGTTTAACAATTATTACATGACATTTATTTATTATTAAATTTAAACTTGGGAGAGTTCCCAAGATTTCAAGCAATTTATTTAAAATAAATAACATGTCTATGATTTATCGAATAATTTTATGTAAATTATTTTATTTTATAACCGATTCCGCGGATTGCTTCGATATAATTTTTTGAACCATCAGGATCTATTTTATCTTTTAATCGTTTAATTGCGATATTTACAACTTTGTCATTACATCTATCATCAAAAATAGAACAATTCCAAACAACTTCAAGAAGATAATCTCTTTCGATAACATTACCTCTACTTTCAAGAAATGTTTGCAGAAGTTTAAATTCTAACTTTGTTAAAATAATTTGTTTATTATCTACAAAGACTTCAAAAGTATCAATATTTAATTGAATATCTCGAAAAGATAAAATCGTATTATAACTTTCGCCGTATGAACGACGAATTAGAGCTTCAACTCTAAGCAATAATTCGTCTTTATCAAAAGGCTTTGTTATATAATCGTCTGCACCTTTTTGAAAACCTTCAAGTTTTTCAGTTTTTGAGTTTTTAGCAGTTAAAAAAATCACTGGTGTTCTGTCTCCATCAGATCTAATTTTTGCAATTAAATCTGTGCCTTCAATACATGGTAGATTTCGATCTATAATATAAAGAGAAAAATTTTCACTTGAAATACTTTGTTCAAACTTTTTTGAGTTATTAATAATAACAGTTTGATATCCATCTTTTGTTAAAATCAATTCGAGAAGTTCTAAAAGATCTATATCATCATCCAAGATTAAAATCTTACTTCTTCGCCTTATCTTTTGCATCAGTTTGTTTTGTTGTTTTATTATTGTTATTGTTACCTTGTTGAATTATAGAATTTTTAGGCTCTCCTGCTTTTAGTTCATTGATTTTTTCTTCAAGCATAATGTCAAGAATTTCAAATACTCCATTACTACCTCGTTCCATTTTTCTTAACAGGTCCATGATATTTTCAAAGTTAAGCGGTTGTTTTACAACTTCTCTAAATATATCTTTTGTTGTGTCATGAACGATCGAATGCGGAATTACTAAATCGCTATATTTAGATGTATGCGAGAATTGTTCTTTTCCTTCACCTTTTTCATACCAACGACCAAGACGACATGAATGATGATCAACGAATTTAAACATCTCTTTTTTATTAGCCACTGAATCATAAGTATTAAATTTCCAAATAACATGGTCAGTTTTTGCAAGAGTAAGAAAGATTCGGTCAGTTGAGTATTCGAAATTAATAAACGAATGTTTAACATCTTGAATATTTGATCGAAGATCAACATCGAAACCAGAAAATTTATCATGAAATCTATGAAGTTCAGAAACAAGTTCAGCTGATTTCATATTAACAGCTGAAACATCTTGTTTCATAGAAGTTAAAGCGATGTTTATATCACCAATAGCTTTGTGAGTTCGGTCAGCGAGTTTTCGAACCTCATCAGCAACAACGGCAAAACCTCGACCGTGTTCGCCAGCTCGTGCTGCTTCGATAGCTGCATTCAAAGCTAATAAATTTGTCTGTTCAGAAATATCTTTAATAAGAGAAAGAATTGAATTAATATCTTCTGTTCGTTCTGAAAGCATTGAAGATGCACTTTCGACTTCACTTGACATAGATTCAAGACCTCCAAGATCTTTACTAATATCAGAAAACTCACCAGCCAAATGTTGAACATGATCAAGCATTGATCTTGAATCACCAAGATTTTTTTTACCAGATGAAACAGCATCAACAAGGTCGCTTTGAATGTCCATTAAGCTACCTTTGACATATTCATTTTGAAATCTAAGAATATGATAAAAACCTTCACTTTCATCGTTATATCGAAGTCGTTTTATTTCATCTTCAAGACTTGTGATTTTTAATCGTAAGTCTTCTTCTGTTGTTCGTAAAGCATTATTTTCTCGTTCTAATTGTTTAATATAGAACTTATCTTGACTATTAAATAACATTCCTATCCTTTTATATTTATTATGGTTATTATATTTTTAATGAATTCTTGATCGCGAATCAAGAGTAATCAAGTTAAAAGTGTTATTGACTAATTATTTTTTTTTATTATAACAACAGTTCAACTTTCTCAATTATACAAAAAAGCACTTTAAACTTGTTCTATTTTTTTTTTAAAAGAAAATTTCAATCGATATAATTCTGTGAAACAAAAAATTATAAATAGTTAATTGATTTAATATAAAAAAAGGATTAGTTTTGACAGAGTTTGAAAAGTTCATAATAAATAAGCCAATGAGTTATGCCGAGATAGATATTTCAAGAATAAATATTGCATTTGAAAAAATAAAAGGAAAATTTAATTTACCTAGAATTATTCATGTAATTGGAACAAATGGCAAAGGTTCAACAGGTAGATATATAGCTGAAATGCTAAAAGCAAATGGTAATTTCGTAGCACATTATAGTTCGCCACATATATTAAATATTAATGAACGATTTTGGATTAACGGATTTCTCGTTAAAAATAAAGAATTAGATAATGCACATAAAATTTTACAATCGTATTTAACAGAAGATGAATCAAACGGTTTAACATATTTTGAATACACAACTTTAATGACATTGCCATTGTTTGAAAATTGCCATTGGATCGTTATGGAAGCAGGTCTTGGTGGAGAATTTGATGCTACAAATGTTTTTGAAAAAACGATGTCAATCGTAACAACAATTGGATTTGATCATCAAAAATTTTTAGGTGAAACGATTAACGAAATTGCTTCAACAAAATTAAGAAGTATTGGTAAAATCGTTGTTATTGCTCGTCAGCAATTTAATGAAGTTTATAATATTGCTGATAAAATCGCTTCCGAACGAAATAGCATAGTTTATAAAGTCTCAAAACAAAAAGATAGTTTTTTAGCTGATAATTTTGCAACTGCTAAATTAGCAATTAAATTATTAGGAATGTTTCATACAAAGTTTCATAATAGTATGTTTAATCCGCCTCAAGGTCGATTAGAACAAATAGCTAAAAATATTATTATCGATGTTGGTCATAATCTTTTGGCTGTCGATCGAGTTTTAAATGATGTTCCTTTTCACAAATTTCATTTAGTTTATAACTCGCTTTCTGATAAACCATATAAAGAAATATTAGAAAAATTCAAAGAACGAGTTCAAATTGTTGAAATCATCGAAATAGATGATGAACGAGCTGTTTCAATGGCAAAACTTAATAAATCTCTTGAAGAATTAAATATTCCGTATAAAATTTTTTCAAAAATAAAAGAATCAAATAATTATTTAGTTTTTGGTTCTTTTAGAACAGTTGAAAAATTTATAGAATATTTTAAATCTCAAATATCAGATAATCAATTATCTTAATATAAAGCAATTAATCAAATAAATAAAAAGGAGTTTCATGAAAAAAAATATGTTGTTTGTTTTTACAGTTTCAACTGTTTCGTTATCGTTTCTTGATGCATCGGTCGGAGCTATTTCAGCAATGAATGGCGGTGTTAGTATTATTCGAAACGGTGTATCTAGCAATGCTTTTAAAGATTTTGAATTAGAAAATGGCGACCTCATCGAAACAACAAATAACGGCAAAGCTCAAATTATTTTTATCGATCAAACAACAGTTCGATTAGGCAAAAATACTAAATTTGAAATAGCAAATTTCTCATTTGGAGCTGACCAAACACCAGAAGCTGATTTAAAAATAAAAAAAGGTTTCTTTTCAGCAGTTACAGGTGAAATAGGCAAAATCGCAAAAGATCGTTTTAAACTTGAAACAAAAACTTCAACAATTGGAATTCGAGGAACACATTTTCAAGGATTAATCGGCGAAAATGACGAAGATATCGCTTGTTTAGATGGTTCTATTTTTGTTGAAACAGCTGGAGAAACGATCGAAGTTGCAAAAAGCGAAATGCTAACAATTAGAGATGGACAACCTGAAGGAGTTCGAAGTATAAAATCAATCGATGTAAAAAACATGGAAGAAAAAGCAAGTCTCGATGATTCAAGAGCTGAAGTTCAAGCATCACTTTCGTCATTACAATCAATCCGCGATAGTGATTTAAAAATGGCTGAATATCAAAAATTATTTACTCAACTTTCTATTTTAATAGATCAATACGAACAACTTGCTAATTTTTATAAATCGCCAATGATTATTAGTAATAATGATAATTCAATCAAATTAGGTGTTTTAGCAAAAAATCAAATTGAGTTTTTAGACAGTGATCTTATTTCAACAAAACTTGAACAATTAAATAATGCAAATTTGGGCAATGTCTATTTCGAGACAACATCAAAAACAGATTTAAATATGAATTCTTTGCCACATTGGAATGGAAACAGTAGCGGATCGATTAAATATTATGAAGGTTCCGTTTTATTTGTCGGTGATGCAAATCCAGATAATCAAGATGATAAAAATTTTATTTCTCAAAATGGAATTCAAAAAGTTTCGATCGTTATTGATACTTTGAATAAAACCTCATCGGGTAGTTTTGATTATTTAGGTTCGCCTGTTAAATTTCAAACCAGCGGAAAAGGTGCAGTAACAAATTCTAATTTTGCTTTTTATTCGAATAATGTTCTCGAAAATATATCATCAAAAAACCAGTTAGTTTTTGATCAAGTTAAAAATGGTTTTGTTGGCAATTCGCTTTATGCAGGAGTTACATTAACAGTTCCAAATTATTTTTCTATTTCGAAAGATCAACAAGATAATTCGATTGCAAATTTTGGCGGTTTAATTGCAACACAAGTTTCAGAAACTAAATTAACCGCGAAAGAAATTGGAAATAGCGATAGATTTTCTTGGGGATATTGGGCCGATGAGGTAAATTCTGAAAATGTTTATGGCGGTTGGATAAAACCAAATATGATCGAAACTGGAGCTGATAAAATTGCTGAATTAAAAAATAGCGGTTTCACAGCAAATTACAGCGGTGATATTATCGGAACAGTTAAAAATTTAGATGGCGAAATTGCAAAAATGGAAAATGGAAAATTTTCATTTGATGTTGATTTTGGAGCAAATAAAATAAATGGTCAATTAGGTTTCGATGCTGGAACAGATAATTATAATATGGCTTTCACTTCGAAAGATGCGATAAATGGCAATGATTTCGTATTTAATAAAACTTCAACAACAGATGGTTCATTTATTGATCTCGGAACAAATAAACCAGATTACATGTATGGTTCAGGTAAATTTTACGGCTCAAATGCTGAATCGATTGGTGGCGGTTTTACCGCTGGTTTTAACAACGGAAATATTGCAACAGGTGCAATTTACGGAAATAAATAATTTTTAAATTTATATTTCAAGTTTAATAACCAAAGAAAACTCTTTTTTTGTATATGTTATTATGGCAATCAAAGGTCTTTTTCTTCTCACTACAAAATAAAAAAAATGATTTTTGTAACTTTCAAGTTTCATTTTAAATAAATTTAAGAAAGGAATAAAGCGGTTTTATCCGCTGTAAATCTTATGAAATCGATTGATAGTGTTTGCACTTATTGTGGTGTCGGTTGTGAAATAACGGCTGATGTATCTGGAAACGAAATAACTCGAATTTATTCAAAACAGGAAGCTAGAGTTAGCGAAGGCGATCTGTGTCTCAAAGGTAAAGAAGGCTTTTCATTTGTTAATTCTGATGGACGAATTAACGGTTCGATGATCAGCTGGAAATTTATCGAAGACAATTGGGAATTATGCAAAGATTTAAATCTTGATTTATCAAAACCTGATATTTTTCAAAATAGACTTTTTTATCAAGTTAATTATAAACAGGCTTATAAAGTTGTTGCCCGAAAAATCGATGAGGTAACAAAAAAAGGTTCGCGAAAATCTTTTGCTTCAATTGGTGGAGCAAGAACAAGTTGCGAAAGCGGTTTTTTATTTCAGAAATTTACTCGTGAAGTTATAAAATCTCCAAATGTTGATAATTGTGCGAGAGTTTGCCATTCGCCAAGTCTTCGCGGTTTGAGAGCAACAATCGGCGAAGGTGCTTCAACTAATCCATTTAGCGATATCGAAAATGCCGAATTCGTTATTTTGGTTGGTTCAAATATCACAGAAGCTCATCCAATTGTTGGCAATAAATTATTAAAAGCCAAAAAATCAGGCAAATTAGAAATCGCAACGATCGATATTCGAGAAACTCAAATATTTAAAAATTCAAAATATGGTTTAGTCGCTCCATTAGAAGCAAATTTATTAATTTTTAATATGATCGCTCGAGTAATTATCGAAGAAAAATTAGAAAATCATCAATTTATTTCTGATCGAACAAAATATTATTTAAAATTTCGAGATTCGATTTTAAATGATAAATATGCTGATCCTGATTTTTTTAAAAGTTTGGCTGGTTACGAAGAACTTCCTGACCTCATCAGAAAAACAGCAAGAGAATATGCAACAAAACGAAGCATGATTTTATGGGGTTTAGGTGTTACAGAACATTTTGACGGAAGTTATGCTGTTATGGCACTTTCGCATTTATCGTTATTAACTGGCAATATTGGAAAATCAGGAGCTGGTTTAATGCCACTTCGCGGACAAAACAATGTTCAAGGAACTTGCGATGTCGGAATGCTTCCATATTATGCTCCTGATTATGAACATCCTGCTGAAATCGGAATGATTACTCCGCAAATATTCGATTCGATTTTGTCAAACGAACATGATCGAGTTCGTGCAATTTGGAATATGGGTGAAGATTTGGCACATATTCATGCAAATCAAAATAAAGTTCAAGAGGCTTTGTCAAAACTTGAATTATTAGTCGTTAATGAAATTATGGCAAGTGAAGTTACAAAATTTGCTCATGTTATTTTCGGTGTCAAAAGTGCATATGAAAAATCTGGTGTTTATGTTAATGCTGAACGACGATTACATTTATCTCAACCATTAGTAAAATCTAATTTGCCTGACGATTGGGAAGTTATTCAAGGTGTTGAAAATGAAATAAATGGAAATTGGAGTTATAACGATTCGGAAGAAGTTTGGGAAGATGTTCGTGTCGGTGTAAAAAATCGATACGGCGGAGCTTCATACGATAAATTAAAAGAGAATATTTTATCTGGGCTTCAGTGGCCAGTTGCAGAAAATGACACTCCAATTTTGCATCTTGAATCTTTCCGAACAAAAGACGGTTTAGGTAGATTTCATTATCACGGTTATCAATTACGGGGACAAATCGAAGAACTTGTTAATTTCGGAAAAGTTATCGATAACAAATTTTATTTATCGACTGGTCGGGCAATTGCTCATTATAATAATGGCAGTCAAACTCGAGCGACCGAACGATTATTAAGATTGCATTCGTATGATGTTTTGCTTTATAGCATCGAAGATTACGAATTTTTTGGTAATCGAAAAACAGCAAAACTAAAATCTGATTATGGCGAAAGTGGAGAACTTCAATTAAAATCTAGCAAACGAATGAAACGAGGCACATTGTTTGCAACTTTTCATCATCCTGAAAGTCGAATAAATTTCTTATTTGGCGACGAAGGCGATGAATTAATTGGAACTTCGAAATTTAAATCTGTTCGTGTAGAAGTGATTTAATTTTTGGATAATTCAGCTGTTTTTCTTATTCAAACAGATACGACAGTCGGTTTTTTATCGAAAGATCGAAAATCGATTGACATAAAAAAAAATAGATTACCAGACAAAGAATATTTAACCGCAGTTTCATCATTTTGCGAATTAAAAAATTTAACAAGAGTTCCAGATAAATTTAAAAAATTAGTTCGACGAGCAAAAAAAACTAGTTTTATTTTTAATAAAAATAATATTTCTGTTCGGGTTGTTTCGTCTGGCGAACATTATAATTTTTTAAATAGATTTGGCTTTTTTTATTCGTCTTCAGCAAATTTATCAGGTGAAAAATTTAACGATGAGGTCGCGAGAAATTTAGCAGATATTATTTGTGAAGATAATCGCGGTTTATTCGAAGCTGAATCATCAAAACTTTATCGATTGGGTCGAGAAAAAATTCGTCGTTTGAGATAAACAATAGAAAGGAGTTTTATTATATTATGAAGAATAATTATCTTATTAAATTTGCAATTTCATCAATGATTGTTACATCTGTCGAAGCTAGAAACTTTATTGAAATCATTGAGTTAAGTCTTCAAACTTGTCTTAACACAAAACAGTCAACTATGGAACAAATAGAATGTTATTCAAATGCTGAACAAGATTGGGATATGGAACTAAACCGT
This sequence comes from Campylobacterota bacterium, assembly GCA_030152305.1. Classification (GTDB taxonomy): domain Bacteria; phylum Campylobacterota; class Campylobacteria; order Campylobacterales; family Thiovulaceae; genus Thiovulum_C. The sequence goes on from JASKOM010000008.1 coordinate 59,315, forward strand.
ATTTATAAACTATTACAAAATAAGCTTAAGCCGTCAGCACAGGATATATCTAAAACATATCCAATTAAACAGCAAGAAGCACTGAAGGAATCACAACGAGGGTGGATTACCCAACGAGATAAAGAATTTAAGTTAATTCAAGCTAGTTATGAATATCTCCATGGCACTGTATGGTCTATTGAAATAGCACATCAACGAGCTAATGTTGTTAAGGAACGGGTATTGTTGTTACAGAATTACCTTGATGCAAGGGAAAGTTATCTTGAAATGACAAAGTAAATTCGAGACAAATTTATACAAAAATAATTTTATTAATGGCTAAAAAAGACTGGATCGAAATCATAAACAAATTTAATCAAGATTATTTATATAATTTTTTGAATTCAAATTATCAATTTTTTCCATCAGAACAATTTCTTAATCCGTTTAATAACTCGCTTGATAATTTTAATTCTAATAATTTAAATAAAAGTAATCCGTCTCATTGGATACCAATTTATCAAAAAGATGATTTGTCTGACTTTTTATTAGAAAATAATTTGATGCCTATTCGTTCAGGAAGTGGTGAGTTTTTCTTTTATCGTGGAAATATAATATTTGATTTGACAAATATAACTTTTGCACATATTTCAACAAATAAAACCAAGCAGATTGATAAATTTATTCCTCTTTCTCTAAATGTTGATTTTCAACGAAATGAAAATGTTTATTTAAATAAAGCAGTCGCTTTTGGAATAATTAATCATTTTATAGAAGATAATAAATTAAAAGTTTTTGAAACAGAATTACAAAATAAAAATAATTCGAGATTGCTTTACGGACAATTTGGAAAAATAAAAACTTCGTTTGACTTATTTTTTAAAACTTCAACTGGTTGTAAACTAATAAATCGAGGTTTTCAGTTTGAAATGGATTTAGTTCTTGAGAGCGAAGATGAAATAATTATATTTGAAGCAAAAAGTGGAGAAAAAGAAACAAAAACTTTTTCTTTACTACAGCTTTATTATCCATTAATATATTTGCAAATGATAACAACTTATATAAAAAAAGTAAGAACTATTTTTATAGATATAACAGCGATAAATCATATTGAAGAATATAGACTTCTTGAAATTGAATTTAAAAATTCTAATTTTGATGAAATAAAAATATTAAAAACGAATAAATATATATTGAAAACAGCAGAACATATATTAAAAAACGATCATAGATGTGTTTAATTTACATCAATATTCTCAATAACTATTTTTTTATTTTAAAGTGTGTTTTTCAGATAAAATTGTAAAATAAAAAAATGGAGTCAAAATAATCTTGAAATCAAAAAAAACTAAAAGTTTAAAATCAACATTTATTTCTAGTCCTGTTGTTATTTTTTTATCTTTTCAACCCCTTTTTTCTCTTCAAATTGATCTTCGAGAAGGTCTTGAAACAGATAATAAATATTCTACTTTAAACTTAATAGATAGCGAATCATCGTCTTGCATTCGTAAATATAACGACTTTAATAAAATATCAAAAATAGAATGTAATTTTTTAGTTAATTATGCTCAAGAACGAAGTTTTAGTAATAGTTTTTTTAATGTTCAAGTCGAATCTATTAGCAAAAATAATACCAAAGTTAATATTTATCCTAAAAAAAATGTTGTTTTATTTTCGTCAGATCGCGATCTTTCTAAGTTAGATTATTTTTACCCTCGTCCTGAAGTTGAAAAAGCATCTCATTGGGTTGTTGTTGGTTTTTCTGGCGATAATCCACCTTTTCTTGAAACCAAAAATTTATATAATTGGAAAAAACTTAATTTTCCTGTTCATTTGAATTTTAAAAATATGCCAATTATTGGTGCTTTAGATATCGATGGACATCCAATTAAAGAAGAAAATACTGGTGATGTTGATATGTTTCTTGATTTGCGAAATTCATATGAAAAAGGTCAATATCGAAATGTTATTTTAATTGGCAGTAAAATTTTAAATGAATATCCAAATACTCTGTTTCATCCAGAAATTACACTTTATCAAATGAGAGCATTATTTAAATTAAATAGTTATCAACAAATTATTAATCTTTCAAAGGATTATTTGCGAGATTATTCCGCTGATGACGGTGTCGCTGAAGTTCTTTTATATACTGGTTATGTTCATAGCAAACTTGGTTTTGGTTCATATGCAAAATATTATTTCGAACGACTTTTTGAAGAACATAACGATAATGAATTTAAAAATTGGGGATATCTTTATTATGGCGATGATCGTTTATCAGGTGGTAAAAAAGGTGAAGCATTAAAATTATATAAAGATGCTTTATATAACACGAAAGATAAATTAATCGCAACTGAAGCTGCCTATCGTCTTGGACAACTTGCTCTCGAAGATTTAAAATATGATGATTCAGAATTTTATTTAAGCAAAATCGTTGAAGGCAATCCTTCTTTTTTACAAAATGAAATCGAACGAAATTATAATTTGGCTAAAGAACTTTCTGAACATAATAAAACAAAGTTATCTGCAAATATGACCAGAGCTTTATTAAAAGATAAAAAACCAACTGAACTTGATGAATATGAAACTATGTTAAAAGATCTCGCTGTTTGGCTTGATATGAGCGGACAAATCGAAGAAGCTTATCAAACATATGAACAATATTTAAAAATTTATGATTACGGTAACTTCGATCCAGAAGTTCGCGAAAATAAAGATAAATTATTATTTTTACGAAATGAAACCAACGAAACAATTAGAGATAATAATTATTATAATTTAATCGAAAAATATGGTCTTGATTCTGATATTGGCAAACAAGCTATTTATGAAAAAGCCAAAATATTAAATGACAAACTAGAATATCAAGCCGTTTTATCTTTGGAAAATGATCTTCAAAAAGCTAAAGATGTTTTTCCTGATAGCATCAATGTTTTAAAAAGTTCAGCCATTGGTTTATCTCGTCAAGAATTAAAAAATGGCAATTGTGATAATGCTATTTCGTTAGTTAATAAATTTGAACTTAAATTAGATCAAAATGATGATGAAAAATTATATGAATGTTCTATGAAAAATAGCCAATATTCGATTGCTGAAGAAATTTCAAAACGACGAATATCTTTAAGTCAAGAAACTTTAAAATGGCTGTTTAGATATTCGCAAGTTTTAATAAATAGCGGTCGATATCTCGAATTTTTAAAAGTTTCTGACGAAGTTCTTTCTATGATTAGTATCGAAAAAAATAACGATTTTAATTCGATCTATTTTGATCGTTATCGAGCTTTTGAAATGTTGCAAAATGACGAAAAAGTATTAGAAACTGTTAATATTCTTGATAAAATTTTTAAAGATGATTATAAAAATTTACAACCATTTAAAAGTGTAATTGATATTGCCGTTAAACGAAAAGATGATTTATTAATCGAAAAATATGGTAAAAAAATATTAACTATTCAAGAACGATTAAATAGTTTTGTTGAAACTCCTGAAGTTGAATTATTAATTACTACTTCACTACAACATCAAAATAAATTTTCTGAAGCTATAAATATTTTAGAAACTTTGTTAAAACGAGATATTTCTAATGATGTCAAATCTCGAGCCTATTATGAACTCGGTTCTGCTTATTATAATTTGAAAAATACTAAATTGGCTAAAGATTCTTTTCAAAAAAGTTTTGATTTGTCTCCAAATAGTTCTTGGGGTAAATTAAGTGGTGATTTTTTAAAATTAATTTAATTCATGAATTTATTTGATTTTAATATTGAAATTATTCGAGAAAAATTATTTCAAATGTTTCCAAATCCTAAAACAGAATTGTTATTTAATAATAATTTTGAACTTTTGGTTTCTGTTGTTCTGTCGGCACAATGCACTGATAAACGAGTTAATTTAATTACTCCTAAACTTTTTAATCGGTTTCCTGATTCTAAACATTTGTCAAAAGCTTCTGTTGATGAGGTCGAATACCTCATTGGGTCGTGTAATTTATATAAAAATAAATCAAAATATTTAATAGAATTAGCTAAACAGTTAGAAGAAAAATTCAATGGCGAAGTTCCATTAAATAGTGAATCTCTAAAAAGTTTATCAGGTGTTGGGCAAAAAACAGCAAATGTAATATTAATCGAAAGCATAGGAGCTAATATCATGGCAGTTGATACTCATGTTTTTCGTGTCGCTCATCGTTTAGGTTTAAGTAACAAACAAAATGTAAATAATGTAGAAAAAGATTTAACATTGTTGTTTCAAAAAGATCTTGGCAAATTACACGGTTCTATGGTGCTATTCGGTAGATATATTTGCAAAGCACAAAAACCAGAATGTGGAAAATGTTTGTTAATTAACGAATGTCTTGAAATTAATGTTGTGTGATAACATTGCATATAAAATAAAAAAATAAATTTAACTAATAAATAAAAATGAGAAAAGTATTTGATAAAAGCAAAAAAGAAATTTGGTCAAAATTTTTTAAAAGATGACTCAATAAAATATAAAATCATCAAAGCGATCTCCAACGATAAAAATAAAATAGTCGAAATTGGAGCTGGTTTGGGTGATTTAACAGTGCATCTTTTAAGATTAGGCGATGTGGTCGCATTTGAAATAGATGAAGAGTTATGTAGTTATATTTCTGATAAATTTAAATTAGAAATAGAAACAGGAAGACTGAAATTAATATGTGGAGATGTTTTAGATTTCTGGAAATCACAATCTTTGTTAGATTTTGATTATAAATTAATAGCAAATTTACCATATTATGTAGCAACTATAATTATATTAAATGGTTTGGATGACGAACGATGTAAAAATATGATTGTTATGATTCAAAAAGAAGTGGCTAATAAATTTATTGCTGAAAGTGGTTCAAGTGAATTTTGTTCTCTTTCAGTTATTGCTCAATCTGTTTGTCAAGTTGAATATATTACGGATGTTCCGCCAACATCTTTTGAACCACAACCAAAAGTTCAATCAGCAGTTTTATCATTTGATAAAAATAATCCTAGTTATAAACTTGATAAAAAATTTTATAATTTTTTAGATGTTGCTTTTTCACAACCAAGACAAACTTTAATAAAAAATTTATCAAGGCAGTTTTCAAGAGAAAATATTATAAAAATATTCGATGATCTTAAACTAAATCTTTCAATTCGACCTCATCAACTTAATATCGAGGATTATCACCAAATTTATAAAAAAATTAAAGAGGCATAAATATTGAAAGAACTTCAAGACAACAATGAGTTAATTGTGGAAACAGAACAAGATTCTACGATTAACAAACAAGATTCAAGCAAACATGAAAATAATGAACATGTTTCTAATACTGAACAAGAAAATAATAATGATCTTGATGAAAACGATGATGATATAGAATTTAACGAAGATTTAGATAACGAGCAAAATATAAATGATCGTCGTCAAAATAATTCAAGATATTCAAGTAATAACCGAGAACGAAAAAATAATAATAGTAACAATGCTATTAGAAATAAAAACAGAAATTCTAATCATCCAAATAAATCATCTGGTTATGCGAATAATTCAAATAGACAAGATAGACAAATTGGTAGTCCGTTAAGTTGGGATAATCTCGAAAATGGTGATGATTTTCTTGATACGATGAATATTGTTCCGAACAATTATAAAGTTCAATATTCCGCAATGGAACCAATGTTAAGATCTTATGTTGAACGAAATCAAAGAAGTCATACAAATCGATTAAATAGATCTTCACAACTTAATTTTCAAACAAAAGACAAAGTTAGAGTTACACCTTTAGGTGGTTTAGGTGAAGTTGGTGGCAATATGACTGTTATCGAAACAGAAAATGAAGCCATAATTATCGATGCTGGAATGAGTTTTCCAACTCCTGATATGCATGGTGTTGATATTTTAATTCCAGATTTTTCATATTTGAAATCAATCGAAACTAAACTTGTTGGTTTAATTATTACTCATGGACACGAAGATCATATTGGTGCAATTCCATATTTATTTAGAGATATTCGTTTGCCAATTTTTGCAACACCTTTACCGTTGGCAATGATTTTAAATAAATTTCAAGAACACAAAATTGAACATTACAAAAGTTTTTTTAGACCTATCGTAAAAAGAGAAATTGTTCAAATAGGTAATGATTTTCAAGTTGAATGGATTCATATGACTCACTCAATTGTTGATTCGTCATCACTTGCAATTATTACAAATGCTGGAACATTAATTCATACTGGAGATTTTAAATTTGACTATACACCAGTTGATGGTTATGCTCCAGATATTCATAGATTTGCACATTACGGCGAAGAAGGTGTTCTTGCTCTTTTAAGTGATTCAACAAATTCACAATATGGCGGTATGTCAAAAAGTGAAAGTATTGTCTTTTCGACATTTGATAAAATATTTAATAATGCTAATGGCAGAATTATTATGTCTACTTTTTCTTCGAATATTCACAGAATTTATCAAGCTGTTGCTACAGGTCTTAAATACGGTCGTAAAATATGTGTTATTGGTCGCTCAATGGAACGAAATATCGATTTAGCAATGACATATGATCATGTTCGACTTGAAAAAGATATTTTTATCGAACCACATGAAATTAATCAATATCGAGATAACGAAATATTAATTGTTACAACTGGTTCTCAAGGTGAAACAAACAGTGCTTTATATAAAATTGCTCGAGATGAACATCGTTTAATTAAAATTAAACCTTCAGATTCTGTTATTTTATCAGCTAAAGCTATTCCTGGAAATGAAGTTTCTATTCACACGGTTATTAATTATCTTGAAATGTTAGGTGCAAAAGTTTTTCATAAAATTGAAGATATTCATGTTTCTGGTCATGCTTCTCAAGAAGATCAAAAATTAATGATCCGTTTAACAAAACCAAAGTTTTTTGTTCCTGTTCATGGTGAATATAGTCATCTTAATGCTCATAAACAAACGGCAAAATCTTGCGGTGTTCCTGAACGAAATACTTTTATCATGAAAGATGGAGATCAAATCGAAATTCATCCTAAATATATAAAACGAGTCAAACATGTTAGAACAGGCAAAACATTTATCGATAATGAAAATAATATAAAAATTGATAGTGATATTGTTCTTGATCGCCAAAAACTTGCAACCGATGGTATCGTTGTTATCGTTGCTCAAGTTTCAAAAGATGACAGTGTTTTAATTACAAAACCTTTAGTTACTAGTTATGGTTTAGTTTCAGAAAAAAGCGAAAGATATTTATCAAATGAAATAACTGATGTTTTAGAGCATTTTATTAATAATCTTAAACCTCATTTTTTTGATAATCCTCGAGCTTTAGAAAGTGATTTAAAAAATGTTGTGCGAAAACATCTTTACCGCAAATATAAAAAATATCCTCTTATTGTTCCTTCTGTTTTTGTAATGTAATCAAAACTAACTATTAATCTTGACCTCATCGAATGTTAATTATAAAATAATATCGATGAGGTAAAATAATTTATATTTTTAAAATCAAAGCCAATTTTTCTATTCGTTCGAGATCGTTATCTTCTATTTCAAACCTAATAATTATATTTTCTGATATTTTATATAAACTCGATATCGTTTTAATATAATTTGTATTCGCAGGTGCTGAATCTTGAGCTAATTTTGATGAACCGTCTCCGTAAAAATTTCTTTCAAACCAAACAGTTTGATATCTCAAACCTAATTCTAATTTATCAAATTTATATAATATTTCGCTGATTACTGATTTTTCAGAACCGTCATAATCGACTAAATAATCTTTATTTTCTCCTGTTCCGTCTCGTTCGAAATTAACTAATTTTGTTGAACCTTTTAATTTATTATTATCGAATTCGATTCCAAACGAATAAAAAACTTTTTTGTCTGATATACATATTTCTGAACTTGATAAATTATCGCATACCGAACCGTCGCTATTTCCGTGTGAATGCGAATGACTTAACGAATTCGAAGTTTCTAATAAATTTTCTGATTCTGCTATTTTGCCAAAATATAAAATAAATTTTAAATTATTATTAAATTTATAATCAAAACCCAACATGCCTAAATTATCACCAGTTCCAAGCGACATTAAATAACCAAAATCTCCAGATACATATCTAATTGCAAAACCGTCAAACCATAATATTGGCATATATTTATCAAAAATATACGGTCGATTTGAAAAATTATCTTTATATCCAAACGGTGTCGGAATTCGTCCAACATGAATAACTCCGAAATAATCAACATATAAAGTTTCGATTAAATCTTCGCTATTCCAACTTGCTCCATTATGATGAGTCAAAGCAACAAAAGTCGATAAATCTTTTGATATTTTATTTCGCCAACTTAAACCTGAATGTTCTATTTTGGCATCGCTTTTAAAATCCCATTGATTTTCAATATAAGCCGAAAATCCTTCTGTGTTATCTGCCAAACTTCCATGAGCGATGAGGTCGTTTAACAAAAATAACAAAATCAATAAATACCTCATCAATTTTATTCCTTAATAATAAATGGATTTGATAATTTCGGATTTGTTAAAAAATCTCGATCAGTCAAAGCTTTTAAAAATTCAACTAAATCGGCTTTTTCTTGATCTGTAAATCTTTTTGCAGAAATCAACGGATCGACATTTTGATTATAAATTCCGTCGCCACGACCACCATTACTATGAAGTTCCATAATTTCCTCGAGAGTTGCCATTGAACCGTCATGCATATATGGAGCGGTAACTTCGACATTTCTCAAACTTGGAGTTCGAAATTTGCCATTATCAGAATCGTTAAAAGTCGATTCGAATAAACCGCGATTTCCAGCCATATATTCTCGATAAAGTCCAATATTATGAAAATTCTGTTCGATAAAAAAGCTTTTTTCGTTTGCAGTCGAATCACTAAAATTTTCACCGTCATGACAATGAAAACATTCAGCTTTTTCTCCGAAAAATATATTCATTCCTCGTTTTTGTGCTTCAGTCATCGAATTGCTTTCACCTCGAGTATATTTATCATAAGGCGAATTAAACGAGTTGAAAGTTCGAATAAACGATGCGAGAGCTTTAATAATATTATCAATCGTTATTCTCGAATCTTCAGGAAAAGCATATTTGAACATATTTATATATGTCTCATTTGATTCAAAACGGGCTAAAACTTTTAATTCTGTTTCGCGATCAACAACTCCCATTTCAATTGGAGAATCGCCAGTTAAAGGCATAATAATAAATCTTTCAAGTGTTCCAATTGCTGGATTTGCCCATGAAATCGTTGTGTAATATCCTGCATTTGATAAATGTTGAGAATTTCTAATATGATGTTCACCAGTTGAACCGATTCCAACTTTATTTTTATCTGAAAATGCAAATTCTTGAAAATGACAACTTGAACATGCGAAAGTTCCATTTCCGCTTAGTTTTTTGTCATAAAATAAAAACCTGCCCAAATTAACTTTTTCTTCGCTCATATTATTATCAGCTGGAACTCGCGGGGGAATCACCCCATTTGGCAATTCCCATTTAAAAGATCTTTCGGTTGAAGTTTCAGGTTCAAATGAATTTATTTCACTTTGACAACCAGAAAAAACATACGAAAGAACAAAAGAAAAAGATAAAAGTTTATATTTACTCGACATAAAAAATAGATTGTGAATTCGAAATGCCATCTTTTTTATAGACATCAATTCCGATTGGTTCAAACATTGTTTTGCATTCTGGATCGTCTAAAGCACTCATGCAACCTTTTGCACCGCCAAGATCAAAACTCATTTCGCTATTTTTTAATAATTCAGCATAGTCAATCACGATAGATTTTGATTCAGAATTGAAAGGCAATTCGATTTCGACACGGTTTGGTTGCGAACATGAATTTGTTACACCGTTTGAATCGCTATCAACACAACCTGTCGAACCAAGATGAAAATACCAAATCATCGATCTGTTGCTATCAGGAACTGCTTCGAATTTTGTAAATTTTCGACCAGCGGCCCAATTCCAAAGCATTTTCGAATGATTAAGAGCTTCGACATCTGGAAGATGATTATGATTTAACCAAAATGGCACACCAAGAGTAAATTTGATTTTTGACCAATTGCCATCAACGACAGAGCCGATTATTTGTTTGTTAGTTCCTGAAGTATTTCCGCTTTCGTTACAGTCGCCTGTGCCATCTTCAAAATCAAGCATAGCAACAGATTCAGAACTATTTTTGTCGTTATATTGATAACTGTTTGTCGATAAATTAATATCGTGAGTTTTGCCGTTTGTGTCGATTAACTGAAAATCATAAACAAAAAATCTGAAATCTTTGATTGTGATGTTGTCATCGCCTGTAATTCCGAGTTTTTCGTATTTGACGGTTTTGCCATTTTCAGAACATTTGAGAACCTCATCACCAACTTTGGCAACAAAGTTAATTTTCACATCTCGAGATGTTGATGTGTTTGTGTTTGCTGAACTTGTGTTTGTATCAGAATTTGAATCGCTACCGCAACCAGCCAAAATAAAAGATGCCACGGCTGATAAACCGATATTTAATATTTTTGTATTTTTCATAAATTTTCCATTAGTTTTAAATAAATAATTATTCGTTAAAAATTCTCTTGATTAAAAAAATATAGAGAATTAACTTGAGATTAAAAGGTCGAAGAAAAATTTATGAAAATTTAGGTGGGTGAAAAATATTTTTTGTTAAGTTAATTGAATGTAGCTTATTTTGATAAAAGTAATTCGAAAAGTGAGTTTGATTATTTGATAAATTTAGATGAGGTTTAATTAGTGTTTTTTTCTGTTCATCGATTTGAATAGCATTTTTAACTATAAAAGTCGTATCAGAAATGATTTTATTTTCGTTATGTGCAGTTGATGAGGTAAAAATCGATAATCGATCAATTTGTAAATTTGAAGCAAAAATAAAAACAAACAAAGAAATAGTAAGTTGAATTTTTAATATTAATTCACCAAATTGAGATATTTTTGTTGTATATTTTTTCATGTTGCTCTATAAATATTTTTTATAAAATAATATCAAATTAATTTCGAAAAATAGAATGACAATTTTATTATATATGTTTCATGCATTCTGCAATAAAAACTACGATAAAATTTAAAGAAAAAAATAAAAAGAGTTATTAATGAAAAAAAATGAGAGTGAGTTAAAATAATAGATGTTTCTAGTTAGTGAAAAAGATTCTATATTTATAAAAGAACAAGAGCGACAATTTCAGTTTGATGAACGAATTGCTCTTGTTTTCGATGATATGGCTGATCGTTCTATTCCATTTTATCGAGAAAATATGAACCTCATCGTTAAAATTATTGATCGTTGGATAAAACACAACGGCACTGTTTTAGATTTAGGCTGTTCAACGGCTTCGTTATTATTGCAAATTGAACGAGAATTGCGAGATAAAAATTTAAATTTAATCGGTATTGATAATTCTGAACATATGGTTGAACGAGGACGTGGAAAAATCAATGCTTTTAATTCAAAAATAAAAATATTTCACGAAGATATTTTATTATCAGAAATACAAAATAGTGATATAGTTATTATGAATTATACATTACAGTTTATTCGTCCGTTATATCGCGAACAACTTTTAAATAAAATTTTTAATTCGTTATCACATGATGGTATTTTATTTTTAACTGAAAAAGTTGTTAGTTCAGAAACTAAATTTAATAAAAATTTGATAGATATTTATTATGATTATAAACGAAGTCGAGGTTACAGCGAATACGAAATTTCGCAAAAACGAGAAGCTCTTGAAAATGTTCTTGTGCCTTATACTGAAGAAGAAAATCACATACTTTTGAAAAAAGTTGGATTTCGTCACATCGAAAATATTTTTAGATGGGCAAATTTTTCAACTGTTGTTGCATTTAAATAAATATAAAAGGAACTTAAATTAATGTTAGTTAATATAAATAAAATATGGCAGTGGCTGAACGAATTATTTGATCTTGAAATATTTTATTATGCTTCCAGTCTTTCATTTTATACACTTTTTAGCTTTGTTCCGCTTGTAATAATTTTATTTGCTGTTTTTACAAATATGCCTTCGTTTGCAGAATATTATGCTAATTTTCAAGATTTAATATTAGTTCATATTTTGCCAAGTCATCAAGAAATTATTAATCAATATGTTGATATATTTGTAAATAATTCAAAAAAAATAGAAATTATCGGAGTCTTTTATGTTATTTTTACATCTATTATGTTCTTTCAAAATTATGAATATATCGTTAATAGAATGTTTAATTCATATCAAAGAAATTTCTGGAATTCACTTTCGTTATATTGGACAATGATGACACTTTTGCCAATTGTGTTATTTTTAAGCATATATTTATCGGTTCATTTATTGCATATGTTAGAAACTAGCACATATTTTCATTCGTTAATCGTTATTAAATCTGCTCCATATCCATTTTTATTAGTTTGGCTTCTATTTTTTATTAGCTATAAAATTTCAATCACAGTAAATATAAAAACACGAACTATTTTATTTTCGTCATTTGTTACAGCCTTATCTTGGGAAATCGCAAAAAGCTTTTTTGTTTATTATGTCTTATACAATACAACTTATCTTTCGATTTATGGCTCGTTTTCTATCTTGATGTTCTTCTTTTTGTGGATATATTTATCATGGATTATTTTTTTATTAGGCTTAAAATTAACTCATATGTTAAATAAACACAGAATTTATATAAATACCAAATAATTAAAAAATGGCAATTACTTTAGATCAATTAATCGAATGGAAAAACATTCCTCAATCTTTGGCACTTTATGGTGAATCGCATTACCATATCGATTTATATTATAAAAAATTAGTTACAGTTATTAAAGCTGATGAAACTATTATTTTTCATAATTTCGATTATAACTTTGAATCAGTCAGAGATACATTATTAAGTGAATCTCTTTTTGCAGAATCAACTCTTGTTGTTATTAAAAGTGGCGACAAAATTAAATCAACTGATTTAGTAAATCTTTCTAAAATTGCTGATAAAGTCAAAACGAATAAATTAATATATATTTTTTACGGCTATGAAAAAGAAGTTAAAGAAGTTTTTGGCGATAGAGCATTTAGATTTTTTCAACCAAGAGAAGGCGAATTAATTTCTATTTTAAAACAAGAAATCTCAAGTAGAAAATTAATTTTTGATAAAGAATCAATTGATGAATTAATTATTCGAACTGGTGGAAATTTATCAATAGCTATTAATGAACTTCATAAATTATCTCTTTCTGATAAAAAACAGTTTTATAAACAAGATATTATTCAATCTGTTTCGTTAGTTGCTGAACTTGAAACTGATGAGGTGCTTTCAAAATTTATTGAACAAAATAACTTAAATATAATTATCGATTATGTATCGCTAAACAATATCGATTATCTTGAAATTTTTATATATTTAAATAAATTTATATGGGACATTTATTTATTTAAAAGTGCAATATTGTCAAGCAATAATTTAAATTCATTGTCAATTTTAGGAAAAAGATTACCGCCTCAAGTTGAAAAACTATTAATCAAAATGGCTCATAAATTATCGATTAAACAAATATCAAATATATTAATTATTTCAATGAAGTTTGAATCGTTAATTAAAAGTGGTAAATTTGGAAATAAAGAAAGTTTAGCAATAGCAAGTTTAAGTCAAATCGAAAAAGTTTTAGTAAGTTAAAATTTTATATGTTCGCAAGAAATGGCGAGAAATAAATCTCGCCAAAAATTTTATTTGATAGGTTTTTTAATTAATTATTGAAGAAGTCTTAAAACATTTTGTTGAGCTATATTAGCTTGAGAAAGTGCATAAGTTCCAGATTGAACAAGAATATTTAATTTAGAAAAATTGCTAGATTCTTGAGCAAAATCAACATCTCTAATTGTAGATTCAGAAGATTTAATATTAACTTGAGCAGTGCTTAGATTATCAACGGATGTTTCTAATTGACTTTGAACTGAACCTAAACTAGATCGAATAGAATCTAATTGTTTCATACTTGAATCAGCAATATCCATAACTGTCATAGCACCTTCAAGAGTTGTTACACCAGCTGTTAAGCCATCACCTTTAGAATTTGTATGAGCATAAGCACCCATTGCATCAGCTTCATCTTCACTGAATCCAGCAATAATACTTCTTAGATTAATACTAGCTTCTGTTCTATTTGCATCGTCGAGTGCATTTGTAAGAGCATCTCCAGTTTCTTCAACTTTAATGTCTGTTGCTCCTAAAGAAACAAGAGTTAATCTACCACCATTAAAATTAGTATCTCCGACATAAGCAACAGAGTCTAAATTTGTTCCAGACATTTCAATTGCTCTACCGTCAGCTGAAGTTAATCGTAACTTACCATTATCAATACTTGCAACAACACCAGTGTCGTCTTTCCAAACATTAATAGCGGCAACTAAGTTACCGTCTGAGTCATTGGTTTTTACATCTTTAACATTACCAATAGATATTCCATTTATTTCTAAATCGTCTACATTACCAGCTGAAACAGCTGTTGAGCCAACAGTTTCTACTTTGTAAGAAGCTCTTACTCCAAGAATATCACTATTTTTATTAATCGTATCAGCTAAAATACCTATACCTGTGCCTGATTTTGAATCTATTTCAACACTTTCTAGAGTTAAACTTTTACCAGGTATATTATTTCCTGTGAATTTTAAAGTAGCTGTTCCTGAAGCTGTAATCTGTTCTGCACCTGTTGTTTCAACTCGAACATGTCCTATTTTATCTGAACTTGTTGCTGCAATTGATGCTTGAACTGTAGTTTTTGAAAAAGCTCCAACTTGGAATTCTTTATTAGTAAATGTTCCAGATAATAATTGTTTGCCATTGTAACTAGTATTACCAGCTATATTATCAAGTTCTTCAACTAATTGTTTAATATCACTTTGAATTGCTCTTCGTGTTTCTGTTGATTGACCATCTTGAGCTGCTTGTGTAGCTTTTGTTTTAAGTGTGTCAAGAATTTTAACTTGTTGTTCCATTGCTTTATCTGCAATTTGAATAATACCGATGCCGTCATTTGCATTGTCAATAGCTTGACCAATTGTATTTGCTTGTGATCTTAGTGAGTCAGCAATAGCCATTCCAGAACCATTGTCTGCCGCTTTATTGATTTTTTGACCTGATGCTAATTTTTCAAGAGATGAACTTAATGCTTTGCTATTAATTGATGATTGTGCATAAGCATTCATGCTTGATATATTTGTGCCGATTACATAACTACTCATTTTGAGTCCTTTAGAAAAGTTTGTATCTAGCTATTAATCGTCTATATAATTAGAAAATTTAAAATAATTAAGTCAGGAGTCTTTTATTGTTACTAAGTATTGAAAGTAGTTGCGATGATAGTTCTATCGCTATAACAGAAATAGAAAGTTTAAAACTTTTATTTCATAAAAAAATTTCTCAAAATGAAGAACATTCTAAATATGGTGGTGTTGTTCCTGAATTAGCAAGTAGATTACATATTGAAGCTTTGCCCAATATATTACAAAACAGTTCATCTTTTTTTAAAAATATTAAAGCTGTTGCTGTTACAAATACTCCAGGTTTAAGTGTTACATTACTTGAAGGAGTTGCAATGGCAAAAGCTCTTTCAATATCGTTAAATGTTCCATTAATAGCTGTTAATCATCTCAAAGGACATATTTATTCGTTATTTATTGAAACAAAAGCTCGTTTTCCTTTTTTAACTTTATTAATTTCAGGCGGACATTCTCAATTAATTGAAGTTAATAATTGGAATAGCTTTAATGTTGTTATTTCAACTCTTGATGATAGTCTTGGTGAAAGTTTCGACAAAGTTGCTAAAATGCTTGGTTTAAGTTATCCTGGAGGTGCTATTATCGAATCTTTAGCACTCAATGGTGATTCTTATAAATATGATTTTCCTGTGCCTTTGGCTTATTCTTCTCAAATCGCTTTTAGTTTTTCTGGTTTAAAAAATAGTGTCAGATTGGCTATCTCGAAAGAAACAGTTATTGATGATGAGGTGCGAAGAAATATTTCAGCTTCTTTTCAAAGAGTTGCAACTGAACATTTAGTTATGCAACTTAAACGATATTTAAAAACAAATAAAAATCGTTATCCATGGTTAGGTATAGTTGGAGGTGTTAGTGCAAATTTATATATTCGTGCTAAATTAACAGATTTATTAACAAGTTTTAATATGGAACTTTTTGCACCAGACATTCAATATTGTTCTGATAATGGAGCTATGATTGGAAGATTTGGAATTGAATTATTTAATAATAAAATATTTGCTTCGTTAGAAGATTTAAAAATAATGTCGAGAGCAAATTTAACAAATTAATTTTTTATGAAGTTTATGTGGTGGAGGTGTGGGTCTTCGATGACCCAGTCCAAAAGCAATATCCAATATGTTTCTAATACATGTTTCTTTGAATTTCTAATATTCAGAATTATGGAGCTATTCAAAAACCCATTGATTCCAAGTCTCTAATTCTCGATTTAACTTTTGAGACAAAAGCTAAATTAAAGCCACTAAATGTTTTAACCCAAATTAAGAAACATGGCGATCTCTTAAAAAGAGTGTCCAACCCTTACGGGTGATTAGGCAGCGATAGCTACCGGACGATAATTTGTATTGTTTGCGTTTAAAAGCTTTGAATGTTTAACGAGTTTCCACTCGACATGCTACACATTTTCAATCGGCTCCTGTCGAAACCAATTCACCCCCATATAGTTACAGAATTATACATAATTTTTTTAAACTTTTAAATCAAGTTTATTATTTTTATAATTCATTGTTTGTTTAGCTGAATTTTGATCTGTTTCGTTTTGATTTCTTTTTTTATATTTTGGAATCGCTGAATAAACTTCATTATCAGTTAAATGTTCTTCGATGGATGCTGTTTCTTCAGTTTCACGAGTTTCTTTTAATCTTTTTTGAGTTTCCTCAAAACTATTCATATTTATCATCTCTTGAGCCATCATTCTTCCATGAGCTTGTAGAGTTTTGCCACTTAATGCTGGTGTATTTTGATTTAAATATATTTGATTTCCAAGAGATGATATATTGCTCATTTTGTAGGATTTGCCTTTCGTTCAGCATCGTCAAGATAAGATTTGAAGTTTTCGATATCCCAATAACCAACAACTGGTTTCATGATTGGATCACCGTCATTATCGATAAAATATATTGTAGGAACGGCTCGAGCTTTTAACACAGATTGAGGATAATCGCCTTCACCTTTTGTAATTTCTACTATTATAAATTTTGAATTTAATCGTGCAATTACCTCATCGTCAGATAAAGTTGAATGTTTCATTTTGTTACACCATTTACATTGAGGACTTGTTATTAATACCATGATAGGGCGATTTTTAACTTCAGCTGAAGCAATTGCATCGTTATAATCATTGTTCCATTCAATGTCTTTATATGTTCCTCCATGTAATGCACCAATTATAATAATTACATAGATAAATAAATTAGTTATTTTCAATTTTTTCCTTATAAGATAATCTTAAGAAAATCATATCAAATTTTTATCTATTTTTCCAAGGTAAAATATTTGAGGTGTATTCTTTTTCTATGAAAATAGATTGAATAGCTGATTTTGCACCGTCATAATTTGCTGTTTCTCTGAAATTTTTTAATCTTCCACCACTTGCATTTACATGACCGCCACCACCTGTTAATTCTTTTGCCATAATTGAAACATCAACTTTTCCACTTGCTCGAAAACTTAAATTGCCTTTGCCTGATAAATCAATTACAAAATCAAAATCTGGATTTGCAAGTAAAAAACCGTTGCCAATAATAGAAGTGTTGCCTAACATATAAGTTAATAAACCTTTATGACCTTTATAAATAACTGTAAAAGTTTCTTGTTTATTTGTTAAAAGTTGAACAACATAATCAGTTAATAAATTGTCAATCGTATTATTTTCTCTATTTTCACGAAAGAATTCTTTTTTTAAATTATGAATTTGGTCATCAAGATAAATATGTTTATTTTCAACAGTTTGATCAATTAAAATATCTATTGATTTTGATAAAAGAGACATTTTATATTCACAATCGATATCTTGAAACATTGCTTTATTGATTTCTTTTGCAGAAGAAATTAGTCTCATTAAGACTTTTCCTATTTCAAAATTTTCAACTTGATCTTGAAGCCAGATGTCAAGAGCATTAACAACTTGAGTAAAATATTCAATGTTATTAATTATATTTTCATCAAAACCAAAATTTCGTTTTAAAAACTCAAATGTTAATAATGTTGCAGATTTTTTATCGTTTAGGTGATACCATTTATATTTTTCAGATACATCTTGACCTGTAACATGATGATCTAACAGCTGTAAATGAATATCATATTTTGTGCAATTAGCTTTTTTGTCTTCGATATATTTTGCTTCATCTTCTGATAAATTTAAATCAGTAATAAGAATAAATATTTTTTTTGAAGTTAGTTGAGTTTTTATATCGTCGAATATTTCGTCTATTCGTAAAATAATCTCTTTGCCATAATTTGAGTTGTAACATTTTCGATCTTTGAATACATAGCTGGAAAGAAGTTGGCAACTGTAACCATCAAGATCTATATGGGAGAGATGATATAACCTTCTATTTTTAAACATTTAGAACCGATCTGTTTTTATTAAAAAAGTAATATCTGATACTAAATTTATATTAATATCAGATATATTATTAAATACGAATATAAATTATACTCGGGGAGATCTCCCAAAGCTTTTAACATTTGATTTGTCAAAAGCAACTAATAAAATATTTATTTTATGAATTCTGTTCCAACACCTTCGGATGTAAGAATTTCAAGAAGAATAGAATGTTCGACTCGACCATCGATAATATGAGCTTTTTCAACTCCACCAGCAACAGATTCGATACAAGCATCAACTTTTGGAATCATTCCGCCATAAATTGTTCCATCTTCTTTTAATCGTTGGACATCTGCAATTGTTAAAGAATGAATTAATTCGCCATTTTTATCAAGAACACCTGTAATATCTGTTAAGAAAAGAGTCTTTTTTGCGCTGACTGCTTTTGCAATTGCACTTGCGGCAAAATCAGCATTTATGTTATAACCGATATCATCTAATTCATAACCTGAACCGATTGGAGCAATAACAGGAATAAAACCTTCTTCTAATAAATTATGAATAATTTTGCCATTCACACTATCGACTGAACCAGTTCTACCTAATTTTGCTTTATCGAGATAACTTGCTTTAATAAAACCAGCATCTTTTCCAGAAATTCCGATTGCTTTGCCACCAAAATAATTTAACATTGCTGTAATTTCTTTATTAATTTCACCACTTAAAACCATTTCGACGATTCGCATTACCTCATCAGTTGTTACTCTTTGCCCGTCTATAAATTCTGTGCCAATATTTAACTGTGATAAAAGATCAGTTATTTTTTTTCCGCCACCATGAACGATAACAGGTTTAATACCAATTAGATGAAGTAAAAGAACATCTTGAGCGAACTTTTGTTTTAACAGTGGCGAAGTTTGGGCTGCACCACCATATTTAATAACTACAATTTCTCCTCGAAACTCTTTGATAAACGGAATTGCTTCAAGAAGAGTATTAACGGTAGCTATCTTTTTTTTCATATATTAATCCTCGTCGCTTTCTTCTTTTCTGAAAAATTCGATATTAAGGTCTTTATAAATACCTGTTCCAACTGGAATTGTTCTACCGATAATAACATTTTCTTTTAGATCTGAAAGTTTATCAACTCGTTTTGAGATAACTGCTTCAGTAAGAACTTTTGTTGTATCTTGGAACGATGCTGCTGAAATAACACTATCAGCTCCAACAGATGCACGAGTGATTCCTAATAGATGAGGTCGAGCGATTGCAGGTTGTCCGCCACCACCTAAATTTATTTTGACATCAAGAACTCGTCTATTTTCGGCATGGAACTTAGTTTTGCTAACGACATCACCTTCGATTAAACTTGTATTTCCGCCTTGATCTATTTGAACTTGTCGTAACATTTGTGAAAAAATAACTTCAATATGTTTATCAGCAATTGCAACAGATTGAGCTCGATAAACTTGTTGAACTTCACTAATTAAATAATGATGTAAAGCTCGAACACCTAATATTTTTAAAATATCATGACTCGAAACAGTTCCATCGGTTAATTGCTCACCAGCATGAACAAATTCATTTTCATGAACTAATATATTTCTACTTTTATCGATAATATATTCTTTCACTCTAGACTCGTCTAGTAAATTTGTTTTATTTTCTACATATATTTTTTGTTTGCCTCTTACTGGTTTGCCAAAAATTACAAAACCATCAACTTCGGATAACATAGCTGTATCTTTAGGTTTTCTAGCTTCAAACAATTCACTAACTCGTGGAAGACCACCAGTAATATCTTTTGTTTTTGTAGCACCTTTTGGTTTTTTAGCAAGAACTTCACCAAGTTGAACTCGATGATTATCTTGAACGATAACGATATTTTTACTTGAAAGTTGATATCTTATTGGATCTCCGCTTTCTTCAGGTGTTAAAATAATAACTGGAGCATTTGAGATACTTACTGTATCGTTAACTTCAAATGAAGTATCACCAGTCATTGCATCTCGTTTTTCTGTTATATTTTTTCCAAGTTCAAACTTATCAAAATGAACAAGGCCTTCTTTTTCAGCTAATATAACATCGTTATATGGATCCCATTCAGCAATTTTATTTAGACTACCTTTTGGAGCTGTTGCAATTAAAGTTGTTTTTGACACTTGTTCAAATTCATCGACTTCAATTTTAGAACCTCTAGCAATATAATGTCTAATAGCTTCACGATCTTGAGAATCGGAAATAACTGCAAACAGACCTTTTTTAGTTGTGATATCACCTTTTCTTTTTTGAATTGGTTCTAAATGATCGCCTTTAAGAATATAAAAATTTATTTTTCCTTTTTCTTCGGCTTGTATATTTTGAGTGATAGGAACACCATCTTCAACGAAAAGTTCAGCACCATAAGGAATTCGGTTTGGAACATTCCAGCCATCTTTAATTAACTCTACAATGCTTTCTTCGTCTTCGATAAAATCACCACTTTTATATGGTAAATATAATCTTGAATTAATTTTTCCTGCGATACCTGCTAATTCTGTCGCTTTTGCAACATCATTTTTTCGCAAGTGATATCGTTTTAAATTATTTTCTCCTGTTAAAGTAACAATAACTTCATCATGAAGAGTTTCAATATTAATTATTCCACTAAAAGGTGCTTTTATTTTTGGTTCAACAAGTAAAACAGCAGCATTTCGTCTATTTGCTAATAATTTTTTGCCTTCAGGATTTGTAATAGTTTTAATATTAAAATATCGAATAAAGCCTTCTTTATTAGCTGTGATACTTCTTTCACTTTGTGTAGAAGTTGCTGCTCCTCCTGTATGGAAAGTTCTCATTGTTAATTGAGTTCCTGGTTCTCCAATTGATTGAGCCGCAATAATTCCAATTGCTTCACCTTTTTTAACAAGTTTGCCTTCACCAAGATTTAAACCATAACATTTAGCACAAACACCATCACCTGATTTACAAGTTGTTACAGTTCTAATCGTAACAGATTGAATTCCAGCTTCGACTATTTTTTTTGCATCTTCGTGTTTTAACAAAGTTCCATCAGCAAATAATATTTCATTTGTAACAGGATCTATAACATCTTCGATTAATACTCTGCCGTATACTCTTTCGGATAACGAAACTATTTCGTCGTTACCTATAACAATACTTTGAATTTGTAGTCCTTCATGAGTTCCACAATCATCTTCAACTATTTTTACATTTTGAGCAACATCGATTAATTTTCTAGTTAAATATCCTGCATTTGCTGTTTTTAAAGCTGTATCAGCAAGACCTTTTCTTGCTCCACTTGTTGAAATAAAATATTCTAGAACATTTAAGCCTTCACGGAAATTCGAAACGATAGGGGTATCTATAATTGATCCATCTGGACGGGAAATTAGACCTCGCATACTTGCTAACTGTTTAATTTGTGATTCAGAACCTCTTGCTCCAGAGTCTGCCATCATGAATATCGAGTTAAAGCCTTCTGAACTATTTCTAAATTTCGTCATCATTTTTTTGAGAAGATCTTTTGATGTTCCTTCCCAAAGGTCAAGAATTTTTTTATGTCTTTCTTCTACCGTGATTGCTTGTCTTTCAAAGTCGTGATCTATTTTATGTTGAATTTCTTTTGCTTCGGCAATTACTTCTTCTTTTTCTGGAAACGATATAACATCATCAATCGAAATCGAAATTCCTGCTTTTGTTGCATATTTAAAACCAAGAGCTTTTAATTTATCAAGAAAATTAGCTGTTACTGCTACTCCACCTTCTTTAAAAACATAATCTACTAAATTTTTAATATCTTCTTTTTTTAGCTTTTTATTCCAATATGTCGAAGGAACTTCAACAGGTAAAATATCTTTTATATGCATTCGCCCAGGTGTTGTATGAATAATTACACCATCAACTCTTGTTCTTATTCTTGTTCGCATATCCAAGAAACCGTTTTCTATTGCTATTTCCATTTCATCAACATTTGCAAATAGTTTATTTTCACCTACTAGACCATGTTTTTCAAGACTTATATAATAAAGTCCGAGAACCATATCTTGAGAAGGAATAGCAATTGATTTACCAGAAGCTGGAAGTAAAATATTTGTCGAACTTAACATTAATGTTTTTGCTTCTGCTATTGCATCTTCACCTAACGGCACATGAACTGCCATTTGGTCTCCGTCAAAGTCTGCATTAAATGCGGCACAAACTAATGGATGAAGTTGAATAGCTTTTCCATCTATTAATTTTGGATGAAATGCTTGAATTGATAATTTATGTAAAGTTGGTGCTCTATTTAGTAATACTGGATGTCCATCAACAACTTCTTGTAAAGCTTTCCATACATCATTCGTTTTTTGACTAATTAATTTTTTTGCCTGTTTTACAGTTGTTGCAATTTTATTATTCATTAATTTTGCGATGAGGTGTGGTTTGAATAATTCAAGAGCCATTGTTTTTGGTAATCCACATTGATCCATATCAAGATTAGGACCAACAACGATAACAGAACGACCAGAGAAGTCAACTCGTTTGCCTAATAAGTTTTGTCTGAACCGACCTTGTTTTCCTTTAATAATTTCAGAAAGAGCTTTTAAAGGTCGTTTATTTGTTCCTTTAGTAGCATTCGATCGTCTAGAATTATCAAAAAGAGCATCGACTGCTTCTTGAAGCATTCTTTTTTCGTTTCTAACGATAATATCTGGAGAATCATTTTGAATAAGTCGTTTTAATCGATCATTTCTGTTAATAACTCGTCTATAAAGATCATTAACATCAGAAGTTGCGAATTTGCTACCATCAATCGAAACAAGAGGTCGTAAATCAGGCGGAAGAACAGGAAGAGTTGTTAGCATCATCCATTCAGGTCTGTTTCCAGACTGTAAAAATGCTTCGATAACTTTTAATCGTTTAACGATTATTTTTTGTTTTGCTTCACTTTTTGTTGAACTGATTTCATCTTTTAACATTTGATGAGTGAAAGGTAAATCTAATTTTTCAAGAAGATATTTAACAGCTTCTCCACCCATTTCAGCTTTGAAACCGTTGCTAGAAAATCTTATATTTAATTCTCGATATTGTTCTTCATTAAGAATATCATGTCTTTGAACTTTATAAGTTTGTTCTGTGTCATAAAAAGCCTCACCAGCTTCAATAACGATATAAGCTTCATAATACAAAACTCGTTCAAGATCTTTCATTTTGACACCGAGCAATGTTCCTATTCGGCTTGGAAGAGAACTAACATACCAAGTATGAGCAACAGGTGTTACAAGTTGAATATGTCCCATACGAATTCGACGAACTTTTGTTTCTGTTACTTCGACTCCGCATTTTTCACATTGTTGTCCTTTGTATCGCATTTTTTTATAACGACCACAAGAACATTCATAATCTTTTACGGGTCCAAAAATCTTTTGACAAAAAAGACCATCTCGTTCAGGTTTTAAAGTTCTATAATTAATGGTTTCAGGTTTTTTAACCTCACCATAACTCCAAGAACAAATTTTTTCTGGACTAGCTAAACCAAATCTTAGCTCTTTTATATCTTTAGGTTGCTCATCATTATGTTTTCTTTTTGCCATGTGTTCTCCTATTTGCTTTAAAATCTTAGATAGAAAAAGTTAATTATTCACCACAACTGGAATTATCATCATCGTCATCGTCGTCGCCAAAAATATTATCAATATGTCCTTCAGGAATAACTTCAACATCTAGAGCCAATGATTGTAATTCTTTTGTTAAAACAAATAATGTTTCAGGTATTCCAGATTTAGGAATATTTTTTCCTTTTGTGATATTTTTATATGCATCCATACGACCTTCAACATCATCTGATTTAATAGTTAACATTTCTTTTAAAGTCGCAGAAGCGCCATAAGCTTCAAGTGCCCAAACTTCCATCTCTCCAAATCTTTGACCACCAAATAGAGCTTTACCGCCAACTGGTTGTTTTGTAATTAACGAATAAGGACCTGTTGATCTAGAATGAACTTTTTCATCTACAAGATGATGTAATTTTAAAATATACATATATCCAACATTAACTCGTTCTTTTATTTTATCTCCAGTTCTGCCGTCATATAAAACAGCTTTGCCATCATTTGATAAATTTGCGAGTTTATATAATTTTGAAAATTCGTCTTGTTTAACACCTTCGAATACAGTTGAAGCAAATTTAATACCATTTGCCCAATCTCTGGCATATTTTAAAAATTCTTCATCAGATAAATTAGAAATAAATTCTTTAGAATTCATTAATTTGGCAATAGAAGCAATTTCAATCATTTTAGATCTAAGTTTATTTATATAATTTTTTTGACCTTGATTAAATATTTCAACAAGTTGATTACCGAGTTTTTTGCCAACCATACCAAGATGCATTTCTAGAACTTGACCAATATTCATACGGCTTGGAACACCAAGAGGATTTAAAACAATATCAACATGTTCGCCATTTTCTTGATAAGGCATATCTGATTCAGGAACAATAATAGAAACAATACCTTTATTTCCGTGTCGTCCTGCCATTTTATCTCCAACTTTTAGTTTTCGTTTTGTGGCAATATAAACAAGAACTTTTTTTACGACACCATTTGGAAGAACATCATCTTTTTCAAGAATACTAATTTTTTCTTCATGTTCTGTTCTAAGTTTTTCTTTTTCATCATGAAAATTAGCTTTAATTTTTTCAAATTCTCTTAAAATCGTTCGACTAAAACATTTTGCAAGAGAATTAAGCGAAAATCTGTTAGCTTTTTTTATTTCTTCGACTGTAATTTTTTCGCCAACTTCATAATCAAAATTATTAAAATTAATAGGTTTTTGAAGTTCTTCTTTAGAAAGAATAGAAATAATTTTTAACATTTCTTCGCGATCTAACATATCTAATCTATCTTGATGTTCTTTTTCGAGTTTATCTTTTGTATCTTTTTCAACTTGTAAAGCTCTACCGTCTTTATCATAACCTCGTTTAGTAAATACTTTAACATCGATTACGACACCTTCAGTTGAAGCGGTTGCATAAAGTGATTTATCAACAACATTACCTGTTTTATCTCCGAAAATTGCTCGTAAAAGTCTTTCTTCAGGGGTAGGTTTAACCTCTTTTTTAGGTGAAACTTTTCCAACAAGAATCATTCCTGGTTTGACATATGTTCCGATTTTAATAATGCCACTTTCATCAAGATATGGAAGTTGTTCCTCTTTTGTTTGTGGTAAATCTTTTGTTATTTCTTCGACACCATGTTTTAATTCTCTGGCTTCAATACTTCGTTCGTATATATGCACAGATGTAAATACATCATCTCGAATAAGTCTTTCACTTACAACGATAGCATCCTCAAAGTTATAACCATTCCAAGGCATGAAAGCAACGAGAATATTTTTACCAAGAGCTAATTCGCCTTGATCAATATTTGCGCCATCAGCTATAACTTGACCTTCTTGAACAACATCACCTTTTTTAACAATAGGTTTTTGAGTAAAAGATGTATTTTGATTTGTTCTTAAATTTTTTTGTAAAGGATAATAATCGATATAAGCTCCATCTTTGTTTTCGCCCATAATATAAATATTATTTGCATCAACTTTTTCAACTATCCCTTTTCGATTAGATTTAACAGCTTCCCAAGCATCTCTTGCAACAAGCTTTTCGACACCAGTTCCGACCATAGGTGCTTCAGAAATCAACAATGGAACAGCTTGTCTTTGCATGTTTGAACCCATTAAAGCACGGTTAGCATCATCGTGTTCTAAGAAAGGAATTAAACTTGCACCAACACCAACAACCATATGAGGAGATAGATCAAATAAAGTAATATCAGAAACTTTGTAACGACCGATATCACCATTTTTTCTAGCATCAACGATTTGTTCAACAAAAGTGCTATTTGTTTCATCAACTTTATTTGATGATGAAGCAACAACATGACCCTCTTCTTGAGTTGCAGTTATATAAACTATTTCATCTGTGATAATGCCATCTTTAACAACTTTATAAGGTGCTTCGATAAAACCATGAACATTAACTTTTGCATAAGTTGCCAATGTGTTAATAAGTCCAATATTTTGACCTTCAGGAGTTTCAACAGGACATATTCTTCCGTAATGAGTTGGATGAACATCTCTTGCTTCAAAACCTGCTCGTTCTTTTACAAGTCCACCTTCACCAAGAGCAGATAATCTTCTTTTATGTGTAATTTCAGACAATGGATTAGTTTGATCCATAAATTGAGAAAGTTGTCCAGTTGTAAAAAATTCTAAGATTGTGCTTGTAATAGTTTTAGAATTAATAAGATCATGAGGCATAAAATCTTGAGTAGCAATATTTCCTGATTGAACTTTATCTTTTATAGTTTTTTGCATTTTAACAAGCCCTTTATGAAGCTCATTGCCAAGCAATTCACCAATTGATCTAATTCGTCTATTTCCTAAATGATCTCTATCATCTTTATGACCAATACCATTTTTTACTTTAATCAAATATTGAACAGTTAATATGATATCTTCAGATGTCAAGATAGTTACATACGGAGGAACATTTAAGCCAAGTTTATGGTTCATTTTCATACGAC
The DNA here is from genome assembly GCA_030152305.1 of Campylobacterota bacterium. Lineage (GTDB taxonomy): Bacteria > Campylobacterota > Campylobacteria > Campylobacterales > Thiovulaceae > Thiovulum_C. Next base: position 86,477 of record JASKOM010000008.1, read on the forward strand.
CAACTTGAGTTAGGTCATATTTTTCTGGATCAAAAAACAAATCATTAAAAAATTCTTTAGCTTTTTCAACACTTGTATAAGATTCACCAGGTCTCATGACTTTATATATTTTCATGACTGCAAGATCATGTTCAGTTGCATCTGACAACACAGGCATTTGAGATTCAGGATCTTTTCGACTTGTTGCTTCGATCTCTTTTTTCATGATTCTTAAGTTTTCGTCATCAATAATAAAAGCATTAATAATCGATGCATCTGTGCCATCTTCTAAATCATCAATAATTTCTATTGAATTAATAGATTGATCTTGAAAATCAAATCTTTCAAGTTTTGTTAAAACATCGTGAATAATATCACCTGTTTTATTATTCAAAATAGGTTTTGCTAAATATCTTTCAAGAAGAATTTCAACAGGATATTCTATTTTTGTAAGGTTACCTTCTATCATTTTAGAAATGAATCGCTTAGTTAATTTTTTACCTGTTTCTAACCATATTTGACCATCTAAATCTTTTAAATCAAATTTAAATCGTTTATCTTTATTTTTATATTGTTCTGGATTAAAGTCTATATAAAATAGACCTTTTTCTCTATCAAGATTAATTTTTTGAAAGTTATAAAACATTTTTAAAACATCTAATTTAGAATAACCCAAAGCTCTAAAAATAATAGTAATAGGTATTTTTCTTCTTTTATTAATTCTCATATATAAGATATCTTTAGAATCGTATTCGAAATGAATCCACGATCCTCTATCTGGAATAATTTGAGCTGTGGCAACCATTTTTTTTGTTGTTGAAGATTCTTCTTCTTTAAAAATAACACCTGGACTTCGATGTAATTGATTAACAACAACTCTTTCAACACCACTAATAATAAAAGATGTTCTATCAGTCATTAAAGGAATATCTCTAATAAAGATATTTTGTTCTTTAATGTCCTTGACACCTATTTTTTCTTTTGTGCTTTCGTCACGATCCCAAATAGTTAAACGGATTTTAATTTTTAAAGAAACGGAATAGGTGAGACCTCGTTCCATTGATTCGCGAACTGTATATTTTGGTTTTTGAACTTCTGTTCCAAGATATTCAAGTGTGATTTTATTTTGATGATGTATAGGAAATACTGAACGAAAAATTTTGTCGATACTATAATCACTTGAGTGATTGTTACCCATCATTAGAAAATTTTCGTAACTATTCTTTTGAAGTTGAAGAAGGTTCGGAACATCTATTTCTTGTGGAGTTTTAGAAAAATCAACTCTAAGCCGATTCCCTGATTTTAAGCTATTTAACATAAAATACCTTTTAACGGATTTTTTGTCTTGTATTGTTTGTATGAAATTTATGAAAACAGAAAAGAAAAAACAAGACTGGTAGTGGACACATCCACGTGAGTATAGTTAAAAACTATATCAAAGCGAATGTGATTAATAAATTATTTGTGTTTTGTGTAATAAACTAGTGGTTTAATACTACTTAATTTCTACAGTAGCGCCAGCCTCAACTAACTGTTTTTTGATATCTTCAGCTTCTTGTTTAGAAACACCATCTTTAAGTGTATGAGGAACACCTTCAACTGCATCTTTAGCTTCTTTTAAGCCAAGACCTGTGATAGCTCTAACAACTTTAATAACATTAATTTTTTTCTCACCTGAATTTGTAAGAACAACAGCAAATTCTGTTTTTTCTTCAACAACAGGAGCTGCTACAGCAGCTGCTCCAGCAACTGCTACTGGTTGAGCTGATACACCAAATTTTTGTTCAAATTCTTTAACAAGATTTGCAAGTTCGATAACACTTAAGTTAGAAATAAATTCTAAGACATCTGTTTTTGTAATCGCCATTTTATTCCCTTTAATTTATATTATTTTAAATGCTCTAATAATTTATTGAGCAACTGTGTTCTCTAGTTTTTCTTTAAGAGCATTGATACCAATTGTAAGATTTCTAATTGGAGCCATCCATACAGATGCAAGCATTCCAAGAAGTTCTTTTTTGCCTGGGGATTTTGCGAATGCTACTATTTTTGCAACATCGACAATATTACCATCAATATATCCAGTTGATATTTTAAACTTATCGTTTTTTTCTGAATAATTAAAAGCTATTTTTGCTGTGTTAATAGGATCATTGCCCCACAAGAAAATATTCATGTCTTTTAAGTTTAAATCAGCAATGTTACTTTCTCTAAGAGCAACTTTCACAAGACTATTTTTAATAACTTGAACTTTGATATTATTTTCTCTAGCAATTTTTCTAAGATTTTCAAGTTCTGCAACTGTTAATTTTCGATAATTACCAACAATAATTGCTCCAGATTGTGCAAATTGTGGAACTAAACTTTTTACAAGACTTTCTTTTTCAATTCTAGTCATATTTTCCTCCTTCCCGACTTAAACTTCAAGTTGGTTTATTATATTAAGGTTACCCACCAACTATCTCAAGCCTAAGATAAACCAAATGTTGTCTCTCTATTATTTAATATCAACAAGAGAGGTAACATCAATTTTTACACCTGGACTCATTGTTAGAGAAAGTGTAGCACTATTGATATATCTTCCTTTAGAGGTTGAAGGTTTTAATCTATTTATTGCACCGATAAATTCTTTAGCATTTGTAACTAATTGTTCAAGAGAAAAACTAGCTTTACCTATACCTGCATGCATGTTACCTTTTTTATCAACTCTAAAGTTAACTTGACCAGCTTTGAGATTTTTAATAGCTTTAGTTACATCTGCTGTAACTGTTCCATTTTTAGGATTTGGCATAAGTCCTTTAGGTCCAAGAATTCTACCTATTTGACCAACCAATCCCATTGAATCAGGTGTTGCAACTGTAACATCAAAATTAATATTACCTGCTTTAATGTCTGCTACTAAATCTTCAGCACCAACAATATCAGCTCCAGCAGCTTTTGCTTCATCTGCTTTTGCTCCCTTTGCAAATACTGCAACTCTAACTGTTTTGCCTGTTCCGTGTGTAAGAACTGTTGAACCTCTAATCATTTGATCTGCATGTCTCGGATCAACTCCAAGATTCATTGCAATTTCTACTGTTTCATCAAATTTAGCAGATTTAAGTCCTTTTACAACGGTAACAGCTTCAACAATTGAAAGTGATTTGTTAGCATCAACTTGTTGTTGCAAATTTTTATATCTTTTGCTTATTTTTTTTGCCATTACTTTTTTCCTAAAACAGAATTATCTTCTTACCACAATAGTATTTAAAATATATTTTGTGGTGAAATATATTAAATTATTAATTTATTAATTTTCGACGGTAATACCGATGCTTCTAGCACTTCCGATAATACTTCTTGCTGCTTGTTCAGGATCGACTGTGTTTAAATCAACCATTTTTAGCTTAACAATTTCCATTACTTGAGCTTTTGTTAGCTTACCAACTTTATTTTTCAAAGGATTATCACTTCCCTTTGAAATACCTGCAATTTTTTTAATTAATGCTGTTGCTGGTGGTTGTTTTGTAATAAAACTAAAACTTTTATCGCTGTAAACAGTAATAATCGTAGGTAACTTAAACCCAACTTTATCTTTTGTTTTTTCGTTAAATGTTTTACAAAATTCCATAATATTTACACCTCTTTGACCAAGTGCTGGACCAATTGGAGGTGATGGATTAGCCTTACCAGCTTCTATTTGAAGCTTAATATAACCTGTTATTTTTTTAGCCATGAAATAACTCCTTAATTGTTTACTTTTCTATTTTCTCAACTTGAGAATGTAGAATATCTACTGGAACGATTCTTCCAAATATAGGCACATTTAATTTCAATTTGCCACTATCTATATCATAATCTTCAACAGTTCCTGTAAAATTCATAAAAGAACCTTCATTAATTCTAACTTCATCATTCTTTTTAAATGCAAATTTAGGTCGAGGTGCTGCTCGATTTGTAACTTTATCAAGAATTTTTTTGATATCTTCATCTGATAACGGAGTAGGTTGTAAAGGTCCTCCTACAAAACCAGAGACCTTAGATAAAGATTGTATCCTACCTAGTAAAATATTTTGAGAATCTAAAAGTATATTAGCAAAGACATACCCTGAATAGAGAGACCTTTCAGTAATACGCTTTTCACCATTTTTAATCTCAATGACATCTTCTGTTGGAATGATGACATCTAAAATAATATCTTCCAAATGTTCTTCAGCAATAAAAACATTTATAGCTTTTCTGGCTGCTTTTTCTTGACCTGCATATGTTCGTATTGCATACCATTTGTGACCTCTATTCATGTAATATATTATTTCCCCAATACTGTAGATAACACAGAAGATATAGTTAAATCAACTAGAGCAAGAAAAAGTGATATAGAAGTTACAACTATAAAAACGGAGAAAAACGCACTCTTAACCTGTGATCTTGTTGGGAATATCACTTTAGATAATTCCGCTTTAGCATCCGAGAGTATCTTAGTTAAATTTATCATTTATGAGATATCCTTAAAAGTGGTATGGCAGGCCAGGAGGGACTCGAACCCACGACACTCGGTTTTGGAGACCGATGCTCTACCAACTGAACTACTGACCTATGTTTTATATTAAAAGGCAATGTATAAAACATTGCCATAAAAGATTTTAGAGTTTTGCCTCTTTGTGTATTGTATGTTTTTTGCAAAACTTACAGTATTTATTAACTGAAACTTTTGCTGTATGTGTTTTTTTGTTTTTAGTAGTATGATAATTTCTTCTAGCACACTCTTCACAAGCTAAGTGAATGATATCTCTCATGATACTACTACTTTAGCATCTTTGTAACAACACCAGCACCAACAGTTCTACCACCCTCTCGAATAGCAAACTTTGTTCCTGTTTCTAATGCAACAGGATTTATCAATGTAGCTTTAATTTTTAAGTTATCACCAGGCATGACCATTTCAACACCTTCAGGTAAAGTTATTGATCCAGTAACATCTGTTGTTCTTACATAAAATTGAGGTCTGTATCCAGAAAAGAAAGGAGTATGTCTTCCGCCTTCTTCTTTGCTTAAAATATATACTTCAGCTTCAAATTCAGTATGAGGTGTAATAGAATTTGGTTTGCATAAAACTTGTCCTCTTTCAACATCTTCTTTTTTGATACCTCTTAAAAGAATACCACAGTTGTCTCCAGCTTCGCCTTGATCCATTTCTTTTCGGAACATTTCAATACCAGTTACTGTTGTTTTCTTTGTATCTTTAATACCAACAATTTCAACTTCTTGAGCTAGTTTAATAAGACCTCGTTCAATTCTACCTGTAACAACAGTTCCTCTACCTTGAATTGTAAAAACATCTTCAACAGGCATTAAGAATTCTTTTGCAACATCTCGTTCTGGAGTAGGGATATATGAATCAACAGCTTTCATTAAGTCTAGAATTAAATCAGACCATTTGCCAAGTTTTCCTGACTTTACTTCTTCTAAAGCTTGTAGTGCAGAACCTTTAACGATAGGGGTATCATCACCAGGAAATTCATAGGCACTTAGTAATTCTCTTACTTCCATTTCAACAAGTTCTATTAACTCTTCGTCATCAACCATATCTGCTTTGTTCATAAAAACAACAACATATGGAACTCCAACTTGTCTTGAAAGAAGTATGTGCTCTCTAGTTTGTGGCATTGGACCATCTGCTGCAGAAACAACAAGAATAGCGCCATCCATTTGAGCAGCACCAGTAATCATATTTTTTACATAGTCAGCATGACCAGGACAATCAACATGAGCATAATGTCTTGCTTCTGTTTCATATTCAATATGAGATGTAGAAATTGTTATTCCTCGTTCTCGTTCTTCTGGAGCATTATCAATTTGATCATAGTCTCTTTTTTCAGCTAGACCCTTTGTTGCAAGAACAGCTGTGATTGCGGCTGTTAAAGTTGTTTTGCCATGATCGACATGACCTATTGTTCCAATGTTGACATGTGGTTTGTTTCTTAAAAACTTTTCTTTTGCCATTTTATTTATATTCCTTAATAAAAGTTTATATTTTCTAAACGGTACTAATTATCTCATTTCAGGGCAAATTTTATTTTGAGCTCCAATTTCATGGAGCCCATAAGCGGGATTGAACCGCCGACCTCTTCCTTACCAAGGAAGTGCTCTGCCTCTGAGCTATATGGGCACTAGGAAGCTCAAATGATTAAAGCAACCAAGTTTAGAATGAATCAGTTTTTTTATAATAAGATTTGCTTTGAAATGGAGCGGGAAACGAGACTCGAACTCGCGACCCTCAGCTTGGAAGGCTGATGCTCTAGCCAACTGAGCTATTCCCGCATCAACTATAAATGGTGGTGAGAGAAGGATTCGAACCTTCGAAGGTATAAACCAGCAGATTTACAGTCTGCCCTCGTTGGCCACTTGAGTATCTCACCGCACGATGTGACACAATTAAAAATTTATGGAGCTGGATATGGGACTCGAACCCGCGACCTACTGATTACAAGTCAGTTGCTCTACCAACTGAGCTAATCCAGCAAAACCATCTTTTAATCGATGGCGGAATTATATAGATATTTTATTGTAAATGTCAAATCTAGTTTTTCTATTCGTATATTAATTCGACTAAAATATTCTCCAATTCCTCTATTTCTTCTTTTACCATATGGAAAAGTGGCTCATTGTTGAACTTAATAATTAATCTACCTTTTATAAATTCAAAGTTAAAATCAATTTTAGCTGAATAGTCGCCTGTTAGTAATTTTGTTAAATAAACAATGGCATGTAAAACATGAAATATCTTATCATTTGGTAAAAGACTTTTATATTCTTCGATAACAATTTGGTTAAATGATGCTTTTCCACTTAGTCTAACTAATAAAGCTATTAAAATAGCATCATTTGGAGATACTCCATACATAAAGCGATTCAAAATCATGTGAAACCCATTTTTTGTATTACCATAAAAATCAACATTTACTCCTATTTCGAGTAATTTTGAAGCATATTTTAATATTAACAAATGATCTTCTTTTAATTCAAAACTTTCGTGTAACACTGTATATAATTGTTCTGCTACTTTAAACGATATTTTTGCAAATTTTTCACTTTGAGATGGAAAATCATCAAGAATATTTCTAAGACTTGGATTAAAATTTTCTGGAAATTTATATTTGACACTTTTTAAAATATCTTTTAATAAAAGTCCTTCTCTTATTCCAACACCACTTGTTATGATAGTTTTATAGCCGATGTTATCAACTATTTCTTTAAAAATAATTAAGCCCCATTGAATAACATCAAGTCTATCTTTTTTGAAACCAGATTCTAATAATTCAGATCTGTCTGCATGAATTAGTTGATAAATCAATTCTTTATGAGTTTCGTATTCGTATTGATAACCATGAACTCTATCAAGAGGATAATTAATTTTTTGTTGGATTACTTTTGATAATGCTCTTAGAGTTCCACCAATACCAATTAAATTATTTTGTCTAAAATCTTCTGGCACAGTCAATAATTCATTTTTTATAAAATTTATTACTTGATCTATTGATCTTAAATTAATAAATAATTCTTTTAGTCTCACTGTTCCTAAATTTAAAGAATGTGTTGCAATAACTTGACGATTTTTGATCAGAGCAAATTCTGTTGAACCTCCACCAATATCGATTGTAACTCCATCACTATTTTTTAATAAATTAGCACAAGCTATACCACCAAGAAATGCTTCACGACTGCCATCGATAATTTTTATATTAATAGCTGTTTCTTTTCTTATTAAATTAACAAAGTCTTGTTGATTAGGTGCATCTCGAACTGCTGAAGTGGCTATTGCCAAAATTTTACGGACCTTAAAAGAATCCATAATTGTTTTAAATCCTTTTAAAGTCAATACCGCTCTTTTAATAGGATCAGGTTGCAAATATCCATTTCTGTTATAAGCTCCTTCTCCTATTCTAACACTGCTTTTTGATTCGTGGATTGTTTTAAATCCAAATCGAGAAGTCCTTTCGTAAATGACTAATCTAACTGAATTCGAACCAAAGTCTATAACAGCGGTTACTTTTGACAAAAATTATTCCTCTCTCTGCAATCGTTCATATTTTAATTTTAATTCCATTAAAGTTTCTTCGTTATCAGGATCTGGAATAAAACAATCAACAGGACAAACAGAAATACAAATAGGTTCATCATATTCATTTAAACATTCTGTGCATCTATCTGGATCGACTATATAAACAGGATCACCTTCTTCAATTGCCATTGTTGGACATTCTTCACGACATGCATCACATGCAATACATTCATCTGTAATCATTAAAGCCATATATATATTTCTTTCTTAACAAAAATTTTACGACTTTTACCAAATAGATTCTGAAAGGTTGCTGAAACTAACATTATCTATTTATTAATGTTGAAAAGCTATTTTTTCTACCTCATCGATAAAACGATCAACAAGATTCTCTTCTGGTAAATTAGCAACAACTTCACCTTTGACCATAATCAAACCACGACCACGACCAAAAGCAATAGCGACATCAGCATGTTTTGCTTCACCAATAGCATTAACGACACAACCCATAACAGATAAATTCAAAGGTTGAGTTATATTCTTAGTTCGTTCTTCAACGATTTTAACTGCCTGAACTAAATCCGCTTCAAGTCTACCACAAGTTGGACACGAAATAATATTCACACCATGTTTTTCTCGACCGCTATCTTTTAAAATTGCTCGACCAACTTTGATTTCTTCTTCAAGTTCGCCTGTTATCGAAACTCTTAAAGTATCACCGATGCCATCTAATAAAAGAGTTCCTATTCCAATTGCCGATTTGATCGTGCCGTGAAATAATGTTCCTGCTTCTGTAACTCCCAAATGAAATGGATAATTATTCATAGTTCTTAATTTGCGATAGGCTTCAACAGTTCGCGGAACATCACTAGCTTTTAATGAAATTTTTATATTCGTAAAATCTAGATCTTCAAGAAATTTAATATTATAATCAGCACTTGCAACCATTCCTTCGGCTGTTGCACCATATCTAAGTTCGAACTCTTTTTCTAGACTTCCAGCATTAACACCAATTCGAATTGGCAAATTTCGTTCTTGACAAGCTTTAACAACTTCGCGAACTCGTTCTTTTGAGCCAATATTTCCGGGATTAATTCTAATTCCATCAACAAATTGAGATGAGATTAAAGCTAATTTGTAATTAAAATGAATATCAGCGATTAATGGAATTGTTGTTTGTTTGCGAATTTCTTCGAGAGCAAGAGCATCTTCCATTTCTGGAACAGCAACTCGAACGATATCAGCTCCAGCAAAATGAAGACGATTAATTTGTTTGACGGTTTCTCCGATGTTTGCCGTTTTTGAAAAAGTCATTGATTGAACAGAAATAGGGGAATCTTCCCCTATTGCAACATTGCCGACAAATATTTTTTTTGTTGGATATCGAGATATCACTCATTTTCTCCATTATTTGCAACTTCTGTTAAATATTTAGAATCATCTGATGAGGTTTCGTCTGATTTAATAGGATCTTGATCGATATTTTCAGAATCAACATGTTCAGTATGTTGTTCTTTTGATACTTGATAACCACAATCTGAACAAGCTACATCTTTTGGATACGACTCTGTTAAAATAGAACCGAAAATACCTCCGCCAACTGCACTTAATAATAAAACCGCTAAAGCTGTAAGCATAATTATTTCTCCTTATTTTTAAAAATTCTATCGGAAAAAAGTAATTTTTTATTAGTTTCTAAAACAAGTTCAGACGGAATGATGAAATCAACCCGTCATCCAGAAGCGAAGCTCCTGCAATTTGATTTCATGAATTGTTTCTTTCGTTGATGGAAATGACTTTTTGGTTTTTCAGACTTTGTATTTTTTTGATGGTGAATTTCGATTTAATTCAAAATTTAAAATTCACCATTCAAAATTAATTAAGGTCTCGGACACAAACCACGAAATAATCAAGAGTCTGATAAAGCCAACCGTCAGTCCCACCAGTGAAATAAACAACCCATGAACGGGAACTATAAGTTTCGTTTATAGTTGAAGTCCAATACCAAG
>JASKOM010000009.1 GCA_030152305.1 Campylobacterota bacterium
AGTTTATTTTATAATTTTCTGGAAGATTACGATGAAATCGAATGAGAATTTCTTCTTTCCAAAGTCTTAAATATTTAAATCTTTTGTTGTTATCAACAATGTGAAAGCCTTGATTATTCCAAGTAAAACTCTGTTTTTCTAAACTTGAATTCTTGAATTTTGGAGAACCAAAACCACTTTCAAACATATTTTTATATGCTTTTTCTGAATTTTTTCTAGCCTGTTGAGTTGTTACGGTTTTAAATGGAAGTTTTCTTTCAGCAAGTTTATCTTTCACAATTTTGTCAATTTGAGCTGGTTTGAGATATTTTCTATCGTTTTTCTCTAAATTTTTGTTGCTTTCCCACTCTTTTTGTTTTAAATTCAGGCAAATATTATAGGCTTGATTTGAGATAAATATTTGATGATCTAAAAGCTCTTGTTGAGTTTTATTCGGATACATTCTATATTTAAACCCGAGTGTTATTGATTTTTTCATTTTGTAATCTTAGCATTTTTAAGACAAATATTTATCGAAAGTCGCTTTCATCCAGCCACCTAAATCCTAAACGGATTTTGATAAATTCTATAAAAATAATTATTTTTTATTTTATAATATATAGCTTTATATTAATCATTATTTTTAAATTAAATAAAAAATATTAATTTAAGTTCAATATGATTTTTTTAAAAAAAGTTTGATATTATTCCGTTAGATTTAATTTATTAATTTAAATTTTATCAACCTGTCCCTTATAGGGATTGAAATTATGGATGGAAATTTTAAGTTTGGTTTAAAAAATGGAAAAAGTATTTTATATTAAAGATTTTATTTTTAATAATGGTATTGATCTTTTATATGATTTATTAGAAAAAGAGAGTTCAAATTTCAAATTTGAGATAGATTTAAAATTAAGTTCTAGTAGATTAATTTTAAATTTTAATGACAACTTTAAAAAAGAGCTTTTGACAAATATTTTTAAAAAATTTGTTGAAGATGAAAATATAATTTTCGAAACAAGAAATGAGCGAGTTTATTTTAACGATCAAACAAATCGTTTCGTTCGCGGAAAGAAAATCGATATTATCGGAAAATCTTCAGGAAATGATATTAAAAATATTTATAGCTATAAAACTGCAAAAGAATTAAATTTAACACAAGCAAATATAGATGATGCTGAAAAAGAATATCTTGTGAGATATCCTGATTCAATTGGCGATCTTCATCCTTCAAAAGCTATCTCGGGTAATAACAAATTAACAATTCATTCCAATCTTGAAACGATTCGAGAAAATTTTTATAATTATTTTTTCAAAAAAGCTAATAAAGAAAAATCTGATAAATTAGAATTTGATTCGAAAATTCATCTGTTTGAAAATGGACAAAATAGTTTTACAGATATGTTAAATAGCGATAAGAAAATCGATTATTGGAATGCTCTAGTATATTTTTTAGGTTCAAAAAGCCGAAAATTTTTTAATCTAGATTTTTTTATTTTTCCAAATTCAAGCGATTTATTAATTCTCAAAAAATTTAAAAAAGAGTTAAATTTAGATAACAAAATTCAATTTATAGATGGCAAATCGACCTCATCGAATATCGATTTTTTTCTCAAAATTAAATGTAAAAAACTTTTATATTTCTAATTCTGAATATGAATTTGAGTTAAAAACAATGTTATATTTATTCGAAGTTTTTTATCAAATTGAAATCAGCAACTCAAAAAAAGGTCGAAATTCTACAAAAACAATCAAACAAGAAATAAAAGAACATATTTATAAAATATCTTTTGTATTATTTAAAGAAGATGGAGATTTTAAAACTGCATTAAATGAATATGGCAACGGCTATAAACTTTTTGATTTATTTTATGAGTTAAAAGAAAAAGAACTTTTTGCTAGTTTTCTTCAGCTGATTATTAAATTTTCTATGTCAAAACAGCATAAAGATGACCCACATTTGATCATGAAAAAGTTTGTGAGTTTAATTTTAAAATTAAAAATATTTAGAACAGAAATTTATGAAATATCAGTTAGAACTTTGAGAAATCAAGAATCAGGTTTTTATGATAAAAATTTATTTGAACTAACAAAAACTTATTTAGAATTTATAGGAGAAAATAGAGAAATGACAATTCATGCAAAAGGGCAAATTATCGGCAAACCGATAGGATTTTTTGCTTCAAAACTTGGTAATTCAGGTAAAGATCTTTTATTTAATTTGCGAAATATAAAAAGACATTCGCAATTTGTTGAATATTTTCGAGATCTTCATTTTCGTATTTTAAAAGATAGCGATGAGGCAAGATTTAAACAAGAGTTTTATATTACACTTGATGAAATCATTGCTGATGAGGTCAATTGGCAAACTCTTCGAGACTATATTTCGATTTATGCAATTCAAAATTATCGATCTACTGAATATAATCGTGAAAAAGGTGAATAATTATTATGGAATTTTTTAATATTACTTTTATAAATAAAGTTAATTTAGCTTCTTTAAATGGCGACGAAGGAACAAGCGGAAATATAACTTCGATAAAAAAAGTAACTGCAAACAATGGCGATGAATTTGTTTATGTTTCTGGACAGGCTCAACGAAGATATTTAAAAGAAACTCTTCAACAATTGGGTGAGAAACTTTCTGGAGTTGATAAAGCTGGAAATCCGACAATTGTTATTGATGAAAAAGAGGAAGAATTAAATAAAAAAAGTCTTAGCGATAAATTATTTCAAGCAATGTTTAAACAAGTTTGCGATTTAGATCTTTTTGGTTATATGCTTCCTAAAGACAGTATGCGACGATGGTCAGTTGTTAAAGTTTCTCCGTTATTATCTATTTTTCCGTATAAAGGCGAATTTGATTATTTAACAAGAAAACATAACGAAAAAGGCGGAAGTATCGTTCAAGTTGAAATCGATAGTTTAAATTTTATGCGGGGAAATTATATGATTGATTCGCATAAAATTGGTAAAAATATCAACGAATATAATTATCAAGTAACTGATATGCTTTCAGCGGATGAAATTAAACAACGAAGATCTGTTTTAATCGATGCAATTAAATATTTAAATGGTGGCGGAAAACAGTCAAGAAATATGGAAGATCTTTCGCCTAAATTTGTTGTTGCAATAAATCAAAAAGTTGGAACTCCGTTTTTATTAAATTCGATAAATATGAAAAATGATAATTCGCTTATTATCGAACCAATTATAGAAGTTCTCGAAAACAATCGAGCTGTTATTAATTCTGTTGCTATTGGTTTAGCTTCAGGAATTTTTAGCAACGAAGCTGAAATACGGGAAAAATTTAAAAATATTGCCGTTGTTGTTTCTGTAAATCAGGCTTTAGACAGTTTAAAAATTTAATGAGAGCCGTTCGCTTTCGAGTTGAAGGAGTTTTAAACTCTTTCAAAATGCCTTTTTTTAAAAAATATCACAAAAGTTTTTTCGCTCCACCAAAAACATCAATTCTTGGAATGCTTACAAATATTCTCGGGAAACATGAAGAATTTTATTATCAGCTATTTGATAAAAATATTTTTGTTTCTGTTGTTATTGAAAATATTGACGGCTTTGCAAAAGATTTATGGAAATATAAAAATTTAGCTGATCGTAATGGTTCAATTATACGACGAGATAAATTATTTAAAGCAAAATATACAATTTATATTTATACAGAAGATGAAAATTTATTATTAAATTTTGAACATGCTTTGAAATTTCCAAAAGCAGTTCCATCATTTGGACTTGACGATGAATTAATAAATATTCTTGATGTTAGAACAGTTTATTTAGAACAGAATTTAACTTCTGTCATTGATTCTGTTTTTATGCAAACTGATTTTATAAATAGCTTTTTTGATGTCATCGAAGAAGATTCACAAAATGAAATTTTATTAAATTTTGGTGAAGTTAATTTGAAATTTGAAGTTCAATTTGATGAAAATAAAAAATATAAAAATAGAATTGCGAAAAATACGACAAATCAAATAGAATATGTTGGTTGTAAAGTTAAAATTTATGGCAACAGTTGGACTGATGGAAAATATCGAATTCAACTTTATTAAAGCAAAAAAATCAGCACATTCTTGTCAAACTCTTTCAGAACATACTGACTGGGTTGTTCGAGAATCTATGAAATTAATCGATGAAGTTTCGTTAAAAAAAGTCTCGAAAAATAGCGGTTTCTCCGAAAGCTTTATTCGAGATTTGATATTTTTTTCTGCATATTTTCATGATATTGGCAAAGCTTCAGTTGAATTTCAAAATAAAATAGATGGTCAAAATATAAAAGCTTTTCATTCGTTTTATAGTTTTAATTTAACTTATGAACTTAATAATTTCGATTTTAATAATATAAATTTATTGTCATTAATTGTTCTCACACATCATACAAGCTATTATGATGATATTTTTAATAATATGTCTGAAAAATTCCAGCCTATTTTTCCATTTGTTGAACAATTTTTTTATAATTATCGTGATTTATATTTTGAGTTGTTAAATAAAAATGCTCCACATTTGCAATTTACAGAAAATTATGATTTTTCGTTAGATGAAATGAAAGAATCGATCAAATATTTGGAAAATGATCGTTATTCATTTAGAATTTTATATTCGTATGTTTCTGGAATTTTGAATCTTGCTGATTGGATCGCTTCGGCTAAATTTAATAAAATCGAGTTTGATTTTTCAAATAAATTAAATAATTTAGAATTTAAATTTAAATTAAAAGATTTTCAGGAACAAATTGCAAATTTGACCTCATCGGCAATTGTTGAAATTCCAACTGGTGAAGGAAAAACTGAAGGTTCGCTTTTGTGGGCTTTTAATAATTTACAAAATAAAAATACGAAAATTATTTATACTTTGCCAACTCAAACAACAAGCAATAAATTATTTGAACGAATAAAAAATATATTTGATAATGTCGGATTAATTCATTCTTCGGCAAAAATGTATCTTCAAGATGAATATGAAAAAGAAAATGGCTATGTTGATCAGCTTTTTTATAGTGATTATATTTTTAATAAAACTTTTTCTAAACCTGTTACTGTTGCAACTCTCGATTCGCTTTTAAAAAATTTTATAAATATTGGAAGATTTAATATCGCCACGGTGAATTATTTAAATTCTGTTGTTATTATCGATGAGGTTCATTCTTATGATTTTAAATTATTAGGTTTTTTAAAAAGATTTCTTGAGATTTCTAATAAATTTGAAGTTAAAGTTTTAATCATGAGTGCTTCTATTCCAGAAATTTTAAAAATTAAATTAGAAATTGATAAATTGCCAATTATAAAAGATTCGTCGTTATTTAATAAAACAGCTAATTATATTTATAAAATAGATAAATTACTTGAAAATTCTATTTTTGATATTCTCGAAAAATTTAATTCTGGCAAACGAGTTCTTGTTATTGCAAATACGATTAAAAAAAGTGTCGAAATTTTTAATGCTCTTAATGTTGAAAACTCAACTCTTTTTCATTCGCAGTTTAAAAAAATTGACCGTCCAAAAAAAGAGAATGAAATTTTTGATAAATTAAAAACTGGTCAGCCTTATATTCTTGTTGCAACTCAAATTGTAGAAATTTCGCTTGATATTGATTTTGATGTTTTATTTTCTGAAGTTGCTCCTATTGATTCGTTAATTCAACGATTTGGGCGAGTTAATCGAAATAAAAATCAGAGTCGAATTGGAGAAATTTTTATTTTTAATTATCGCGAACCGAAACCGTATGATGATTTAGCTATGAAATTTGCCTTTGAAATAGTCGAAACTGGATTTTTTCCAATTAGTCGTTATGTCCAATGGTTGAATATTTATTATGACAGGCTTTTACAAAAAGATGTTAATTTTCAAAATAAGTTTAATGAACTTTTTAAAACTGGTTATAAAATTTATGATGAGGTTTTAAAAAAGCCAATTTCAGAAAATAAAATTTATGATTTGCGAGACATTGAAAACGAACGAGAAGATTTTTTATTAATCGATGATTATAAAAATGGCAAAACTGATTTTGAACATACAATTTCGTTGCCGTCAATTTATTCTAAAAAAAATTTATATTCTGATAAAACAAAAAATAATTACTGGCGAATTCTTAATTTAACATATAATTATAAAACTGGTGTGAATCTATTATGATTATTTTAAAAAAAGTTTGATATTATTCCGTTCGATTTAATTTATCAATTAAAATTTTATCAACCTGTCCCTTATAGGGATTGAAATCCTTATGCAATAAGTGGAAATCCTGATCTGTATGACAATGTTCATTGTCCCTTATAGGGATTGAAATTTTAATTTACCTTTTATATTGTTTTAAAGAACCTAATGTTCATTGTCCCTTATAGGGATTGAAATTCAAAAGGAATATTGTGGGCAATGCTAAGTCTTTTTGCATGTTCATTGTCCCTTATAGGGATTGAAATTTGTGATTCACCTTTTGAAAGAGCTAGCCCTACTAGCTCATGTTCATTGTCCCTTATAGGGATTGAAATTCAACACTTGATAAATCAAAAGTTTTCAGCATTTTTAAATGTTCATTGTCCCTTATAGGGATTGAAATGCTGTTGAAATTTTTGTTTCCAAACTTGAAATCGAATCATGTTCGTTGTCCCTTATAGGGATTGAAATAACAAAGAGATACCAGATCTAACTAGATTATTTGTTTCATGTTCATTGTCCCTTATAGGGATTGAAATACATACAAAAAAGGAATAAGTATATTAACAAAAGCATGTTCATTGTCCCTTATAGGGATTGAAATATGCAAGGAACTTCTACATCGACTTGAATCTTTCATGTTCATTGTCCCTTATAGGGATTGAAAAGGGATTGAAAAACTTCACATAAACTCGTTTTGGAGCTGGATAACCTTCAATTGTCTTCGTTTTATCATTTGGATCTAAGAAATCTTCTAAACTTTCCCAGTCCATCCATTCGGTTTTTCGTTGCTCTTGTTCGGTTGTTTCAACTTTCGCAATAATCTCAAAATCTTGAAATCTTGCTCGTTTTGCCCAATTTCTCAAAGCCGAAATCGTCGGAATAAAAAAGATATTTCTCATTTTTGCATATCGTTCATTCGGAAAAAGTGCAACTTCTTCTTCACCGTCAATATAAAAAGTATCGAGAATTAATGTTCCACCTTCATTTAAACTATTTTTTAAAATTTTCAATGTCGCAATCGGATCACTTCGATGATACAAAACACCTAAACATAATAAAACATCAAATTTATGTTCATAAAATGGCAAATGTTCAACACCCAAAAGCTCAAATTTTATTTTATTTTCTGGAATATTTAAAAATTTATTTACGAAATCAAACTGATTTTTATAAATAGCCGAAGGATCAAAACCGACGATTTTTTCAGGTTCAAATTCAAGCATTCTGAACATATAATATCCGTTGTTGCAACCGATATCACCGACGATTTTATTTTTTATATTTATTAAATTAAGATGAGGTCGAATTATCGAATATTTTATATCACTATTCCATTCAGCATCAATTTTTATATTTTTAAATTCAAAAGGTCCTTTTCGCCAAGGCTTAAGAGCTTTAGCCGTTTTCAAACCTTGATCTGAAATTTCGCTATCTATAAAAACCGAACCAGAATCACTATAATTTATATTAATATTTTTATTATTTATTTCGACCTCATCGATCATTTTACGAATTGGAGCTATATTTTTCCAAGAGAGCCACTCCTCTCGCTCTCTTCTAATTTCGTTTAAGTCCAGAATTAAGGCTCCATTGCTAAAACACCGCTTCGAACGATTTCAATCGGTGAAAATCTTGCCGAAGCTTGAATAAAACTCATAATCTGTTTAGGATTTTCGCTAACAGTTACGATAATGCCATTTTGTCCAATAGCTGAAATTTTGCCATTAAAAGCACGACAAAGTGCATCTAATTCAGCTAAATTTGTCTCAACTGGAAATTTTGCCATTGCGATTTCCTGTTCGATAAAATCTTCTCGTTCAACAACTTTTAAAACAGGAATTAATTTATTAAGCTGTTTTTCGATTTGATCAACCGTTTTTTGATCACCAACAGTTTCGATCGTAATTCGAGAAAATTCTTCATTTGGAATTGGTGCAACAGTCAAAGATTCGATGTTATAACCACGACCAGCAAAAAGTCCTGCAACTCTCGAAAGAACACTTGATTCATTTCTTACAGTAACAGAAATAATATGTCTTCTATGTTTATTATTCATAATTATCTCTTTCTATTTTTATTTCAACATCATATTAAAAAGCGATCCACCAGCTGGAACCATTGGCATAACATTTTCACGACGATCAACTTTTACATCAATCATGGCAACGATATTTTTTTCAACGGCATCTTTTAAAGCATAGTCGAACTCTTCAATTGTTTCAACTCGATAGCCAATTCCACCAAAACTTTCAGCAAGTTTTACAAAATCAGGCTGTGCTGATAAATCAGTTTGCGATAAACGATCTTCATAAAAAAGTGTCTGCCATTGTCGAACCATGCCTAAATAATTATTATTTAAAATAATATTTATAACTGGAATTTTATATTCAACGGCTGTCATTAATTCTTGAATATTCATCAAAATAGAACCATCACCAGTAAAATTAATACTGATTCGATAAGGATCAGCAACTTTTACACCGATTGCCGACGGAAAACCGTAACCCATTGTTCCCAAACCGCCACTTGTATTAAATTGTCTGGCTCGACCGAACGGATAAAATTGAGCTGACCACATTTGATGCTGACCAACATCAGTAGAAATATTTGCATAATCGCCTAATAATTCGCCAACTCGTTCGATAATTTCTTGCGGTTTTAAAACTTCGCTATTTTTTTCATAGCCTAACGGATGTAATTTATCGTTTTTCTCGATAGTTTCTCGCCAATTTTGAAAACGATCAGAATCGAAATTTTTAATCATTCCAACCATTTCAGAGAGAACAAAATTCAAATCGCCAACAACTGGAAAATCAACACCAACTAATTTATCAATCGAACTTGGATCAATATCAATATGGGCAACTTTTGCATATTTTGCAAATTCTGATAATTTTCCTGTAACACGATCATCAAATCTAGCACCAAGCGAAATAATTAAATCAGCTTCGCTCATTGCCATATTTGCTGAATAGCTTCCGTGCATTCCAACCATTGAAATTAAAAGCGGATTTTTTGCGCCCATTGCACCTCGACCCATAAGAGTTTCAACCGCAGGAATTCCTGTGATTTTTGCAATTTGTCGAACTAAACCTGAAGAATTCGATTGAATAACTCCACCGCCAACATATAAAAGCGGTCGTTCTGATTTTTCGATGGCATTAATTAAAGTTGCGATTTGTTCGTGATTACCGCGAGTAATTGGTCTATAAGTCGGAATATCAACAAAATTAGGATATAAAAAATCGCCGATTTGAGCAGTTATATCTTTTGGAATATCAATATGAACTGGACCAGGACGACCACTTCGAGCAATATAAAAAGCCTCTTTAATAATTTTGGCAATATCATTAACTCGAGTAATTAAATAATTATGTTTTGTACAAGCTCGACTTATTCCAACAGCATCAATTTCCTGAAAAGCATCAGTTCCAATTAAAGACAAAGGAACTTGACCAGAAATGACAACAATCGGAGTTGAGTCCATATAGGCATTTGCTAAACCTGTAACAGCATTTGTGAAACCTGGTCCACTTGTTACGATTGCAACTCCAACTTCACCGCTAACTTTTGCATAACCTTCCGCTGAATGAATTGCTCCTTGCTCATGCCTTGCTAAAACATGAGTAATATCTTGTTGTTTATATAATTCATCATAAACATTCATGATTGCTCCGCCAGGATAACCGAAAACAGTTTTTACACCTTCGGCTTTTAGCGATTCGATAACCATTCTTGCACCACTGATTCTCATATATATTTTTTCCTTTCTTATAAATTTAAATAATTTAAATTATTTTTTTAAGTTGTGTAGCTAATTCTAGCAAAAAATAAAAATAACAAAGTTTTATAAAAAAAGATAATTTTTTTATTTAAATTATTATTAGTAAGCTATCGATAATTTAAATTTTATTGCTATTTAAATATATAATAAAAAAATTAAAAATTATATTTTTTGCTAGAATTTCCAAAAATTAAATAATCACAATCGGAGAATGTTACATGACATTACAAGAAGTTTTAAGTCAATTTTCTTATTTAAGTTCTGATGATATTTCAGCTATTCAAAATGCTGGTTTTAGAGATGGCGAAGTTGAACCGTTTTCAATAGCAGACTATTTTATTAAAAAAGGCAAAATCGAATCTGTTAAATTATGTTTAGATAATGGTTTAAATGTAAATACAAGTGAAAGTGGTGATTTTGGTTCTTCGCTTTTACATATTGCTATTCGATTTGATCAAATGGAAATTTTTAAATTATTAATCGAACGAGGTGCTGATAAAAATTTCGTTGATAAAGTCGGCTGGACTCCTTTAATGGAAAGTGTTGTTGATGATAAACCTGCTTTTGGTAAAGCTCTTGTTGATGCTGGTGCTAGAAAAGATTTCGTTAATCATCGAGGTGCAACCGCAAAAGCACTTGCTAGTAAATTTGGACGACAAGAATTTTTAAGATTTTTATAATTTATGAAAGAATCTGAATTATCTCAACAGGAAAATATTATTGAACAATCTATTAAAAATATTCTTGAAACTATTGGCGAAGATATAAATCGAGAAGGTTTAATTAAAACACCTCATCGAGTTGCTAAAGCTTATAAATATATTTTTAGTGGTTATAATCAAAATAGTGTTGAAATTCTAAAATCGGCTATGTTTAAAACATCAAACAGTGAAATGGTTGTTGTAAAAAATATAGAATTTTATTCGATGTGCGAACATCATATGCTTCCGATAATAGGACAAGCTCATGTTGCATATATTCCAAATGGTTTCGTAACAGGATTAAGCAAAATTCCTCGTGTTGTTGATGTCTTTGCAAGACGACTTCAGATTCAAGAAAATATGACTGAACAAATAGCCGATGCGATTAATATAGCAATACAACCAAAAGGTGTAGCTGTTATATTAAATGCAAGACACATGTGCATGGAAATGCGAGGTGTCGAGAAATGTAATAGTTTAACAATGACATCAGCTTATCGAGGCATGTTTTTAACCGAACAAGAATATAAAACTGAATTTTTATCTCAATTAAAATAATGTTTTTTAATTTAAGCTAGTGAAAATAAAAAATAGGATTTCTTAAATGAAAACTCAAATTTCTCATCAGGGAAGTTCTTCGATGCTTAATATTGAATTAGACAAAGGCGAATTAATCGTTTGTAGATTTCGCGGTGCTGGAAAAGTTTTAATTCAAACTCGAAATCCAAATCAATTTATTCACAAAAAATAATATTTTATATATTTATTTTTTATATTTATAGCCTAAAATTTAGAGAAAAAACTTAATAAAAATATTAATAACGATGTAAGCAAAATCAAACTAAAATTTTGTTACAAAAGTTTTAAGGAGATTGTAAAATGGTTACAACACAATTAAAAGGCAATGATGTCGCTCTTGCAGGTCGAAATGTTAAAGTTGGAGATATTGCTCCAGTAGTTAGAGTTGTTAATTCTGAAGGTCTTGGCGATGTAACAATCGGCGGAGTTAAAGGCAAAAAACAACTTATCGTAGCAGTTCCATCTCTTGATACTCCAGTTTGTGCAACTGAAACAAGAAAATTCAACGAAAAAGCTTCTTCTTTATCAAATGTTGAAACAATTATTGTTTCTATGGATCTTCCTTTTGCATCAAAAAGATTCTGTTCAGTTGAAGGAATTTCTAATATTATTGTTGCTTCTGACTTTAGAAATAAAGATTTTTCATATAACTATGGCACATTAATTGCTGACGGTGTTCTTGCTGGAATTTCTGCTCGAGTAATTTTCGTAATCGATGAAAACGGTGTTGTTTCTTATAAACAAATTGTTCCTGAAATTACTGCTGAACCAAATTATGACGAAGCTCTTGAAGCTGCATCAAAATAATTATTAATAAAAAATAGTTGTTTTTTGACTCAATAGTCATTGGTGGTGGAGTCGCTGGTGTCTTCACCGCCTATAATCTTTCTAAATATTCTAAAACTCTTTTAATAGAAAAAAAACATATCGGAGCTGGTGGTTCTGGTTCTGCTGGTGCTTTTTTAAATCCCAAATTTGGCAATTCAACACTTTCACAATTAATTAATAAATCAATGAATTTTTCGCGAGAATTTTATTTAAATAATTCGCCCGAGTTTATTCATTTATCAAAATTAAATCATTACGAAGATAACGGCGAACATTTTATTTTTGACAGTGCCGTAGCTGATGCAAACGAAATTCTTCAACTATTTTCTAAAAATTTTCAAATCGAATATATAAATATTTCAAAAAATAATATTTCACACGATGGCGATTTTTGGCAAATTGATAAATTTAAAACCAAAAATTTAGTTTTCACAACTGGAGCTTTATCTGAATTGACGGGCGAACCGTATATAAAAATTCGTCCAGTTTGGGGTGAAAGATTAGATATAGAAAGTGATACATTTTTAGAAAACAGTTTTCATAACGAAATATCGATTTCACAAACGATTAACGGAAAAATAAGAATCGGGGCAACACATTTTCGAGATATTATCGAACGAGAAAGTTCAAATATCGAACGAGAAGAATTTTTATCAAAAGCTAAAAATATTGTCGAATTAAAAAATGCAAAAATCGTCGGTTCAACTTCTGGAGTTCGTTCAGCTTCATATGATTTTTTTCCAGTGATTGGTCGAGTTATCGATAGCAAAAAAACAATTCAAAAATTTCCGCAATTAATTCACGGACGAAAATATAATTTCACAGACTTTGAATATTATAAAAATTTGTTTATTTTTTCTGGATTAGGCGGTTACGGTTTTTCACTTGCTCCTTATTTTGGCGAACTTCTCGCGAATTCAATTTTAAAT
Source organism: Campylobacterota bacterium (assembly GCA_030152305.1). Taxonomy (GTDB): domain Bacteria; phylum Campylobacterota; class Campylobacteria; order Campylobacterales; family Thiovulaceae; genus Thiovulum_C. The sequence continues at coordinate 12,978 of JASKOM010000009.1, forward strand.
AATAAATTTCTCGATGATGAGGTCGAACCTCATCGATTATTTAAAAAATATGTCAAAAATTTAAGAAACAGATTTATTTAATATAATTTAAATAAAAAGGCTGTTCTCATGAAACAGACAAATTGTGCAACATTAGTTGAACTCGATGCTGAACGAGTTTTTGTTGAAGCAAATTTTTTAAGAGGTTTGCCAAAATTTAATGTCGTCGGTTTAGCAAGTGGTGATATTCAAGAATCAAAAGAACGAGTTAAATCCGCTCTAGTTTATTCTGGTTTTAAATTACCAACTGGAGCCGTTACGATTAATTTATCTCCGTCAGATATTCCTAAAAATGGCTCTCATTTCGATTTATCGATTGCTTTAATAATCGCTTTATTTCAAGACGAAAATATCGATTTGTCAGATTTTTATATTTTTGGTGAATTGGGACTCGACGGAAATCTAAAAGATACTCGAGCAATTTTTCCAATTATTCTTTCGTTAAAAGGTCAAAATAAAATTAAAAAAGTTATTTTACCTGTTGATTCTGTTAAAAAAGTTTCTCGAATTCCAAATTTGGAAATTTATGCCGTTTCATCGCTCTCTGAAGCTATTGATTTTCTTCGTGGCATAATAAAAATCGAACCAGAAAAAGAGACAAGTTTAAATGTTAATAAATTAAAAATAAACGATTCAGAATATTTTTTTACTCGAAATTTTAATTTAGATTTTAAAGAAGTTCTTGGTCAAACTGTTGCAAAACGGGCAAGTTTAATTGCCGTCGCTGGTTTTCATAATATTATTTATGAAGGTTCTCCAGGATCAGGAAAAAGCATGATTGCTAAACGATTGCAATATATTTTGCCTCCTGTTAATGGCGAAGAACTTTTACAGATTGCTCGTTTTGAAGCACTTGAAGGTCGCGAACCAACTTTTTCAGCTGTTCGACCTTTTCGCTCACCTCATCATACGGCAAGTCGTGGTAGTATTTTTGGCGGTGGTTCAAGAGTCGCAAAAGTCGGCGAAGTTTCAATGGCAAATTCAGGCATTTTATTTTTTGATGAATTGCCACATTTTCCTCAACAAATCTTAGAAGCTCTTCGCGAACCGTTACAAGATTATGCTATTTTAGTTTCTCGAGTTCAAACAAAAATAAAATATCCAGCCAATTTTTTATTTGTTGGTGCAATGAATCCATGTCCTTGTGGCTATTTAATGAGTAAATATCATTCTTGTCGTTGTTCAGAATCAGAAATAAAAAAATATCGAAATGCTTTATCTGAACCATTTTGGGATCGAATCGATTTATATGTCGCAATGCAAGAAGTTTCAGCTGATGACCAACCAACGATTTCATCTGAAAATTTATATTCTAATATTTTAATAGCCTTTGAAAAACAGATTAAACGAGGACAAAAAAATTTAAACGGACGATTAAGCGATAGTGAATTAGAAGAATTTGTAAAATTAGATCGTTCAGCTCTCGAAACTTTGCGAACTGCTTCAGAAAAATTTAACTTAAGTTTAAGATCCATTAATAAAATAAAAAAAGTTGCACGAACAATCGCTGATTTAAATCACAATTCCTATTTTAATGATGAGGTCTCAAAAGGTCATATTTTAGAAGCTTTAAGTTATCGACGGAGAAAATAAATAATATGGATATTAACTTTTTAAAAATAAAAGAGTTAGAAGACAAAAATATAAATCTTGAAAATATGTTGAATAAAGCTTCGAAAGAAGCTATTAATTGGCAAAAAAGATTTGAACGAGAACGAAAAGCTAGAAAAGAAGCTGAATATTTATTAGAACAAAAGGCTCGTGAGCTTGATGAAGAACGAACATTTATAAATTCGCTTATGAATTCCCAAAGTAATATCGTTATTTCAACAGATGGCAAAAAATTACAAACAGCAAATAAAGCTTTTTTGGATTTTTTTTATATTAAATCAATTAATGAATTCTTTGAAAAATATGGACAATGTATTTGTGATACTTTTATAGAACATGAAACAAGTCCAGAATATTTGACAAAACAAATTGGTGATTTAACTTGGCTTGAATATATCACACTAAATAGTTATACAACTCATAAAGCTAAAATATTTCAAAATAATAAATTATTTACTTTTACAGTTTCTAGCAATCAGTTAACTTTTAAAAATAAAATAATTAGTGTTGTTGTTTTGAATGATATAACCGCTCTTGAAGAATCTAGAAAAGATTCTGATAATTTGGTAATTTTTATGAAACAGTTATTGGATTCGATACCACATCCTATATTTTATAAAAACGAAGAAGGTAGATTTATTGGTTTTAATAAAGCTTATGAACATGTTTTTGCTATTGATTCTAAATATTTACTTGGCAAAACAGTAATGGATTTAGACTATTTGCCATTAAGCGATAGACTTATTTATAACGACGAAGACATGAATGTCATTAGAACAAAAACCAGATTAGAACGAGAACAAAATATGCTTTTTTCAGATAATAAAATTCATAACACGATTTATTCGGTTAATTCTTTTACAAAACAGGATGGAACTTCTGGCGGTTTAATCGGAATTTTTACTGATATTACACCCCTTGAAGAAGCGAGAAAAGAAATCGAAGCCGTTCATAAAAATATAAAAGATAGTATTAATTATGCCTCGTTAATTCAGTCGTCATTAATTCCAAATAATTATATTTTTGATAAATTTTTTATTGATCATTTCTCGATTTGGCAACCAAAAGATATTGTCGGAGGTGATATTTATCTTGTTGAAGCACTTAACGAAAACGAGCTTTTAATAATCATTGCTGACTGCACAGGTCATGGAGTTCCAGGGGCTTTTGTTACGATGTTGGTCAAAGCAATTGAACGACAAATTGTTTCTCGAATTATAAATAACAAAGAAGCTGTTTCACCGTCTCATTTATTATCTGTGTTTTATCGAAGTATTAAACATTTATTAAACCAAAACGATAATTTTTCTGATAATTCTCATTCAAAATCAAATGTCGGTTTTGACGGTGCAATTTTGCATTTTAATAAAAATACGAAAACTTTAAAATTTGCTGGTGCAAATACAAATCTATTTTATTTAGAAACTGCCAATAATTCAGAGCTAAAAATCATAAAAGCGGATCGTCATTCGATCGGTTATCGAAAATCTGATAGTAATTTTAAATTTAATGAACATATTTTAAATATAACAGAAGAAACTCAATTTTTTATCACAACTGACGGCTATATTGATCAAAACGGTGGTGAAAAAGATCTTCCATTTGGTAAAAATCGTTTTTCAAAAATTATCAAAGACAATCTTAATAAAAATTGTAAAATTCAGAAAGATGTTTTTATTGAGCAATTTAATATTTATAAAGGTTCGCAATCGCAAACTGATGATGTTACTTTGATTTCGTTTAAAATATAAATAAAATTCGTAAAAAAAAAGGATTTATTTTGCCTTATCTTTTAAAATACACATATATAATATATCTGTTATTTATATATTTAAATATAAATAATTTGTTTGCAAATAATCAGCTTGATGTAATTAATACGAATCATAAATTTGAATTAACTGAAGATGAAAAGCAATGGATTAATAAAAATAAATATGTAAAATTTACTGGCGATCCTTCTTGGCTTCCAGTTGAAGGTTTTGATAAAAATAATATATATATTGGAATGGTTGCAGATTATTTATATAAAATAGAAAATAAAACTGGACTAGTTTTTAATAAAATCAAACCTAAAGATTGGAACGAAGCTGTTAATATGGCTAATAGAAAAGATGTTGATATTATTAGCGAAGTTGTTGCTGAAAATATGGTAAATCAAACAATGAATTACACAAAACCTTATATTCAAACTCCGCTCGTTGTTATTATGAAAAATTCAGAAAATCACATGTTTATCGATAAATTAAACCTCATCAAAGATAAAAAGATTGCCTATGTATCAGGTTACGGTTATGTCGAAGATCTTATAAAAAAATATCCAAAAATTAAATTTTATGAAGTTCCAACTGTTCAAGATGGTTTAGAGCAAGTTGCTTCTGGACAAATAGATGCTTTTATCGAAACATTGATTGTTTCATCTTATAACATATCAAAACTCGGTTTATCAAATCTCGACATTGTAGGCAGACTTGATTTAATTGTTAATATTGGTTTAGGTGTTCGAAATGACAATCAAATTTTATTAAATATTTTAAATAAAGCTTTTGATTCGATTACTATCGAAGAACAAGATGAAATTATTCACAAATGGATAAAAGTTGAAATGAAATATAAAATAAATTGGTTTTTAATTTTGCAAATACTTGCTTTTATTTTAATAATAATTACGGTTTTAGTCTATTTTAATTATAAACTAAAAAAAACAGTAAAAGAAAAAACAGTTGATCTTGAATTGCAAAAAGCAAAACTAAAAGAGTTTAATTTAAATCTTGAAACATTAGTAATGTTAAGAACGATAGAACTTGAGAAAACAAAAACAGAAATAGAAACAGTTCATAAAAAGACAAAAGATTCTATTGAACATGCATCGTTAATTCAATCTTCGTTGATTCCAAATAATTATATTTTTGAACAATTTTTTACTGATCATTTCTCAATTTGGCAACCAAAAGATATTGTCGGAGGTGATATTTATTTTGTTGAACAGCTGAACGAAAATGAAATTTTAATAATCGTTGCTGATTGCACAGGTCATGGAGTTCCAGGGGCTTTTGTTACTATGCTTGTTAAAGCAATTGAACGACAAATCGTTTATCAAGCATTACAAAACCAAGAAGTTTCTACCGCAAATTTATTATCGTTATTTAATAAAAATATAAAAAATATTTTAAATCAATATGAAGAAATATATGAATCTTATAAATCAAATGTTGGTTTTGATGGTGCAATTTTGCATTTTAACAAAAATACGAAAACTTTAAAATTTGCTGGAGCGAAAATCAATTTATATTACATAGAATCAGCTGATTCAGAGTTAAAAACTATACAAGCCGATCGTCATTCTATTGGATATAAACATTCTCGTGTAAATTACATATTTACGGAACATTCTATTATTTTAAAAGAAGGAACTCAAGTTTTTATAACAACTGACGGCTATTTAGATCAAATAGGTGAAAATAAAAAAATGCCGTTTGGAAAAAGTCGTTTTATTAAAATAATCAAAGATAATTTTAATAAAAATTGTAAAATTCAAAAAGATATTTTTATCGAGGAATTTAATATTTATAAAGGTTCGCAATCGCAAACCGATGATATTACTTTGATTTCGTTTAAAATATAAAACACGGAGAAATAAAATGAATATAAATGATGTTGGTAGTATAGTTGAACGAGACGGCATAATTTTTTTAACTTATTGCGGTTTTTTGTCTCAAACTCTTATTTCAGCAATGACTGAATCTCTTGAACGAGAAGCTGAATATGAAAATTTAAATATGTCTGTCGCGACAAATATATATTCTGTTTTTATTGAACTTTCACAAAATATGTTGAATTATGCGAAATCAAAATCAAATAATTCTTCAAAAAGTGAAGGCTTAATCGTTGTTGGTCGTAACAAAATCGGAGACAATAATTTTTATATCAAAAGTCAAAATATTATCGATGAAAATGATGTTGAAAAATTAACAGTTAAATTAACTGAAATTGCTCAAATGAACAAAGATGAACTTCGTAAAAGATATAAAGAATTACGAAAAAGCGGAGCAAATACTCATGCAAAAGGCGGTGGAATCGGCTTTTTGGAAATTGCAAAACGATGCGATTCAATAGAGTTCGAAATTAAAAAACTCAACGAATTTAAATCTATTTTTGAATTTACAGCAAATATTTTATCAAAAAAGGACTAATAAAAAATATGGAAAATTTAAATATAGCTCAAACAAAATATACTCCTGAAGTCGTTATGAAAACTGATGGTTATATTAGTTTCACAGGTAAAACTTATCCAGAAAACACTTTTGAATTTTATGCTCCTGTTTCAAGTTGGTTAAAAGAATTTTTTGCAACAAAAGATAACGGCTCGAAATTAACGATTGATATTGCAATTACATATTTTAATTCAAGTAGCTCTAAATTCTTTTTTGATTTTTTTGATATCTTAGACAAAAATAATGATGATTTTGAAATAATTATTAATTGGATTTTTGACGAAGAAAACGAAGGTGTTCAAGAAGCTGGTGAAGATTTTGTCGATGATTTTTCGGATCTAAAAATTAATTTAGTCGTTAAATAATTATGGAAATTTATACAAATCCTCTTATTACTGAAATAGAAATTTTACGAGAGAATTTTAATAAAACAGTTGAACGACTCGTAAAAGATATTCAGCGACAAGAAAAAATAATGATTCGGACTGATAAACAACAACGAAAAGATTATGACGAATTGCAAAAAAAACTTGAAGAAGTTGAAGCTTTAAAACATGAAATCGAAGATACTCAAAAAGAGGTCGTTTTTACGATGAGAGCAATTGGTGAAAGTCGAAGTAAAGAGACTGGAAATCATGTTAAGCGAGTCGCTGAATATTCTAAATTGTTAGCTTTATATAGCGGTTTAAGTTTAGAAGAAGCTGAAATGTTAAAACAGGCTAGTCCAATGCATGATATTGGCAAAGTTGCAATTCCTGATGCGATTTTAAATAAACCTGCAAAATTTACTCCTGATGAATTTGAAATCATGAAAAATCATTCAAGATTAGGCTATGAAATGCTTAATCATTCAAATAGACCATTATTAAAAATGGCTTCAATTGTTGCATATGAACATCATGAAAAATGGAATGGAACTGGTTATCCGCGAGGAATTATTGGAGAAAATATTTCGATTTATGGTCGAATTACGGCTGTCGCTGATGTTTTTGATGCTCTTGGAAATAATCGAGTTTATAAAAAAGCTTGGGAAGACGAAAAAATATTTGAACTTTTTAAAAAAGAACGAGGCGAACATTTTGATCCAAATTTAATAGATATCTTTTTTACACATCTTCCTGAATTTTTAGAAATTAGAGATAACTTTAAAGATATAATTTTATAAAATTTATTTCTAAGGTTATATAAAATATGTTAAAAAAATATACATTTTTAACTTCAGGTTTGTCTTCGATTTTGGCTTTCGGTTTTCAAGTTGATTCAACAGTTAAAGATGAAATCTTAAAAAAAGGTTGTGTTGATTGTCATTTTGTTTATCAAGCCGAATTTTTACCAAAACGATCTTGGGAAAAAATGTTTCAACCTAATGAATTAGCTAATCATTTTGGTAAAAAAGTTGAACTTTCTTCAGAACTTCGAAAAAAATTTTTGGATTATTATTTAAAAAATAGTTGTGATTCAGCTGATTCAAAAGCAAAAATAAAAATAAACGAATCGATCGAATCTACAGATATTCCTTTGCAAATTACAAAAGTTCCATATATCACAAGCAAACACGAAGATTTAAAAAAAGAGATATTTTCTCAAAAAGATGTTAAAACAGCATCAAATTGCACAGCTTGTCATCGAGATGCTGACAAAGACGGTAATTTCGATAAAGAAGATGTCAAAGTTCCAAATTGGAAAAAAGGTTTCTTTGGTTGGAAAGAAATCAATTAATTAAAAAACAAACCTTGTCATTTTATTAATGATTCGGGATTTTTTCATTTTTCACGGAATGGTCGTTGTTTTTCGGAACAGCCACAGGCTGTTCCCTACGAATACGAATTACAAAACAGTTTTCAACTTCCATTTTATTTGATTAAATTTACCGTTTATCTCAATTCCAAAATCACGACCAGATGAGGTCATTTTCCAAACACCATTTTCTCGAATTTGATAACCTTTGTGTTCGAGCATCAAATTAATCTCGACCGCTGATTTGTTAATCATTTTGCCTAATTCAGTCGGCAGGAAAAATTGCGACTCGATATCGATCTCAAAAGTTTTTAAAGGCGAAGTTCCAAATTGTTGAAGCATGATTTTGTCAAAACGAAAGAGATCAATTTGATTACGATTTCTTAAATTCTCAATAAAACCTAAAAGCTTGTTTGAATAAATTTCATAATCGTTAAGTTCATTTGTGAGTGCATGAAAATCTGGTTTTTGCAAATTTTGTGAACTTTGAGTTTGCGATTTTTTATTTTGTAAGATTTCTCGCATTCGAAAGAATTCTTTAACAAGAAGCTTTTTAAAGTTTTTTACGATGGGATTATTTCGCAAATAGCTCATTAATAAAGTTGCCTGTGCTTCATTTAAAAAGTAAGTTTTAGCTTCGATATTTCCTCGAGAAAAACCCGATTTTGTCGTTCTTTTTAAATCAAGGATTTCAAATCCGAGGTTTCCAAAATCCTCAAAATCTATTAAATTATCTCGAATTAAACGAGAAACTGACTCTTCTTGATTTTCTGTTTTTTCAGCGATTATTCGATGAGAAATTCGCGGTTCGTCGTTGATGAGTTCAACTATGTTTGATATAATTTCCAGTGTTTAGCCTTTGTGTTTTAAGATAAACGGAATAGAGGTGGAATGCTTTCCGTTTATCTCAATTCTACATTTTAAATACTTTTAAAAAGCTTAAAAATCACACATAATAGAATTAGGATTTGTCATATTGGAAGAAGAAAAAAAGAAAAGAACTGCTGTTACAGTTACTGAAAGTAGGCAAATACAGGCTTTAAAAATAGCAAAGAAGCAAGGAATAAATAAATTTTCTACATTAATAGATATTTTACTTGCAAATTACATTAATAATAATCAAGATTTAATTATGAGAAAGCAGTAAAAAAGCTAATTCAAATACGATCGTAGTTCCGCAAAAAGATGTTTATTTTTTTTGTAATCCCGAAGTGAAACCAGTCATCCCGAACTCGTTTCGGGATCTAATTTTTTAAATTATTGATTTCATTTTCCACTTGATTTGATTAAATTTACCGTTTATCTCAATTCCAAATTCTTCGCCCGATGAGGTCATTTTCCAAACACCATTTTCACGAACTTGAAAACCTTTGTGTTTGAGAATCAAATTAATTTCGACTGGTGATTTATTAATCATTCGACCTAATTCCGTCGGCAAAAAGAATTGTGAATCGAGATCGATCTTGAAAGTTGCGAGTGGTGAAAAATTATGAAATTCTCTATAAAATTGATCAAGTCGAAATAAATCAATCGGATTGAGATTTCGTAGAATTTCGATTAAACTTGAAGTTTGGAGAACATTGTTTTTTAATTCGATAATCTGTTCTGTTGAATTTCCAAATTCTGGTTTTTGCAAATTTTGAGTTTGTGGCTGTTGAATTGAATAGTTTCCAGTTGTTCGAATTGATGGAAGAACTTCCTCCATAATCCAAGCTTCAATTTTTTCAGCTTCTGGCAAATGAGATTTTATAATCAATCTCCAGACATCGCCTTCAAGAATTAATCTTGTTTGTGGATCTAATTTAGGGGTGTCCATTTCATACACCCTGTTTAATTTATCGAAAGCTACGACTTTTTTACAATGGGTTCTAACAGCTTTTGCAGTTTCAACATAACCTAAAACTTCAGCTATATCTTTTGCAACAAACCACTCTTTACCATCTATTAAGAGAATCCTTACTGAAAAAGTGTTAAAATTTTTAACGATTAAGTTCATGTTAAGCCTTTATGTTTTATAAGTGGAGGTCGGATCTCAACTCATAATAATTTTAACACTAAATATTTTAAATAAACCTTAAAATCTATAAAAAAAACGGAGAATTATGGAAAATATATATAATGAAGAATCTAATGAAAATTTTAAAACAACTGTAACCATTCCTAAAAATATTAAATTAAATTCTCAAAAAATAGCCAAGAAAAAAGGCATTAATACTTTAACAACATTAATTAATATTTTATTAGTAGAATATATCGAAAAGAATAAAGAATTACTCGAAAAAAGATAAGTTTAATTTTGTCTTTTCTTAGATCCCGAAGTGAAACGAGTCATCCCGAATTTGTTTTGGGATCTAATTAGTTTGTCAAAGATTCTGAAACAAGTTACAGGAGCTTTCGCTTCAGAATGACGGTTTTGTGGAATTTAGTCATCACGAAGCGATATTTACTTTTTTTGGAATAGTCACAGACCATTCCCTACAATTAATTCAAATTTATTTTATAAAAAATATAAAAACTTCAAATACGATCGTAGATCGTAGGGAACAGCCTGTGGCTGTTCCGTTGAATTTGTTTGTTTCGTTTGTGGAAATGACTTTTTGGTTTTTCAGACTTTTGTGTTTTGCTTTGTTTCCGATTTTGTGTTTTTTTGATGGTGAATTTCGATTTAATTCAAAATTTAAAATTCACCATTCAAAATTAATTAAGGTCTCGGACACAACGAACTTCTTGAATATTTGTTTGCTGACTCAAATAAAATGCTCTGCCATTTTTGAAATCTAAATTCCAAGACCAATAAGTATTGTTACTACTATTCGCTGTATAGCTCCAATACCAATAACTTTGGGTGTATTGAAAAACATTATTTGTAAATACACCTGTGGTCTTTTGTTGATCTGTGATTGAATTTAGTTCTTCAATATTTGGAAGTCTCCAATTAGAATAACCAGCATATTCTAGATTTTCGCAATAGGATATAGCTTCACTCCAACTTTTTTGAATCGTTTCATTATTGTCTTGCCACATTAGATTATGCAAAAAATCACTCACTGTATTTAAATTATCATTTCGTTTGAATTCTAAATTTTCGTAAAGTGATTTACCTTCAACACATCTAATGTAATGGACATCTTCATAATTTAACCAATTATTAAAGCCATAATCGGATCTGAAACCCCAATATTTTGTTTCAGAACCTAAAAGAGTTACATGTTGATTTGTCCAATAAAAATCAACACTAGAATTTTTTACATTTTTAAAAATTGGATTCATTGCTGGAAATGAACGATTTCGGTCTGCTAAATACCAAAGCTCTTTATTTGTTGGTAATCTCCAATCTGATATTCCGTCAAGTTCTAAATTTGAACAGTAAGCTTCAGCTTGAGAAAAATTGCCTTCAAAAATTGTTGGTTGATCTTCCCATTTCAAACCAGAAACATGATCCGTAACAACATTTCCAGTTCGTGTGAAATTAGCTTCGATATTTAAAAATTTGCGATTTAACGAAGTCGAGTTTGCTTCAGGTGTAGCTGGTGGATTATTAAACAGTCCAGTTTCGCTAATTGAGAAATTAACAATTGTGCAACCTTCGAGAGTTCCATTTTGCGGTTTTGCACAAAATGACAAATTATAATCACCATAATTTATATTAATATTCGATTTTGCATTAGCACCGTTATAAAGTTCTGTTGAACCATTTCGAACAAAATAAGAATAATTTCCTGCCGAAGCCATAGAAATATCAAATTGCAAAGTTCTTCCAATCGCCGAAAGATTAACATCCGAAACGACAGGTTTCTTTTCGTTAATATAAACCCAAAAAGCTCTATTTGGTTCGATACGAGAAATATTATATTCGTATTTATTTTGTATAAACCAAGTGATATACTGAGAATTTGGGCTGTAAGCTTTCCATTTTTCATTTTCGAAAACCCAAACAATTTTTAAGCCGTCGATATCAAAAATATTTGTGTTGTTTATTTCTGAACTGCTTCCGAGATTGCTCCAGCCGATTGGCAACGATTCTATGTCCGATTTTGTGAAAGCTATTCCAGTTGAACTATTTGCGATTGTTCCGCTAGAAATCGTGTCTTTTAAAATCCAAAAACCTTCGCGAGGTGCGAGAGATGAAACTGTTTTGTAACCTGCTGATTCGATTTTTGATTTTGCAACTGGAAAACGGCTGTAAGCTTTCCACTCGTCATTATTAAATCGCCATAATAAATAAGCATTGTCAAATATCGATAAATCACTAATATTATGATCAGCACCTAAATTATGCCAACCATAATTTAAACTATCAATAAAATTTTTGTCAATCGTTCCAGCATTCGCTGACAAAAAAGCTCCAAAAATTGGAACTAAGATTTTCTTCATTTTATTCAAAACTTCTTTTTAAGAAATTACCAAATTATAACAAAAGTATTATTTTGAAATATCAAAGCGAATCATTTTAAATCGTTCGCCCATAAAAGCAGGATCTATTAAAATTTTCGCACGATTTAATTCAGAGTTATAAACTCGTTGAGAACTATTTTTTAAAATTTGATCTAATAAATTTATAATTCCAAATTCGACAAGTGCTTTCATTTGAGTTTTAAAATCTAAAAAATTCCAACCAGCCGAAACAAATGAATCTCGCACATGTTCAAAATGAACATCAAAAGTTATATCACTTTTTCCAAATAAATTATTTAAATTTAAGTTTTCTTCAAATAATGGATAAGTTTTATGTTGGAAATAAATTCGTATCGAAAAATCTGGACGAATTTGCATATCGCCATAATCAAACGAAACGAATTCGGCTTTTCCACCAATATTAATTGAATTTTTGACCTCATCGGCAAAAGATTCATAACCAACTGCGATTTCACCGCGATCACGATTATATTTATTTGCAATTTCGATAATTTTATTGTCGTTTATATCGAATTCGATTTTTCCATTTTGATTAGTTGAAGCAATTTTATTTTTATAAATTAACTCGCACGGAAAAGCATCAAAAATTTCATTCGAAATAAAAAAAATCTCATCAGCTTTGAATTCTGATAACGAACCGAATATTTCAAGATTAATATTATCGCCGAAAGAATCTATTAAATATTTTTTTTGAGTTTCACGAAGATTATCAAATCGTTCGATAATTACGAATTTCATCGATGAAATTAAATCAGGTCGAAAAGTAAAAATCGTTTGAATAATATCAGCGATGAGGTAACCACGATGAGCTCCAATTTCGCAAACTGTTAATTTATTCGAAAATTTGCCTGAATCGATAAGTTTTATAATTTCAAGTGCAATTGAACCGCCGAATAAAATCGAACTGCTAACCGCTGTATAAAAATCTCCGTTTTTGCCAATTTCTCGATAATTTGCATAGTAGCCACTGGCTCCGTAGAGCCAATTTGTCATGTATTTGCTAAATAACATTAAAATTTATGTTTTTCACAAATTACACTGTTTGTTGAATCGTCATAATATTTTATATAAAACTCTTTGCCTGTCATCGTTGGAGCATATTTCAAAGTGCCTATATTGTTAAAAGTCAATTGATTATAAATATAAAAATTGCTGTAACTTGTTCCTGTGTAAGCTGAACCTTTTGGATGAAGAACAACAATTCTTGAAAGATTTGCACTTAGAATTTGGTTAAACGATTCGATTTGTAATTGATTATCTGAACTATAAACTCCGCCATTATCTCCAGAATCACTCCAACCGTCAGCTGTGTATTCATAAGTCGTTGATGAAAGTTGAACAGAACCACAAGCATATTGTGCTAATTTATTAGTCAAAACTTGTTCGTTGCTTTTATCGACTTTGATAATTACAGGATATTCAATCCAATAATCTGGATCCATTGTCGTGTCTGTTATTCGAATCGTAACATTTGATTCACCTTCAGCTAAACCAACAACTCTGAAATTAAAACTTATTCCGTCAGCTGTTCCAGTTGAGAAAACTGTTGAACTTGTAGCAAAAGCATTATAATTTCCACTGCTATCAAAAATTTCAAAAGTTAAACTATCACCTCGAACATTTGCAACTCGCATTGTTAAATTTGCTTCTGTTCCTTCAACAACTGTGTAACTTCGTTTTAATTCTAAAACTTGAATAGGATTTTCAATAGAAACTTTTACAGTTTTTGCTTCGGCATGTCCGCTATTTTGAACTGCAAAAGTAAATACACCGTTGCCCATAACTCGATTAGCTTTGATTTTGACAGAATATTTTTTTACGGTTGCTGTTGAAATTTCAGTAAAACTAACATCAAACAGTTCGCCACTTCCGTTATTAATTCCGACAATATCAGCTACGAAATCATTAAAATATTTCGAACTTGTGAAAATAATCTCTTTTGTTTCGCCATATAATAATAAAATATCAGTTGATTGCGAAGCGGTTAAACCAAATTTATAATCGATAATTGGAGTTGTTCCGCCACTAGTTGAACCATTGTCAGTTGAATTATTCGTTTCGGTTGAATTATTATTGTTGCTGTTATTTGAATTATTCGTATCAGGATTAACATCGATTCGATTTCCGTCTTCGTCTAACCAAGATTTAATATTAACTTGATAAGAATATTCTGTTTTAACTCCAGCTTCATTTGTTGCAACAAGTGTTAATTTATCTTGCAAAGTTCCAGTGAAATTTTTTATAGTAACTGGATTTGCATATGGATCAACAATTGGCAACGAACCGCTTTCGAGCGACCATTCATATTTTAAACCGCCTAAATCTTCACTTGTGCAAACATCTTTATCTAATTTGGCTTTTATCGAATTCAAGGTTGAGTTTGATTGAGTTTTGTAATATTCAAGCCATAAATTAAAATCACTGTTTTTTACATAATTTGAAAACGAATTAAACGACGATAAATAACTATATTTATTCGATAAATCATCAAATAATTTGTCAAAATTTTCGTCAATAATTAAATTTAAAAGTGGAGCGAACGATTCGTCATAAACATAACTGTTTTTATAATAAGCCGTTAAAAGTTCTGTTAATTTTGCACCGTGCGATGTAAAAGTTTTGTAAAAATCTAAATAAGCTGAATCTTTAAATTTATTTAATAAAAGATTAAATCGAGCTTTTGATTCGTTGTTTTCGACATCAACTCCAAATTTACTATAATAAAATTCTCCGTTTTTCGAAAAGTTTTTATCATCAAATTTATAATCTGTTAATAATGAAGATTGCGGATTAGCTATATAATATTCGATGAGGTTAGAAAACCTATCTAAATCTTTACTAGAGTTAGGCAACATACTTAAACCTAGTTTATAATCTGATAATATTTGCGATAAATTAGCATCGTTGCGATAATAAATTTCCAAAATTGGCAAATGTTTGCCTTTTTGATTTTCGTCAAGATAATAATTATATAAAACAGAAAAATTGCTATCTGTTAATTGTTTATATAAATTATTAAAATTTGGATTGCTGTAACCGTAATCGATTTGATATTTTTTAAACAAACCATCATACGAATGATTAATATCAAGAGCTAATAATTTAGACATATTTGAATCAGAAGGTAATGTTTGAACTGTTGCTTTTACCTCATCGCCCATATCAATCGCAGAAAAATATCTAATTAATAAATCTTCAAATGTTCTATTTTTAAAATCAAAACCAACAATTAAATCAGCAAAATCATTTTCGCAAACCTCTTTTTTCATGACTGAACTGTCAAGAATTGCGGTTGCTTCAACACGATCTTGTTTAAAAGCAAGAGAAATATTATTTACGATTGGAGCAATCGAAATTAAAACAAGATTTTGCTGTTCATATAATTTAAAATAAGTTGTTGTTACATCGCCGACACTATTAACGATATCAAAACGATTATCAAAAATTATATTATTTAAATTGCCTGTAAAATTAATCGAAAATTGAATTTCGCTTTTAAATCTAAAATCTAATGAACCAGCTGTTTCGTTGAATTCACCATATTTTTTTAATGCTTGATCAGGTGTTAATTTCCAAGTAACAAATTCGCTGTTTGGATTTGTAATCGTAAAAGTAATTCGTTTGCTTGTTGCAGTTGAATTTGTTCCAACAATTGATGAAATCGACGGTGTAAGAATTGTTGCTTCAGTTTTTGCAAGAGATAACGGAATAACAATTGAAATATCCGAAATATCGAGCTGATCTGAAACTTTGCCTGAAAAAATTCGATAACCTTTGCTATCAAAACCTTCAGCTATAAAAGTAACATTAACAGCTGTTGGAATATCATAAATTTGAAATTCCCAATTACCAGAACTGTTTTTAGAAATATTTTGATCGACATAATAATTTTTTTGACTGTCAAAAACAGTTATTAAAATATATTGTAAATCACTAAATTGAACCCGTTTTGTATCTCGTATCGATGAGGTATCTCGAGAGAGAATACTTTCATCAAATCCAATTTTTAGGGTTAAATTAACTCTATGAGTTGTTGTTTCTTTGCCAGAGTCAAGAACATCATCGACTCCTCCACCATTTCCACAACCTAAAAAAATAGAAGATATGAAAGCAAAAAAGAGATAGTTAAAAAAACTAGACATGAAAAACTCCGATTGGCTTAGATATGATAATCTTGAAATTATATGATCTATCGGAATATACTATTTTGCTATCAAATTTTATAAAAAGCTAATAACTATTATTTTTTATATTTCTAGATTACATTTGTCTTTGTATTGTTTTATAATGTAATAAAAATAAATTTTTTTAATAAGGAATAATATGTATTCAGTTCAAATAAATAAAAATAATCAAATAGCTTTAGCTACGAGGAGTATGCCAAATATATGTATTTTAAAAATAGCTGTTTAGTTAAATGACGATTATTCGTTTTTATTTGTAGAAGAAAGAGAATGTTAATGTTGTATCCATCGATTACAGATTATCGCCAAGCAGTTAAAAATTTAAAAATAAGAACTGTGAATTTAACAAATTTACAATCTATTAGAAATGATAATGTTGGTCCAGTTGGTTCAGCTGGAAAATTTGCAACAGTTTTTACTGTCAAAGATAATCAAACTCAAAAAAAATATGCACTAAAATGTTTTATTCGTGAAAACCTTGAACGAAAAGAACGATACGAAGCAATTTCTAATTTTTTAAAAACTATAAATATTAAATATTTTTGTGCATATGAATATTATGAACAAGAATTTTCAGTTACTCCATCTGGTTCAACTGAAAATTTATATCCAGTTGTTAAAATGGAATGGGTCGAAGGTGAAAGTCTTGGAACTTATTTAAAAAATCAATGTCATTTAAATAATCAAGCAAATTTAGAAAAATTATTTGAAAATTGGATTGAATTAACCAGAGAACTTTATAAATTAGGCATCGCTCACGGTGATTTAAAACACGATAATATGATTGTTAATTCTCAAGGTGAAATAAAATTAATTGACTATGATGGAATGTTTGTTCCTATTCTTGCAGGTAAATTAGCCATCGAAGAAGGTTCTCCAAATTATCAACATCCACAACGAAATCAAAATATTTTTGATGTCCGAATAGATTATTTTTCTTTTATTATTATCGCAGTTTCATTAAGAGCTTTATATTTAAAACCAAATTTATTTATGAAATTCTCAAATGGTGAAAATATAATTTTTGTTGCTGATAATTTTAAAAATTTCAAAAATTCAGAACAATATATCGAATTAAATAAATTAAAAGATGATGTCGTTGATAAATTATTAATCGATCTTGAAAAATCAATAGCTGATATAAATCATATTCCTGATTTCTTTTTTAATAAAAAAACTGTTTATATTAACGAAGAAACTCCACAGCTTTTTATTATTAATATTGATTATAAAAGCAAAATAGATAAAGGCTACGGTAATTTATATGATCGAATTAAAGATATCGTTTATTGGCGATTGCATTTTTTACAGCAAGAAGTCAAAATAAATAATTCTGTTTTTTATTTAATTATTGAACATAATATTTATGAACAATCTGCAAAACAGTCAATTAATTTTACATCGATCTCAAATATTAATAATAATATTAATATTTTTGTTAATTCGATTAAAGTATCGAATTTTGATAAATCAATTAATTTAATCGAAAACTCGATAATTGATTTTAAAAATAAATTTCCACAGGCTTTAAAACCAGTTGTTATTAATTTAATTACAAATAAATTATTATTTGATTTGTCGTTGGTCAAAAAAGTCTTAAACATTGCTCAAATATATAATATATATATTTCTGATACAAATTATTCATATATTATTAAGTTTTTGAACTCTGAAAATAGTCAAGAACTTGATAACGATTTTTATCGAGCAATTTATAAATCTTCTTCGATTATGGATCAAGATTTAAGAGAGTTTCTCGAAAATAAACATAAAATTATTTCAAATAATGATTCAGCTGGTTTTGTGTTGCATTCTAATGACCTCATCACTCTGAAATTCATCGAATCAATTCTATTATCAAAATTTATACAATAAAGGTTAAAACATTGCTAATTAACATAATATTTACAGTTGTGATTATTTTTTTAGTTATCTGGGAATTTAAATTAATCATACAAAGAGATCCAAACTCGATAAAAGGTTCAATCTTAGCCATTGGAATTCTCGGGACTTTTGTCGGAATATTTATAGGCTTACAAGATTTTGATTCATCAAACATAGAGCAAAGTATAGGAAATATAATAAACGGCTTAACGATAGCTTTTTATACTTCAATTATTGGAATGGGAGCAACTATAATTTTGACTTTGCTTTCAAGAATATTGCCACCAATCGAAAAACAAGATAACGAAGCTTTTAACTATTTAAAAAATATGGCAAATTATTTAAACGATTTGAATATTCAATCTAAAAGTAATCACGATGAAACTATTGTTGTTTTAAAAGAGATAAAAGATTCGATTGTTCAAACATCTTCAAATCAACAAAATTATGAAAATATTGTTCAGCTTTTGCAAGATATTAGTAATAAAATCGTTAATAATCAAAGTGTTTATGAACTTGTTGAAGATATTAATAAAAATGTTATTAATTTAAACAGCAATTTGACAAAAGAACTTAAAAGTTTATCAGCTGATTTTACACGAAATAGCAATTCTGTTAATCAACATATTGATAATTTAGGTAACAAAGTAGAAACTGAATTCAAAGTTTTATCAACTGATTTTGCACGAAACAGCGATCAGATTTCTGATTCTTTTAAAAATGGTGTGTCAAATTTAATAACTTCATTTGAAGATAGTTTAAATACAGCAAATGATAATTTTAAACAAACTATCGATTCAAGTAAAGATATATTTAAATTAACAGCTATTCAAATTTCGGATGATTTAAAAAATGCATTTAAAGATTTTAATCGATCGTTAGATATCGTTCTTGATAATATCGCTGAAAAATCAACAAACGAAATCGCAAAAGCTTTAAAATTTAGTATGGATAATTTTAATAATTCATTGGCTAAAAACTTTGGTGAAAACTTTAAAAGACTTGATGACAGTGTTAAAAAAATGGTCGAATGGCAAGATAATTATCTTGATTATATTATAAAAAGTCAGGATCAGCTTTCTGTTGCAATTCAAGTAATCAAAGATTTCGAACAATTGATGTCAAAACACGAAGAAATGGTTGACACTTATAAAAAATTAGAAGCTATTATTCAAGTTTTTGATGCTCAAGCAACAGCACAAACAACGAATTTATCAACTTTTGCACAAATCGCTAAAGATGCAAGTAGCACAATTCCAAATATTCAAGCTTATTTTAAAAATCTTGAAAACTTAATGGCAAATATGACAAATCAAAATACAAGTCAATTTAAACAATATGAAAATTCATTAGCTCAATCGTTTCAAATAACAAAAACAACAATTGACAAAACGATGGATGAAACTAAAAAAAGTGTTGAAAAATCAGTTGGTTATTTAACACAAGATTTAGACAAACTCGAAAAAGTAATGAATTCTGTAACAGCTAAATTTGCAAACGAATATGAAACTTATATCGAAGCAATTAAAAAACTTTTACAAACCGCAAATAACATGCCTAAAAGATCTTAATAAACATGATTTTTAAGAAAAAAAATAATTCAAACGAAGCAGATTGGTTATCAATTTCAGACTTAATGTCTGGATTAATGGCAATCTTTATTTTAATCGCTGTTTCTTATGCATATATTATTTCAAAAGTAGATTTAAATGAATTGCAAAGATTAAAAAATGAAAATAGAGCATTGAAAGATCAGAATCAAAAACTTAAAAATCAAATTGCTGAATTCGATGAGGTAAAAGATAAAATTAACAAACTTGCCAACAGTGTTGATGATTTTGAAAAAAAATTAAGAGACATGTTAATTGAAGAGTTTAGAGATGATTTGCCAAGATGGAATGCTGAAATTACAAAAAATTCTATTTTTAAATTTAATTCTCCTGATATTTTGTTTGAAATAGGCAAAAGTGATTTAAAACAAGAGTTCAAAGATATTCTTCGAGATTTTTTTCCAAGATATATAAAAATATTAAAAGAATTTGATCGTAACTATCCGCAATCTGCTATTTCTGAAGTAAGAATCGAAGGTCATACTTCGCCTGAATGGAATGATTTTGTTCCAGAAAAAGAAGCTTTTTTATTTAATGCATCTTTATCTCAATCAAGAGCTTATAAAGTTTTAGAATTCTCAATGAAATCAACGGATATTTATAGCAATTTTGATTATTTAAAAACTAGACTTCGAGCAAATGGTTTAAGTTCGGCAAAACCTATTTATAATAATTATAATGCAATTGATAATTATAAATCTCGTCGTGTTGAATTTAGAGCTATTGTCGAAACTAGAAATGCTTTAGAAAATATTAAACAAGAAATTGAAAAAATTGACAAATTGGTAAAATAAAATGGAGTTTTTTAAAGATTTTTCTCAATCTGTTGATCTGTTGCTTTCTAAAAATAAAGATAATTACGACCTGCTTCAATATTCTGGAACAGTTTCAGTTCGTAAAAATCCATCTATTTTAGAAATAAATCATCCACAAGATATATTTCTTTTGAAAAATGATCATATTTTAATTGCTGAAACAAAAATTGTTAGAGAAATTGCAAATAAACTTTTCGTTAGATCTTTTGGGCTATCTGAAGAAATTGGAGAAATTATTAAAATTCTTCCAAGTTTAGATGAAGAAAAATTAGCAATAATTTATAATTTAAAAAATAAAATAAATTATGTAATTTATGATTTAATAAAAGGAGAGCTTATATTTAATGATTCAATTGAAGGTAGTTTTATTGATATTTTGGCTAAAACAAAAGATTTTATTTTTGTTGTAAGCAAATTTAACCAAGATTCTACAAATGAACATTATATATATCAAACTGATTTAATAAGTTATAAAACAGAATTGATCGGCATGAACGATGTGATTGGTAATCAATATGTTTTAGTCGATGATGACACTCTGTTTTATAACTATGGCGATTCTATTTCAAAGCTAGAATTAAACACAAGAGTGAGAAAACGAAATTTATTTACAGGTCGTCGTTCTGTAAATTATTTAAAAATATCAAAAGATAAAATCTTAATCGTTTATGATCGGGGAAGTTTTGCTTTATATGATAAAAGTTTCAAACTATTAAATTCAAGAAATAGCGATTTTGGTGAAAGTTTAATAGACATTCATTTTGATTTTAACACTAATAAATTATGGCTTTTGCTAGATTTTGTTTATAAATTTAATAAAAAGATACTTCGTGTTTATGATTTAGATGATGGTTTTAAATTAGTTAATAATTTAACTGTTAGTAATGAAATGACAAAACTCAAAGTTGGTCAAAATGAAAAATATCTTGGCTTGACCTCATCGGAATTACTATTTTTTGATAACAATAAACAAATAGCTGAATTTACTATAACTAGAGAATTTAATATTGCTGAAGTTGGTTTATATTATTCAAAAGTGATTTTGAAAGATGAAACTTTGGCTTATACTTTTGATTTTGCGGAATTATGGGGATCGAACGAACCAACTATAAAAATAGATCGCACTTTTAGAAATATGTCAATTTTATACGGTAAAAATCAACTTTTACATATAGCTGAAATTGTTAAAAATTCAAAAAATATTATTCAACTTGTTCAACAATTATATAAAACGATCGTTTCGTCAAATATCAAAACGGAATTTATTCCAGTTCCACAATTAAACGGAGATATCGAACTTTATAAAGATAGCAAACTTACTTCAAAATTAATTGGACACAAAGCTGAAATAAAATCTTTTGATTCTTTTGATAAATTATTAATTTCTGCGGATGTTTCAGGTGATATTAAATTTTGGAATATGGAAAATTTATCACCATTTGGAACAGAACCTATTTTAAATTTGTATTTTTACAATCGCGAATGGGTTATTTGGATTGATAGAGATCATTATTTATATTCAAAAGGTGCAGGTAATTTATACGGATTTAACATTGAAACTTTCAGTGGCAAAAATAAATTTTTTACTTTTTCACAATTGAGTTCGAATTATAATCGAGATGAATCGCAACGAAAAATAAAAAAATTATTAAGCGAATTTATTTATCGAGAACCAACAAAAACTTAAACAAGTTAAATTAATTCCGTATCAAAATAAAATTACTAATTGCGATACGGAATTTTTAAATTAATTTATTTTGTTTGATTATTATCTGACCAACCGCCACCAAATGATTTATATAAACTAATTATATTTGTTAATAAATTTTGTTGTGCGGTTTGATAATTTTGTTTTGCCTGAAGCCATTGTTGCTGAACTAATAATAAATCGCTATACGAAATCGTTCCAGCATTATATTTTAGTCTAGCCTGTGAAAAAGCTTTTTCGATTGATTGAACTCGTTTATTTTGATATTTAACAATTTCCATATATTTATTATATTGAACGATCGCTTCGTTTGCATCTAAAAAAGCATTAAATATAATTTTCTTATAATTATTAATCGCTTTTTTATGTTCAGCTTCGGCAACTTTTACAGCTCCTTCTGTTGCACCAGCATTAAAAATTGGAATATTTAAAGCAGGTGTAAAACTCCAAATTTTCGCAGGATTCGTTACGAAATCTACTAAATTCAAACTTTGAATTCCAAGCATTCCAGTTAGGCTGATTGACGGATAATAAGAAGCTCTTGCAACTGTAATTTTCGCATGAGAAATTATTAAATTTTGTTCAGCATCTTTTATGTCTGGTCTGTGTTGCAAAATCGTCGATGGCAAAGCTTCTGGCAATTTCGGAAAAATAATTTTATTAAATGCTCCGACCTCATCGATATGATTTTTTTGTTGATCAGGAAATTCACCAGTTAAAGCATACAGATTTTTTTCAAGACTAGATTTTTGAGCCTCAAATTGAATTCTCGAAGCAACAGCATTTTGAACTTCAGCCTGTGATTGCAAATAAACAGATTCGTTAATTAACCCGTAACGATATTTTAATTCGTTTTTCGTTTCGATTTCTTTTGAGATTTGAACATTTTCATTTGCAATTTTGATCTGTTCATTTATATTAACGATATTTAAATAAATATTTGCAACTTGCGAAGCAATCGATATTTTTAAAGTTTCGTGAGCATATTTTGATGATAAAATTGTTGCTTTTGCTCCGTCGTTTGTAGCCTGAATTTTGCCAAATAGATCAATTTCGTAATTATCTAACCCAAGCGATAACGAATGAGTCGCAGTTGAGCCATTTTTTAAATTTGGCATATCGCTATCTCGAACCTCTTTTGTTGCCAATGAAGTCGAAGCAGAAAAATGCGGATATAAATTTGCATTTACTTGTTGAAATTGACCATACAACATTTCGA
Organism: Campylobacterota bacterium; assembly: GCA_030152305.1. Lineage (GTDB taxonomy): Bacteria > Campylobacterota > Campylobacteria > Campylobacterales > Thiovulaceae > Thiovulum_C. Next base: position 36,415 of record JASKOM010000009.1, read on the forward strand.
TCGATGTCGCCGAATTTAATAGATCAAAATTATATTTTAATGCAGTTTCGATTCGTTTTGTTAATATTGGATCATTAAAATTTTTCCACCATTCAGCATCGATCGGATAATCTTGAGAAATATTCGTTTCGTCTTGTTCTGAAAAACTTTTTGGAATATCGATTTTCTCGCTGTTTTTATATTCTGAATAAAATGAGGAACAGCCACTATTTAATAAAATCAACGAAACTGTATAAGACAAATATTTTAATTTATTGGTCATGTATTTGTTCCTTTTTGATTAAATCGATTTTTTGTTCTTTCACGAAATATTCTCGAATTGAACTTACCCAATAATATAAATATGGAATAAAATATCTTTCGATAAAAGTTGCTGAAAGCATTCCGCCGAACATTGCAATACCGATTGAAAATCTTCCCATTGCACCAGCACCAGAACTTAAAATTAATGGCAACATTCCAACTAAAAAGGCAAATGAAGTCATCATCATTGGTCTATATCTTAATCGTGCCGCTTCCATTGCTGAATCATAAATTGATTTTCCAGATAATCGTTGTTCTTCGGCAAATTCAACGACTAATATTGCATTTTTCGCTGAAAGTGCTATCAAAGTTAATAAACCAATCTGAAAAAAGACATTGTTATTTAAAAATGGAATTACCCAAACAACGGCATAAGCTCCTAAAATTCCATATGGAACAGCTAACATGATCGATAACGGTAAAACCCATTTTTCATATAGAGCCGATAAAATTAAATAGACCATGATTAAAGCAAAAATTACGATTATTAAAGCTTTTGAACCAACTAATTTTTCTTGTAAATATAAACCTTCCCAGTCATAAGTTGCAGATTCATGTAAATATTGTTCAGCCATTGTTTCGATGAGGTTAATAATTTCACCTGAACTTGTTCCACTTGCTGGAGAACCCATAATTACAGAACTTAATACACCGTTAAAATGTTCAATCGAAGCAGGAGCTGATTCCATATGAACTTGAATAATTGACGAAAGCGGAATCATATTTCCATTATTTGAACGAACCCAAGCTCGACCAATATCTTCAGGAGTTGCTCGATATTGCGAATCTGATTGAACTTGAACCCAATAAGTTTTACTATTTTTCGTAAATTGATTAATATTCATAACTCCAATTGTTGATTGCAAAGTCTGAAAAATTTCATTTATCGATAAACCAAGACTTTTTGCTTTTTCTCGATCGACATCAACTCGTAAAATAGGCGAAGTCATGCTCATCGTTGTCATTGGATTTTTAAAATGTTGATCAGCCCGTAATTTTTCCAAAAATGAATTTGTTGTCGAATATAATAAACTGACATTATTATCAGCTGGTTGTAAAATTCTAAGCATAAACATATCGGACGGTCCCATTCCTCGAATTGGAGGCGGTGGCATTGCAAAAACTCTAGCTTCTCGAATTGATCCCAATTTTGGAGCTAACGAATTTAATATTCCAAATACTTTTAATTCTTGTGTTTGTCGCTCTTCCCACGGTTTTAATCGAACGAAAATAACCGCTGAATTTGGTTCTTGAGAAAAAGTCAAAATATTAAGTCCAGTAATTGCCGTAAATTTAATAATGCCTTCTTGATTTTTTAAAATTTCTTCAACATTTTTTACAACTTCGAGAGTTCGATCAGCTGTTGCACCATCTGGCAAATTTATACTCGTGATAAAAAAGCCTTGATCTTCCATTGGCAAAAATGCACTTGGCAAAGTCTTATTAAAAAAATATATAAAATAATATGTCGAAAGATAAACTAATAAAAATAAAAACGGTATTTTTTTTATCATAAAGCCTGACCGTCGAACATAGCTATCTGTCATTTTTTCGAATCTTTTATTAAACCATCTGAAAAACCATGATGGTTCATGTTGATGAGGTTTTAAAATTAATGCACCAATTGCTGGAGCAAAACTCAAAGCTACAAATCCAGAAAACACAACCGAAATAGCAATTGTCGAAGCAAATTGTTTATAAAGCTGACCTGTCATTCCACTCATAAAAGTAGCTGGAATAAAAACTGCTCCCATAACTAAGACGATTGCAATAACTGGACCAGAAATTTGACTCATAGCTTTTATTGCTGATTCTCGCGGTGATAATTTTTCTGTTTGCAAAATTCGTTCCATGTTTTCGACGACGACAATTGCATCATCAACAACGATACCAATTGCTAAAACAAGACCAAACAAAGTCAAAGTATTTATCGAATAGCCTAATAAATACATGCCGATAAATGCTCCCATTAATGAAACAGGAATTGCCAAAATCGGAATTATCGAAGCTCTGAAACTTTGCAAAAATAAATAAATTACTAAACTAACTAATAAAATCGATTCTATTAAAGTCGAAACGACCTCATCGATCGAAATCTTTACAAAATCAGTCGTATCATAAGGCACAGAATAAGAAATACCTTTTGGAAATTTTTGAGATAATTTTTCCATTTTGTTTTTTACGGCATCAGCTGTATCAAGAGCATTTGCACTAACATCAGCAAAAATACCAATCATCGATGCTGGTTTGCCATTTACTCGACCGAAAAATTCGTAATTTTGACTGCCTAATTCAACACGAGCAACATCTTTTAATCTAATTAACGAACCGTTTTCTTTTGCTCGAACGATAATATTTCCAAATTCTTCAGGAGTTGAAAAACGACCTTTTGACGATAATTGCATTGTCCAAATTTGTTCATTCGAACTATTTGGAGCTTGACCTAATCGACCTGGTGCAACTTGAATATTTTGTTCTTTAATAGCCAAATTAATATCAGTTGCCGTTACACCAAGAGAACTCATTCGATCAGGATTTAACCAGATTCGCATTGCATAATCTCGTTGAGCAAATATTTGAGCTCGACCTGCACCCGGTATTTTTTTAATTTCATCAAGAACATTTGACAAAATATAATTACTAATTTGTGTTGCATCGTAACTTTCATCTGGCGATGTAACGGCAATTAATAATAAAATATCAGAAGTCTTTTTTTGAACAGAAACACCTAAATCTCGAGCTGTTTGAGGCAAAAGTGCAAGAACCGAATTAATTCTATTTTGAACATCAACCGCAGCCATATCTTGATTTACACCAATATTAAAAGTGCAAGTTATCGTAGCTGTTCCACTTAATGCCGTAGCTTTTGAACTCATATACATTAAGCCATCAGCTCCAGAAATTTGTGATTCCAACGGATTCAAAATCGTGTCGGCGATCGTTTGAGCATCAGCTCCTGGATATTGTGCCGTTACGACAACAGTCGGCGGTGTTATATTTGGCAATTGAGAAATTGGCAAACTTTTTATTGCAACAAATCCCAACATAGCAATAATTAAAGCAATAACCGTTGATAAAACAGGTCTTTTTATAAAAAAAGTGCTGATCATTTTTATTATTTCGCTTTTAAAATTATTTGACTATTTGGTCTTAATTTAACGAGATTATCAATTGCAACAAGATCACCATTTTTAAGTCCGTTTTCGATAATTACATTGTCGCCAAGCCAAACAGTTGGAAAAACAGGAGCAATTCTCACAGTTTGATTATTATCAACGATAAATATAAATTTGCCTCGATCCGAAGTTAAAATAGCTTTTTGTGGCAAATATAAAACATTTTGCCAAGTCATGCCTTTTATTTTTACTCGAACAAATTGCCCCGGCAAAAGAACATGATCATCATTTTCGATAACAGCTCGATAAGTTATATTGCCAGTTGATGAATCAACAAACGGAGAAATAAAATCAATTTTGCCTTTTCGATTAATAGTTGTTCCATCGCCTAAAACTAACTCGATGTCATAAACTCCATTTTTTGGCAAAATTAATTTACCGCTTTTGATAGCTTTTTCTTGAGCTAATCTTTGATTTTCATTTAACGAAAAAGTTACATAAATTGGATCACTTTGATAAATAGTTGTTAAAAAACCGTTTTGACCCGCTGTAACAAAAGTTCCAACATCGATACGAGATTTATCGACAAAACCGCCTACTTGAGCTTTAATCGTCGTATAACTTAAATTTACTTTTGCCTGATTTACAGTTGATTTTGCACCTTTGAGACTAGCAGTTGTTACTCGCAATTGAGCCATTGCATTATCGAGATCTTGATTACTCGCGGCATTTGCTTCAACAAGTGGCTTAATTCGATTATAAGTCGTTTGAGCATTTAAAAAATTTGCATTTGCAACTTCATAAGATGCTTGAGCATTTTCGAGTGCATTTTGTAAATCAGTTGGATCAATCGTAAATAAAACTTGACCTTCTTTTATATAACTGCCTTCAGAATAAAATCGTTTTTGCAAATAGCCTGAAACTCTTGCATAAACTTGAACAGTCGAAAAAGCTTGAGTTTGTCCAGTTGCTTCGAATATTGCTGAAAAATTGCCTTCTTTGACAATTGTCGTCGAAATAGAAACATTGCCTTCAGGCGGTTTTTCCATGCCTTGCATTTTTGGTCGTTCGCAACCGATAAAATTCAAACTTAAACCTAATAATAAAACTAAGTTAATTTTGCTTTTAGAAAAAAAATAATTATTCATCTTTGATATTTTTTAAATCCTCTTTATTATAAATAAGATTGCATAAAGCTTTTAAAACTTTTGCTGTCGATTCGATTTCAGCTTGAGAAAAATGGCTATGTAAATATGATGTTGCATCTTTTAGAACTTTCATAGTCGAATCTTCGAGATTTTTGCCTTCATCCGTGATAACGATTAATTTATGTCGTTTGTCATTTAAATTATTAACTCGTTTAACAAGCTTTCTTTTTTCAAGTCCATTAATTAAACGAGAAACACTAGTTTTATCTTTGCCAATTAAATAAGCTATATCTTTTTGAGATAATTCAGCCCCTTTCCATAAAACGATCATAATTCTTAATTGCTCAATAGTAATATCAATTTGATTAAGCTGAAACTGTTTTATTGCATAAAGCCGAATTGCAAAAGCTGTATGATTACTTAAACAACCTAAAGATGGCTCAATAGGACATTCACAACGATTGATCATTTTTTATTATTAACCTCCTTTTTGTGATCAAAATAAAAAATTAGTTGAATAGACAACTAATTTAAAAAGAATTATAAACAAAGTAAAAGTTAAATAACTTAATTAATCTTATGAATGATGTATTTCTCATTCCGTGCTTGACAAGAAAACTATGAATTATTAATAATTTATTTTATGTGAATTTATTTGAAAAAGAGGCATTGAGCTATAATTCGACAAGATCACTTCCCACAGACTTCGAAAATGTGAGAAATGAAAAATCCAAACGAAAGTGGCTGAAATTATGGCATACAAATATGAATCTGTGCTGAAATCGTTCCAATACTCGACAGAGAGTTATCAAGTTATTTCTGATTTTTTATTATCAGGCGATAAAACAAATCCAAAAGTCATGTTAAAAGTTACTGACATTTCTAAACATTTCAATAAACGACCTAATGACTGGTTTGCAAATCCAAGCACAATAATTTTTATTAAAGCTTTGATTAAAATCAAAATAAAAGGTAACGACAAACAGTTTATTAAAGCTTTTAAGAAGTGGTTAAAAAGTGATACAAGAAAATCTGGTATCACTCAAAAAGACGATTCTACCGAGATTGTAGAGAAGCTTGAAAACAAAGAAATTGTTAAACTTGCAAAAGATATCGAAATGATTGAAGTGAAAAAAGGTAACTTAGCAGGTTCTGAAAACGGTAAGTCAGTTCAAGGAACTTGGATTCATCGAGATTTAGCAGTTGAATATGCTCGTTGGCTTGATCCAGAATTTTCAATTTGGATTTCTCAAAAAATCTTAGAACTTGTTAATGATGGTGTTGCTTGGAATGAAATTCGAAATAAGACCAAAAAAGATTATTTGCCTCTCACAAGTGCAATAAAAAAATATGTTGTTCCAGCAAATACGAAAACAAAAGCGGATATTATTTATGGGCAAATTGCAAATTTTATAAATTTACGAGTTACTCAACAAAAGGCAAAAGATATTCGCGAAGAACGACATATTCAAGCAAACGAATTAACTCGAGACTATTTCGAAAAGCTCGAATTAGATCGAATTGCAAAACTTCAAATCTTCGCTGAAATTATAATTTCACAACTTCAAACAACAGATCTAATAAAATTATCAAATATGATCGCAAACTACGAATATCAAGATTAACAAAAAAATAACTTCACACAAAACGGGAGACTTCGTTGTCCGTGCATCTACACAGGATCTAAGAATTAATATGTTTTCTAGATTCTGAATCAAGTTACAGGAGCTATCGCTTCAGAATGACAAGTTTAATAGATAGAATTTGATAAAAAATGGTAAATAAAATTGCATCAAATAGAAAAATATTATAAAAAAATAGAAGAGCTGAAAAATTTCTCGTCGAATGAAACTTCGATTAGAAGAGCTTTTGAAAATTTGTTAGACGGTTATGCGAACGAATATAAATTTAGTTTTATCGCTGAATTTCCATATAAAAATATTCGTCCAGATGGAACAGTGAAAGATCAATTTCGGTTTGATATTGGTTATTAGGAAGCTAAAGATGAAAGTGATGATTTATCGATCGAGATAAATAAAAAATTAAATAAAGGTTATCCAAGTTCGAATATAATTTTTGAAGATTCTCGTCGTGCTGTTTTAATTCAAAATGGTAAAACTGTTTTTGATATTTCGATGACAAATCGCGATAAATTAGCTGATTTGATAAAGACTTTTTTTGAATATGAAAAGCCAGAAATTAATGAATTTCGTAAAGCTCTTCAGCAATTTACGATCGATATTCCGAAAATTGTTGAATCGATTCGTCGAAAAATTGAAATTGCTGAACTTGAAAATGTAAATTTTAAAAAAATTTATCTTGAGTTTGATGAGGTTTGTCGAAATTCGATTGATCCGAATATTTCGAAAATTGATATTTATGAAATGCTTGTTCAACATATTTTGACTGAAGATATTTTTAGAGTTATTTTTTCGGAGAGTGAATTTCATCTGCATAATAATATTGCCAGAACTTTGAATAAATTAGAAAATTCGCTGTTTGATAGAAATGAAAAAAGAGATTTGTTTAATTCGATTCGTTATTATTATGAAGCGATCAAATCGCATTCGGTGGCAATAAATGATTATCGCGAAAAGCAATCGTTTTTGAATTCGTTGTATGAAAATTTTTATAAAGCTTATAATCCAAAACGGGCTGATAAATTAGGAATTGTATATACTCCGTTAGAAATTGTTGATTTTATGATCGATTCGACTGATAAAATTTTGTATAAATTTTTTAAAAAAACTCTCGCTTCGGATGGTGTTAATATTCTTGATCCTGCAACTGGAACAGGAACTTTTTTGACTCAAATTATGAATCATTTTGATAAAAATAGTTTGATTAAAAAATATGGCAATGAACTTTTTGCTAATGAAATTTCGATTTTGCCTTATTATATTGCCAATTTGAATATCGAATATATTTATCAGCAAAAAACTGGCAAATATAAAGAATTTGAAAATATTTCGTTTGTTGATACATTGGATTTGAATGAGCATATTGATAAAGATCTTTTTTCTTTTTCGGATGAGAATCTCGAACGAATAAAACGGCAAGAATCTTCTGATTTTACGGTGATTATTGGAAATCCGCCATATAATGCAAATCAGCAAAATGAAAACGATAATAATAAAAATAGAACATATGAAAAGTTAGATAATCGAATAGCGAAGACATATGTTGCGACCTCATCGGCACAAAAGACAAAAGTTTATGATATGTATTCGAGATTTTATCGTTGGGCTTCCGATCGAATTGGCAAAAGTGGAATAGTTTCGTTTGTTACAAATTCAAGTTTTATCGATTCAAAGACTTTTGACGGTTTTCGTAAAACAGTTTTTAATGAATTTAACGAAATTTATATTCTCGATTTAGGCGGAAATATTCGCAAAGGCGAACGAGACGGTAATGTTTTTGACATTATGACAGGTGTAGCAATTTCGTTTTTTGTCAAACGAGAAACAAAAAGTCCGTGCAAAATATTTTATTTGAAGAATCCAGAAATTGGGCGAGAAAATAAATTAAATTGGTTGCGAGAACATAAAGAAAGTTTTCATGATCTCGATTGGAATTTGATCGTTCCAGATGACCGAAATAATTGGCTAAATCAAACTGATAACGATTGGGATTCGTTAATTCCAATTGGAAGCAAAGATACAAAACTTGGACAATTCCCAACTGCTATTTTTAAAAATTATTCTTTGGGTGTTGTTACAAGTCGAGATGAATGGGTTTATGATTTTTCAAAAGATAATTTAAAAAACAAAGTGAATTTTCATATTGATGAATATGAAAAAACAAGACAAGCTATAAAAAACGAAAATATAGATTCATTTGTGCATACTGAAAATATCATAAAATGGACAAGACATTTAAAAAATCAACTTGCCAAAAAGAAAGAAATTCAATTTCAAAATGAGCATTTATATAAATCACTATATAGACCTTTTGTAAAAAAAATTATGTATTTTGATTATTTTCTTAACGAAATGCAATGTCAACAACCTAAATTTTTCCCAAAAGCTGATAGCGAGAATTTTATGATGGCAGTTAAACAAGGTCAAGAATATCCATTTTTTACTTTGGGATCTAAAATAATTATGGATTTTTCTTTTCAAGGTTCTGTTCAAACTTTCCCATTTTATACTTACGATGAGGTCGGCAAAACGGAAAATATCACAGATTGGGCTTTGGAAAAATTCAGAAATTTTTATAAAAATAATTTGATCGAGAAAATCGATATTTTTAATTATGTTTATGCTGTTTTGCATTTTCCAGAATATCGCAAAAAATATGAGATAAATCTCAAACAAGATTTACCACGAATTCCATTTTATGAAAACTTTTGGCATTTCGCCGAAATTGGAAAATCGCTTTTAGATTTGCATATAAATTTCGAAAAAGCTGAAAAATATGAGATCAATTTTCCTGAAAATCTTGATCATAATTTATTCAAGTCTAAGAAATTTATTGAATATTTTCCTGAAACTGCATTTGAATATAAATTGGGAAATCGTTCGGCGATCGAATGGGTAATCGATGGTTACAAAGAGAAAAAAATCGGAGATCCGACAGTTGCGAAACTATTCGATAATTATAAATTTATCGATTATCGAGATGAAATCTTAGATTTATTAAAACGAGTAACAACAGTCAGCTTAAAAACCGTGGAATTAATTAAGAAATTGGAGGGTTAGGGTTTAGTAAGTTTAGTCAAATTAAGTGGAAGATGAAATCGATAATTTAATACATTTTGGTAAACTACATACCGTGTTAAGTTTCTTGACACGGAAGACAATATAATTTTTAAGCTTTAAGGATTAAAAATGATAACAACAGAAATGATAAACAATCTATATAAAATAAATATAGAAAATGAACACATACTAACTTCAAATAAAATTGAAAATTTATTAGCAACTGCTCCTGAAACTAGCTTTAAATACTTGTATATTTACAATACATTTATTGATAAACTCATCGATATTAATGATGACACTGTCAAAGTTAGTTTAATACAGCATAAATTACAGCAAATAAATGATGTGTTAGACATTACGGGTTCATTTTTAGAATTAAATATAAATTCTTCTTTAGATTTAAAACTAGCTGAGCTAGTAATCCTATCTACACTGAAATATATGTATATATCATCATTATTAGTCGATAAACTTCAATTTGGTGCTTCTGAAAAATTTTATGATCTTAGTAAAAATCTGGAGAGTAAATATCAGTTTATTGAAAATATAAATTTAATAGGTATAAAAAACCAAAAATTAGGATTTATTCAGCTTCATTCAAATCAAATTAATATTGCTAATTTAACAGGTAATATTGTATATATACATATTATAAATAGCAAATATAAAGGTTTTGATATTAATTCAAATGCTTTAAAAACTTCTCAACTTTATATTAGAAATAGTATTATTAATGAATTGAATTTAGATATCTCTGATTTTTATAATATTCATATAAATAATATAAAAGGAGAATTACCTTTAGATTCTATTAAATTAATGAATTTTAACTATATAAATATTGAAAAAAAGTTTAATTTATATGACATTGTTGTTAAACAGCTATCAATTACAAACTCAACATTTTCAAAAGACTCTAAAGTTTATATTAGAAACATAACAGTTGAAAATTTTACATTTTCAAATATAACTCAAAGCTGGAGCGAAGCCGTTTTTGAAAATATAATTGTTACAGGCGAACTAACTTTAGAAGCTGTTGATTTACAAAAAACTAAGTTCGTTAATTGCGATTTTTCAAAAGCTAAAATAAAAATTGCAAATAATGTCTCAATTACAAAAGATACTTTGTTTAATTCGGTTAAATGGGGCAACTTAACAAGAATAGACACATCAAGAGATCTCTTTCGACAACTCAAATTTTCAAATGATTCTCAAGCTAACTATATTGAAGCTAATCATTTTTATTCAGAAGAGATGAGAAGATATAAAAACGAATTAAAAAATCATCCTGAAAATTTCTCTTTTGAAGATAAACTTGTCTTTTGGTTTGGCGAAAAAATATCTAATTTTTCTCAATCGTGGCTATTGCCTATTTATTGGTTTTTAGGCTTATTAACAATTCATTATTTGATATTTTTAGGCTATGAAAATAACTTGTTATATAAAATATATGAACCTTTAAATCCTTTTTTTGCTTTTATATCTCAACATTTAAACGGCTTTGCAAAAAATATTTTGCCAATTAAACGATTTTTAACTTCAGGCATTGAATTTATTAGTTTTATTTTTTATATTGCTTATACATTTCTAATTTATCATTTGACAATTGCTCTTCAACGAAACACAAAACGATAAATTTATAAAATTAGATCCCGAAACGAGTTCGGGATGACAAATAAGCCAAAAATATTAAAATTACGAAAAATATATAAATATTGGAGAAAATCAAAATGGGTAGAAAACCAAAAAATCAAGATCAACAAATTAAAGAAATCACTTTAAAAGAGTTTGCAAGTCTTTCTAATGATGACGAACAAACTCTAAAACGATTAAATGAGATATTGGATTATGTTCGAGATCATGAACTTGTTGCAATCTGGAAAAAAAGCAACTCTGAAGAAATACATATGTTCTATTCAACAAGCATATACTCAATCCTGTCCTTACCGTTTGTTCCGCTTGAAGCTGTTATCAAACGAGTAAAAGATGTAAAAACTAACAAAAAAGAAATTTATATTAAAAGTTATGACAGCTATTTTCGTTAGTTCATTGACAAAGTTTTAATTTTTTCCAAAAATATTAAAATTACGAAAAATATAAATTTGGAGAAAATCAAAATGGGTCGAAAACCAAAAAATCAAATTACTCAAAATCAAAATACAGAAAATGCAAATCAACCAATTATCGAAGAAGAAAATCTTGTAAAAAAAACTTGCCGAGAATTGGGCATTACTCAAAAAGAATTGGCGGAACGAATCGGGGTGAGTCGTCAAACTGTTTCAGATTGGGCAACAGGTCGAGTAATTATTAGTAAATCTTCTGAATATTTATTGTCTTTATTGTTAATTGAACAAGAATATATAGAATTTAAAAGGGCAGTTAAAGATTTAATTCCGCAAACAACAATTCCAAATCAAAATCTTAACGAAATGGTAATAAAGCTTTATCGTTAAGATTCTCGTCTTAACGATAATACAAAATATAGATAACTTGATTTTTAATTCGTTTTAGCTTACAATTTTGTTGATTTTAAATCAGCTAAATTAAATTATGAAAGCTTAACGATGAATATTATTACGAAAACTTTTGAAAATATTGATGTCTATTTTGCACAAACTAATGAAGATTACTTAATGTTAAATGCAACGATCATCGCAAAAAGATTTAACAAACAGCCTCGCGATTGGTTAAAAACTCAAGAAACAAAAAATTATTTGGATGCTTTTGCTCGTAAAAATATATGTCCTCAAAATTGCGAATTAGTTACAATTCAGCAAGGTGGTAATCCAAAAGAACAAGGAACTTGGATTCATCAAAAATTAATCGTTGCTTTTGCAAGATGGCTTTCGTCTGACTTTGCAGTTTGGTGCGATATGACAATTGAAGAAATATTAAAACCGCAAACTCAAACTTCACAACCAATTCAACAACCACAAACTCAAACTTCACAAAAACCTGATTTTCATGCACTCACAAATGAACTTAACGATTACGAAATTTATTCGAACAAACTTTTGGGTTTTATTGAGAATTTAGAAACACGAAAACCAACAACTCTATTTCGTTTTGACAAAATCATGCTCCAACAATTTGGAACTTCGCCACTCGAAACTTTTAAGATAAACCTCGAGTCGCAATACTTTTTGCCGACGGAATTAGGCAAAATGATAAATAAAAGTCCAGTTGAAATAAATTTGATTCTCGAACATAAAGGTTTTCAAATTCGTGAAAATGGAGTTTGGAAAATGACCTCATCGGGGAATGAATTTGGGATTTTGATAATTGGAAAATATAATCAAATCAAGTGGAAGTTAAAAACGATAATTTAATTTGTAATTCGTAGGGAACAGCCTGTGGCTGTTCCGTGAAAAATGAAAAGCTAAAAATATTAAAATTACGAAAAAAAATATATAAATTTTAAAGAAAAATCAAAAGCAAATATATATTTTAATTTAAATTAATTATTTCACTTCAACACAATTGTAAATAACTGTGCAATTCCAAATATTATTTGTTTTATTACAAAATTTATCAAGTCAAAAAACGAGCTATCAAATTGTAAAAAAAAACGGTTTTGTCAAATCTGGTTTTAAACTATAAAATATCTAATAAAGTTATTTTAATGTTTTAGTTATCGAGCAAAAAATAAATTTTCACGATTTGATAAGATTAGATGAAAAATTAGGAGACTAAAAATGAATAACGAAAATTATAATTTTTATATTCCGAAAGCTTCAAAATTTGATCCTGATGATAACGGACATTTTGGAATTTTTGGCGGTCGTTATGTTCCTGAAACACTTATGCCTGTTCTTTTAGAATTAGAACAAGAATATAAAAAAATTAGATTTGATCCTGAATTTTGGCAAGAAGTTCATAAATATTTTACAAATTATGTCGGACGACCTTCTCCGTTGTATTTTGCTGAAAATTTATCTCGCGAATTGAATGCAAAAATATATTTAAAACGAGAAGATTTGAATCATACGGGAGCTCATAAAATTAATAATACGATTGTTCAAGGTTTGATGGCAAAACGACTTGGCAAAAAAAGAGTCATCGCCGAAACTGGAGCTGGTCAGCACGGTGTTGCAACAGCAACCGTTTCAGCTTTGTTGGGGCTTGAATGTGAAATTTTCATGGGTGAAAAAGATGTCGAACGACAATCGTTAAATGTTTTTCGAATGAAATTATTAGGTGCAAAAGTTCATTCTGTGAAAAGCGGAAGTCGAACATTAAAAGATGCAATGAACGATGCGATTCGTCATTGGGTTACACATGCAAGAGATACTTTTTATATTATCGGAACTGTTGCTGGACCTCATCCGTATCCGTTGATGGTTCGCGATTTTCAGGCAATTATCGGAACTGAAGCAAGAAAACAGATTGTCGAATTTGAAAATAAATTACCTGATTTCGTAATTGGAGCAATTGGTGGCGGAAGTAATGCAATGGGAATTTTTCAGGCATTTTTAGATGATAAAAATTTAACAAATGTCCAATGTATCGGAGTTGAAGCTGGAGGTCATGGATTAAATACAGATTTTCATGGTGCTTCTCTTTCAAAAGGTCGCCCTGGTGTTCTTCACGGTCAAATGAGTTATTTATTACAAACTGAAGACGGTCAAATTTCAGAAGCTCATTCGATTTCGGCTGGACTTGATTATCCCGGAATTGGACCAGAACATTCATTTCATAAAGATAACGGAACGATTAAATATAGCTCGATAACTGATCAAGAGGCATTAGATGCTTTTGTTTGGCTTTCTCGAAGTGAAGGAATTATTCCTGCTCTTGAAAGTTCTCATGCAATTGCTTATTTGAGAAAAATGGGCGATGAGGTTCGAGATAAGATTATTATCGTAAGTCTTTCAGGGCGAGGTGATAAAGATATGATTCAGGTAAAAAAACTGCTTTCTTTCGATTAAAATCGAGTTAAATATATTAATTTAAGAAAAAAATAAGCATATAATTAATAATAAAATCTCGATTTTATATAGTTTTTTGGAAACAATTCAGTATCAATTAACTTTTAAATCGATAAAATTCTAAGATAATTAATAATAAGAGGTTTAATATGAAAAATTTAAGTTTAGCTGTTGCAACTTTGTTATCGATCTCTTCGATTTCAACACTTTCAGCAGAACAAACTCTTCCAAACGGTTGGACTTTAGAAGGCAACTGGCGAACAGCATATATTAGCGATGACGGTGATAGTTATGAAAAAGAAGTTCATGATTTTGCAACTGGTGGCTGGATAACTTTAATGACTCCAGAAGTTAAAACTTTCAAAGCAGGAATTACTCTTTTGACAGCTCAACCTTTATTAGGTCAAAATAAAAACGGTTGGCTAACAGACAACAAAGAAGGTCAAGAATTTACAAGTTTTTCATATATTAGCGAGGCATATTTAACTGGCACAGTATTTGGAAATACATCTGTTATTCTTGGACGAAAAGTTATCGATACTCCGTTTGCAAATCCTGATGATATCGGAATGGCTCCAAACTCATTTGAAGTTTATCTTGTTCAAAATAAAGATATCGAAAATGTAACTTTAACTGCTGGACGAGTTACAAAAATGGCTGGACACGATGCACCGTCAAGAGGTGAATTTCAAGATTTAACAAAAGGCGATGGTGTTTCTGTTGTTGCTCTTAATTATTCAAACGAAAAACAGGGACTTGATGCTCAAGCTTGGTATTATAATTTAAATAATTTTGTTGATCCTGTTGATTTAGGTATCGTTTATGGTGATTTTTCTTATGGAAAAGAACTTTCAGATAAAATGAAATTAACAGTTGGCGGACAATTTGCTCAATATAAACAAAAAGATGGTGCATCTGATGATGGTTCTGTTGTTGGTGCAAAAGCTGAATTAGAAATTGCTGATGGAACTTTAGGAGTTGCATACAACGGTGCTGACGGTGATATTGCTCCAGATAACGGTTTTGGTGGTGGTCCATTTTATACATCTTCAGATATCACAACAATTGCATCAACAGGTCAAAAATCATCTGCTCTTCAATTTTCAGCTGGATATAAATTAAATGAACAGACATCTCTTTCAACAAGATTCACAACTTTCACACCTGATAAAGGCGATGATTTAACAGAATTAGATGTTCTTTTAAGTTATGCTCATAACGATAATTTATCGCTTGATGTTTATTTTGAAAGCTATAAAGTTTATCAAGACGAAACTGATTTTACAATTGGAACTTTTGACAACACAGAATATAGCTTATTCGTAAATTACAAATTCTAATTTTATTTTTTAATAGGAATAGCTACTTAGCTATTTCCTATATTAATTAATCGCAACGAAAATAAGCTATAAATATAAATCTTGAATATGTTCGCATGATATAATCTTTTTAAATTTATAATAAAGGTGCATTTATGCGAATTATCTTGTTGTTTTTAGCTTTTTATTTTTCTCTTTTTGGTAGAAATATTTCTTTGGATGAGTTAAAAACTTATCCAAAAAGTATTGCAAAAGATTTTTATATTTGGCAATTTTTAGAACAAAACAGCACTTCGAAAGAAGAAGCTGAAATTATTATTAAAGAAGTTTCTACTTTAAGCAAAAGTATCACAGATGCTTTTAAATCTCGAGGTGGCGAATTTCCAGAACCTCCAATTATTTCAAAATGTCCAGTTTTACCAATTGAAATATTATTAAATGATATTAATAATTCGATAGAAGAAATTTGTGTAAAACAAAATTTAACTCCAAGTCGTCTTTTAAAATTATCAAACTCACAGTTATATAAAATACATGACAAATATTTAAATAAACATAAAAATATTGCTTTAATTTCAAAGATATTTATAGCCGATGAAATAACCGAAAAAATTATTTTTGAAAAACCAGATATTTATTTAGATTTATTTGTTAATGGAAATTCAGCAATAAGAAAACATAAAAATATTAATCGCGAAATCGATCCAGTTTTTATTTCTAAATTAGTTAATGATTCTAAGTTTGAAAAATTTGCATCAAATGTTATTGCTTTTGATAATTTTATAAAAATTAAAAATTCTCTTCTTAAAGTTGAACCTTCTGTAAAAATGGGAACAAAAACTTTATTTAATATTGCTTTTAGTTTATTACTTGAAAATCGAGAAACTGAAGCTGTTCGATATTTTGAAACTGTTTTAAAAAGCAAAACGATTCAATATCATATCGATCAAGCGAATTTTTGGATTTATTTATTAACTAAAAAAATGGATTTTTTAAAACAAGTTGCTGAAAGTTATGATGTTAATATTTATTCGATTTATGCTCGTGAAGAGTTAAAAATGCCAATGCATAAAAATATAATTACTGAAACTTTTACACAATCTAAAAATAATCAATATAAATTTAATCCGTCTAATCCTTTTGATTGGATTGCTGTAAAAAAAGAAGTTAATAATATACATAAAACTGGCGGAAATTTAGCTTTATTAGAATTTTCTAATTTATTCAAATCAGAAGAACATACTGGAATTTATAATTTTATTCTTGATAGAGTTAATAAATATAAAGTTCATTATTTTCCGACACCATATAAAAAAGAATTATTGGATTTATCGGCTGAAGATCAGGCTTTAATTTATGCTTTGGCAAGACAAGAAAGTCGTTTTAATCCATCGTCTATTTCTTCGGCTTATGCTCTTGGACTTATGCAAATTATGCCTTTTTTAGCTCGAGATATTTCAAAAAAATTAAAACAGAATCTTGAACTTGAAGAGATGTTAAAACCTGCAAAAAGTTTAGAATATGCTAAATACCATATTAAAACTTTGCAAAAAGAATTTATTTCACCTTTATTTATTTCTTATGCTTATAACGGTGGAAGTGGTTTTACAAGAAAAACTTTAAAAAACGGTAAGTTTAATAATAATAAAGGTTATGCAATTTTTCTTGATATTGAAACAATTGCATATTATGAAAGTAAAGAATATGGTAAAAAAGTTATCGCAAATTATGTAATTTATCGACAATTGCTGGATAGTCCCGTCTCTCTCCACTCCCTTTTGGAAGATCTAACAGAACCAACTCGTAGTGATCGAGTTCGAAAGAAATTATAAATTTATCACTATCCCATTTATGAAAATATAAAACATAATTTTCAAACCACGGATTCAAAAGTTTAATATCACTAAATATTGAATTTTTTGGATCTATTTTTTCTAGTTTTTCAGGTCTCGAACTATTTAATCTAATCATATATTTACTATTTTCTAGACTTTTATTTTGATCAATAAAATAAACTGACATTAAAAAAAGATCATTATCTTTAAATTCAGCTGAAAGTGAAATATCGCTAAGATATATAAATCTTATTAATGCAATCTCTTCGCCTCCCGCTCCTATAATTCTTCCCATAACAGTATTTTCAAAAACTCGTTCATTTAGACTATTATTTCTAATGCCTTTAAAATCTTCAAAACATGATGTCAAAAACAAAATAGGAGTTATAAACATTGGGAGTAATTTTCGCATTTTTATTTTGTTAATTTTTTGACATTTTATTTTTTAATATTTTTTTGCCAAGTTCAACTCCAGGTTGATCATAAGCATTAATATTTAATTGCATTGCTACTAATGCTGTTAATAGCTCATAATAATATATAAGTCCGCCTATTGATTCTTCGCTAATTGATTCAAGTTCGATAACATCTAATGGCAAATTAACAGATTCTAAAGCCTTAATTGTCGAATCACATTGCATATTAATTAAATCAGCAAATTTAATATTATTTAACATATCTAACGATTCAAGATTTTTAAATCTATTTTCTGGAACTGTTAAATTATTTTCGAAATCTTTTATTTTAATAACTGTTACAGTTTTATCAGTTCTGCCCTCCATGATTAATTGCAAAAACGAATGTTGATCCGTTGGTCCAATTAAACCAATTGGAGTAAAACCAATTTTCAATGCAGAACTAAGCTGTCTTTTGCCGAGACTTTCACCCCAAAGTTGAACATACCAACTATTAAAACCTCTAAGTGATTCAGAATAAGAAAAAAGACAATTTAAGCTATAAATATTATAATATTTAACATAATAAATAGCTTTTTGAATAATTTGATCATAATTACCTGAAAAGAAGCTATTTTTTAAATTTTTAGCCCCTTGTAATAACGAATTAATATTAACTCCAACAAGTGCTAAAGGCAAAAGCCCAACAGCCGTTAAAACTGAATAGCGACCTCCGACATTATCAGGAATATGAAAAATTTCAAGATTTCTTGTCTCTCCGAATTTTTCAAGTGGTGAATTTTTATCTGTAATTACGATTAAATTTTCTCGATTAAAATTAAACAGCTGATCAAGATATTTTAAAATCGAAATGCTTTCGACTGTTGTTCCAGATTTTGAAATAATTAAAAAAATTGTTCTATCTTTTTTAATTAAATTAATTTTATTTTGAATAGAAATCGGGTCAGTTGAGTCAAAAAATATTAATTTTCTCGCATAATGATTTTTGCTATTTAAAAAATTATAAATAGCTTCTGCTCCGAGCGAACTGCCACCTATTCCGATAACTGCGATTAGTTCAACATCTTTTGACTTTGCAAAATCTAAAATTCTTGTCGTGTCCTGATCAGGCAAATTATAAAAACCGATACGATGAGACTGAATAGATGCTTGTCGAATAAAATCTTTAGCAATAAATTCATCAAAAAATAAATCATTTGTCATAAATTAAAAACTCCAATTTTATTATCGTCGTTTGCCGATATTTGAAAGCATTGCATTTTTATTTGCACCAATCATTTTTTCGATATCTTTTAATCCGTTTTTATTGCCACTAAATTTTTTAGCAATTAACGAAGCATTTTTAAATTGTTTTAATATTTTATTAACTTGAATTTGATTTAAACCCGCACCTTTAGCGATTCGTCGTTTTCGACTATTATTTAATAATGACGGATTTTCTCTTTCTTTTTTTGTCATCGAATTAACAAGAGCTTTAATCATTTTTAATTCCTGCGAATTTTCAAGATTAATATCTTTTATTTGATCAGTAAATTTGCCCATTCCTGGAATCATTCCAAGAATCGATTTAAAATCACCTAATTTTTTAAAGTTCTCGACATGTTCGATAAAATCGTTAAAATTAAATTCACCTTTTTTAATTTTGCGATTAAGTTCTGTGGCTTTTTTCTTATCAACAACAAGAGAAGTTTTTTCCATAAGAGATTCTAAATCGCCTTCACCGATTAAACGAGAAACGATTCTTTCAGGTAAAAATGCATCAAGATCAGGAATTTTTTCACCAGTTCCGATGAATCTCAAAGGAACACCAACTTGAGAAGCAATCGAAATAGCAACTCCCCCTTTTATGTCGCCATCATATTTCGATAATATAACTCCGTCAATGCCAATTTCATTTTTAAAAGTTGTTGCTGTTCTAACAGTGTCATGACCTGTCATGCTATCAGCTACATAAAATACCTCATCGACTTTGATAGCTGATTTAATGTTTTTTAATTGAGTCATTAAATCGACATCGATTGCCAAACGACCTGCTGTATCGACAATGAGAACATCATATAAATCATCTTCAGCTTTTTTAAAAGCACCTTTGACAACATCAACGGGATTTTTATAATTTTCGTGTCCAAAAAATTCGATTCCAACTTGATTTGAAATTTGTCTTAATTGCTCAACCGCTGCCATTCGTTGTAAATCTGCTCCAGCAACAAGAACTTTCTTTTTTCTTAATTTTAAATAATTTGCGAGTTTGCCAACTGTTGTCGTTTTTCCGCTACCTTGCAAACCGACCATTAAAATTACGGTTGGTGGTTTTGAAGCGAAAACAAAACCTTGTTTACCTTCAACAGTTAAAATATCTTCGAGATTATTTCTAATAGATTTTATAAAACTTTCTTGACCTATTTCTTCTTCGTCTCGCATATCTTCTTCGATTGTAGCGATGAGGTCTTTAACAACTTTATGATGAACATCTGCTTTTAATAAACTCTTTTTTAATTCAGCAAGAGCATTTTTTAACGATTGTTGATCATCATAAATTTTTATTTTTTTAATTGCCGTTGTAAACGACGATGTTAATGAACTAAACATATATAAATTAATTATCCTTTCTAACTATAAATAAAGACGAAACACCAAATGAAAAACTTTTATTTTCGATTAATACAAAACCTGTTTTTTCAAGTTCATTAATTAATTCTTCAGATGACACGAAATTTTCTATCGAATTTGGCAAATATTGATAAGCATCTTTATTTTTTGAAATCAAGCCACCAATAAATGGCAAAATATTCGATAAATAAAAATCTCTAATTTTAGAAATAATAGAACTAGATTCTGATCGAGTAAATTCTAAAATAACGAGCAAACCGCCTTTTTTAAGAATTCTAAAAAATTCTAAAAAAGCTTGATCTCGTTCAATAACATTTCGAATTCCATAAGAAATAGAAACGATATCAACACTTTCATTTTCAAGTTTTGTTTCTGTTGCAGTGGAAATTTTAAATTCGAATTGAGGAAATTTTTGTCGTCCAACTTCAATCATTCCAACAGATGGATCGATACCAAGAATAGAATCAACTTCGATTTCAGATTTTTTACAACTTTCACTCCAGAATTCCATCATATCACCAGTTCCACAAGCAACATCAACAATCATAGAAATTTTTTCACGACCATATTGTTGAAGAGCCAGAGAACAACCTTCTCTTCGCCAACTTTTATCAACACCAAAGCTAAGAACTCGATTTGCGAGATCATAACTTGGAGCGATTTTATTAAACATGGAAACGATTTGTTCCTGTTTTTCTATCATTTTTATATATTCTCTACTTTACTTATTTATTTTTTAATCAATCATTTCATAGCTATCAGCAAGTTGAATTTTACCAGTATCAACTAATTTTTGAACAACATCAACGATTTTTCTTTGCATTGCTTCAACATCTTTAACTTTAACAGCACCGACAAAAGCTAATTCTTCCTCGAAAGCAACTCTTGCTCGAGATGACATATTCGAAAGGATTTTTTCTCTTAAACCGTCTGTTCCACCTTTTAAAGCGATCATTAATTCTTGTTGATTTGCTTCTTTTAGAATTTCACGAACAGCAAAATTATCAAGTGTTTCGATATCATCAAAAGTAAACATCATTTCTTTAATAGAAGCCGCGAGTTCTTCGTCTTTTTGTTCAATTTGAGCAAGTGTAGATTTAGAAGTTTTTGTGCCAAGTCTGTTAAAGATATCAGCAACAGCTCGAGGACCACCAACTTCAACTTTGTAAGAAGCTAACGATTCTAATTTGCTTTCAAGAACAGTTGAAACTCGACGAATAATCGAAGGTGAAATATCGCCTAAGTTTGCCATTCTCATTGAAACTTCGGACATTAATTCATCTGGAAACATCGATAAAGTTTCCGCTGCGGCAGCAGGTTCCATATGAGCAAGAATTAAAGCAATTGTTTGAGGATGTTCATTAACGATAAAATCAGCTAATTGTTGAGGCTTAATTTTTGTAATATAGCCGAAGTTTTGATTTCCATTGATAGTTTTTGCAAGTTTGTCCATAATAGCTTTCGTTTCATCTGGTCCAAGAGTTTTATGCAATAACTCACGAGCATAATCCAAACCGCCATTATTAATATATTGATTAGATTTGAAAATAGATAAAAATTCCTGTAAAACACCAGTAGCTAGATTTTTTTCAACTGATTTAGATTGAGCAATATATTTTGAAATTTCTGTAATAGAATCAATTTTTAAATTAGCAAAAACACTAGCAGTTAAGTCATCTTTTAATTGAAGTAATAAAATAGCTACTTTTTCTGACATTGGCATGTTGTTAATTCGTTCTTTTATAATATCACTTATTGGTTGATCACTATCTTGTAATAGTGGCATGTTTTTCTCCAGTTTTATAAAAAATAATACCTAATATTTTACTTTAGTTATTTAAATTAAGTTATATTTTTTATTGGGATCATAACATATAGAATTTGAAGAACCCCGTCGTCAACGGGATGATTTTCACACTATTTTGCTTAAAGCTATATATCAATTAATTAAAAAGATTGTTCTTGTTTTTTTGTTTGATTAAATTCGATTCGTGTTGTATCTCGTTTGAATTTATGTAAGACCAGAATTAATATAAAAAATACAGCCGAAATTCCTCCAAGTGCAACGATTAAACCAAGTTCTTCAGGCAATATTTCAATTAATATTAATTTTCTTAGAATAACAACAAAGCCTATTTCTAAGAATGTTACAGCATAATCAAATCCATTTGAAATAAATAAAGTTTTAACAATTGCAATAATAATTAAAGTGCATCAGCTAAAACATGTCTCAAAGATGCAAAGTTCAAAATTTCACCTGTAAAAGCCAAATCGCCTATTTTATAAGTCAAAGCAATTAAGCAAAACAATGTATAAATAAGCATTAATCCAACAAAAATATTTCTTGCCATCGATGAGGTCGATATGAAAAATTTTGTTGGATCTTTAAAAAAATTTAATAAATCCAAATTATTAACCTTTTATTTTAATTAAGAAAATCGATAATCTCGATATTCAACTGGAAGCATGTGATCTTGAATATTTATTATTTGATTATACAATTTATGTTGATAACCTATTTGAAACAAACGATTTATCGATCTTTGTTGAATCTCTGAAATCGTAATCGAATCGTTATTTGCATATAAACTTAGATATTTATTTAATTCGACCTCATCGATTCGAACTTCTTTTCTTTCAAGAAGCATATTCGATAATATTTGTTTATTAGAAACAGCTAATTTAACAGCTTTTTCTAAAGTTTCTTGAATATTGATTGCTCGAAGTAATGGAATAGATCGTCGAATAACCATTCCACCAAGAGGCAAGGGCATATTTTCGCCATGATTTAATTCAAGCCAAACATCCCAAATTTCTCGTTCAACTTCTAATTCATCAGAAAAATTTAAAATCGATTCGTGAATTAATAAACCAGCATGAACTTCGCCAGACAAAACAGAATTCTCGATTTCCAAGAAATTTTTATAAATTATTCTTGCTTCAGGATAAGCGATTTTAAAAAGCATGGCATTCGTCGTATTTTCCCCCGAAAGAGCAACTTTGAAATTTCGTTTTAAATTGACACCCTTTTTTTTAACTAATTTTGGACCATAGCCATTTCCAAAAGAAACACCTGTATTTAATAATGCATAATCTTCTAAGATTTTTGGATAAAGAGCGAAACTAATTGCTGAAACATCATAAGTAGTTTTAATTGCTTCTAAATTTAATGTTTCGATATCAAGAGCAGTATTAATAAATTTACTATTTTTAATTGAAACCCAGCCGAACTTAATTGCAAAATACATAAAAATGTCATCGGCATCGGGTGAATGAGCTACTGTGATTTTTCGCATTTATAAAATATCTGATGAACCATCATATTGAATTATGTCGTAACTTTTTTCAGCTTTAACATAATGAATTCCGCCAGATAAATTAATTACGGTATAACCTAATTTAAATAAATATGAAGAAATATGACCTGTTCGGCTACCAGTTCGACAAATTAATAAAAATTTTTTTGATTTATCGTTATCGATAATAGAATGAAGTTTTGATAAAAAACCATCTAAATCAAATTGACCCATTTCATCAAAAAAAGTTAAAGTTCTTGAACCTTTTAAAATGCCAGTTTCGATCCATTCTTCTTTTGTTCGAACATCAATAATTGGAACACCAGTTTGAGATTTCATGTAAGCTTTTGATGGATATTCGTTAATTTTATAGCTCATAATTATTGCACCTTTTTAAGAGGATCATATCGATCAGGTTTCATTCCGTTTCTAATTGCATGAACGATTCCGCCTTGAAGATTAATAACTTCGTAACCATTTTTACCCAAGAAATCTGCAACGATTTTAGATCTATTTCCTGTTCGGCAAATAATAGCAAATTGCTCCTCTTTTTTGATAACTTTTTTTAGTTTTGATAAAAATTGAGAAACATCGTAATTTCCACTGTCATCAAAAAAAGTAATTGGATAAGAACCTTTAAGAATTCCTGTTTCCCACCACTCTTTTTCAGTTCGAATGTCTATAATTTTCGTGCTTGAATTTAATAGATCAATAGTTAAAAACCGTGTTTCAACTCCAGCAAAAAGAGAATAGATAGAAAGAATAAAAGCAGATATTTGAAGTTTGAACAAAATGACCTCCATAAATTTTAAAATTTAATTTTTGATATTTTGCCATGAGTTTAATCATATTTAAGCTTAAATTATGATTTTTATAAGATTAGATCCAACTTGATTAATGTTGAATCTATTAAATATATATTTTAATTATGATTTAGTTGTAAGCCAATAACTCCAATAACGATTAAAAAAATAGAAGCTAATTTTATTAAACTCATTGTTTCTTTAAAGATTAACCAACCAAATATCGTAATTAAAATTATTCCGACTCCGCTCCAAACAGCATATGTAACACTGACTTCTAATTTTTTTGTAACTTCCCACATAATATAAAAAGCCAATGAATATGTCGTAGCGGTAATCACACCAAAAAGCCAACTGCTATTTAAAGATGAATATTTTAATGATAAAGTTCCGATAACTTCAAATATAATCGAAAGAAATAATAAAATCCACGGGTTAATCGAACTCATCATTTTATTAATCTCGCCATCTTTTTGTGAGATCTTTATAATCTTCGATTCGTCGATCTCTAAAAAAAGGCCAAATTTCTCGCATCTCTTTTGTCTCTTGTCGTGTTACTTCAGCATATAAAATTTCTTCTTGATCAGCTGAAGCTCTAGCAATTTCTTCACCTTTGGCATTTAAAATAAAACTATTGCCCCAGAAAGTTATACCTTTATAAGTTCCAGAAGGATCTTTTTCAAAACCGATTCGATTTGCTGTTGCAACAGGAATACCATTAGCAATTGCATGAGCTTTTTGAATTGTTTGCCACCTCATCAATTGAGAAGCTGTTTCGCTTTCGCCTTCTTCTTCTAACCAGCCAATAGCCGTAGGATAAATTAAAATTTCTGCTCCAGCCATTGCCATTAATCTTGAAGCTTCAGGATACCATTGATCCCAACAAATTAAAACACCAAGTCGTCCAACAGAAGTATCAACTGGAACGAAACCTAAATCACCTTCTGTGAAATAAAATTTTTCATAATATGCTGGATCGTCTGGAATGTGCATTTTTCGATATTTTCCTGCAATTGAACCATCTCGTTCAAAAACAAAAGCCGTATTGTGATAAAGTCCTTCAGCTCGTTTTTCAAAAAGCGAAGTAACAAGAACTATTTTATTTTCTTTTGCAACATTGCTCCAAAACTTTAAATCATTTTCAAAATTTTGAGCATATTTAAAATTTAAAACATCTTCAGTTACACAAAAATATGGCGATTGATGAAGTTCCTGAAGAATGATGAGGTCAGCTTTTTGCGAAGCTTCTTGAACTTTTAAAGCGATGTCATTATTTACATTTTCGCTATATCGTGTTTGAATAACTGCTAATTTCATGATTTTGCCTTTATTAAAATTTATTTTTTAAGCTATTTTTTCTTCAACTTTGAATTTTTTAAGTTCTTCGTCAAGAACAGAAATATTTTGGTATAAACTGGAAACGGTTTCTTCGATTTCTTCAACTGATAGCATATTTGAATACGAAGCTGATTTTAATTTATTAATCGAATCAACAATTCCGCCATTTTCAGATGATAAAGTTTCAGAATTTGACACATTTTTTGAAGCCATATTATTAATAAAATAAATAATTTTTAATATATCATCTGTGTTTTTGCCAATAAATGCCGAAATCTGTAAAAGTTTTCTAATTTCATTGCTATTTATTTCAACATCTCGAGAAAATATTTCGATATTTTCAGAAATAACATTTATTTCTCGTTCAACTCGTTTTAAATCATGTTGAGTTTTTTCAGCTAATTCTCGAATGCTTTCAGCGATAACTTCAAAACCTTTTCCGCTATCACCAGCATTTGCTGCTTCGATAGCTGTATTTAAAGCAAGAAGATCAGTTTGTGTTGTAATTTCAGAAATATCATCAATGGCTCGTTTTACATCTTTACTATTTTTAATTAATTCTTTCATTTTTTGAGAAAGTTCATCTTCATTTTTAGAAGTCATATTAACTCGACTGTTCATTTCTATAATGCTATTTTTAATTATTTCAATTTTATTTTTTGTATTACCAAGATGTTTTTGAGTATCATTAAGTGAAATAACATTAATAGCAATAATATTATTAATTTGAGAACTTTTTTCGGATATATATTTAATTTGAGTTGATTCGTCAGTAATTTGTTGTTTGATATCTGAAGAATTGCCTCTAAGTTGAGTTGAAATTTCGACATTGACTTTACTACTATCAACAGCTTTTTTAATTGTTCCACGAACTTTTTCAATAAACGAATTAATATGTTTTGCTAAAACTGAAAGTTCATCATTTGTTGAAATTGCGAGTTTTTTAGTTAAATCACCATCGCCACTTAATAAATTCAAAGCTGTTTCAGTCAAATGTTTAATAGGATCTAAAATAAATTTCTTAGAAATAAAAGTTGAAACAGCAATTGCAACAATAAAAAGAACAGACATAATAATAATTAATCTATAAAAAATGGCAAATAATCTATTATAAAAATCTTGTTCAAAAGCTAAAGCTTCATTTTCGATGTCATCAACATAAACACCAGTTCCAATTACCCAACCCCATTCTGGAAAGAGTTTGACATAAGATAATTTAGGTTCTATATTTCCTGTTGATTCTTTTAACCAATTATATTTAACAACACCATGACTAAATTTTTCAATTTTCATTGACATTTCTTTAAATGGATGAATGCCTTTTGGATCTGTTACTTTTGCCATATTTTGTTTTTCAAGATCTGGTGAAATTGGATGCATAATCATATTCATCATTCGATCTTGAATCCAGAAATAGCCATCTTTTTTATCGCTATATCTCAAAGATCGAAGAGTTGATTGAGCTTCAAGTTTCATTTTTTCTTCGAAACTATCAACATAAACACCAGTTCCGATAATCCAACCGAGAGGTTTAAATAAAATAACAAACGAGACTTTATCTTGAGGAGTATCAAAACCTGGTTTATTCCATTTATAATTTACGAAACCTTTATTTTCAGAACTTGCTTTAATAACTTCATTCATTTCAACAAATAATTTTTTGCCATCTGGATCTGCCATTTTCGAAATATCTTTGCCATCTAAAGCTGGTTTAATCGGGTGCATAATCATTTCAAGATTTAAATTATGAATCCAAAAATAACCATCAGTTCCATATCTACTATTTTTTACAATTTCTTTTAATCGAGAAATTAATTCATCTTGAGAAAGTTTATTTATATTTTCGTCATATGTTCTTTGAAGAATAGAAAATAAAAGCAATGTTTTAGATTCTAAATCGTTTTGAATTGCCGAAACAATATTTTCTTTTTTTGACTTTTGGTAATAAACATCAACGACATTAACTGCTTCATTGACTCTATTTGCAAGTTCTTCTTCTTTTGCTTTATATAATTGTTCTGTATAAATATCAACAGTATTATCTTTTATTTTTATAAAACTTCGTGAAACTTCTGTAATATAAGCTACTGTAACTATTAACAATGCTGAAATGACCAATAAAGTAATTTTTTTTGATAAAGAAAACATGCTTTACAACCTTTATAATTAATCTGGAATATTTATTCCAAAATATTCTAATGCTTTTATTTGTTCATTAGAAAAACCGTATTTTCGCCATTCACCAAAGTTATTTATTAATTTTTGTTTTATTTCTTTTGTAGCAAATTCTTGCAAAATTGTTCGATTATGTTCAATTTCTTCATTTTTAATAAAAGCCATGCCATTAAACGAATATGGTTCTTCAGTTTCAGAATAAATTAATAATCCATTGCCAAACTCTTCGAGATATTCAACAAGCTGACGATATGAAATTCCAAATTCAATCGAATGCCAACCTATATTTTCAAGAACCTCATCTTTAAAACTATCAACACCTTCAGAAGAAATATCTTCGTAAGATGCAAGATGTCTATTTAAATCAAATATTTTATTTGGAATATTTTTAACATAAATAGAAACATTTGCAAAAGTTGATTTAATCGAATAACCAATTCCAAGAGGTTCAAATTTGTTAGTCAAAGAACCTCGACCTTGAAAAATTAAAAGTTCGTTATTTATATTTGTTGAATTAATAATTTTGCCATCTAACGAAATAGCAAAAATTTCTGTTGAATAAATAGCCTTTGCGAAAGCTAAATTATTAACATTAATAACATCTTTTGATAAATTAATTTTTTTAAACATAATAAACAGCTCCTATATTTAATTAAATATTTAATTCTTTGACGGCTTGTAAAACATCATCAGAAGTTATGAAATTCATACAATTATGATGTTTTAACGGACATTCTCGTTTTTTACAAGGCGAACAACTAATATTTTTTCTGACAACTATGCTTTTTTTACTATGCCATTGATTTGTTTCATAATGTGAAGTTGAACCAAAAATAGCAACAGTTGGAATTTGATATGCTCCTGCAATGTGCATTGGTCCGCTATCATTTGTTATAAAAAGAGATAAACCTGCAATTCTTTCTGATAGTTCTCTAATTGTTGTTTTTCCAGTTAAATTAACGATATTTGAAACACCGTTATTTCGCATTTCATCTTCGATATGCAAACTCATTTCAACTTCAGATGAACTACCAAAAAGAATTATTTGATATTTATGTGATAAAGCTATGCCTACTTCTGCAAATCTTTCAGGTAACCATTTTTTCGCACTTCCATAAGTTGCTCCAGCATTTATGCCTAAAGTTGGTTTTTCAAACTCATATTTTTTAAAATATAGTTTTAAATCAAAAGGTTTTATTTCTTGATTTGTAAATTTTAATAAATTTAAATATCTTTCAACTTGATGACCTTTAAGATTAAAAACGAATTTATTTAAAGCCCAAAAATTAGAAAATGAGAAAGAACCGACTTTATATTTGCTTTTAATAAGAAATTGTAAAAGAGCTGAATAAAAAGATGTTCTGAAAGAAATAGAAATATCAACCTTACCAATTTGTTTCGCGATTGTTGATAATGTTACAAAACGATTGTCTGTTTTTGATGGATGATAAATAGCTACAATTTTTGGATAACCATTTAAAATAGCTGTTGCAATTGGTGTTCCAACGATATGCCATTCAGCATTAGGATAAATTAATTCTAAATTTTGCAAAGCTGGAGTTATCATAACACAATCTCCCAACCATGAGGGAGTTTCTATTAAAATTTTCATTTTCAATTTATTATAATAATTTTATTTTAGAATCACTAAATAATTCAGAAATATCATTTTTATTATCAACAGCAAAATTGTGATTTGATTGAGTTACTTCGCTATTTTTATCAAATTCATTTTTTTCTTTTGTATCATTTTTTATATTATTAGATTCTTGATAACTGACATTGATGTTATCGATATTATTTGATTCTGACATTTCTGTTATTTGTTGTTTAACAACTTTTTCACTCCAAAGTTTAATCATTGACATTCCATTTTCATTTTCAAGAACAACATGTTGAATATCTCCTATTTTTATTGCAAAAACTCTACCAACTGATGTTCTTTCATCAAAAATTACTTCAGAATTATCTGTTTGGCTTGGAAAACTGTTTGGGTTTTTTCTAACAGGTAATTTAATTGGTGGAGCTTGAATTTTATGTAATGACGAATTTAATTCTGTTTGAGATTTTATCGTTGAAGTAATTTTAGGCTCATTTCGTTCATTAACTTTATTATTAATATGTTGATGTTGAGCATTTTGAGATGGATTAGAAGTATATGTTGGTCTTATATCAACATTGTCTTGATCATAATTTGATTTATTTTTATAACTTGTTAGAAATTTGACAAATTGTTTTTTAAATATAAAGACAAGGGAAAACACAGCAATTAAACCGAATATCGTAAGCCAATATTTAGGAGAAGTCATATTTACTGCAGATTGACCATTTGGTGATACCTCATCGCTTTCAACTTTATCGGGTGCTAAAGATTCTGTAATTGTTACGATAATCATTAGACCATCATTACTTTGGCTATAACTAATATCTCGATCTTTTGTTGTTGAAAGCAAAAGATCAACTTTTCCATCAAAAGGCAAGATGTCAATTTTAGAAATCAATGGATTATCATCAATTGTTCTTGAAAATTTGCGACTTAAAGTTGCACCATTAAAAATAATTTTCTGAATAGCTTGACCGCTTTTTCTTGTTACCATTCCATCATATTGAGAGCTAAAAGTAATTACTAAATCAATTTTATCGCCCTTATCTTTAATATTTATATCTCTAATTGTTGCTGTTCCACCAAATAGCGATAATGAAAATAGCAACAACAGAGAGAATGTTCTTAACATTTTATTCTATTCCTATTTAATTTTTCTTTCTTTAGATATATGATAAACTACTCCATTAGCATCTAATATTTCATTCATACGAATCGCAAGATTTTTTTCATAAACCATGACTTCGCCTTTGCCAATAATTCTATTATTAACAAAAACATCAACAGATTCACCTGCTGGTTTTTCTAAATCTATGATAGAGCCTTTTTTTAATTTTAATACATCTCTAAGAGTTAGAGATGTTTGACCAAGATTAGCTGTAAAATCAATTTTCATATCAAGAAAGCTCTCGTATTTCATCCAAGTAGCTCTTTTTTTAATTACAGCATCTATTTTTCTACGAGTAATATGATCTTTATTTATATCAACAGGACTCTTTGTATTATCTGTTCCTATTGTTTTATTTTGTTCTTCTGCCATTATATTTATTTATACTTTCCTAGAATCTCTAGTAATTAAAAACCAAATAGAATCATCATCATTAAATTTAAATAAAATTAAATTTGGATGTGAAGAAATTTGTTCTAATTTAACATTTTTTTCAACTTTTGGAATTGATAAAATCAGATCTTCTTGTTTTACATTTTCAAATAAAACTTTTGCATTTCCAACAACTTGATTAGCTACTTCTGTTCCCATATCATGAATAGTTGCAATATCTGGATCATCTTCAAACAGTAGAACAGAACATACTTTACGAAGAAGATTTTCACTCATCACAAGAGTAAAATGATGAATTGCACCTTCATGCAAAGATTTTAATTCTATTGATGAAGCATAATATTTGCCATCTAGTAATTCAACTTTAAATGGCTGTGGTTTCAAATCGATTTGCCCCACAAACATATTTCTTATAGCTCTTATTAAAATAACTTTCATGTTTGTCTATATCCTAAAATCGTTTAAATTGTTTGACTATTCTAACAAAATATCGCTTTACGACAGTCTGTTTTTATAATCAATATAGCCAAATTCTCGAACTTTCTCAATGTCTCCGTTTTCTTTTATAATTAAAATAGAAGGCAATGGCAAACCATTAAAAGTCGTATTTTTTACCATCGTATAATGAATCATATCTTCAAAAATAATTTTATCGCCTATTTTTAAAGGTTCATCGAAACGATAATCACCGATGATATCTCCAGCTAAACAGCTATTTCCACCAAATCTATATAAATATTCTCCGTTTTCATTTTCACCAATAACTTTTGGACGATACGGCATTGCGAGAGTATCTGGCATATGTGTTTCAGCTGAAGCATTTAATATTGCATTCGAAATTCCATTTTCAACAATATCAAGAACTTCAGAAACCAAAACACCTGTTCGCCAACCAATCGCCTCTGACGGTTCAATATATAATTTAATTTCTGGATATTTTTTATAAAATTTTTTAACAAAATTAATTAATCGTTCGACATCGTAACCTTCTCGTGTGATGAGGTGTCCGCCACCAAGATTAATCCATTTTAAATATTTAAAATATTCTCCAAATTGTTTTTCAAAAGCAAAAAATAACGGTTCTAAATCTTCGACACCTTGTTCGCATAAACCATGCATATGAAATCCGTCAATTTTATAAATATTCGATTCGATGCCTTTATCAAATTCGCTTTTTACAATTCCAAGCCGACTAAATGGAGCACATGGATTATATAAATCAACAGCCGTCGAAGAATATTGCGGATTTAATCGAACACCAATAGAAATATTTGGATTAATATTTTTTACAAGATCATAATGTTTATTTAATTGAGCAAAAGAGTTAAAAATAATTTTGTCGCTAATTTCTGCAATTTTATTAATTTCATTTAAATTATAAGCTGGAGAATAAGTATGAACTTCACCGCCGAATTCTTCGTAACCTAACAAAGCTTCGTGTAAGCCACTTGCCGAAGTTCCTTTTAAATATTTTTTAACAATCGGAAAAGATTT
Source organism: Campylobacterota bacterium (assembly GCA_030152305.1). Classification (GTDB taxonomy): domain Bacteria; phylum Campylobacterota; class Campylobacteria; order Campylobacterales; family Thiovulaceae; genus Thiovulum_C. The sequence goes on from JASKOM010000009.1 coordinate 69,063, forward strand.
CCAAAGGGCAAAACCCTTTAGAGCCATAATTATATTTAATCCAGAATTATCAGAAACATATTTTAATAATTCAAGATTTTTTATTAATAATCTCTCCTCCATCACATACGATGGAGTTTGTAGAGAAGAAATATCTACATTGTTTAAAAACATTTATTTAAGTTCAATTCGTTTTATATTTTTATAAAATTCGCCATTTGCTTTTTCACCATTCATAAAAATTGTTGGTGTTCCGCGAACTTCAAGTTCAGTAGCTACGATTTGATCGTCTGCAATTTCTTTTTCAGCAACTGTATTTTTTAAATCAGCTTTAATATATTTTAAGCCTGTTGTCGTATTAAAAGCATTGATAATTTTATCTTCGTCAGTCTCTTTTGGATTAACAGGAACTCTATAACCTGCAATCACGGCATTTAAGTCGCCTCTAAATTGAGCTAGATACATTAATTTTGTTAATGGAACTGAAGCTGGATGAATTCGCTCAAGTGGCAAATGATAATAATAAACAGCGAAAGTTTTTGGATATTGTCGAACATATTCTAAAAGTGCAGGAATAGTTCTTTGGCAATATGGACAAAGCGGATCGCTAAAAATTACGATTTTATTTTCAGCATCTTTATTGCCAAATAATAAATGATTTTGATCATAATGTTTTTTAGGGTCAATTTGTGGAACAAATAATTGATTCCAATCATTTCCATTTAAACTAACTAGCGATTCTGTGAAATTTTCGCCATCTGTAAAAACAACTTGATTTTCAGCAAAAGGAACAAGATTTCCACCTTGATTAAATTTACCTGAAAGCTTTAATTTAACACCAATCCAATTATTTTTAGATTCTGGCAACGGTTTTATTTCAAGAACATCAATTTTAAGTTCTTTGATATTTGGGTTTTGAGAAAACTTTTGTGAAAATATATTTGTAAGTTTAGAAATATCTTTATCATTTGCACCAGCAAAAAGTGAGATAGATGTGGAAGCGATAATTCCAATTGAAAGTTTGACTAGTTTTTTCATTTCAGCTCCTGTTTGAATTTTAACAGTGTGATTGTATCAAACTTTGAAAAAACATTTAAAAATAATTATATAAACTGTGTTTGTATTTTTGTAATATTGATTGAGAAGTCAAAAAGAAGAACCCCTTTCCAGATTTCTACGGCACCCAAATAAATTAGGTGTGCTGCTATGTTCCCATCCTGACACGATGTCTAATTTATCCGTCGCATAGGTCTGAAAAGGTTATGCGAATTCTAACTTAAAAAAAATATTTTGTCAAAAATTATTTTTGAATTTTTAGCTTAAATATATATGAAGAATTTTGCCGTAAATGGCAACAGTTTGCGATACATGTTTAAAACACGATTTTTTATTTAATTGTATGTTTTATTAAATATTTGATAAAAAAATCTTATTTTATAAATAAAAAAACTTGACTTTTTTAGCTTTTTGGTGATATATTTCTAATATATATCAAAATATATTTTGACAATCAAAAGGATTATATATGAAAAAAATTATTGTGGCTTCTCTATTAAGCGGAGTAACAGCTTTATTAGCGGCTGACGGTGCTGAACTTTATAAAAAATGTGTTTCATGTCATGGTGCAAATGCAGAAAAATCAGCACTAGGTAAATCACAAGTTATTCAAGGTTGGGATAAAGCAAAACTTGTAACAGCATTAAAAGGTTACAAAGATGGTTCATACGGCGGACAAATGAAAGCTATTATGAAAGGGCAAGTTGCTCCTTATTCAGATGCTGACATTGAAGCTGTTTCTGGATATATTTCAGCTTTAAAATAGTTAAATATTAGCTTTCAGCTATTTTTCAGAAAAGTTAGCCTAAAATGTCAAGACTTCAAACAAATTTATATCGTGTAGGGAAACACTATCCGAAAGATATTTAAATGTTTTTAGAATTTTTAATAGGAGGTTTAAGATGAAGAAAATAGTTCTTTTCTTTGGAGCTTTCTTAGGTTTAGCTTTTGCAGGTGATGTTTCTATCGCAACAGCAACAGTTCAAGGATATTCTGTTCTTGCTGCTGGTGTTGGTTTAGGTCTTGCAGCTCTCGGTGGTGCAGTTGGTATGGGTTCAACAGCTGCTGCAACAATCGCTGGAACAGCAAGAAATCCTGGATTAGGTGGAAAACTTATGACAACGATGTTTATTGCTCTTGCGATGATCGAAGCTCAAGTTATTTACACACTCGTAATAGCATTAATTGCATTATATGCAAATCCTTTCCTAAGTTAATTATAAAGTTCCTCGGGCGATTTTTCGCCCAACTGTTGCGACGGTGGTGGAATTGGCAGACACGCTATCTTGAGGGGGTAGTGCCAACAGGTGTGCGGGTTCAAATCCCGCTCGTCGCACCATTATAAATCTTATCTCAAACACTTCAAAATCAAAACATTAGTAATTATCACAAAGCAATAAATTTATATGTCAAATGTTTATAACAATATTACAAAATTATCTTTTTCGGAAGATAAAGAGTATGAAAAATCACTTCGTCCAAAATTACTAAAAGATTATATAGGTCAAGAAAGAATTAAAAATAATTTAGATGTTTTTATTTCAGCATCGAATTTAAGAAATGAATCTATTGATCATATTTTACTTTTTGGCTCACCGGGTTTGGGAAAAACAACATTAGCTTTTATTATTGCTAACGAATTAAAAACTAATATTAAAGTAACTTCTGCTCCAATGATTGAAAAAAATGGTGATTTGATAGCTCTGTTATCTAATTTAAAAGAAAAAGAAATTTTATTTATAGACGAAATTCATAGATTATCACCTCAATTAGAAGAAATTTTATATACAGCAATGGAAGATTATAGATTAGATATTATTATTGGTTCTGGTTCATCTGCACAAACTATTCAAATTGATATTCCTAAATTTACTTTGATTGGAGCAACTACAAAAGTTGGTTCTTTGTCAATGTCATTACGAGAAAGATTCGGTATTCAATTCAGAATGGAGTTTTATAAAAATTCTGAATTAGAAGAAATATTATTAATAGCCAGTAAAAAATTAAATAAAAATATTGATTCTTTTGCATTGCATGAAATTGCAAAACGATCTCGCGGAACACCAAGAACGGCATTGAGATTTTTTAAAAGAGTTCGAGACTTTTCAGATGTTAAATATGAAACTTTTATTTCAGTTGAAAGAGTTATTGACTCGTTTGAATTATTAGGAATTGATACATACGGTCTTAACGATTTAGATTTAACTATTTTAAGAAGATTAGTTGAAGCAAAAGGAAAACCAGTCGGAATAAAAACACTTTCGGCATTACTTCACGAAGAAATAGAAACTATTGAACATTTAATAGAACCCTATTTATTATCAACAGGTTTCATAGAAAAAACTGCAAGAGGACGAATTGCAACACAAAAATCATATGAAATTATTTTAAATTCAAAAGTAAATTAATAATTAATTAAAAATATAATTTGATAAACTTTGATTAAATATCAAAATTTTTATCAAAGGTTTGCATGTCAAATATTAAAATTGATAATGAGCAACAAAGAAAAGTTGCCTTTATAACTGGAATCACAGGTCAAGATGGTTCGTATTTAGCTGAATTTTTATTAAAAAAAGGCTATATCGTTCATGGAATGAAGCGACGAAGTTCGCTTTTTAATACTGAACGAATTGATCATTTATATCAAGATCCACATGAGAAAAATGTTAGATTACATTTACATTATGGCGATATGACTGACTCAATGAATATAACTCGACTTATAAAAGAGATTCAACCAGATGAAATTTATAATCTCGCTGCGATGAGCCATGTTCATGTTTCTTTTGAAACTCCAGAATATACAGCAAATGCTGACGGTATCGGAACTTTGAGAATTCTCGAAGCGATTAGATTATTGGGACTTGAGAAAAAAACAAAAGTTTATCAAGCTTCAACTTCTGAATTGTATGGCAAAGTTCAAGAAATTCCGCAAAGCGAAACAACACCATTTTATCCACGGTCGCCGTATGCTGTTGCAAAAATGTATGCCTATTGGATAACTGTTAATTATCGAGAAGCTTACGGAATCTTCGCAAGTAACGGTATTTTGTTTAATCACGAAAGTGTTACAAAAAACTCACCGTTGATTTTAAAAATTGATGGGAAAATTGATATTTTGCCAATCGAAGATCTTTTTCGATCTGAAAAACATAGATATGAAGGAATTTTAAAAGAGTTCGAAAATCAGCTTGTTTGGAATGGCACAGATTGGACGAAAATAATCGCTGGAACTTGTTATCAAGATAAAAATAAGCCTATGAAACTTATTCAAACTCGTTCAAGCAGTTACGAAGCAACTTTTGAACATGTCGCTTTTTTAAATGACAACAGTGAAATCAAAACAGAAGATATAAAAGTTGGTGATTTTATTTTCGCATGTATATATCCAGAAGATATAAATATTTTAAATAGCGATGTTAATTTGGCTAAATTTATCGGTTTTGTTGTTGGCGACGGCTCTATTTCTTCACAAAATGGCGGAATCAGATTAACAGGTTCTGATCGAGAACTTTTAATCGAAATCGCTGAACTTTTAACGAATAAATTTGGCTGGAACTATAATTTATACAATAGCGGTTCTGGCAACTTTGAAGGTTCAAAAAAAGATATTTGGCAATTAGATATACAAAATGATTCACATTTTGGTTTATGGTTAAATAAAGAAATTTATTCAAAACATTCAAGAGAGAAAAAAGTTCCGCAATTTATTTTAAATAGCAATGCAGAAATTAAAAAAGCCTTTTTTGATGGTTATTATTTAGCTGACGGTCGTCAAGCTGGACATGAAAAATATGAATATAAAGGTTTCACGACAAAATCGCAAACTTTAGCTTTGGGATTAATTTATATTTTCAAAAGTTTTTCAAATCAAGTTGCTAAAGTTAAAACAGATTATCGAGATGACCAACGATATTATAATGTTCAGTTTAGATCTGATGACACCTCATCGAATCGAGGCAAACATTTGTTAAAAGAGCTTAATGAAGTCATCGAAATTATCGAAACAAAAAGTGAAGATGGCTGGTTTTTTGATATTCAAACAGAATCAGAAACTTTTGCAACAGGTTCGAATTTAGTAAAAGTTCATAACAGTCCAGTTCGAGGTGAAACTTTTGTTACGAGAAAAATAACTCGTGCAGTTTCGAAAATTGCTTTAAATTTACAAGATAAATTATATTTAGGCAATTTAGATGCAAAACGAGATTGGGGACATGCCAGAGATTATTGCATAGATTTAGATAGTCAAATTTTAACAACTGAAGGTTTTAAATGTCGTTCTGAAATTAACATTGGAGATAAAATTATTAATTTTAACTCTGAAACAAATCTTTGGGAATATGACACGATAGAAAAAATTTATGATGTTGAATATGATGGCGACATGTATCATTTTTTAGGCAATGGTCTTGATTTTAGATGTTCTGAAAATCATCGTTTGTATTATAAACGGAAAACAAATCAACATAAAGCTTGGAATGATTTAACTTGGCAAGAAGGCACAGCAAAAGAAGTTTATGAACTTTTTGAAGATAAAGAATTGCGAACAAAATATGATTTTAGTTTTCCAGGTTTTACAGGGTTAAACGAAACTATCGAATCAGAATTTAATATTTCTGATGATTATATTAGTTTAATAGGTTATCTTGTTACAGAAGGTCATTTAAGCAAATCAAAAGAAATTGGTCGAGGTTTAACTCTTTCAGTTAGTCAGTCTAAAAAGAATTTTTATGCTGATTTAAAAAAAGTTATTGATAACTTAAAGTTAGAATATAGAGAATCAGTTCGTGCTGATGAGGTTGTTGAATTTATTTTTTCTAGCGAAAGTCGGGATCAAGTTTTAGAATATTTTGACAGTTTTGATATTCACGAATTGCCAAGATTTATATATAAATTATCAAAAAGACAATTGATTATTTTATATACGGCTATGATGAATGGCGATGGCTGTTGGTCTTGTATGACTTATGTTTCAAAAAGAAAAAGCTTAATCGATGACTTTATGAATATTGTTTCGATTATTGGTTACAAAAGCAAACTTTCTCAAAGAGCTTCAGGCATTTATGATTTACATATCATGTCAAGCAGTAGAAAAAGTGTTAATAACTTTGTAACAGAAGTTAAAAAAGAACATTCAAGTGAAAATATTTGGTGTGTTGAAACAACGAACAATAAAACGATTATCACAAAACGAAACGATACGATTTTTGTTTCTGGCAATTGCACGATGATGTGGCTAATTTTACAAGCTCCAGAAGCTGAAGATTGGGTAATTGCAACAGGTCAAACTACGACAGTTCGCGATTTTGTTCGAATGTCTTTTAGATATTTAGGTATTGAACTCGATTTCATCGGCGAAGGTGTCAGTGAAAAAGGTTTAATTAAATCTTGTTCGAATCCTGATTATCAGCTCGAAATCGGTCGTGAAGTTGTTGCCGTTGATCCTCGATATTTTAGACCAACTGAAGTTGATTTATTGTTAGGAAATCCGACAAAAGCTGAAACAAAATTAGGCTGGAAACGAGAATTTGATCTTCAAGATCTTGTTAATGAAATGATGGCAAGTGATTTAAAATTAATGCAAAAAGATTTATATTTACAACAAGGTGGATATAAAATTTTGAATCGAATCGAATAATCTTGGTGTTTTTTTTATGCGAATAGATAAATTTATTAACAGTGTAAATATCACAAAAAGACGAGCAATCGCTCAAGATATGCTTCAAAATGGTGTCGTGTCGTTAAATGGTAATCCTGTTAAACAAAGCAAAGATGTCAAAATCGGTGATGTTATTTCGATTAAATATCTTGATGGCGAAATCGAAAGTTATAAAATTTTAGATCTTCCTAAATTAAAAAACACTCCAAAAAGCGATCAAGCTAAATATGTAACTCGACTTTCTTAAAAAAGTCTTTTGACCTCATCGAAAATAATTAAATCGATGAGGTAATTTTTATTAATTGTTTTTTATATTTAGGTTAATATGATCGGTTTAATTATGTTCGTTATGGCATTGATACTTTTATTATCAGGTGTGCCAGTGGCTTTTGTTTTTGGTGGAACAGCAATTTTTTTTACAGCAATTTCATTAGATTTTGGTTTTGAAATATTTAATTTATTACCTTTTAGAATTTATGGAATCATGCAAAATAGCACTTTAATGTCAATTCCGTTATTTGTTCTTATGGGTTCAATTCTAGAAAAAAGTGGAATGGCTGAAAAAATGCTAAAAAGTTCAGCACAAATATTTTCAAGAATAGAAGGCGGGTTAGCTCTTTCTGTTTTGGCAATAGGAGTAATTCTAGCAACAACAACAGGAATAGTAGGAGCATCGATTTCGATGTTGGGTCTAGTAGCTTTACCAGTTATGATTAAATATAAATATAATCCAGTTTTTGCAAGTGGTGTTGTTTTAGCAAGTGGCACTCTTGGACAGATTGTTCCTCCGTCAATTATATTAATAATTTTAGCTGATGTCATGAATTTATCAATTGGTGAAATTTTTAAAGCTTCGATATTGCCTTCGATTATATTAATAATAATTTATGTTATATATATATTATGGCACGGCTTGAAATATAAAAATAATAATTTAATATTTAATGATAAATTAGAAAAGATAAATAAATTAGAATTGTTAAAAGTTTTAATTCCACCATTGTTGATAATGTTTGGAGTTCTAGGTTCGATTATATTCGGAATCGCTTCGCCAACAGAATCAGCTTCAGTTGGAGTATTAGGTGCTTTAATCGTAACATTAATAAATAAAAAATTATCAATAGAATTATTAAAAAATTCAGGAATAGAAACTATAAATATTATAGGAATGGTATTTATGATTTTATTCGGAGCAACAGCTTTTTCATTGGTTTTTAATGAATGGGGCGGAGGCGATGCACTTTTACATATTTTCCAAAAAGATGTTTCATCAGCTGGAGCTTTTATTTTTATTGCAATGCTGATTATTTTTGTTCTTGGATTTTTTATAGATTTTATGGAAATAGCTTTTGTTGTTGTTCCAATTTTATTACCAATTGCTTTAGCTTTTAAAGTAGATCCGTTGATATTTGCAATCATGATTGCCATGAATTTACAAACATCTTTTTTAACTCCACCATTTGGATTTGCACTATTTTTTCTAAAAGGTGCAGTTGGCAATTTAGTAAAAACTTCTGATATTTATTTAGGAGCAATTCCTTTTATATTTATGCAGTTAATCGTAATTTATTTAATATATTTATTTCCAAGTATAATTAAATAGTTTTATTATTTAATAATAAAAGTTGGTTTTATATATACTTGTTAATTTATGTTATGATAATAAAAAATAGTATTTTTTAAACAAAGGAACATAAATATGAAGTTTATGATAGACAAACATCAATTTGATACAGCATTATCAAAAATCTCAAGTATTCCAGATAAAAGAGCTAAAGGTGATGCTTTTACTGGCTATATTTTAATCGAAGCACGAGGTAGCAGTGTAACAATTACAGCTAATAATCTTAGAATGGGGAAAAAAGCTACTTTAACAGCTGATTATTTACTCGAAGAAGGTTCGGCTTTTGTTGAATGGAACAGATTTAGTAATATTTTTAAATCTTTTAAAAAAGATATGATAGAAATCAGCACAGATAAAGATTTTTTATCTGTTAAACAAAATAAATCTGTTTCCAAATTAAAATTAGGCGATGTTTCTCAAAGTTATGAATTTCCAATTCTTACAAATAAATTTCGTTCGTTTAATTTTGATTTAGAAGTGCTAAAAGACAGTATTTCGAAAATCATAACTGTTATTGATGCTGAAGCTCCTCGAGTTGATAGTCAAGGTGCTTTGATTCACATAAAAGGTAACACCATGAAAATGGTTGGAACCGATTTAAAACGATTAGCTGTTGTCGAAAAACAATTATCCGTATCAGTCAAAACTGAAGATAATATCGAAGTTATTCTTCATAAAAATAGTCTCATCGAAATGTCAAAACTTTTTTCAACAGAAAAAATTCAAATGCATTTTAATGCAGAAATGATTATCGTTGAAGGCGAAGATTTAGTTTTTTATGCAAAATTTATTAATGCTAAATTTCCTAATTATGAACGATTAATTCCAAGTGATAATCTTCTTTATCAAGTTCCAATTTCAACAGAAAAATTAAATGAAGTTATTTCTATTGTTTCATCAGCAGGTAACGAATTAAAAGTAACAATTACTAATGAAACTTTTGGTCTTAAAACTTATGATAATGACATAACTGAAAGTAATGGCGAAATCGATTTAAATATCGTTGAAGATGGTGGTTATCTTCCTGATAATGTTCAAATCGTTTTTGGAGCAAGTGCAAAATATATTTTTGATTTTTTACAAATTGCAAGTAAAAATTTCTTATGGTGTTTTAGAGAACATGGTAATTTACCGTCAATGTTAATTGATAAAGATTTCAAAGTTATTATCATGCCATTGGCTTTGAAAGATTAATTAAATGAAAACATTAGATTTAATATCAGATCTTCGAAAAAATAATCTTCTTCGAGAAATTGATATTGAACTTGATGTTAATCTTGAAATTCCGCATGTGGCATATTTAGAAATTAAAAAAGCAAATCCAAAAGTTTTACTTTTTAATAAACCTGTTGATAGATCAGCTGGTAAAAAATATAATATGCCTGTTCTCATGAATATTTTTAATTCGTTTGAAATTACTGAAAAGTTTTTTGGCAAACGAGTTGAATCTGTTGCGGAAGAGATAGAAAAATTAATCAAGTTAAAACCGCCAGTTTCATTTTTTGGTAAATTAGAACTTTTTAAAGATCTATTTAAATTAAAAAATGTTTTTCCAAATAGACTTTCGAAAAATATAAGCGACACTCACGATCGTTTTAATGGTGATTTATTAGATTTGCCTATTTTGAAAACTTGGAGTGGCGATGGCGGAAAATTTATCACAATGGGACAAACTTATTCGCATTCGCCAAATGGTTCGGTTTCAAATGTTGGAATGTATCGACTTCAAGTTTTTGACGGCAAAACTCTCGGAATGCACTGGCAAATTCATAAAGACACAACTATTTTTTTTAATGAATATAAAAAATTAAACGAAAAAATGCCTGTTTCTATTGGTATCGGCGGTGATCCGTTATATACTTGGGTTGCAACTGCTCCACTTCCGCATGGCATTAACGAAATGCTTCTTTACGGTTTTATAAAAGAACAAAATGCAAAATTAATAAATTCAAATTCTAATTTTGTGCCAATCGATTTAGATATCGTAATTGAAGGTTTTGTTGATCCGAATAAATCGCGAATTGAAGGACCTTTTGGCGATCACACTGGATATTATACTTTGGAAGAAGAATATCCAATATTAGAAGTTTCGAATATTTGGATTAAAAAAAATAGTCCTGTTTATTATGCAACTGTTGTTGGCAAACCGCCACTCGAAGATAAATATATGGGTTGGGCAACTGAACGAGTATTTTTGCCGTTGTTAAAAACAACTGCTCCCGACCTCATCGATTATGCAATGCCTGAAAATGGAGTTTTTCATAATTTGATTATTGGCAAAATGCGAGTGCGATATGTTGGACATCCGCAACAATTTATGCACACATTTTGGGGAGTTGGACAGATGAGTTTTGTAAAAAATGCAATATTTGTCGGTGAAAATGCTCCAGAATTGCGAGATTATCCAGCGATTACAAGACATATTTTAAATCGATTAACTTATAAAAAATTAATGATTTCATCGGGAAGTCTCGATGCTCTTGATCATTCTTCGCCTGATGCTTTATTAGGTGGAAAATTAGGAATTGATGCAACAGGCGATGAGGTCAAATTACCAAAATTAGAAATTTTGACTGATGAATTATTATTAAAAAAAGTTTCTGGAATCGCAAAAGATAAAAATTTATCGATAAAAATTTGGGATTTGAAACAATATTTTAGAGATTCTCAAAATCCAATTACGGTTATTAGTATTGATAAAAATAATAAAAGTTTGAATAAAAAAATGTCTGAATTTTCAGCTTTGAAAGATTTCGCTCGAATTATTATTTTTGTTGATCATGTCGGAAATAGTGTTCATAATCCGTATATGTTGTTATGGCGAGTTGCAAATAATTTCGATTCGAATCGAGATTTATTTATGAATCGAGATTTTTATGTTATTGACGGAACAAATAAAATAAAAGAAATTGATGAGTTAAATCGTGATTGGCCCGGTGATGTTTATTGCGATCGAAATGTTTTAATGAAATTAGCCAGTGATGGAGTTATCGATTTTGATTTAAGTTTAATCGAGAAATTTCAATTGACTGAAATAATTAATAACGAAACAAAAGGCAAATAACAAATGAACATAAATATAATTGATTTTTGGCAAAATATTTATTCTCATTTTGATCCTGTGGCTTTTTCGATTTTTTCGATTAAAGTTCATTGGTATGGCTTAATGTATGTTATGGCTCTTGTTTCGGCTTATTTATTTGCAAAATGGATCGCGAAAAAAGATAATTTACCTATTAAAGATGATGAAATAGATGATTATTTCTTTTGGGTTGAAATCGGTGTAATTTTAGGAGCAAGATTAGGCTATATTTTATTTTATAGCGATCATACGGCTTATTATTTAGCAAATCCGTTACAGATATTTAATCCGTTTAGTGGCGGTCAATTTGTCGGAATTAGCGGAATGAGTTATCACGGTGCATTATTTGGTTTTGTTGTCGCATCGATATTATTTGCACAAAAACGAAATATTAGCTTGAAGTTTTTATTAGATTTATCAGCAATCGCTGTTCCGATTGGTTATGTTTTTGGACGAATTGGCAATTTTTTAAATCAGGAATTAGTCGGTCGAGAAACAGATGTAGCTTGGGGAATCAAAGTTTATGATTCGTTAAGACATCCATCGCAATTATATGAAGCATTTCTTGAAGGAATTGTGCTTTTTGTAATTTTATTTGTTTATCGAACACGAACAAAATTAGCTGGAGAATTGGCAATGCTTTACGGTTTAGGTTATGGAATTGCTAGATTTACCGCTGAATTATGGCGAGAACCTGATTTACAACTTGGATTTATATATTTAAATTGGCTAACAATGGGTCAAATCATGTCAGCAGTTATGATTTTAATTTCACTAATTGCTTTAATTTATTTATATAAATATAGTTCAGAAAAAAGCTATTGGATTAAATAAAAAAATATCTTCGTTATCCCCATTATCCCGAAGCGAAGCTCCTGTAACTTGTTTCGGGATCTTTTTTCATGGAACAGCCACAGGCTGTTCCCTACGAATTACACAACCGTTTTCATTTTTCATTTTATTTGATTGAACTTTCCTTTTAGCAAAATTCCGAAATCTTGACCAGTTTCTGTTAATTGCCAAATACCATTTTCTCTAAATATCAATTAAGTTTGAAGTTGCCGTGAAATAATTATTAAGTTCGATAATTTGTTCAGTTTCATTTTTGATTTCTGGAAGTTGAAGGTTTTTAATTTGGCTATACAGTAATAACAAGAGCTTTTTATGAATGACGGGAGCGACCTCATCAGCAAGTTTTTTAAATATTTAAGTTTTATTTAATAAAATAAATATTGCTGTTTTGATTAAAAAATGCCGAAACAATCGATATTTTTATGCAAATTTAAGAAAACAACACAATGTTTAAAGTTTATTTTAAGTTAAAAGTATTTAATATTCCGAAAAATAAATCTTTAGGAGTTCCAAATGGCTTTAGCTGAACTTAAGGGAAAAGGGCATTGGCCTACCCTGTTAGCATCATTTTTATATTTCGATTTTTCATTTATGGTTTGGCTTGTTTTAGGGCCTCTTGCTCAAGAGATTTCAGGAAGTATCGAAGGTGGTTTGACGGCTAGTCAAATTGGAACTATGATCGCTGTGCCAATTTTTGCTGGTGCAATTTTACGAATCGTGTTAGGTTTTTCAGTTGATAAATACGGAGCAAAAACAACGGCTATATTTGCTCAAAGTATTGTTGTTTTAGGGCTATTTTATGCTTATTATTTTGGTTTTAAATCTTATGAAGCCGTTTTAGCAATGGGTATTATTTTAGGTCTTGCTGGTGCAAGTTTTGCTGTTGCTCTTCCACAAGCTGGTCAATGGTATCCGCCACATCTTCAAGGTGTTGTTCTCGGAATTGCTGGAGCTGGAAATATTGGAGTTGTTATCGATTTCTTATTTGCTCCAAAGTTAGCTGAATTATATGGTTGGCAAGCGGTTTTCGGAATTGGTGGCGGTTTATCGCTTATGATTCTTTTTATTTATATGTTTATCGCAAAAGATGCACCTGCTGAAATTTATACTCCGCGACCTAAAAAAGTTGAAGATTATTTAAGATTATTAAAAGATAAAGATACTTGGTGGTTTAATTTATTTTATTTTGTTTCATTTGGCGGTTTTGTTGGTTTTGCAGGATATATGAAAGTTTATCTTATGAATCAATATGGTGTAGAAATGAAAGCTTTTGGTTTAGATATTTTGGACGAAAAAAATACAATGGTTGTCGCTGGATATTTCGGAGCTTTATGTATTTTTGCAGGAGCAGTTTTAAGACCTGTTGGTGGTTATATCGCTGATAGAATGGGCGGAATAAAAGCTTTATATATATTTTACGGATCAGTTGCTTCACTTGCATTAATTAATGCCTTTTTAGTAACTAATTTTTATGTAGCAATTTTTGTTTTATTTTTAATCATGGCTAATTTAGGAATGGCAAATGGTTCTGTTTTTCAACTTGTTCCACAAAGATTTGGTCGAGATATCGGAATTATGACTGGCTTAATTGGAGCATTTGGCGGATTTGGTGGTTCGTTACTTGCAACAATGTTAGGTTATACAAAAGAAATTACTAATGGATATACACTTGGATTTATCGTTTTTGCAGTTATCGTTGGCGGTGCAATTATCGGAATTAGTTCTGTTAAAACTCGATGGCGAACAACTTGGGGAGTAAATGCAGGTGGAAAAATCTAATATCAAAACTTCGGCTTTTGGCTTAGCAAAAGGTGTTCAGCTACAAAGCGAAGATAGTTTTGATGTAAAGCATTTTAATAACGGCAAAACTGTTGCCGTTCTTTGTGATGGTGTCGGAAGTGCAAAGGAGGGGCGGGAAGCCTCTCAAAAAGTTGTAAATCATATTATTTCAGGTTTTGAAAATTCGCCTGACGATTGGGATATTCCGCAAACTTTATCGCACCTCATCAAATCTATTAATTCGATTTTGTTTCACAAGTCTGAATCTGAATATGGAAATCCGCAAATGGTTACGACATTGACAGCCGTAATTATTGAAGGCAACAGACTTTATGGAGCAAATGTCGGAGACAGTCGAATTTATTTAGTTCGAGATAATAATTTAAAACAGCTTTCACTTGATCATTCGTTAAATGGAACAAATGCTTTGACAAAAGCAATTGGACTTCAGCCAGAAATTGAGCCATATTATTTTGAAAATAATTTAAAAGAAAATGATTTTATTTTGATGGCTTCCGACGGTTTATATAGCGAATTGACAGATCGAGAAATTATTGATCACATGCCAATGATGGCAAATGGTCTTGTTAAATATTTAAACCGAAAAGTTCATGAAAATTTGCGAGATGATGCCTCGGCGATAATTTTAAAATTTATCGAAAATATCGAACATCGCGAAATTCGAGAACCTTTGGAAATTCCAGAAAATTTAAATATTGGTGATGAGGTCGATGGCTATAAATTATTAAAACCGTTGGCTTTAAATATGAGAACTTGGCTTGTCGAAAAAAATAATAATAAAGTCGTTATGAAATTTCCTCCTGCTTCAGCAAGAGAATCTCGTGAAGAGCTTTTGACCTTTTCAAGAGAGACTTTATATAGCATCGAAATTAATCACAAACTTTTTCCTCGAGCTTATATTCCTGAAAATCGCAAATATAAATATTATTTAATAGAATTTCTTGAAGGTAAAAATTTATTAGAATATTTAAATAATAATAAATTTATCTCGACGAATGATGCAATTGAATTATTAAAAATTTTATTAGAAGGTTCAGCATATTTATTAAAACGAAATTTATTACATGGTGATATAAAACCAGAAAATATAATTCGTTTAAATATAGACGGAAGTTTTAAAATTGTTGATTTTGGTTCAATTGTTGAAATTTTTTCGCTGAATTCTCGAGCTGGAACTCCGTCGTATTTAGCTCCTGAACGATTTAATAATTCGCCAATTTCTGAAAGCACTGAAATATTTGCAATTGGTGTAACGATTTATAAATTATTGACTGATAAATTTCCATATGGTGAAATTGAACCTTTTCAGAATCCAACATTTCATAAAAATCCAGAAGCTCCATCGAAAATAAATCGAGCTGTTCCTGTTTGGCTTGATTATTTAATTTTACGAATGGTTCATCGAGATTATAAAATAAGATATAAACATTTTTCTGAAATTAATTATGACTTAAAACATACGGAAAATATAAAAGATATTTTTTCGTCTCAAGCTCCATTGTTACAAAGAGATCCATTGAAATTTTATAAAATAGCTTTTTGGTCAGCCATTTTTTTAAATATTTTTCAGGCTATATATAAATAATAAAGGATTTTAACTTTGCAAGTTTTACCAATTGTTCTCAATCGTCCCAAAGTTTTATTAATCGGTGGTGGCAAAGTTGCAACTCAAAAAGCAACGGCTTTATTAAAAAGCGGAATTGATTTTACGGCTGTTTCTATAAATTTTATCGAAGAATTTCCAAATGATAAAAATATAAAAAAATTTGTTCGTGCCGTTTCGAGAAGAGATCTTGTTGGTTATTCGTTAATTATCGATGCAACAGGAAATAACGAAGTTCGAGCTTTAGTTTTATCAGAACGATGGCGACTTGGTTATTTATTAAATCGTGTTGATGAACCCGATGAAAGCGATATTTTTTTTACTTCGATGATTGTTCGAGGCGATTTAAAAATTTCTGTTTCGACTTCGGGCAAAAGTCCAAAAATGGGTCAAATCGTTCGCGATCATATCGATCGAGTTTTGCCAGATAATTTAAATAATTTATTAAATAATTTTGGAATTGATCGAGAAAATAATAATTTAGATTTAAATAAAGTCGAAAATGAGACTCGTTCAGCTTTGAGAAAAGTTTTTTTAATCGGTGCTGGAACTGGTGATCCTGATTTATTGACTGTTAAAGCTTTAAAAACGATGCAAATCGTTAATGTAATGTTTTATGATCATCTTGTTTCGAAAGAGATTTTAGAGCTTGTTCCAAAAAGTTGCCGTCTTGTTTCTGTTGGAAAACAGGCTGGAAGTCATTCGAAAAAGCAACGAGAAATTAATAAAATGATGTTCGATGAGGTCGAAAAAGGTAATTTAGTCGGCAGATTAAAAGCTGGTGATCCATATGTTTTCGGTCGTGGCGGTGAAGAATTTATGTTTTTAAGCGAACGAGGAATAAATATCGAAGTCATCGCTGGTGTTTCATCGTCAATTTCTTACGGTTTGCCTCCAACTCTTCGAGGAGTTTCTTCTGGTTTTTCGATCGTGTCGGCTCATTTATCAGGCAATCGAATTAATTTAGATTGGGTTGATTTATTAAAAATGAAAAATCACACGGTCGTTGTTTTGATGGGTTTATCAAGACGACAAGAAATTAAAAAACGAGCTATCGAATTAGAAATCGATTTAGATTATCCAGTTTTGATTGTTTCGTATATTTCGAGATTGACTGAAAAAAGAGTTCTTTGCAAAATATCAGAACTTGATGAAATCGAGAATATTAGTTCTCCAGCTGTTTTAATATTTGGTGAAATTGCAAAATATGATCAAAAATTTAACATGAATTCGATTATATATTCTCGAGAAAATTATATAAATAATTTAAATAATGATATGAATAACGAGGAAAACGAAAATGAAGAGCTTAGCTGAAGTGTCTCAAGAAAGATCAAAAAAAATAAATAAAATTGAAGAGTTAAAAAAACGACGAACTCCAGCTGAAGCATTTGCACAGCTTGAAACATATGCTAAAAATGGCTACGGTTCAATGTTGCCAGACGACTTAGATTTTTTATTAAAATCGTTTGGAATTTATGATCGACCGCAACCAAATTCGTTTATGATTCGAGTTCGTGTTCCAAATGGCAAATTAACTTATCAAATGGCTTTAAAAGTTGGTGAAATTGCAAATTTATATGGAGCTGGTCAAATCGATGTTACGACAAGAATGCAATTTCAGATTAGAAATTTGCGAATCGAAACAGTTCCAACTGTTTTAAAAGAGCTTGAATCTGTTGGTCTTTCGCCGTTTCAAACTGGTGTTGATAATATTCGAAATATCGTTTCTGATCCGTTAAATAGTTTTGCCGTTGATAGTGTCATCGAAACTGATTCGATCGTCGAACGAATGAATAATATTTTTGTAAAAAAAGATGAATGGATCACGGTTTTGCCACGAAAATTTAATGTTGGAATTAATGGCAGTTTTTCAAATCGTTCGAATATTTGGGGTCATGATGTTGCTTTTGTTCTCGCTCAAAAAGATGGCAATTTCGGTTTTAATTTATATTTAGGCGGAAAAGTTGGAGAAAGTGCTAAAGCTACAAATATATTTTTAACAAATAGCGATGAGGTCGTTTATATTTTTGAGCTAATTTTAAATATATTTAAAGAATTCGGTTTTAGAGATAATCGAAATAAAAATAGACTTTTTTACCTCATCGATTCGATAGGCATTACGAAATTCGAAGAAGAAATCAGAAGTCAAAGCAAAATAAATTTTTTAACATCTGGCAAAAGCATGATCGATTTCGAAAATTTAAATAATGATCTTGTTCAGTTAAAAAATAAAAAATATGCCAAATTAATTGTCGTTCCCGCTGGAATTTTTTCAGGCAACGGTTTAATTGAACTTGCAGAAATTACTAAAAATATTGACGGCGAATTGAGATTTTCGTATGATCAAAATATTTATATTGTCGGAGTTGATAAATTATTTTTAGAAAATAATAAAAATTTGTTTGTTAATTTTGATAAATTTAGTAATCCGTATTATAAAAATATGATTGCTTGTGCTGGTTCAAAAGATTGCCCGTTTGGAGTTATTCCGAATAAACCTGATGCGATAAATATGGCAAATTATCTTTCTGAAAAAGTTCCTTTGTCTGATGATTCGACAATTCGATTTCATTGGAGCGGTTGTCCAAAAGGTTGCGGAATTCACGGTTTTGGTGATATAGGTTTTGAAGGAACTAGAGTTAAATCTGGCGGTTCAACTGTTGATGGAGTTTATTTATCGATTGGTGGCAAAATGAACGGCGAAGGTCGAGAAGGTCATCGTTTCATGAAAGCTATGCCCATCACAGAAGCAAAATTATATATTTCAGATCTCATGAGAATTTATAAAAGCAAAAAATTAAATTATGAAACTTTCTCGAAATTTGAAGAGCGGTTTTTATCGAAATATTCAAACGGTGCTTTGGAATTTATTTTAAAATTTAGTCGTAAATTTAATGAAATTCCTGAAAAGTTTTTGCATGAAAAACCACAAAGTGGCAAAATTGAACAGTTTGAAATTTTCGCAATTGGTGTAGAAATTTATAAAAATTTATCTGGTGTTTTGCCATATTTAGATATTAAAAATTTCACTTCAAAAAGTAATTTTTCGGCTAAAGAGATTAAACATGTTTTTTATCCTGTTTTGGCAAAAATGATCGAACGAGATATTAATCATCGCTATGAAGCTTTTTCGGAAATTATTGTTGATATGGAAAAATTATCATGATCGTTGATGAGGTAGTAAAAACTGTTTGCGGTTTCTGTGGTGTCGGTTGCGGTCTCGAAGTCGAATTAATAAATAATCAGCCCGTAAAATTAAAAGGTGATAAAAATTATGAAATTAACGGCGGTTTAATCTGTTCAAAAGGGGCTTCGCAATTAAAAAGCATAAATAAAAATCGTCTGTTAAAAGCTATGTTTCGCGAAAATATAAATAGCGATTTTCGTGAAATTAGCATGAACGAAGCGATTGATATTGCAGTGAAAAAAATAAAAAATAGCATTGAACGAGATCCAAAAAAGATCGGTTTTTATTTATCTGGTCAATTATTAAATGAAGATTATTATTTGGCTAATAAATTAGCTAAAGGTTTTATTAAAACGAATAATGTCGATACGAATAGTCGAACTTGCATGGCAAGTGCCGTTGTCGGTTATAAAAAAAGTCTCGGTTTTGATTTTGTTCCGATTACTCAAAATGAGGCTTTAAAAACTGAATTATTTATTATAATCGGTTCGAATATGGCTGAATCGCATGTCGTTTTATTTAATAAAATTAAAAAAGAAAAAGAATTAAATCGCGGTTTGAAAATTGTCGTGATTGATCCGCGAAAAACGAAAACAGCAGAAATATCAGATTTATTTATCGATATAAATATTGGCAAAGATGTTTTTTTGTTAAATGCTCTCGCGAAAAAATTATTAGATAATAATTTATTAAAGCCAAATGTTTTATTAAATGGTTTAGATATTTATTTAGAAAAAATAAAAAATATAGATATAAATGAAAATTTAAAAATTGCTGGTGTTTCGCATGATAAATTTAATTTATTATTTGAAATGTGGAAAAATGCGAACAATATTGTTTCAGCTTGGACAATGGGAATTAATCAAAGTTCAAATGGTGTAGCAGGAAATTTAGCAATTATTAATTTGCATTTATTAACTGGTCAAATTTTTAAAGATTTTTCTGGACCACTTTCGCTAACTGGTCAGCCAAATGCAATGGGCGGTCGCGAAGTTGGAGGTTTGGCAACAACTTTAGCCGTTCATCTTGATTATTCTGAAGAAAATATAAAAAAGGTTGAGAACTTTTGGCAAACTGAAAATATGCCTCGAAATATCGGTTTGACGGCTTTTGAAATGTTCGAAAAAGGCAATCTTGAAGTTTTGTTAGTTTCTCATACTGATCCTGTTTTTCATTTGCCAAATCGTAACCTCATCGAATCAAAAATAAAAGATATCGATTTTGTAATTGAATTAAATGCTTATACGAATTCGGAAACATCGAAGTTTGCTCATTTATTGATTCCAGCTTTGCCATTTGGTGAAAAAAATGGAACTCAAACAAATCTCGATCGATTA
The DNA here is from genome assembly GCA_030152305.1 of Campylobacterota bacterium. Lineage (GTDB taxonomy): Bacteria > Campylobacterota > Campylobacteria > Campylobacterales > Thiovulaceae > Thiovulum_C. The sequence goes on from JASKOM010000009.1 coordinate 89,248, forward strand.
ATAACTTTGCAAAATCAATTAACAAATAGAACAGGTGAAGGTTTTGCAGATTGGCAAATTTTTGCTGAAATTGGAAAACGACTCGGATTTAACGAGCAATTTGATTATAAAAATGAGATTGAAATATTTGATGAATATCGCGAAATGACAAAGTTAAGCCCTGATTTAGATATTTGGAAAGTTTCGTATAGCGATTTGAAAAAAGAGCCGTTTCGATGGGGCAAAGATTTTAAAATTGAAAAAGCTAATATTATTTTTCCTGAATATATAAATAATTTAGAAGATATCGATGAAGATTATCCGTTTATGTTATTAACTGGTCGAATAAATCATGCTTGGCATTCAAGCACAAAATTTGGACAAGAAAAATATCCAGTTCAGATTTCAAAAATTGATGCGAATAATTTAAATATTATAAACGGGGATAAAATTATTGTTGAAAGTCGTTACGGAAAAATTGTCGATGAGGTCGAGATTTCAGCAAATTTAAAAGCTGGAATAATATTTATTCCAATGCATAATCGAGAAGTTAATCGATTAACAAATTCACTTATTGATAATATTAGCAAAGAACCTGAATATAAAACAGCTGTAAAAATAATAAAAATATAAAATTCGCAAGATAAAACAAAGGCTAAAAAGCCTTTGAATCCTGCTAACGGTTGTATCTCGAGTTGATCTACTAATTACTCTCAACAATTTTAATTTCATCTTCACTCAAATCATAAAGTTCATAGACCTTTTGGTTTATTTCTTTATCAATTTCATTGATGTGATTTTGGAGGGTTATAAGTTCTTTTTTTAGTTTGATTTTTCTATCAAAATTATCATTTTTCAAAGCCTCATCAAGCAAGATTTTATAATCTTTGATTTTTTGTTTTGCTTCCAAAATCTCATCGACAAGTTTTATAAATGACTCATCATCTTTTATATCTTTGATTGGTAAATTCAATAAAGGTTCTTTATCGACTTGATACAAATCACCCAGCATTTTCCCTTTATTTTTTAACCAAAAAGCAATTAATTTTGAATTTAATAAAGCAGTCAAGAACTTCATATTAAGTCTGTTTGTTTGTATAGAAAAATATGTTTGAGATACATAACAATCAAAGTCTGTATATGCAAAAGTAGGCATTTTGCATTTTCTAAGAGAGATTATTTTTTCATTGTTGAAAAATTTCTCATCCCTTGAACGATGTAATCCGTAAGGTTTATTGTCAGATGTAATTACACTTTGAAATTTATCAAGATGATTTTTAATATTTGGATAATTATCCAAACTATTTTGATTTTTATAGCTTGAATTTGTGTAAATTACCCATAAATTATTTTCTTTATTCCCCCAATATCTTTCTAATTCATTGGTAGTATAAAATGGTTTTATGAGCTTTTTTTCTGATGCTGTAAAAGCAAATTGAGTATATTCTTTTTGAGACAAATTAAATATCCCATCGCCAATATTAAAACTATCTCCTAAAATATTTTTTGAACTTTGATTCACAAAATCTTGATGAACATCTATTCCGTTTGCAATTTCTTTATTTTCAAAAACAAAATTTTGTTGAGCTTGAATCTTATCAAGGACTATTTCAATATTTTCATTTGAAAAATTTATGATGCTATCTAACATTTTTGATTTATTGATGGTAGATATAAAATATTCAAACTTTTCATTTTTGACTTTATGTAAAAAATCATTTGCTTCAATATGAGAAATCTTTTTGTCAATAACTTTACTTATATTTATTTTGTACTCTTCGTTATTTGTATCTCTACTTATAATATAAATCATAGTTTGTATTCCAGCATCTTCAAAAACCAAATTCGAACCAAAATGAAGCAAACTTTCAACGGCTTTATTTTCAGCCAAAAATCCTCTTATGCCACTTCCAAAATCAGATATTAAAAACTTATGAGGCAAAATATAGCTAAGTT